>NZ_CP048222.1:0-600000 GCF_010119975.1 Rhodocytophaga rosea
AGAAACGACCGGTACAGGCACGAATATAGCATCTGCTCTTGCTTTTCTGTGCCGCCTTTTACCCTTATGGATGATAATAAGCTCTCCCAGGTCTGTGTGGCGGCCTGACGAATGGCATCAAATGATTTGTTGCCTATTTCTTTTTCAAGGTTTTGTTTTGCGTTTGCTACGCTCACAAATGAGAGTCCAATTTTAAGTTCAACAGGATTTTTGCCCCCATTCGCCAGATGAACGATGGCATGACCGGTACGTGCCCCTTCTTCTTTTTCCTCCATCCGGTCAATATCTGTGTTCAGGGCAGCATAAAAGTATATTCGCTCTCCTGTTTGCTGATACCCCTGTACCGCTCTGCTGCCAACCTGCTCTATCATCCAGTCTGATACTTTGTTATTGGCTTTGGCCAGATCAAAAAGTATCTGCCTGCCTATGTTGTTTTTGAACGCATACTGGTGATAGCCACACCGTAACGTCGAGGTTAGCTTTACATTGATATTATACTCATCCAGATACACCTGGTAAAAGCCTGGTGAGGAACTTTCCTTTTGATGACTGAAAGTTGAACCAAACGTACTACCCGGATTAGAAAGCGGCAGGATGGGAATGTTACACAGGTTCCAATGGCCCTTGTTGGTGTGCGTAAATCCATAGATAAGCGAATCTTCATACTCATAGCCTGCCCCAGACCCGTATTCAGTCATCGGGCTTAGTTGCACCATGGCATTGGGAAGTGAACTACCCGGAAAGGTAAGCCCGGCCCATGAACGCCAACCTTCAGGATACTTATACCCGATAATTTTAGGTTCGTATAGTGGGGCGGTGCCAATAAACGTGTTTACATAGCCTGTATATACGGACTTAGTCTGGCTTTTACCCGTAATGGAGGCTAGAAGAACGACTAGCAGGAAGAGGCTATTTTTAATCTGGTTTGTCATTGTCATCATGTGTTAACGGAGGATAAGCTATGGTGATTACCTGGCTCGCCCTAAGTTAGTGTTAAGCATCGTTTGCGCATTGTAGTCACAAGTTGAGATTGTTTGACAGAGATACTAGCCATCTTCCCCTTATACTTTGCCTGGATGGGGATGCGTATATGGCTGTCGATAAGGACGTTCTAGCAATTTGCTGGTTTCCCGGTCACCTACAATTTCACGTTTTTGCGGATCATATACGACGGGCCGGCCTGTCTGCATAGAAAGGTTAGCCAGAATGCAACTGGCCGTAGAAATGTGTCCCTCTTCGATGTCGGCAATGGGACGGCTTTCTTTGTCAATGGCGTCTAAGAAGTTGAGCATGTGCAGCCGCGTGGCTGGCGCAGCGTTCAACTCAATTTTTGGATTCGTCGGCTCAGTCAGATCCTCCGGATATTTCTCTTTTTCGTACACCACATCTAAATGAATTTTTTTGCCATTTTTGTCCTCCGGAATAAAATCACATTGCATGGTACTGGCCCAGAGGGTGCCTTTGTCTCCATAGAGAGTGAATGACCAGGGATAGTCCGGATTAGTGGGCGTACCCCAGGTTCGGTGCTGCCAGACACAGTTCAGGCCATCATATTCAAAAACAGCCGATTGCGTATCAGATATATTGGACTTGCCTTCTTTCTGAACGTAAATACCCCCCTCTGAACTAATGCGCTTCGGCCATCCGAGTTTAAGCATCCAGCGCACCGTATCGAACATGTGAATGCACATATCACCCATGATGCCGTTACCATATTCCGTAAACGTCCGCCACCAGCGCACGTGCGGCAGGCCATCGTAGGGACGCAGTGGAGCCGGTCCGGTCCACCGCTCATAGTCCAGAAAATCAGGGACGGGCTGAAGGGCCGGGTTGCCGTTGGCACGCATGTGGATATAGCAGCACATCTCTACGTGCGATATGTTACCCAGCAGACCAGCGTCAACAATATCCCGCTTGGCGGTAATCAGGTGGGGTGTACTTTTGCGCTGCGTTCCAACTTGTACTACTTTCTTATACTTACGGGCAGCCGCAACCATCGCTTCTCCTTCCATCACATCGACACTAATGGGTTTTTGAACGTAAACGTTGGCCCCGGCTTTCACCGCATCGATCATTTGCAGGGCGTGCCAGTGGTCTGGAGTGCCAATGAGGACAATGTCCAGTTGGTTCTCGGCAAGCATTTTTTGATAATCGCCATAGAGTTTTGGCGTTTTACCCGATTTCTGGCGTTGACTAACAATCTGGGCCGCACCATTCAACATGTTTTTGTCCACATCACACAGGGCCACCACTTCTACAGGCGCGACCTGAATCAGGCGGAACAAGTCACTTTTGCCGTACCAGCCTGTACCAATAAGCGCGACACGGAGGGTCTTGGCCGGGTGAATCAAATCCAAACCTCGTGCACCAAATGTGGAAAGAGCCAGGGCTGCACCGGTGCTTTTCATAAAACGGCGACGATTAATGTTAAAGGTTTCCATACAATTTAAGTTTTTGTCAGGTAAAATTATGTCAGGTAAAAGAGTATTTATAGATGGAGTAAGCGATGCCCAACTGCGGTAACCCTTTCGACTGCTAGTGACAGGCAGCGCAATGAATAAGGCCAGTAATTAGTTAAATAGTGCAAAATAAGCCAGGAGAATGATTTTGTTACTGTAATTTTTCGTCAAAAAGCGGGGGTAATTTCGGCTAAAATCTTTACAATGCCATTTGAGTACATATTTTACGCTTCAGTTTACTTTACAGCACCCCGTTTACGGTATCGACAGATCAGTCCGACCCTTAAATAATTAATAGCAGGTAGGCTAAGCATAAGAATTAGACCTGCTCACTAGTTGAACATTTCGGAAGGTGGTTCTGGAAAAGTAATGAGATTTGGGTCGGTGATTAGAAAGGGATGCTGTCGTGTTTACATTAACATAGATGCGTATCCAAAAAAGAGCGCACATCCAGCAGGGTTGTTAATATTAATACTACGAAGGCGTGCAATCAATAAAGTGGAAACCAATCATATTAAGACATTCTGCTTGATAAAAAATAGGGCTTCTCT
The DNA here is from genome assembly GCF_010119975.1 of Rhodocytophaga rosea. GTDB lineage: Bacteria > Bacteroidota > Bacteroidia > Cytophagales > 172606-1 > Rhodocytophaga > Rhodocytophaga rosea. The sequence continues at coordinate 3,011 of NZ_CP048222.1, forward strand.
TTCTGAAATAAACCAGGTCCGCGCTTGCTGTAAAATATAAAATTGAAGATAGAGTTAATTCAACTATGATGAATTTTACTCAACGCTGGTCAAATTCTGGTGTTGCCTGGCATACTCTGACGGGGACATGTTAAACACACTTTGAAAGGTTTTGCGAAAATAATTTAAGTCGTTCATCCCTACCTGTTCGGCCACTTCCGATATGCGCATCTTACCGGTAGAAAGTAACTGGGCTGCCCGTTTCATCCGGACATCCTTGATGAACTCGACTACTGATTGTCCGGTGATGGCTTTAATCTGCCTGTAAAAAGCAGACTGGCTCATCCCCATTTCCCGAACCAGCGCCGGTACATTGAATTCCGGTTCCTGCAGATTGGCTTCTATGATACTCATCGCTTTTTCCAACAGTTGTCGTTCAGAATCAGGAATAACTATGTTGGTTGGTTCCAACAAAATCTGGCGATGGTAATACTCTTTAAGCTGATGCCGTACATGAAGAATAGCAGCTATTTTAGCATGCAGAATTTTCATGTTAAAGGGTTTGGTCATGTACTCATCGGCACCCATTTCCAGCCCTTCCAGTTCATGAACTGCCGCCACCCGAGCCGTCAGCAAGATGACCGGAATATGTTCCGTTTTAGGATGCTGCTTTATTTTGCGGCATAAAGTCAATCCATCGCTGCGGGGCATCATTATATCACTAATTACTAAATTAGGCTGAATACTCAATGTTTTTTCCCATCCTTCTTCCCCATCTCCGGCAGTAAAAACGGTATAGGCAGGACTAAGAAGCTGCTGTAAATAATGCCGTAATTCGTCGTTATCCTCAACCACCAGAATGCTGGCCGATCCTGCGTTAGCTACCACTTTATCCGAACCCTCCGTTTGACTTATGGCAACCGGCTCTTCAGCCATTTGAACGAGAGGTGTATCTACGGGTGGTTTGTTTATAATATTTGTTGGTGATAAATGCGCCTGACCAAAAGGCAGACGCAGGGTGAATTCAGTTCCATTCCCGGGTTCACTTTGTACCATTACTTCCCCGAAGTGAACCTCCATAAACTGTTTCACCAGCGACAAGCCAATACCGGTTCCCATGATGTGCATAGTTTCAATAGTTGATGCCTGATAATAGGAATCAAAAATCCGCTCAACTTCCGCAGGTTTCATGCCAATTCCCCAGTCACGCACGATAATCTGAAGATAATTATCAAGCAGCTTTCTGTCCTGAAATACTGCCGGTTCCCCAGGCGAACCAACCATTGAGAGGATCAGCCTTATTTTGCCTCCTTGGGGAGTATATTTTAATGCGTTGGCCATTAGATTGGTCAGTATAATTTCCAGTTTGTCCCGGTCAAAATACATTTGTACCGGCACGGCTGGTGCTTCGAAGGCATAATCAATCCGTAATTCTTCAGATTTAAACCTGAAAATCATAAATAATTCGTTCACAAATGAAACGATGTCATCCTTGCTGGCACGGAGAGATATATGCCCCGATTCTACCTTCCGGAATTCCATGAGTTGATTGACCAGATGCAAGAGCTTACGGGTCTGGTGCTGCACCAGGCTCATTTTCTCCCTGAACCCGGAAGAGGGACCTTTTGCTGTAGCAAGTTCCTCAACGGGACCCATAATCAAGGTAAGTGGGGTACGTAATTCGTGCGAGATATTGGTAAAGAAACGAAGTTTAAGGTTAGTCAATTCTTTTTCTTTATCAGCCTTAAATTTTTCAAGGCTAAGGTTATTTTTTAAGGTTTGCTGGGTCAGGGTAATATGTCGATAGGCTAGCATCACGCCAATCAGCACCAGGGTATACAGCAGGTAAGCCATCCATGTCCGGTACCAGGGAGGCAGTATGGTAATCTGTAGCCTGGCGGGTTTATCCGACCATTTTCCTTCGCCATTGCTTGCTTTCACCAGCAACGTATACTCCCCGGCGGGCAGGTTGGCAAAACCGGCTGACCGCTGCCCGGGAGCAGCCATAATCCAGCTATCATTATAGCCAACAAGCTGATAGGCATAGGTATGTTTGCGGGTATTGGCATAATTCAGTCCCACAAAATCAAGTGAAAAGTCATTCTCGGAAGCCAGGAGGGTAATGGCCTTTGTCTGTTGAATGCCTTTTGTTAAAATAACATGCCCGTTGATGGGTTTATCCGTCTCCACCAGCTTATTGAAGATGCGTAGCCCGGTTAAGCGAACAACAGGGGCATCAGGATTGGGTTGAATGAGCCGGGGCTGAAAGTAAGTAACTCCGTTAATGCCACCAAAGAAGAGCGTACCATCAGTAGCCCTCCAGGCGGCACCCACCTTAAAAGAATTGCTTTGGATGCCGTCTTGGACGTGATAAGGCACCCACTGGTTAGTTTCCGGGTTGAAACGAAGCAAACCAGTTCCTGCCAGCCAAAGCTGACCGGTTTCGTCTTCAAGCAAGCTTTCTATATCGGAAAGGGGTAATTGCCCATCCAAACGAGTGACCACCTCCTCTCCTTTTGCATCAGTAGTTAATACATTTAATCCTCCGCCAATAGTGCCTATCCAAAGCCGTCCCTGATGATCCTTGACCAGTGGCCAGGCATAGTTAACACTCAAACTTGTGCTGTCGCCGGGTTTGTAGCAAAACTGTTTTTGTACCCGGAGTGAAGTAGCCCTTACCTCTAGCTTTAGCACGCCTGCATTCTTGGTAGAGGCCCACAGAAGATCTTTTTCTTGGTCATACAATAAGAACGTAAATTGATTGCTGGGCAGGTCGCTGTTGCCCATGTGAAAGCGCTGCAACAGTTGCCCCTGCTGATTAAATCGCAGCAAGCCCAGTTCAAAAGAAGCTACCCAGATACTCTTATACCGGTCTTCTACCATACTTTCCAATCGGCTGGACTGCAGTGACAAACCACCAGCAAGCCCTGTTTGTGTGTGAAGTTGGTTACCTTTCAACCTTATCAGGCCGCTGAACCGCGTACTCACCCACAGCGTACCATCTGAGGCTTTGCAGAACGCTGATACATCGACTCCGTTCGCATATCCAGCCAGCGGCTGACTGAGATAATTATGATACGTTTTGGTAGCAAAGTCGTAACGGGAGAAGCCATTACGCGTACCAATCCACAGCCAGTTACGGGTTTCGTCCTTCAGAATGGCATTAACCGAATTATCAGCCAGCGTCGGATGCTCATTAGCCATTCGCTGCAGATTTGTAAATGGTTTATCACGCAGGTTTACTTTATTAAGACCACCAGAAGGAGTGGATAGCCAGAGTACCTGATTACGGTCTTCAAAAATTTGTTCAACGCGTACAGAGTTAATATTTTGTACATCAAAATCTTTTGGCAAAAATCTCCTGTAATTATCAGATAAGCCGGGAAGCTGAGTGGAGGAATCAGGCACTGACTGGGGGTCCCATACAAACAAACCGAAATTAGAACCAACCCACAAATGACCAAACGAATCGAGATAGATGCATTCGACCTCCTTAACAGGTTGGGACAAGGGATGCATTGAAAAGGACTGGTGTGCGTGACGTTCTGCCTGACTTACCCAGAGAATATGCCCGTCGGCCCCAATCCAGAGATTACCTTTGTAATCAAGGTGTAAAGCCCGGATAGAACAGGCCGTAAGCGGGGCTGCCTTAGCCAAAGATAGCAATGCTTCTGTTTGTGACATACTGACCGACCACAACCCATGGGTAAGCGTACCAACCCAAATCGTTCCATCTGAATCGGTAACCAGGGCTGATACACCATATAAAACATCAGTGGCATTCAACAAGCCGATCTGCTCAATATGGGTTAGCTGGTTGGCGGCGTTAAAGGTCAGCATAAAAAGCCCATGCGAGCGCGTACCTACCCAGATACGTCCTTTTAGATCAGCAGTGATAACTTCAACATCGGCCAGTTGAAGTCGTTTAATCAAAGCTTGATTTACTGAGGCATGTACCAGTTGGTTAACATTGATAAAACGGTCGTGATTGGCGTCAAACAGGCTTAAACCGGCACTCTCTGCCCCTACCCATAAGCGATTTTGATCATCGGTATATATATCCCGGATCCGGTTACCGGATAAGCCGCTAAAAGTGTTTATTGGTAAGGAATATTTTTTTAATTCATAACCATCATAACGATTGATTCCCTCGTTTGTACCAATCCAGATAAAGCCCTCAGCATCCTGCTCGACACACATCGCATCGCTATGCGCCAGACCATCGTTTACCGTGATATGCTCAAACCTGAACCGATCTGAAGATTGCTGTGCCCAGCCGGTTAAGGCCATTAGAATAAAGGCCGTAAGAAAAAAAAGATATCTAAAAAAACAATTCATGATAAGGGAGAAATCTACCCTAAACATTTTATATGTCAATCATACAAGGGATAACTAATATAGTAAAATTGCATCATTTGCAGCAACTATTGAAGATTTTTGGATTTTAAATGCATGTCATCACTAGTAGATTTACCAATACACCGGAACAAAATCATCCCTGAATAAAATTTTTGATAGAAGGCCAATCTGCTCATATAAGGACAGTGTGCCGTCCTAAAAAAAGTTGACCGATTTTTATTAGGAGGACACAGAGTGATGAAGCAGTTTCAGGAAAGGGGAGTTATTTTAACACACCCTCTCTGAACAATCAAAGAGCTTTATGTTACAATAAGGAGAAATAAATATTGTAAAAACGGCTTATCTTTTGTAACACATTTACGTAGAGTTTGATAATAGAAATCTCCTAACTCAATGCGCTTAGAAAAACAACTCATTATTAAATATTGGTCCAAAACCAATGCTTTCTACCAGGCCAAACTTGTTGAGAAAAATCAAGTCATCACCCTTTCCCAAGAAGAGGCCAATAAACTCATTGGGGCTACCTCCTGGACAGATATCGCTAATAAGGCAATTTCTGTCAAATCCAGAGATATGATTGAGAAAACCTATGTTTTTACTCCTCAGCATTAAAAGTAGAAGAGAAACAATAGTTTTTATAGACTGCCTTGGCTCAGGGGTAAACACGATTACCAACAATCTTTTTTGGGAGAGATAATGATATATAATCTATTTTATAGAGAATATTAATACTTTTGATTGTTTTTTTGTTAATCGATTTTCGAAAAGACCATCGCTTGCATATGCAGCGTGCCGGCGTGATTGATATGAATTGTTGATGGCAGTTTTTTTGAGTGATTTAATTCCTATTTACTGCAAGTATATCACTTGGTTGTATCGGGTTTCCAATCCTTGTAAACAAATCGTAGTGCATCATAATAGGCAGGAATTGGTTCGCTCATGTGGTCCTCCAAAGGATAATGTTTAAATTTGTGTTCAACTGTTTTCAAACCAGCATCTTTAAACAGTTTATCAAATTTGGACAAGTCATCTCCAAAAGTACCCTCTTCATTGCCTACGCTGTAAAAAACTTTTTTATCCCTCATGGATAGAGTTGGTAGTTTTCGTTCTGCTAATCGTAAAACATATTTATTGCCAAACCATAGGGAAGGGCTTATGGCAATATAGGCATCAAACATATGGGAACGCAAAAGCATGCAATGAATGGTGGTAAGACCACCAAAGGAATGTCCGGCAAATATCTTAAAAGGAGAGGTTTTATAAGTAGTCTCTATGTAAGGCATCAATTCCTGTTGAATAAAGTTAAAAAACGGCTCATTACCCCCTGATGTCTTATATCTAGCATCAACTTTACCATCAAAGTTGATTAAGCTATTGGTAGGCGTGAGGTCTTTTATCCGGTCCATACTAACAATGCCTACTACTATCATGGGAGGAATAACCTGCCAATGCCTTAAATATTCTATATAGGCAGAAAGGATGTGAAAATGATTTTCCCCATCTAAGAGATATAACACGGGCAAGGGCTTGTTTATATCCAAAGAATCGAGTTTTGGTACATGAATGTATACCTGGCGGTCTTGATTGAGCACCCGGGAATGTATTATATGTACATCGTTGGCGATATGATTATATAACTTTGGCACTTGGGCGGTTGCCTGTGAAGTGAGAAATAGAAAGAATACTATCAAATGCTTCATATAATTAACGAATAGTCGCTTATAGCCTACAAATGTCAAAATGCCTCCTTGGAAATTGCCACTAACATCTGTACTTACGTTATATGGGGGATATTTATAGCGCGTATATGACAATATAGAGAAATATAGGCTATTGATGCTCAAAACAACTTGGTTAAATAAATAGCTTTGTGTAAAGTAAGGGATAAGAGTGGAAAATAATATTCCTGATACTTCACTTTCTCCTTTTGCCCATTTCTATTAATAGACCATAAACAGTTACAAATTCCACCCCTTTGGTATTCCTGTAAAATCTTAACGTAGGTAAAAGGAAAACAAACTATTCGCTTATAATTTCAAATGAATCTTCTTTCTTTCCGACCCTTACATGCTGGTAGCTGAAGAGGTAAAGAGGTAAATTCGCTGATCTTCCTTTGCCTTTTTCCTCCCATTGATTGCAAGCCGGTCAACAGCTGCCCTTGTGGATAAAGGTCTTCGAGCTAGTACGGACTCTTTTTCTAGAAAATCCTAAGCGGTTTTCTTAGGTGGATAGGTGGTCAATGACGCAAAAGTCATCTAAAATGTCGTTTTTACACCCTGCCTCTTTGAATAACTCTCTCCACCTTTGTAAGGTAAACAGTCTCACAACCTAATCTAGAAAGACTATGACAACGATCAGTATTATTCAACCGCTGCAACTGAAAGGGAAAATTACCTTTATTCTTTGCTTACTATCCGGACTGCTGTTCCTAAATGCAGGACTCAACAAGTTCTTTAACTATATGCCAGTGCCTGAGGACTTACCGCAAGAAATGATAAAAATGAGCACAGCCATGATGCAGATAGGCTGGTTACTGCCACTAGTTGCTGTGGCTGAAATTCTTGGAGGAATACTGCTGATCATACCAAAATATAGAGCACTTGGAGCAATTATCCTCCTACCGGTAATACTGGGAATCCTGTTGACACACCTCACAGTCGCACCTCAAGGGCTACCTATGGCTTTTATTCTGTTAATCATTATCCTATGGGTTATTATTGACAACAGAGCAAAATATCTTCAACTGATTAATTAACAACACATCGGGTGTTTAATTTAATCGCCCCTTTCGAGTTACTTAACTTACCGCCTGAATGATCACCTAAATAATTTTGTTGGTACTTAACTCCTTATTAGGCTATAGTGCACTGGCTGCCTGTTTATTGATAAGATGGATAACTCTGCTTATCCTAAAGCAGTACAAGATTTACCCACTTACCCACAAATATTACGATAAAAGTTTTATTGTATCAATAGATTAGAATTATTATATTGATCTAATCTAAAGGTTAATGCCATGTCGATAAGAATCATAACTAAGGTAGAAAGACAACGATGAAACTTACCTTTATCATAAATAAGCCTGCTCATATCATTTTTGACTACTTAACCGATATGCAAAAATTTGTTTCTGTCCATCCTGTTATTACTAAGATTAACCCCATTGAAAAGAGCACCTATTTAATTTATGAAACTTTAAAAGTTGGTTTTATACCTATTTCCTTTACCTATCCTGTCACGGTTGAAAGCAACCGGGCGGAGAAAACTATAACCATTCGTGCAACCGTTATGAGGATGACCAAAATTGAAATGAACTTTATTATAAAAGAGGATAAAGCCTTTTCTATTGTTGAAGAGACCATTCACTTTCAATCACCTTTGCCCCTTCAATCGATTATGGAAAGTATTTTCAAAAAGCAGCATAGACTCTTATTTAACAATATTGAACTACTCCAATAACATAGGCATTAACTTCGATCTTGAATAGAAAAGACTACTAACCGATTAGTGTATAAAGTCAGATATAAATGTACAAATAACACAGAGAATAAATATATACATTTGATTAACTTCCCCTTTGGCTTTATTTCTAGTGTGTCTGAATTGATCAAATTGACTCAATAAAATAGCTGTCATAGGCATATTACTAAACTACCATCGGCTAGAAGCCGATGCGTTTATAATCGGCTGAAGCTAACTGAAGCTACTCGGCAATGGTAAAGTCATCATCAGTTTCTTTATTTTCTTGGTTTTGTATGTATTCAATGATTACTTCGTCTGTCACATTACCCAAAGTTGCCACAAAGTACCCCCGGCCCCAGAGATGCCGCCCCAAAAAGCTTTTGACAAATCTTTATTTTCTGACAATAACTTGTAAGAACTCTTACCCTTCAAATATTGCACTAATTTGCTTATGGCCAAATGTGGCGGCACCGACACAAACAGATGCACATGATCCTTCGACACATGACCTTTTAGTATCTCTACCTCGTGCTCTTTACATATACTCCGGAGCAGCTCTCGGACCCGCTCTGCAACAATGCTGGTTAGGACTTTCTTCCGATATTTGGTTATCCAGACAAGATGGTACTTGCAATCATATGTCGTATGACTTGTTTTTCGGTAATTTTGCATACCTGTTTATTTTGTATGCAAAGATAGTTAAACTAAAGTCTTCACCTGAAGGTGAGGGATTTTCCCCCAGAGTGATACATTAATGCTTTGTAGACTATGCAGGGTTAGCAGGTGGTTGATTTGCCGCAAGGGCTATCTGCATAGCCTTTTCAAGCAGTTCTACATTTTCTTGGGTGAGATAAATAGTATCCTCTGCGCCTAGAATTAACTCTAATTGATGAACGCTAAGGGGAGAATCTATATAGGATAATAGCTTTTGGTTATCTATCCTTAATCTTTTCTTGAGTTGATTGAGCTTACTAATCCTACTGCTAAAAGGTTTTGCCATGCAAACAAGTGGTTGATTTACTAGAAATATACGTTTCAAAGCAGAACCAGGATGAGTTATTAACCATAGAGCAGGAATGGCTCCTTGCAATCATGAAATAGATTCTTGGCAGAATAGCCTATATCTCCTCCCCTATTGCCCATTGCTATCGTATCATAAAAGGGGATATAGATTAACCACTCTTTTATTTTTTACAAAAAAGATAATAAAGGGTTAGATCTCCTTAGAAACTGTTTTAAAACTATTTAAGGCGATTTAACAAGATTGGAATCATGGCTACATACACCATTGATTGGCTATTTCTCTGGTTCTTTTCATAGTCTTTGTTTAACCTGCGGGCATTTAACAGCCAAGCAAAAGTACGTTCCACCCCCCTTCTCGGTAAAAGCTTAAAGCCTTTCTCCTCCTCCGTTCTCAGTACTAGTTGCCAGGTCCAGTTCCAAAGTTTTTGAATATACTTAAGTAGATCTTCTCCCCGGTATCCACCATCTACCCACACTAGCTGGATACAGCTACACAACTCCTGCAAGCAAGGTACTAATTTGATATAGCGTAAAAGCTGTTTAGCGCCTTGCTTTTCCGACACACTCGCTGCACAAATCCAAACGGCTACTAGTAAGCCTTGTGTAGGGGTAAGAATGAAGCGTTTTCGGCCTTTAACAAGCTTGCCCGCATCAAATCCCCGATGCTCTCCTCCACAAGCAGTCGTCTTTACACTTTGAGAATCTAAACTGCTTGCACTAGGCATGGGTTTTCTTTTCATTTGCCGACGCACTTTCCGGACTAAGAACGAGTGAATCTGCTGCCATAACCCGCTTTTACTCCAAGGGTCAAAATAGCCATAGACTGTTGACCAATGAGGCAGGTCATGGGCATACTGCGCCACCTACAACCGGTTTTCACTACATACATGATTCCATCCATTACCTCTTTCAAGGCTACGGATGCGCGCCCCCCTTTTGGGAGTCCGACTTGCTCTCCGGTAGATACGGAGTTAACTTTTTCCAGCCATTTTTAGTGATGTCACTTGGATGTTTCTTTCGTTTTACCTTGCTTTGAGTAGTACTCATGGGAATTTGTCTGTTAGTTGGCACTACAAACTTAATTTACTTTGAGTACTGCTTCCTCCTCTTACCCTTTTTATACAGCTTCTTAGAAGCCATACGGGTAAAAGTTTAGGTGGATATTATTTACTTGGCTATGTTAGGATAGTCATTGCTACAAGGTTTTAACCACCTTAGCTGGAACACCAGCTACAATGCTGTTTGCAGGAACATCCCGGCTCACGACTGCTCCGGCTGCCACTACTGCGTTTTCCCCAATAGTTACGCCAGGCAAAATGGTAGCAGCTGCACCGATCCAGGCATTCCGTTTTACCACAATTGGTTTGAGAAGAACTGTTTTCCGGTCATTTGGATCTAAGGGATGGTTCTCGGTAATCAGGTTGACTTTGGGGCCGATCATCACCTCATCTTCGATGGTAATGTTGCACAAATCCAGAAAGGAACAGCCGTGGTTGATAAACACGTTTTTACCTAGCTTAATAAAGCGGCCAAAGTTTGTGTAAAAGGGAGGAAAAATAGTGGTGGAAGCATCTATCTCCCTGCCGGTGATCTCACTTAGTTGCTTCCGGACCTGGTGTACATCCTCAGCGGAAGCATTCATTTGGGTAACCAGCCGGATGGTACGAGCAACAACCTCCGCAAACCTGGGGTACTCCGGATCATCGTTTCGCAAGGGCTCGCCAGCTTGCATCCGCTGAAAAATATCTTGATGGTCTGCTTGATTGCTCATTTTATTTGGGATTTGGGCATAAATCGCTCGCTAGGTTTTACCAATGATAAAATCTTATCTATAGCTCTTATAATCTTCATCGGTAACCTTTTCCATCCAGTCTACCATTTTTCCGTTTAGTTGCTCTTGCATGGCAATATGAGTCATGGCTATTGTGGGAGATGCACCGTGCCAATGCTTTTCATTGGGTTCAAACCAAACAATATCACCTGGATGAATCTCTTCTATTGAGCCGCCTTCCCGTTGCGCTAAACCGACTCCCGCCTTTACGATGAGTGTCTGACCTAGCGGATGCGTATGCCAGGCCGTTCTTGCTCCCGGCTCAAATGTTACCGTTGCTGCCGCTGTTCGTCTGTGCTCGTTGGGCTGACATATATAATCAATCCGGACTGAGCCGGTAAACCAGTCTTCGGGGCCTTTAATGGAAGGCTGAGAACCTATTCTGATAATATCCATTTTGTGTTTTTGTTTAAGTAAGCAGGCTCCATTTTGCAGTTCATTGCCATCAGTTATTCATGGATGTATATTGTTCATCGGTGACGGGCTCCAACCATGTCACAATTCCCTTCTCAGTATTAGGCAATATATACATTTGTGTAAGGCTACCCTTTTCACTTGCTCCATGCCAATGCTTTACATTCGGTGGGCATTTCACTACATCCCCCTTTTTCATCAATTGCCTTGGCTCTCCTTCCATCTGGTGATACCCTTCCCCATCAATAACAATCAGGATCTGTCCAGCCGGATGTACATGCCAGTTTGATCTGGCTCCCTTTTCGAAGTAGACATTGCCCACCAGTGTATGGTAGGTGGAGTCATTAGGCAGAAGAGCAGTATTGTAGGCATTACCGGTAAAGTTTGATGCCGGGCCTTTTTCACCTCTGGGAAATAGGGGTTCCTGGGCTGAATCGGTTGCTGTTGATTCGCTAATTGGTGTCTTGTCGCCACTGCAGCCAAGAAGGGTACTAATCAGTAAAAGAAGAACTGTATAGGAAAGGGCAATTTTGGTTTTCTTCTGCATGGCTTTTGGTGTTAGTTAATATTTTTGATTCACTTAGATAGTGCTTTTACCCCTCCGAATTTTATGCATCCAACAGTCTCGGTCGTTTTCGTTGGATCAATATGTTGGAATCGTAAAACCTTGATCACGTTCCTGCATCTGTTTTCCAATTAAAGAAGGTGCAGGACACACCTTCTTTAATTGGGATATTGCTTTTAACAACCTTACTTTTTCAAGGATGCCATATCAATCACAAAGCGGTACTTTACATCGCCTTTCAGCAAGCGTTCATAGGCTTCATTGATCTGCCCGATGTTGATCATTTCTATATCTGAAACAATATTGTGCTTGCCACAGAAGTCAAGCATTTCCTGCGTTTCGGCAATACCTCCAATCATCGAACCAGCGAAGCTTCTCCGGAAAGGGATCAGGCTGAATGCTGCTACCGGAAGCGGAAGTTCTGGCGCACCGACCAAAGCCAATGAACCATCTACCCGTAACAAATTTAAGTACGCATTGATGTCGTGCTGTGCCGAAACGGCATCCAATACAAAATGAAGCTTGCCTGCATACTTTGCCATTTGCGCTTCATCTTTGGATAGTACAACATCATCAGCCCCAAGGCGTTTGGCATCTTCCACTTTCGAAGCAGAAGTGGTAAATACGATCACTTCTGCCCCCATGGCCTTAGCAATTTTAACTCCCATATGTCCCAAACCACCCAGGCCAACGACTCCTACTTTTTTGCCGGGGCCTACGTTCCAATGCTTAAGGGGAGAATAAGTAGTGATGCCTGCACATAGCAGTGGTGCAGTAGCGGCTAAATCAAGATTTTCTGGTACCCGTAAAACAAAGCTTTCATCCACCACAATGCTTTCTGAATACCCGCCATAGGTTTGGGTACCCAGGTATTTATCTGGTGAATTATAGGTTTGAATATTCCCTTTTTCGCAATATTGTTCCAGGTCCTCTTGACAATATTGGCATTCCCGGCAGGAATCTACCAAACAACCTACCGCTGCCACATCGCCTACTTTGAATTTGCTGACATGATCTCCGACACGTACAATTCTGCCGACTATTTCATGACCTGGGACGCATGGATAAATAGTACCATGCCATTCATTTCTGGCCGTATGCAGGTCGGAATGACAAACACCACAATACAAAATGTCAATTTCTACATCATGGGATGTAGTATGTCTGCGGTTAATGGTTAACCCTTTTAAGGGTGCCTTTGCCGCTTCGGTTCCAAATGCTTTTATACTTTTTGTCTTAAGAGTGGTGGCTCCTTTTCTGTTGTTTTTACATTTTCCATATATAGTTGTTTTTAGATTTTTTATGTTTTTCTACGCTTATTTTAGTAAAGTATGGATGTACGGGAAGGATCACTGGACAGTTTTCGTACACCTTTTAAGTGACAAGTATTCATTACTTATATGGTAGTGGTTTCAATGAAGAACCAGTAAAGAGCTTCTTTTCAATAGTAAAAGGATGGCATACGCCTTTAATTGTTTAAACCACTTGCTCGGTATCTTAACTTCTACTCCAATTCAAACGTAACCAGCACATTTCCAGAGCCAAGGGCGGCAGCAAGCCCGGAGGTATCATTGATCCGTCCAAGCTTAGTATAACGGTAAGAGGTAGAAAAGGATTTATAGAAAAGCACCAGCGTGTTGGAACCATACAGCATTAAATCACCGTTTTGAATTGTTCCGGGGTTCGTTGCAGTGGCAGGTAGATTGTCTGCTAAATCAAAATACTTCTCATTTCCATTTAACTCACTCATTGTAATAGTCATCGGCAACAAGGCTTTAAATGCAGTTGCAGTAGCATTGTCATACAACGTTGCCGTGAACGTACTACTTCCGATCTTAATTCTCATTTGACTTCCGGTAGGGTTTAGAGTATTGTTACTGTTTGTATCTTCCGTATCCGGGTTACTGGGCAGAGAGGCTTCTTTCTTACAAGAGGCTAAACTCGTGAATAAGGAGGATAGGAAAAATACGATGAACAGTGAATATTTCATGGCTTGTGGTTTTAGGAAAGTCTACATGCGCGTGTGTCCACCTAGAGGATTTTAGCATTAAGCTTTAAGAGTTATGCAAAGATAACTTAGGGGATAGACCTGCTGGTAAAGGAAATCAAACCAATACTTAAGAATTTCAAACCAAGTATGACACAAAAAGGAAAGAAAAGACCTATTCAAACTTTCGTAGAAGCAGGTTGGGTCTTTAGATTTAAGATCGTAAAGCTGTAAGGGCATGAAATACAGGTGCTGTCAAGACTACTCTGGCTTTGCCGCACTTATTGGTTATCTTATACGAAGATTTGTTCGTCATCGAAGCGTACACCTGTAATCTGTTCGCACAAGGCAAAGAATTTTTCCTGTATGGTTATATCGTTAGCTGCTGGCAGATAATGTGCTTGTCTTTTATGGTGGAAATACTGACCGCTTACCCTTGCTCCTGGATCATTGCTTACAGCAAGCCATACCTGCGTTTCAAAACCTTTCTCTAGGTTATCAGGCGCCCCTGCTCCACCCATTTTGGTGGGCACCCAGCCGGGATCTATTGCATTGGCATACACATCCTTCCATTTCCGTGCAACAGCCATAGCCAGGATTACATCATGCAACTTCGTGTCAGCATAACTTACATGACTGTTTCCCATGTGTGTGCCAACGGGTAGATTTTTTAAGCTTGAATCACCCTGGAGATGCATACCCGAACTTAGGTAGATAAGCCGTTTTGGTTTTTGTAGTAAACAGGTTAGGATATAGGGAGCAATACTGTTTACAGTAAACAATAGGGGTAACCCCTCGGTACCCTTGCTATTCTTTGGCACCTGATACACACCCGCATTGTGAATAACCGCATCAAAAACGCCCAAAGCATTGGCTTCAAAAGCCAATGCTTTAGTTTCCTCCATACTGGAAAGATCAGCTATCAGTACATCCTCGGCACCGGGTAATTTATTCAAAGCCTGCACTCCCCTCTCCCGGTTACGTGCATGAAGTACCACCTGATGTCCCTCACGAAGCAGCGCCTTTGCTGCCAACTGTCCAAGGCCGTCTGCTGAGCCTGTGATAAATATTCTAGCCATATTGTGTTGATGGATTAGTTGCCGGCTGCTGAAACAGCACTCTTTCCGGTTGAAACATCCTGACGCTTGCCCTTGTTCAAATTCTCGTTGAAAAATGATCTCAGCTTATCAAAAGGAATAACATCTAACTTATCATACAAATCAACATGCGTGGCATTAGGGATAATTAGTAACTCTTTCTGCCCGGCTGCTGATTTGTAAGCATCTGCGCTAAAATAACGGGAGTGTGCATTTTCACCGGCAATCAGCAAAACCGGACGTGGGGCTATTTCTTTGATGTAAGTCAGCAGCGGCATATTCATGAACGAAAGCGGACTTGTTGCCGTCCATGCACCGTTTGAATTAATCGAATTAGGGTGAAACCCACGTGGCGTTTTATAATAATTGAAATAATCTACTACAAACTGGGGTTCGTTGCCTTGCAACTTTTCTGGTAGGTTATTGGTGGATGGAGCAGGTGTACCCTTTTCAGCATCTGTCCAACGTTGCCCGTTCAGTTGATCAAGCAGTTGAGTTCGCTCATCAAGAGTAAGCTTGTCAAAATAGCCTTTTGCCATCACCCGTGACATATCATACATACTGGTGGTAGCAACAGCTTTGACGTGTTTGTCTACGGCAGTAGCATTCAGCGCCATGCCAGCAAACCCACAAATACCAATGATGCCAATACGGGACCTGTCTACATAAGACTGCAAACTAAGAAAGTCTACGGCTGCACTAAAATCTTCCGTATTGATGTCTGGTGAAGCCACATTACGGGGTTCTCCTCCGCTCTCGCCGGTATATGATGGGTCAAAGGCAAGGGCCACAAAGCCTCTCTCTGCCATATTTTGTGCATACAGTCCGGACGACTGTTCTTTCACGGCACCAAACGGACCACTAATGGCAAGTGCTGACAAAGCCTCACTGCCACGATTTTTAGGTATGTATAAATCGGCAGCAAGGGTGATACCATACCGGTTTTTAAACGTTACTGCCTGGCGGGTCACTTTATCGCTTAGCTTAAAGGTGTAATATTCTTTATTTTCTGTGTTATTCAAGGTTTCTTTATTTTGTTTTGTTTGCGAATAAGCCTGTCCAAAAAGTAGAATGGACAAAACGGTTATAAGGGCTATCTTTTTCATAGTTTTTCATTTTTAATAAGTACTGAATTGTTTTAAAAATATTTGAAGGCACACTGCCTATAACTGTGTTTGCTGTGACATCCCGGCTGACTATTGTTTGGGCAGTAGCCATGGCACTTTCCCCAATGGTTACTCCTTATGTCTATGGTAGTGTAATTGGAGATATTTTCTCTTTCTACTTTCCTATTGTTACTGAGTTTAAAAATATACTGCAAAGATAACTCTACCTTTACCCTTAGTGGTAAAGAGAATCAAACCAATACCTAAGAATTTCAAACCAATCAAGGTCGGAAAGAGGTAGGTGTATTACCGGTTATTCGTTTGAAGTAGTTATTGAAGTAAGTAGGATACTCAAAGCCCAGACTGTAGGCAATCTCTGCAATACTCCAGTCGGTATGTTGCAGTAGTGCTTTTGCTTCAGAGATGATCCGTTCGGTGATATGAGCAGTGGTCGGTTTACCGGTCACTTCTTTTACTGCCCGGTTTAGATAATTGACATGAATAGACAAGTGGCTGGCATAATCCTGAGCCGTTTTTAATTGTAAAGGCTGATCCGGGCTCTCAATGGGAAACTGCCTTTCCAGGAGTTCCATGAATACCGAAGTAATTCTGGAAGAGGCGTTTTTGTGTTGATCATAGTTTTCTGAAGGCTGCAGTTTCAACGCCTCATGAATGATTAGATTGATATAGTTGCGCATCAGGTCGTCTTTATAAGCATAATCGGCCTTCTGCTCCTCAATCATTTTACGAAAGATGGTATTTAAAAACTCCCGCTGCCCCTCTGTTATCTTTAAAATGGGCGTTCCGCCAATTTTAAATAAAGGAGAATGCTGCAGACTTTCGGAACGGTCAGATGCGCCAAAAAAACCTTCCGAAAAAAGACAGGTATACCCTACATAGATCGTTGAAAGGGTTTCCCAGGAGTAAGGAATGTGTGGATTACCAAAAAACAAAACGGTGCCTTCGGCTTCAAAGCTCCGGTCGGCATAGTGAATGATACTTTTGCCCGTGGTCAGACAAATCTTATAAAAGTCCTTTCTGCTGTACATACGTACAGCATTGCCGTCAGCCTCGATTTGGAATACATTAAATCCCTTCAGTTTTAGTTCATTATTAAAGTCCGAAACGGAACGTATTGCTTGGTTTTTCATCTGAAAAGCTTTAAAAATTAACTAAGATGCTAAAGACTTTTATGATTTGAATTGTTGCAGGCCGGAAGGTACAGGTATGGATAACCCATTATTGGGCAGACATTAAACTACCTAAGTGTAACTTGTTTCTAAAACAATTCGTTGCAAATTTCTCCTCTACCATTAAGATAAGCGTCCGGTGGCAGGAAGGCTTGTACTTCTTCCTGAAGGGATTATTTCATATTTAATGGTTAATTAAGTAATTAAACACAATTAAGTATAATATTTTCATCTACTTCAAGTTTTTTAAAATCAAGTTTAAAGTAAGTACCCAATCCTGAAAAGATGGTATAAAGTGCCTCCTTAAGCGCTTCTACAGACAGATAGTCTTCGGCTTTGAGCCAATGATATTTCACCTGCTTCCAAAATCGTTCGATCCTGTTAAGATGAGGACTATACTTAGGCAGCAAAAAGATGTATAATCCTTTCTGTTCCCATTCTTCTTTTTTGACTTCCCATAGGCCACATGTATGCCAGGAGGCGTTGTCTAAGACTATGACAGTAAACTTGGAAATAGATGTTGAGAAGGCCTCTACACATTCAATGATAAAGTCAGCGTTTAGACTCCCACTTTTCTGATAAGTAAGCAACTCATTATTTGTACTTAACAAGCCAAATACATTTATCCTTGTACTTCTTTGGGATAAAATAGGGGCGTGTTCGCCTTTTTTGATCCATCCATAAGGTACACAAGGGGTAAGGCAAAACCCTGATTCGTCTCCAAAATATAAATCTATACTGCCTGTCTGTGCCAAATAAAGCAAAGCATGTAATCGCTTGACTTTCTGCTCATATGCTTCTTTGTTTTGCAATGGCTTTATCCATTTACGGAAACGTTTCCATCGGTAGTCAATTTTTTTAAAAACCGCTTCAAGGTCATCTCACTCATAGCCGTGCCTAATTTAGCTTCTATCTCTCGCTTAGCTAATTTAAGTTGTTGTTTTTCTTTCTCTATGCTATTTTCCACTACTTCAACATGGGTAGCATTACTGGTAGTAAGGATGGGTTTTCTGCCTTTCCCTTTTTGGTTCTTTAACCCTACCACACCTGTTTTCTCAAAGCGATCAAACCACTTATAAATACTTAACTGACTTACTTGAAAAATGCTTGCTAACTTCTGTACTTGATAGCCTTGATTGGATAACAGTATACATTGGCAACGGTTACGTTCCTGATAACTTTTACTATCTTTATGAATCTTCTCTAAGTCTTGTTTTTGCTTGTCTGTAATCTTCTTGATATAACGCATAAGCAAAGATACAATTTGCCAAAATCTTATACTTAATTGTGTACTCTTACTTAGTTTATGCAAAGGTATACATTTGAATAGGGGAAGTGGTAAAGAAAATCAAACGAATAAGTATGAATTTCAAACATTTATATCTGAAATAGGTAAGAAAGCAATGGACAAATCTTGGAGCAGTAGTGTGCTGCCTAGTAAAAGGTAAGACATAAACAAAATGGAAAATACGTATCAGGTTTTCTAACAGTTGGAGCTATTCTCCTAAGGTTGCATTTTTAATGCTTCATGGATAAGCACATGCAGCCCATTATTAATAAGCTCATGCTTAAAGAAGTAGTCTGAATCTTGAGCGGAGTATATCTGCCCAAAAATAGCAGTCATATGTTTTTTTTGCTCTTGGTTTAAAGGGCAAAGAGCTATATCTCCCAGGCCAAATATGGGTGAGTGCAAAAAGGCTCCTAAATGAGGATGCCTTCTCAAGAACGCTTCCGTAAAAGTGCAACTATATCCACTCTGCGCTAGAGAAGTATTTTCCCATCTGTAAGTAGCATTAGGACTGGCATAAAACAAGACACTTCCATCAATTTCTATTTCTTCCTCCCCATAATAAATTCTACTTTTTGCAGTAATCAAATAGAGTTTATAAAAATCTCTGCGCTTGTAAGAGGGGCAGTTGTTAGGCCAAGCTCTATTTTATAGGCTTTAAAACCTTTGAGTTGTAGACAAGGATGAAATTGAGAGATAGATATAACACCAGAATGCGACATGCTGCAAAGTTATTGCTTTGCATACTCTCATCGGTAAAGAAAATCAAACCAATTAGTAAGGGTTTCAAACTTCTATGTTCAAAAAGACTTCAATACTGAATTCACTAAGATTATTACTTTTAAGCGTATTGATTTTTTACACTTATTAAGTCAAAGGTAGAATGTTCAAATACAGTTGAAAGGGCAGCCTGTAAACCCTTACTTTAAATGGATAGGATTTTCTTCCGTTAAAGTGCGGATAGCACCTACCACGGCGGAGATCACTTTCCAGACGTACTTGAGGCATCATTGTCAAAATCCTTATTTCCATCCAATAGAAGATGGGCTTCGAAAGGAACTGCACCCCTCCCTCTTTTAGAGGTCGCTACCTGGATAAGGGGTTTGCAATTGCCGCCTTTGTACTCAATGCGCACTAGGCGGGCGGGGTCATTTTGACTATGTCAACCGCTGCCATTATCTTACTTACTACCGATTTTTCCTCCTCCGCAGGCTATGACTACGTACTGTCGGCCATCGATAGTATAGATTGCAGGAGTAGCATATGTACAGGTAACTGTGCTTCCCAGAGTACCTTCCCAGTTTTTTTATCAAAAGCTCTAATCTTTGCATCCTTGGTAGCTGCAATAAACACAAGTCCTCCTTTAGTGACCAAGGGTCCTGCATAGTTTTCTGTACCAGTAGGTGGAATGCCTTATTTGGTTAACTCCGTATATTCGCCTAAAGGCACTTTCCACAACAATTTACCACTATTCAGGTCTACTGCATTCAATGGTCCCCAAGGAGGCTTGATTCCGGGATAGCCATCTTTATCTAAAAAGCGGTTGTAGCCGGTCATAGTATAGGGTACCTTATCGAGAATTGTTTTCTTTCCGGCAATGTTATCCGCTTCGGCTCCACCAGCTTTTTTGGCCACTTCTCCTTTTTTTGCCTCTAAAGTAGGTCCTTTCTCCTCTAAGTCCAGCAGAAAGGTTAACAAGGCTTGAATTTCACCTTCTGGTATCTGCTTAAAGGCAGGCAGCATATTCCGGCCATTCTCTATGATCTGCTTTACTTGAGTTTGATTATACTTCTCCTTGATATTTACTAGCGAAGGATAAGCCGTACCATTACCTTTCAATTCGGGACCGTGACAGGCAGAACTTATTGTATACGCCTTTGCCTACACCTTTCAGCGAACGATTAGCTGTGTTTTTCTTAGGCACATCAATCATAGTCAGTGACCAGGGTAACTCTGAAATATTCACATACATAATTCCGTAAAGGGGATCTACCACCGCTCCTCCCCATTCTCATCCGCCATCAAAGCCCGGGAAGATCTATTCGCCTTCTTTACTAGGAGGTGTGAATTCTCATTACAGCTCAGGCAGTAAAAGGGGCCAAAGAGGTGGGTGTACGGAAAGTGCTTGGGGGCACACGTATTGAACTCATGAAGCAATTCCTGGCTGAAACCATGCTGATTGCCACTCTGGCAGCAGTTGTGTCTCTACTGCTGGCCAATCTGGCCTTAAGTGCTTTCGAAGAATTTATACCTAAAAGAGTAACCTTACATCTCTCAGCCCCCTTTACACTTGCTTTCTTACTCCTTATCGTTGTAGTAGTAAGTGTAGACTGTATCCGGCATTTGTGCTTTCTTCCTTTGCACCTGCCCTAGCCCTCAAAAATAAGGCTTTTATATCCTCAGGCAAAACCAGGAGTGCTTATCTTCGCAAGGCACTCATTGTGTTCCAGTTTTCGTTTGCACAAATATTAATTGTAGGCACCCTGATTATGGGCAGGCAAATTGATTATATGCTCAATAAAGATATGGGCTTCAGTCAGGATGCCATTATTAATTTTCTCTGCCCTGGGATTTCTGGAATGATCAAAATGTGAACAAGCATTTCATATTGAAGCAGGAGCTGAGTAAAATTCCTCAGATAAAAGCCTTAAGCATGCATACCCAGCCACCAGCATCTGATGGATACATCACCAATATTTTTGAGTTTGATAATGGCAAAGAGATCCTTAAACACAATGTCTACCGCAAAGACGGGGACACTACTTTTATACATTTGTACAATATTGCTCTGTTGGCTGGCCGCAACCTGCATCCGAGTGATACAGTACGTGAATTTTTAATTAACCAAACGTATGCCCGCCAGTTGGGTTTTACCCAGCCAGCAGAAGCGATAGGCAAAATCCTCAATTATGAGGGGAAATATTTACCTATTGTAGGGGCGGTAAAAGATTTTCATATTCAATCTCTGCACAAAGCTATTGAGCCGGTAGCCATAGCCACCCATACAAATAATTTCTACGATTTCAGTCTCAAGCTATCTACCCAAGGAAAGCAAGCAGGGGATTTTAAGGTCCTCATCCGCCAGATTGAAAGAATATGGAAAAGTTGTATCCGGAAGAAGAATTTACCTATACATTTTTGGACGAATCCATAGCCAAATTTTATGAGGCTGAAGGGCTGTCTGCCAAGCTGGTGTCCACAGCTACCGGAATTGCAATTCTTATTTCCTGTCTAGGCTTATTTGGCCTGGCTGCTTATACCCCCCAAACACGCACCAAAGAGATAGGCATTCGCAAAGTATTGGGGGCCTCGCTGTCTGGTATTGTAGCTTTATTGTCTAAAGACTTTCTCAGGCTGGTGTTATTAGCCACTATCATTGCCTGGCCTCTTGCCTGCTGGGGAGCAAACAAGTGGCTGGAGGGGTTTGCTTACCAGATTGATATTAGCCCCTGGCTATTTATGGGTTCAGGTCTAGTAACTCTGTTTATAGCTTTGCTCACGGTAAGCTATCAATCTATGAAAGCAGCCCTGGCTAATCCGGTAAATAGTTTACGAAGTGAGTAGTGTCAGGAACTTGGGTTTACCTTTATTTCCGTCGTTTATAGAGGCTTTCGCATTTGATCCCTTCTAAATCTTTAAAGATAAAGTGCATATGGGATTTCCCTTAAAAGTGGAAGATAACTTAAGCACTAGTGTATAATCTTCATCTTAGAATCGGTGTTACTCAAAAGAGGTAATTAAATTAACTACCCTTTTGCTTTACTTTTTTTGTGTATAATTTCATGGCAGGAGATCATCCTAATATGGCTATCATACAATCACACTTAACTTATCGTCCAATTTTTTGGAGAAAGTCCACTATTTACTTGGCGAAATGCTTTGTGTTTAAATTATAACTTTATAATGTTATGTATTTTATATTTTTTCTTATATTGGCTTTGCTTAAGAGTAATTTCATACATATAAGGTGTTACACTTGTAATAAATGGATAATTTATTCTCTTCCTTTAATGATACAGATTTGTGGAACCAATTCAGAAATGGAAGTGAAGAAGCCTACTCTTTCATCTATGAAAAGTATGTACCAGTCTTGTATAGTTATGGATATAGAGTTTATCCAAATGAAGAAATCGTAAAAGATTGCCTGCAAGATTTATTTGTAACACTCTGGCTTAGCCGGAAAAATCTGGGACCCACCGATTCCATTAAATATTATCTGTTCCGGTCACTACGGAGAGAAATTGCTCAGAAAGTGAATGCTGACCTTAATTTCACCAACGAATTCGCCAATCCTGTCTTCAAAAATACAGAAGCTTCTTTTGAAAATCGATTAATGGAGCTAGAAGAACATCATATAAGATGTAAAGAACTGGATGTAGCGCTTACTTACCTCTCCGACCGTCAGAGAGAAGCTATTTATCTCCGGTTTTACCAGAATATAGATTTCGCAGAAATTGCCACTATTATGGGAATCACTCCACGGGCGGTATATAAATTAATTTACCGGGCTGTAGATATTCTTAAGAAAATGTATACGCCAAAGTCTCTCTCTTCTTCTGCTTTACCTGTTATTTCCCGTATTGCAACAACCATTATTCTGCAACTACTCCTGCTTTAATAGCTACATTTCTGAATGTTCTTATCGGGGTTTAAAAATATTTATAAATTTTTTTCCCTATGTGTGGGTCATTTTGTTCCATTTTCCTCTTTATACATTTAAAGAAGAAAAAATAGGATAATATCCTGCTTTACTCTCTTCTCCACAGCATTTTTTATCACATGAACTACGACCAATATCAGTTAAACGATTTTCTAGTGGATGACTATTTCATTCAGTGGGTTAAATCACCTGATCCGCAGACAAATAGTTTCTGGAAACAGTGGCTGGAGAACCATCCGGAGAAAAAAACACTGGTAGCAGAAGCAAGGCAACTGATCATAGATTTAAGTATTCCGGGCAAGCTGCTTAGCGAAAAAGATAAATTACAACTCTGGGAGAGTATTAACCAACGTAGAAAGGCACACCCGTTTTCAGGGACAAATAAATCAAAGATAAGAACAAGTAAGCACCTCTATATTAATTGGTTGTATAAAGGTGCTGTTGCTGCATCAGTTACTGTACTGCTGGTGCTGGCTACCTGGCTAATCTGGGGAAAGCTCTATGATCATTCCCCCCTGGCACACATACATCGTACCCCATACAGCCAGATTAAAAATATTACTTTACCAGATGGTTCGCAGGTAGTGCTGAATGCCAATTCTTCGCTTCAATATTCCTCCGATTGGACAGACCAGAAAGACCGGGAAGTTCAGTTAACCGGGGAAGCATTTTTTGATGTAGTGAAAAAGCCTGGAATGGCCAATGCTCGTTTTGTTGTGCATACCAATGGCCTAATGGTGGTGGTACTAGGTACTCAATTTAATGTCAATAACCGACGCAATAAGGTAGAGGTAGTATTACAGGAAGGAAAAGTAAGCTTGTCTAAATCTGGCGAGATTCAAACGCCTGTTCTCATGGCACCAGGTGATTTTATAGAATATACACAAGGTACAAATCAGATGCATCGCAAAAAGGTAAATCCGCTGCTGTATTCTTCCTGGAAAGAAGACGAAATGATATTTGAGGCCAAACCTTTAATTGAAATTGCACAGATTCTGGAAGATACCAAAGGTATTCGGGTGGTTTTTGAGAATGATTCACTGAAGAAGCTTTCATTTACTGGTACATTACCCCATCAAGACATGGATAATTTTTTTTTAGTACTGTCTAAGTCGTTTGGGATAGAGGTTATAAAGCAAGGAAACCAAATTATGTTTCGAAATAAATAATCCACCAAGTTAATCTTTACCACTATGAGAAAACAAGTACGTCCAAAAGGACGGTGGGTACTCCTTTTTCTAATAAGTATAGGATTTACCCCGACCTTTGCCCAACAAGTGGCATTTGCACCACCAACGCCTCCCCATCAGCCCACGACAATACAACTGCAGGCTAAGCCATTAAAGGCTGTTTTAAATCAGATTCAAAAGGAGCAAAAGGTACGATTCAATTATAACAGCGACTTAATTAAAGATAAAACAATTTCATTAGACCTCTCCAAAGTTTATTTAAACAACATGGAGCAACTGCTGAATGTGGTTTTAAAACCTTATGGGCTAACTGTTGAAAAAATAGGAAATAAACGGTATGTGATTTTTCCCTTGCAAGCGCCTGCTAATAAAACAAGCCAGATTCAACCGCAAGAGCTTACACCAATCAATGTTTCCGGAAAAGTTACCGATCAGCAAGGAAGTCCACTGCCTGGTGTAACCATACTCATCAAAGGCACAAATACAGGAACGGTCACAAACACAGAAGGAGATTTTACCTTACAGGCAGATGAAAAAGATATCCTGCTCTTATCCTACATAGGTTTTGCCACGAAAGAAGTATCTGTAAATGGCCAGTCGAAGATCAATGTTCAAATGGAAGAAGATACCAAAGCCTTAGAGGAAGTGGTAGTAACCGGGTACATGACTCAGAAAAAGGCTGACCTGACAGGTTCTGTTGCCGTGATAACACCTGCTGTAATCGAGAAGAACAATTATTCCAATGTGATACAGGGCTTACAAGGCCGGGTGCCAGGTATGTTCATTACTACCGATGGAAACCCAGTTGGAAACGCAACTGTTCAAATCCGTGGCCTTACCTCTATGAGATCGGCCCCACCGCTGATCGTGGTAGATGGCTTGCCTACAAACATGAATCTGAGAGATATCAACCCAAATGATATCGCTTCTATGCAGGTGTTGAAAGATGCAGCTTCCGCAAGTATTTATGGGTCAAGGGCAGCCAGCGGAGTAATTCTTATTCAGACCAAGAACGGTAAAGCAGGAGAAACCAAAGTAACCTACGATGGATATGTGGGTGTTTCCAGCTTCATGAACAGGATTAAAATGATGAATACCCAGCAATATGGACAGGCCTTATGGCAGGCCGCTATTAACGATGGACGGGACCCCAACGAAGTGACGCAGATATATGATTTTGAATGGCACCGGGGTGATGACGGAATTGCTTTATTGGATAAAGTAAGCCCCATTGAGTGGCTGAATGCAGAAAAAACAATGCCCTCGGCTGATACGGATTGGTTTGACGCCGGCTCACAACTCGGATTGCAGAATAACCATAATCTTACCATCTCAAATGGAACAGATAAGGCCAGAACCATGCTTTCGCTCAATTACCACGAAAACCGGGGAACACAAATTCATACTGGCTTCCGCAGGTATGCCCTGCGGTTAAATTCTGATTATACTTTACTTAAAGACCGGCTGATGATTGGAGAGAATCTATCTGTTTCACATCTAAAGCTTAACGACCAGAA
Source organism: Rhodocytophaga rosea (assembly GCF_010119975.1). Taxonomy (GTDB): domain Bacteria; phylum Bacteroidota; class Bacteroidia; order Cytophagales; family 172606-1; genus Rhodocytophaga; species Rhodocytophaga rosea. The sequence continues at coordinate 28,679 of NZ_CP048222.1, forward strand.
CCATAGCCATTCTTTTCTCACAATGCCCCCCATTATACCGGTGTATACAACTGATGGAGGCTGGGGTGGAACAGCCTATAATCTGGGCATGGATGATTATAATAACCCAGTCAGGATGTTAACCCAGGGAAAAGATAATGGCACCAACTACACCAGAATATTAGGAAGCATTTATGCCGATTTGCGGCTATTTAAAGGATTACAGTTAAAATCATTGTTTGGAGCTGATTATACCTCAGGCTATTTCAGGCATATAGATTTTACCTGGAAAGAAGGTGGTGGAAAACAGGATATCATCAATGGGGTTAGAAACCGACAGACGCATGCCCTGACCTCTACCTGGACCAATACTTTAAACTATAATGTAAATGTAGGTAAACACAACCTTGATTTTCTGGCGGGAATTGAAGCCGTGAAATTTACAGCACAAGAAATGGAAGGCTACCGCCGGGATATTGAATTTGAGGATTACGACTATGCTTACTTAAATTCCGCCACCGGCAATCAGGAGGTGTACGGAACCGGCGATGAATGGGGGCTGCTCTCCTACTTTTCAAAGTTTAATTATGTATTTAACCAAAAGTATTTGCTATCTGCCACCATGCGTTATGACGGCTCCTCTAAGTTTGGCGTCAACAACCGGTTTGGCTTCTTTCCGGCTGTATCTGCAGGATGGCGGTTAAGTGAAGAGAACTTTTTAAAGGATAATGTTGGCTTTATATCTGACTTAAAACTGAGAGCCAGCTGGGGTAAAAATGGTAATTCCAATATCCCTACCAATGCCTTAGTAAATTACTATGTAGCTGATTACCGGGGCACAGGATATGGCCTGGCAGGTAATGAAACCGGTACCATCTACTCAGGATACAGAAGGGCGCATATTGGAAACCCGGATTTAAAATGGGAGGCAACCGCTCAAACCGATATAGGACTTGATTTTGGACTCTTCAATGGGTCGGTCTCCGGCTCTTTTGACTACTTCTATAAGGTAACCGATGGGATGCTTTATGAGCCGCCTTATATTGGTGCCATCGGAGAAGGGGATACCGCTGGATAAACGCCGCCAACATGACCAATAAAGGTGTTGAATTTATTCTGACGTATGCATCCAATCCATCCAATAAACTCTCCTACTCTATCAGCGGTAATATCAGTTCTTACCGCAACAGAATCGATGATTTGCCTGAAGAGGTGAAATACACCTATGGCGGCAATGGCTTGGATGATAACATTCTGGGCAGACCTTTGAACTCATTCTACGGATTTATTGCCGATGGGCTCTTTAAAACACAGGAAGAAGTGGATAATTCACCTGAACAACAAGGAAAAGGGCTGGGTAGAATCAGATATAAGGATTTAGACAACGATGGCCGTATTACATGGGAACATGACCGGACCTGGCTGGGCGTAAGTGACCCCGATTTTATGTATGGTGTTAATGTTACTGCCAAATATGGAAATTTTGATTTTTCTATGTTCTGGCAAGGATTGGCAGGGAACACAGTAAGAAATGATTGGAAAACATACAGTGACTTCTGGAATGTCTGGACGCAGAGCGGATTTAATCACCCCACCCGCCTTCTTGGCGCATGGTCTCCTTCCAATCCTGATTCAGATATACCGGCCCTTTCATTAATCAATCCAAACGACGAACGCAGGGTATCTACTTACTTCATGGAGTCAGGTTCATATTTAAAGCTCAGGCAAATTGAATTAGGTTATACCCTTCCGGTTCCTATCATATCCAAAATAGGCATGAAAGAATGCCGCATTTACGCCAATGCCCAAAACATTGTGAATATAAAAAAATGGTGGGGTAGAGATAAATACACTGGCATTGACCCTGAAAACCCAACGAAGGACGCCGAATATTCCAGCCCATATGTAAGACCCCAGATGTTCATTACTGGCGTACGTGTATCTTTTTAAGTATAAGTTTTATGAAAGCCTAAACAAATTATGAAAAGCATCAGGAATTATATCATACAAACAAAATTAGCGAGCTATTTACTATACGGGTTATTGATAGTTTCAGCAACTGGCTGTAAAGATTACTTAGAGGTGAATCCGAAGGGGATCATTACAGAAGAAAAGCTTGCCGCTCCGGAGTATACCGATGGTCTGGTTACAGCAGCGTATGCACACGGCCCCAGGGTACATACCTTTAGTACCATGAACCCCTGGATTTCCAGCCTTCGTTCGGATGATGCCTATAAAGGAGGGGGTGGTTTAGATGACCAGCCTGCCTGGTATCAGATGGAGGTGTTTTCATTGGTCAACCCGAATGTTGGTAATAATGATGGGGTGTGGTTCGCAGCTTATAGCGGTTTATCAAGGATCAATACAGCGATTAATGCCATCAATAAAATGGAGGAAGCTACTTATCCTGTAAAAACACAACGCCTGGCAGAAATGCGTTTTTTGAGGGGATGGACATATTTCAAATTAAAGCAACGGTATAAATGGGTACCGTTTTTCAGAGAAGAGGCGACCGGTAATGATATAAAGCTTATTTCTAACCGGCCTGATGGTGCCGTAAATGATCTGGAACTTTGGCAGAACATCTATGACGAGTTTAAGTTCGCTGCTGATAATCTGCCGGAATCTCAGGTAGAAGTAGGCCGGCCAACAAAATATGCGGCAGAAGCCTATCTGGTTAAAACCTTGCTGTGGATGGCCTATCCGCAGGATGATAATCACCAGGTTACCGGAATTAATACCCAGAAACTTACTGAAGCGCTTGACTATGCCAACAGCATCATTAACAGTGGCAAGTATAGCTTATCCCCTGATATTGGCCAGAATTTCATGCTGGAATACGACAATAAATCGCCGGAATCAGTCTGGGAATTACAGTTTACCATTGACGATGGTACGCCACGGGGTAACTTAAACGAAGGAAACGGACTCACTGCCCCCTGGTGGAACCCGTATTTCAGCTGCTGTGATTTTCATAAAGCATCCTATAACATGGTAAATGCCTTCCGGGTAGATGCCAATGGTTTACCACTATTTAAGACTTTTAATGAGGAAGAGATCACCAACAAACAAGTGTACTTTGCTAATAATAATTGGGACCCCAGATTAGGACATACAGTGGCTATTCCAGGCTTTCCATGGAAATACCAGAAGGTATTATTCGATAGTGCCGGATCAAGGCAACCTTCCACCTATGGATACTTTCATTCCATGAAAGAGAATGTGACTACAGATAGCCCTGGCCTGCATGATGAATTCTGGATGTTTAACTCCAAAAATCAGCAGGAAGTACGTTTTGCGGAAGTGCTGTTATGGAAAGCCGAAATATTGATTCAGCTCGACAAACATCAGGAGGCTCTTCCCATCATCAATCAGTTAAGGGAAAGGGCTGCAAATAGCATAAGTATGATAAAGTTACCTAATGGTAACCATCCGGTTAAGTATTCGGTAGCACCCTATGTGGATGGCGTGAATGTAGTATGGGATAAGAATAATGCATGGGAGGCATTGATGTGGGAAAACAGGCTTGAAATGGCCATGGAGGGCCGACGGTTCTATGACCTTGTCCGCTGGGGAATCGCTGCTGAGGTGATGAATGCGTATTTTGAGAAAGAAAGGCAACGGCGTTCATGGCTGAATGTTGCTTTTTTCACCAAGGGGCGTGATGAATACTTGCCCATTCCACAAGCGCAAATCAACTGGTCACAAGGCCTGTATAAACAGAATCCCGGCTATTAAAAATTAATAATTTTATTCTTTGTCTTATGAAAAAATCCCTCTATTATATTTTAATCCTATGTGTGTTATTCTGTGCCAGTTGCCGGGATGAAGACATAATTCTTTCAAAACCAGGTGAGCCGATAGCGCCAGTTACCAATATGCAATACTCTGTCGCTGAGGACAAAGTTACCCTTACATGGGATCTTCCTACCACCATACCTGAGGATATAGTTAAACCTATTGCTGTGCTGGTAAAGGTTTCGGTAGATGGAAGAAATGCTGGCACCTATGTAATAACAGATGCGCCTGTAAGCTATACGTATTCACCTTATGATCCCTCAAAACAATACCGCTTTACGGTTAAAGCCCAGGGAGATGTTAACACAACAGATCCTCATCGTTCCAAGTTGCGCATATCTCCTGGCCATACAATAGCTTTCTAACATACATCTGTTTGTCACCATATGGTGTGGTGGCAAACAGATGTATGTTAGTAGAAAAGAATGGTATCCATGCTTGAGATGCAGCATTTCAAACACCATACCAGCAGAAATTTACATATACAATTCACATTACAATTTATCTCCTGGCGAATATTGTAACACCATAATACTAACAACCTAAACTTAGTAAATAGATTATGACTTTACCCCGTTTGCTTATTTTGACGCTGCTACCTCTTTTGCTAAATCAAAATTCGTATAGTTTTACCCCTGATCCCAGCCATACAAAAAGTAGAAAGATGGCTTCTGTTACCAGAGAATACACCTTGCAGGCAACCATGCTTGGCTACTTTGGCCCAGATGGCAAACGAAATCCGGTGCTGCAGGCCAATAAGGGCGATATGGTACGCATCCAGATTGTGAATGGTGAAAACATGACCCACGATATCGCCCTGGAAAAAATGGGACTGAAAAGCAAAACGCTGGCACAGAAAGGAGACACCACCAGCATTGTATTCAAAGCCGATCAGAGCGATACCTATTTCTGTTCCATTCCCGGACACAGAGCTGCCGGGATGGTAGGCAAATTTGAAATAGTAGAAGGAGCCATTAATACAGAAGTTGTGATCGCCGGGTTTATCCCCAAAAAGAATAACAAAGCCTTAAATCTTGGTTTTGAAAATGGGACAACTAATGACTGGACAGCCACAGGTGATGCCTTTACGGATGCGCTGATATCCCAGGACCCTTCTCCGGTACATGAAAACGACCAGCGGATCAATATGTCCGGGAAGTATTTTATTACCAGCGGCGGTACGAAAAATTACAAAAGAACCGGTACACTCTCTTCCGTTCCCTTTACAGTTACTCATCCTTTTGCTGCTTTCAAAGTTTCCGGAGGTGCTTTGCAGGATACCAGGGTAGAACTGGTAAGAACAGATAATAATGAAGTTTTCTTCCAGATCACTGGTTCCGGACGGGCTACCTTGCAGCCGGTAGTGGTGGATTTATCTGACTTGCAAAACAAGGAAATTTTCATCCGGCTGGTAGATAATGAAACCGGCATTTCGCAGATTCCTTATATTGGGGATGATAAATTTGCGCACATCAATTTCGATGATTTTCAGTTTTATTCCACCCGCCCCAATTTCCCGAACGAACTTAAGCAGACAGATATTATTATTCTTCCTCCCCTTGATCCTATTGTGCATTCCGGGCTTTCCGGAACAGAAGCCGCCAAAAGTATGACCACGCAACAAGGCTTTTCTGTGAAGCTGGCAGCTGCCGAACCAGATGTGATCCGGCCGATTAGTTTTACCATAGATGCCAGGGGAAGGCTTTGGGTGGTTGAGGCGCATACCTATCCCATCCGCGCTGCAGAAGGGAAAGGCAAAGACCGCATCCTGATCTTTGAAGATACCAATGGGGATGGCAGCTTAGACAAGCGGATTGTTTTTACAGAAGGCCTCAACCTGATCAGTGCCATCGAAGTAGGTATGGGAGGCGTGTGGCTGGGTTCGGCACCCCATCTGCTGTTTATTCCCATAGATAAATCCGGCGATAAACCAGCTGGTCCGCCGCAGATCCTGCTGGATGGATGGGGCTATGAAGACACCCATGAAATGCTTAATAATTTCCGCTGGGGACCAGATGGCTGGCTGTATGGCACACATGGGGTATTTACACACTCGAATGTAGGCAAACCAGGAGCACCAGACTCGGAGCGTACCAAACTCAATGCCGGTGTATGGCGCTTTCATCCCACCACCAAAAAGTTTGAATTGTTTGCCGAAGGAACCAGCAATCCGTGGGGCATTGATTTTAATGACTATGGCCATCCCTTTATCACCGTGTGTGTGATTCCGCATATGTTCCATGTGATTCAGGGAGCCAGGTACCATCGTCAGGCAGGCAAGCATTTTAACCCCTATACCTATGATGATATCAAACAATCGGGTGACCATGTACACTGGATCGGCGACAGAGGTCCACATGCCGGTAATTTCCGGTCTAATTCCAAAGGCGGTGGCCATGCCCATGCCGGTGCGATGATCTATCTGGGCAGCGAAAACTGGCCTAAGGAGTACCGCAATCATATTTTTATGAACAATATCCACGGAAGCCGGGTAAATTTAGATCTGCCCAACCGCAAAGGTTCCGGCTATTTAGTGAGCCATGGGGAGGATTTCCTATTGACCAATGATACCTGGTCGCAGTGGCTTAACTTCCGTTATGATGGCAGTGGCTCTGTATTTGCCATCGACTGGTACGATAAAAACCAGTGCCATAGTCCTAATCCGGATGTGCACCAGAAAACCATGGGACGTATTTTCAAGATCAGCCATGAAACGGATAAATGGGTACAGGTGGATCTGACCAAAGCCTCTGATATGGAACTGGTCAATTATCAGTTGCATCCCAATGAGTGGTATGTACGCAACGCCCGTGTCATTCTGCAGGAAAGAGGCGGAAATAAAAAAGTCCACAAAGCACTCAAGAAGATATTGAACGAAAATCCGGATGTAACCAGACAACTCCGGGCGCTGTGGACATTGCATGTTACCAAAGGATTGACTGAGAAAGACTTGCTTCCTTTATTATCTCACCAAAATGAATACATGCGCAGCTGGGCGGTTCAACTTTTATCCGAAGACAACAATGCTTCGGATGCAGCCCTTACCCGTTTTGCAGAGTTGGCTAAAACTGATAACTCAGCCCTGGTACGTTTATATCTGAGTTCTGCCATCCAGCGGACGGCACCGGAAAAAAGATGGCCTACCCTGGAAGCACTTCTTCAGCGTACCGAAGACAAAGACGATCATAACCTGCCTTTAATGCTCTGGTATGCTTTTGAGCCCACAGTGCCTACAGATATAAACCGGGCAGTTGAACTGGCTATGAAGGCAAAAGTGCCGCAGGTATTGCCCTTTACCATTCAGCGGGTAGCGGCTCTCAACAATGCGGAATCTGTTAAAACCCTGCAAAGCCTGCAACAACGCTTGGAAAAAATGGAGCACTCCGACCAGAATCATGAAGTGCAAGCACTGATTAAGAAGGTATTGGAGCCGAAATAAATGTTCATCTGCTGATAGTTAGCAATAATAGTTCTGAAATTCAATACAGATCTTATAACTACAAAAAGACCTTGAATAATAATTTAAGGTCTTTTTGTAGTCAAGTTATATTAAAATGAGTCATCAATTAGAAAATTGATAAATATAAGTCCCCCAAATTTTCAAACAGCAATACAATAGAAAAATCAATTTGCTGAAGTTTCAAGAAATAAGAAGTTAATTTACCCCCCCTTTAGTGATACAGGAAATAATTCATTTATAGGGAAATTTGGCTGGTAAACTGTCAAGCTATATTAGGAGAAGACCCTTGTATAAAACCTTCTTTGCATTCCTTTGCTGAACTCCTACACACTTGACTCTATGGTCACCGTTAAAAAGTATTTTCTTATAGTAATTTATTTTGCTCCAAATACCTAAAAATAACGTGAGATCGGAGATAGTTAAGCGACCATAGCATTTTGAGCAATCATCCACTGCTGGGGATAAATACTGACAGCCGGTTTTGTAGGATAAAAACAGTAAGCCACCAAAGCGGCCATCCTATGGGCAAAGGCATTCACCGGCGAGCGATGCCTGCTATGTTCAATGTTGGCTACTTGTTTGTGAAGGGCGATCACCGATGCAATCATGCCCCTTTTTGCCAGATAATCTTTTTGATAAATGTCCATAGAAGGGGGCTGTTTGCTGTTTTTTCTTGCTTTTGTGATCAATTGTAAGCCTTCCTGTTCAACAAAGGCTTTCTTTTCAGCATTGACTATATAGCCTTTATCAGCAAAGATACTACCCTGCAAACCTTTGGTGAGAAAAAACAATACTTTGGGTCTGGTGTCTGAAACCGATGCCTTACTAAAGTAAAAGCGCAGCAGTTCTCCTTGGTGGTTGAGCAGGATATGGTATTTGAAACCGTAGAACCAGCCTACAGAAGTCTTGCCCCAATCAGCTAAGCCCTTGAAGGTGCGATGCTGATGCACCCGTTTGGGATGGCAGACTTGCAGAGGGGAAGAATCCATGTAGTAAATGCCTGTGTGGGAAGCCTGCCCACAGCGGCTTTTCAGCAACAAACTCATAGGCAACATCGCTCTGGGGATGAGTTCTAAAAAACGGTGGTAAGCCACCAGATCGGGAAAATCCCTGCGTAATTGTTTGCTTACCATTTGTATATAGTAGCTTTTAAAGGTTTTATAGCCTGAATAGTGATAGTAAATCAGGATGGTCATCACTTCACTCAAGGTTAATTGACAAGGGTAAGGCTTTGTGTAGTAGCCTTGCTCTTTGAGGAGTTGCAGCAGAAAAAGAGAATTTTGTTTGCAGAATTCATCCACTTCAAAGTATATTTCTGTAAGCATAGCAGCAAGGCTTAGAGTGATTAACATCTTAAGACAATGCTAATTTACTCTTTCTCTCTGCTATGGCATATCTCCGATCTCACGTTAAAAATAGGTATTGTGTATAATAAATGCTTTTGCGATATTGAAAGTAATAAGGTTCAACTATATCAGCTATATTCTAAAAGCAGATCCAATACATAGTTCTGCCTACTGCCCACCAGCAAACATGGATAGATATTTTTTTAAACTGTAGTTAATTTTTTCTATCACGCTTAGAGAACGTTTTGGAAGAATAAAAATAGGGTAAAAGAAAGAATCAGTGAGTAAACTTGAGGTGTCTAATCATCAAGTTTATGCAAGAAAAATTCTCTGCGCTCACTGACCCTGAATGGGAAGTTATCAAGGAAATAATTGATAACCAAAGAAAGATTAAACATGAAAAACGGGTGATAATCAATGCACTGCTTTGGCTGCTAACTACGGGCAGCCAATGGCGCAATATGGAAAGTAAGTACCCACCCTGGCAAACCATTTACTATTATTTCAGGCAGTGGAAAAAGCGGGGCATTATTGAAGAGTTGTTAGCTTTTTTAGCAGGCAGAGAAAGAAAAAAAGCAGGCAGACAAGCCCTGCCAAGCGTGTTAGCTATTGATAGCCAAAGTGTTAAGATTATACAATTTACCAGTCAGGATAAAGGCATAGATGGCAATAAAAAAGTGAATGGCAGAAAAAGACATCTGGCTGTGGACTGTTTAGGTATCCCCTGGGCGGTGCATATTACAGCTGCTAATATATCAGACACCACAGCAGGATATGAGTTAGCAGCTAAGTTGAAGGGCAAGTCCGCCCGCCTGCATACCCTGAAAGCAGATAATGGCTACACAGAGACTTTTGTGGAAGAAGTGAAAAAACAATATGGATGGAGTGTAGAAATTGTACAAAAGCCTGAAAGCGTGAAAGGCTTTGTCCCGGCAGGGGGCCGTTGGGTAGTGGAACGTAGCTACGGATGGCTCAATTTTAAGCGTAGGTTGAGCCGTGATTTTGAAAAAAGCACAGAAAGTTCGGAAGCCATGCTACAATTAGCCTTTATTGATACTCTGCTCAAAAGAAAAACCGAATAATATTTCAAAACATTCTCTTAAAACAGACCCTTATGAAACTCAACAAAGAAGCCATTCCGGTAGCTATGCAAGCACCAGGAACCATCATGAGAAACCTGCCCGGTTATGGAGGGATGACAGTTGCCTTTAATCAAATGCCGGCAGGCACAGACCTTGGTCCCCTATTGCAAGGATTACAAAATAATAGTTGCCAATGCCCACATTGGGGATATGTCTTGGAGGAGGAGATAGTGATGAAATATGATGATGGGACAGAAGAGACCTTAATGACCGGCGATGTTTTTTACATGCAGCCAGGACATATGGCTGTGGTTAAAAAGGATCCAAAATTAATTGATTTCAGTCCTGAGAAACAACTCAAGGAAGTATTAGACCATGTTGCTAAAAAGTCCACTTTTTGGGGGAGGTCCACTTTTAGGCGTCAATCATTTCCTGTAAACTGATAAAATAATAAGATCATTCTTTCTATATTCTGTCAAATATCTTTTATGTTTTTACTTCCCTATAGCAATGGATGCCAAAGAAATACTCAAACAGTATATCGCTAAAACTATTTCCTTATCAGATGAACAGTTCGATTACTTCTTTTCGCATTTTAAGCCGCAGGTATTCAAAAAAGGCCAAACGATCATTGGCGCTGGTGATAAGTTAGATTCGGAATATTTCGTAATTAATGGATGTTTAAAGACATTTTACATCAATGATGAGTTGAAAATGTATATTCTTCAATTCGCCATGCCTACCTGGTGGGCTTCCGATTATCATGCGCTCTATACAGGCAACAGATCAACGGTGAGTGTAGATTGTATCACAGATGCAGAGGTTCTTTGTTTGAAGACGGAGGACCGGGAAAAGCTTTGCCGTGAGATACATGCCATTGAACATTTTTTCCGGTGGCGCACCAATATGGGGTACGTAGCTTCTCAAAAACGATTATTATCTTTAATGAATAATGATGCCAGACACCGCTATGAGGAACTGTTGAAACAATATCCACAGCTCTATAACCTCGTCCCCAAGAATTTAATTGCTGCCTATTTAGGTGTATCCCGCGAGACCCTCAGCCGCCTGTATCACTCCCAAAAGTGATCTATATCACATACTGTTACACTTTTTACGAATGTGACATAGGTCACGCAATCCTTTTCTTTTCATCCTGCACCTTTGTGTTGTTCATTTAAACATCAAGAAAATGGAAACACAACAATTTAACATTATCGGCTCCCAAAGCTTGGTTGAATGGGTGGGCCGCAAAGTAACAGGCGCCCATAATGGCACGATTGCTATCAAAGAAGGAACCCTGACTTTCAAAGATAATCATCTTTTAAGTGGGAGATTCGTAATTGACACAAGGTCAATTAAAATTCTAGACATCACCGATCCTGTAACAAATGCACAATTTGCCGGGCACTTAGCCTCTGATGACTTTTTTAGTTCAGAGCAATATCCCGAAGCTATTTTTGAAATTAGCTATGCCGAGCCCATTAACAAGGGAGCTTATCATGTTACCGGTAACCTAACGATCAAAGGTATTACTCAACTAATCAGTTTTAATGCGCAGGTAGACCGTTCTGGCAATACGGTTACTGCTTCCGGCAAAATCACAGTAGATCGTACCAAATTCGGCATTAAGTTTCGTTCTGGTAACTTTTTCCAGAACCTGGGCGATACTTTGATCTATAACAATTTTGATCTCGGTACACACCTTACTGCACAAGCGGCTACGCAACCTGAAGTAACTGCTCAACCTATTCACGCTTAAACATTACTGCCATGCCTTATATTAAAATTGAAGTAACCCGTGAAGGTGTTTCCAGGGAAAAGAAACAAGCCCTCATTAAAGGAGTAACCGAGGTGATTACCACTGTACTCAATAAAGATCCATATCTAACACATGTAGTCATTCAGGAAGTGGATTTAGATGATTGGGGATATGGAGGCGAACAAACATCTGTCCTGAGGGAAAAAGGAATCACTGCCAACAAAAAGTAAATCGTATCCATCATGAAAAAGCAAACAGTTATCGTTACCGGTGCATCTTCCGGTATCGGGAAAGAAGTAGCCCGCTACTTCTTAGCAAAAGGCGACAACGTCGTTATCAACTCAGCAACTGCCTCTAAACTCGAAGAAACCTTTCATGAGCTGGGTGCAGGACCCAATCTTGCCTTCGTAGCCGGAAATATCAGCGACAAAGCCACCGGTGAACTGCTGGTAAAAACAGCAGTAGATAAGTTTGGCTCGGCAGATGTACTGATTAACAATGCAGGCATCTATGAAAACAAACCTTTTCTGGAAGTAGACGAGGCCTACCTGGACCGGTTTCTAAGTACCAATCTGAAAGGAACGTTTTTCACTACACAGGCAGTAATTCCACAAATGTTAAAACAACACGACGGCGTGGTAATTAACATTGGCTCACCCCTGGTAGAACATGCCTTAGGCGGCGGTCCATCCACAGCCCCCATCGCAAGCAAAGGAGCCATTCATGCCCTTACCATTCAACTGGCCGCTGAATTCGGAAAATACAATATCCGCGTAAATACCATTGCAGCAGGTATTATCCGTACGCCTATGCATGGCGAAAATGCCGATAAGGCTGCAAGTTTGCATTTGATTAACCGCATTGGTGAAGTAGAAGAAGTAGCACAAATGGTATACGCCATCGCAACAAACAAATATGTGACTGGTGCGATCATCCATGTAGATGGCGGTATGGGCGCAGGACATCATCTAAACTAATAAAATCTTTCTTTACCGGCTTTTACAGCCATAGAATCGCAGAGCATAAACATATAACCTAATCCTACAGATGAAAACCATTGACGAAGAAACAGCGGCTATCAAGCAAGTGCTGCAAGCGTATTATTTTCAGGGAATATATGAAGGCAATGTGGAATTACTCAGGGAGGCTTTCCATCCGGGAACATTACTCTTTGGAGATATAAACGGTCAACCCTATGCCAAAACCCTTGATCAATATCTTACCGGAGTGGCTCACCGAACCAGCCCCAAAGATTCTGGCAAGCCCTACCAAACTGAGATTATTTCAATTGACGTTATTCAATCAATCGCCATAGCAAAAGCGCAGGTAAAAATGTATGAGTTTAATTATTATGATTTCCTATCTTTTCATAAAATTGATAGAAACTGGGTAATCGTGAATAAAATGCTCACTCATATAGAAGCCTAACTCTGCATATAAGCCATCAGTTAACACTAAAACCATGTGGTATAAAACAAAAGTAACAGAACTGCTTGGAATCCAGTATCCGATTTTGCAAGGCCCATTTGGTGGCGGACTATCGACTGTCGAACTTACGGCAACCGTTTCAAAAATGGGTGGTTTAGGCGGATATGGTGCTTACACTATGTCTGCTCAGGAAATCTACGAGATGGATAAGCAGATCAAAGCAGCAACAGATAAACCCTATAATCTAAACCTTTGGGTTTCAGATACCGATGCAGTCAATGGCACAGTCAGTGATGAACTCTATGAAGGGGTTAAAGCACAATTTAAGCCTTATTTTGACGAGGCAGGAATTGAGCTACCTTCGAAACCGCCTCCATTTAAATCCCGGTTTGAAAATCAGCTGCAAGTAGTACTGGATATACGCCCCAAGGTGTTCAGCTTTATGTTTGGTATTCCTTCAGCAGATGTGTTAGAGCAATGCCGCAGGCGCAGTATTAAACTGATGGGTGCGGCTACTACCCTGGATGAAGCCCTGGCAGTCCAGAATGCTGGGGTAGATATGATCATTGCCTCAGGTTTCGAGGCTGGCGGTCATCGCCCCTCTTTCCTGGCTCCAGCTGAGCAGTCGATAACCGGTACTTTTGTGTTAGTCCAGCTGATCAAGGAAAAAGTGAACCTGCCTATTATTGCCGCAGGTGGTATTGCCAGTGGAAGAGGTATAGCAGCAGCACTTACTCTGGGAGCAGATGCAGCACAAATTGGCACTGCCTTTCTGGCTTGTGATGAATCAGGTGCGCTTCCAGTTCATAAAGAGGCTCTGTTCTCTGAGGCTGCCAGGTATACCATGTTATCACGCGCTTTTACCGGACGGTTAGGCAGAGGATTAAGTACGCCACTTGCCAAAGATTTGGCTGGCAAAGAGAGCAGTATTCTTCCGTTTCCCCTGCAAACCACCTTCATGTCTTCGTTAAGAAAGGCCGCACTCGAAAAGCAAAAATTTGATATGGTGCTGTTTTGGGGAGGCCAGATAGCGCCTATTCTTAAACATCGGAAAGCCGCAAACCTGATGAAATCGCTTGTAGAAGAAACAACCCAACTCCTGAGCATCAGAAATCCTGCATAATGCCACCCGGTTGGGCACTCTGGTCCATATTCTGCCGATGAAAAGATGGATAAAAATAATTCATCCAAAACTTTTAAATGACCGATCGGTCATTTATATTTGTATCATCTATTACAAGAATATGACAAAGGCCGAACGAACCAAACAATTAATCATTGAAAAAGCTGCCCCACTTTTCAATACCAAAGGAGTGGCAGGTACTTCCTTAAGTGATATTCTGGAGGTGACTAAACTGGCAAAAGGAAGCCTATACGTACACTTTGAAAACAAGGAAGAACTGGCGCATGAAGTAGTCAATTATCAGTTGAAGAAGTTGTCTGAAAAGGTAGAGGCAGCCATGAGCAGACAAAAAACAGCTAAAGAAAAATTATTCTCCTATATCGATCTCCATCTAGACCCTTTAAATCCTCCTATCTTAGGAGGCTGCCCTTTGCTCAACTTCGGTATGGAAGCCGATGATACAGATGAAGTTATTTGTAAGAAAGTACATATGCTCATTGAAACCGCTCAACAAAACATACGCACTGTTATCGAGAAGGGAATTGCCTCCGGAGAATTTAAACCAGACTGGGATGCACAGGAGTTCGCTACGCAAATGTTCGCTATGGTAGAAGGTGGAATTATGATGTCGAGGATAGCAGGAAACAAAAAAGCAATGCAATCAATTGCCCGCTCTTTAAAAAAGGAAATTGAAGAAAAAACAGCATAAAAATTTTTAATCAAAACATGACCGATCGGTCATAAAAGTAAATCAAACTAAAAATTATGAAAGCAATGAAACAAAAAATTGTCTTTGCCATGCTGATGGGGATCATCACGACTGGTATTGTGTCCTTTACACTCATAGGAGTAAATAGAGGATATGATCCCGGGTTTGCCTCGATCTGGATGAAGTCCTGGGTTATCTCTTACTTGATTGTAATCCCCATTATTCTGCTTGTTTCACCCAGCATTCAACGTGTAGCAAGTTATTTATGTAAGGAGCGGACGTATGCCACACAAAACGAATAAGGCATTTTAATATACATTTTTATCTAGTAAACAATTAACCAATACAACCATGGAAACTTATCAAGTAAATTCCGCCATTACGAGTAAAACGCCTGAAGCCACCTCTCAGACTCCATTTAAAAAAGCTATTTATACCGCTAAAACCCATACCATAGGAGGCCGCGAAGGCGCATCCCGCAGTTCAGATGGTCGCCTGGATATTAAACTTTCAACGCCCGGCTCAGCCCGTGTAGGTACCAATCCCGAGCAATTGTTCGCCGCCGGCTGGTCTGCCTGTTTCGAAGGAGCTATAGGCAAGGCCGCAGCAAATAGAAAGATAAAACTTCCGGCTGATACAGCGATCGATGCGGAAGTAGATTTATGTTTAGTTGATGGCGAGTATTCGCTACAGGCACGCCTCAATGTTAGTTTGCCGGGTTTGGATCATGAAGTAGCACGCATTCTTGTAGATGCTGCACACCAGATCTGTCCCTATTCTAAAGCCACCCGTGGGAATATTCCGGTTGCCATTAACCTGGTTTAAGTGGACTTGCAACAAAATTGTGGACAATAAATTAAGCAACTAACACATATTGATTTAAAAGTTGCTCCATCTGGGCTGGTGTTCTATATCCCAGAGAGGAATGCAGTCTTTTCCTGTTGTACCAGATTTCTATATATTCAAAAACAGTGGTAGCCGCTTGCTGCTGATGGGCAAACTTATAATCATATACACATTCCACTTTCAGGGTCTTAAAGAAGCTTTCTGCGACAGCATTATCCCAACAATTCCCTTTTCGACTCATGCTTGGCTTAATAAGAGGATATGTACCTAATTCTTGCCTAAATTCATCACAGGCATACTGTATACCCCTGTCTGAATGAAATATTAGAGGTTGGATCACGGGCCTGTTTTTTATAGCCATTTTTAATGCTGCTATTGTCGTCTCTTTGGCCTTCATGGTTTTACTCAAGGCGAGAGCCAATAATCTTTCTGTCTGCCAAATCCAGTACCACCGTAAGATATAGCCAACCTGTAATGGTTCTGATATAAGTGGACCCGATGCTGACATCGTCTGCAGGTCCATGTCTGATACCCAGGCCTGACCTGTTGCATTAGCTGTAAAATTTCGATCCAGTAGATTTTCACTCACCGGATAGCTATGCTTTGAATCCGTAGTGACCTTATACCTTTTAATTCTTTTTGCCCTAAGCTCAGCCTGCTTCATTAAGCGGGCAACCCTGGGTCTGGAAACTGAAATGTTATTCGCTTTCAAGGCTTTACTGATTCTTGGGCTACCATAGGTCTGGCCACTCTCCTTATGGATCACTCTGATCTGTTGAAGAATTTCCCGGTTCTCTGTAGCTCGTTTAGATGGCTCACTGTTTATCCATCCATAATATCCACTTTTACTTACTTGAAAGGCTTTGCACATCTTCTCAATGGGGTATACAGTGTGATTATCCTTTATGAATTGGAATATCTCCCATCGTTCCTGGAAAAGATGCTGACCGCCTTTTTTGGACCTGCCTACGTTGTGAGCATCGGCTCCATATCCCTTTCCATTTCTGCATCCTTTAATGCCTTCTTTAGACGGGCTATTTCTGCTTCTTCAGGGGTTTGTTTTGGTTTTCCATGGCCAGGAAAACTTCCCTCCCTCTTGTCTAAAAACTCACGGCGCCAGCGATAAATCAATCCAATTTTGATATCCAATTCTTTAGCCAGATCTACTAAATTTTTTCTGCTCTTACTAAGTTCAACAGTCATTAGTTTGAACTCCTTGTCGAATTTTCTTCTTTGTCCCATTTTCATTAAGTTAAGTATTTTCTCTTAACTTAATGTCCACCCAAATGTAGCAAGATCACATAATAGATACTCTCTTTATTGCACAGCTAAAAAGAAAAAAACAATCAGGAGAATAAAAAAGTAATGATACGGATTTTGTAACAATTAAATCGCAGGTTTATATACACAACTTTACCGAGGGAAAGTAAAATAGATAACTCTTTTTGTTTTTGAAAAATCTGCAAGTAAACAGATTATAGTGAATGAGTAGTCAGAAATTAGTTAAGTTAAAATAACACACTCTTTTTTCTTTACTTATAAAATATCCTATTTCATGAGGGGAGGTCAAATGTTTGAAATGGTTTTACATTAACCCTCAAAAGCTAATTCATAACTAGACCGTAAGATATATCTTATATTTGCATTATTCATTAGAATTATTTGAGCGAAATTGTGCACCTGCCCTATGTGCCCAGAGTATGTGACTGTAAACATGATCGTATTTTCTAATGAATAAAATTGCATGAAAAAAACTTTCCTTACACTCTACTTACAACTTGCATTATTTATCCCACTGTATTTTGTTACCGCTTGCACCTCCAATCAACAGACGAGTAACCAGCAATCAACCGGGCAGCAAAACCTGCCTGCCAATCATACGCCTATACTTCCTATACGGTCACCTGAAGACCGGGAAAATTACGAGGCTTCCAGGCTGAGAAAGACAGAAAAACGCTTACAAACTATGCAAACACAAGCTTTATCAATAGAGGAGGTAGAACAGTTTTGCAAAGAGTATTATTTGCCAACCGTTTTCTCAGGGTATGAAAGTATGCAGGATGAATCGGATTCACCTTTTTATGGGATAACTAACTGGAATCATGTCCGGATAGAATGGCATATCAGCGAAGTAAAACAAGATCCAGTATTGCCCAGAAAATTCTACATCAGCGGAAAAAGACGCCTGGATGACCAGATTGTGCCCTTTGAAGGTTCATTTAGCATAGATTCTATGTATAAGGTTTCCGATGAAAACATAGACGAAGCCATGCTGGAACAAGAAGGTTTTAAAGCCCTTTATACCGCCAAAGGAAATTTTTCCTGTGACGAACCCTCAGAAGGAGAAGAAAACGGCAGCAACTGGGGAACGCTCACCATCGATTTAGCCGTACGACGGCAAGCGTATCCCTACGAAGAAAATGAACTCGACACCTGGCAAATATTGTACAAGCCAGGTACCTATCCTGAAGGGCTAGGTTTTGTGGGCATATGCAAAGGTGCAGGTTTCCAGATAAAGGGCTTATTTACCTATTATCACATCAAAAGAAGCAGGGAAATTCTGATTGCAGAAAACCTATTTATGATTATGGACGACTTTCTTCCGGATTTTATGTCTGGCAATCCTAATCCCCGCATCAATTCCAAATATCATGTCCTGGGCTGGGATGAATCTGTGCTGGAAGGCTCAGATAACTGGTGGGAAGAAGCAGAAGGTAGTGAATAGCAAGCTCAATAGTTTGACATAAAACCAATAATTTCTTGAAGCATACAAGCAATGAAAACAGAAAGATGGAAGTATGTATAAATCAGGCAAACGTATGTGGCTAATTCTGGCTGTTGGACTAGTTGTACTTGTACTATCCTTGATGCATATGTTGGTCATCCATTCATCGGTGCAAGGCAAACTGGTTAATCATACATCTTTACCAACTGATCAATTCAGCTGGCAGGGCGAATGCGAATGTAGCGGACGCAATCCTGTGGACTTGAATGTATTTCGTTCTTCTTACAAAACTTGTGGCAGCAAAGCTTTTGTAAGGGTAATAAACGCAGATGGAACCTATGCACTTCCTGGTGCTACCTTCTTTTCGGCTTTGTTTAATAAAAAAGTCACCTGGAATACTTATTTGTATGAAAAAGAACATATCCTGGCTTCTCATATTTTTGAAACCAGCAAAAATAATACTCTTCCGCCAGTGCATGTATATGAGCAAATAATATGTTTGTCTGTAAGTGGGGAGGATAAGGCATTTTTTCAACTACTCAGCCAAACCTTGCCAAGGAAAATTGAACTTGAAGCAGAAGTTGGTTCTAAACAACACTTTTCTTTGCAACAAGTATTACAGCAAGGAACAATAACATTTTCCAGACTGGAAACTTCCTTCGCTTATCCGGATACAGCATATACTCATATACAGATCACCTGTACACAACGCAATAGCGGGCTTTTTTTAAGCAGTTTGCTGGATACAACTGTTTCTTACCAAACCGGAAATATTTTAAACCTAGAATTACCCAGAGATGAATTTATCAAGGAATTGCTACGTATCGCTGTGCATTACAGGCTTATGGAATGTATAAAAATGCTTCTGTCGCAGCCAGGATACCAGGCATTGGTAACTGCCGATATATGGGAGGAGGTATGTAAGGGAAATACTTCCATAGCTGATGAGAATGAATCAGAGAAAATAGCCAGCTTGCTGATTGAAAGTGGGGTAAATCCTACTTTGAAAAACCGGCATAATTATACACTGCTACATGAGGCTGTTGAGCATAATTCTTTGGCAATTGTACGTCTGGCGCTAAATCATCAATCAGAAATCAATACACCTGCTGGTCAGGAAACGCCCTTGTATAAAGCGGTAGAGAATATGAGTTTACCCATGGTACAGTTACTTGTAGAACATGGCGCTTTTCTGGAAAAAGGATATGTTCCTGACTATGCCTACGAGTTACCGATTTCTCCTTTGTACAAGGCAGTGGAGAATATAGCTTATAGTACTTCTGTACAGGAACAGGAAAAACTGTTGTCTATTATACAATATCTGGTAACCAAAGGAGCCGATGTGCAGGCTAAGCCAAGTCCAGAAGCTAAAGGAATGCCAGAAGTGATCAAAGAAGGATTTTCATACCAGCTTGCGCCTTCCCAATCCCAATTGCAGAAATCGCTTGAATACCTATTACAGCCTTAACTAAATATCCAACAGGAGCTTGATAGAAGTAATGCTACTTCCGTTTCAGGCTATTGTTGTATTGATTCAGTAAAGAGATAATCTCCTGGTTATTAGCGCTTTTTGCCATCTCGAGAGCTGTTTTGTTCTCTTTATCTCTTAAAGAAATATTCGCTTTATGTGAGAGCAAAAGTTCTATCATTGGCTTATTGGTATGAAAAACAGCATCCATTAAAGGTGTCCAACCATCCCCATCCTGTATATCCGGGTTTGCCTGATGAGCCAGCAACACTTTTGTCATTTCATAATTATCCGCACAAACGGCAATATAAAGAGCCGTTCTTTGATCTTCTGATCGCTGGTAATTGATATGGCTATTTTTCTCAAGCAGCCAACTGGTAAGGGTCAAATTATCTTTTGAAACGGCTGTTAACAAAGCCTCGCTCGCCTCCAGGTCAGGATGTTTCTCTAAGAGAGCCTGTACTTGCGAAGCCTGTTCTAAAGAAACCAGCACACTCAGTAAGTAAGGCGTAGGCTGAATCCGTATTTCAGAAGCAAATCTATTATCTCAGGACTCTTAATATTGCTCAGATTCGCCAGTATTTTTTCATTTATTTTCGCCCCTTTTTTCAGTAAAAAAGCTGCCATTTCTGTTTTACTTTGTAAAAGTGCTTTGTGCAACGCAGTATATCCTCCTTCATCTGTCGCATCTACTATGACTCCTTGTTCCAGCACTAATTGAAGGATACCAACCTGGTTGCTTTCCAGGGCAGCCATTATATCTTCTGCTTTTTCTACTTTGGCACCTTTTTCCAGTAAGAACAGGCAAATATCTTTCTTTCCATACCTGGCCGCCTGGCGGAAGGGTGTATTGCCATCTCCGTCTTCTGCATTTATGTTTGCTCCTTGCTCTACTAAATATTTTACCACTGTGAGGGTATCCTGGCTGGCTTGCATCAGGGGGGTATAGCCTGCATAATTTTCTGCATTCAGGTTAGCACCTTTCGATTGAAGCAGTTGTAGCAGGGATAAAACTTTTTCTCCGGGCGCATAGGCAACTACCTGGTGTAAAGCTGAAATTTGTAGCTCATCGGCTGTATTTACATCAACTCCTTGTTCCAATAAGTACGATATCAATTCAGCATTTCCAGCAGCCGCCGCTTCCAGAAACAGGGCTTCATTGGTCTTCTTAGTATGTCCTAATGCCTGTTGCAGATATAAGAACGGAAAAACCTGTTTAGCATTTCCTTCCTGAATTACTTGAGCTACCAGTTGAGAGGAACCCAAATATATGATGAATGGAAAGACGGGGAGAATGATACAAAGAATCAACAGCCACTTACGCACCGCCACCACAGGAGGCTTTTGCTTTTCCCATAAAAGAAAAGGTATCAGCAGAAACTCTATACTCAATACTAAGAAAGTAGTTCCCAGAAACAAAGTATTATCTGCCTCCAATACTGCCCCCTGCACAACCATACTAGCCAGATAAGCCACCAAAATAGTAAGTATTCTAAAAGTGAATTTATTCACCCAATCCAGTTGCAGGATGGTTTTATGTTGATAGATGCGCCTGTGAATTAATAATGAACTGATCAGCAGTAAAATGAGCGCCGTAAAGCCACCCAGCCAGAATAGATAATATAAAGAAGCAGCCAGCAGTAGTAAGCCCAGGGCTACTCCCAGTAAAATGGCAGGAGCGAACTGAGAATACCTGGAAAGTCCATAAGCAACCGCTGTTACCAGCAAGGCTATCAGAATAGCTATAAATATCATATTCAGCGCATGAATATATACTTCATACCAGCTCATTTACTGGCAACTTAGGAAGTTGATAATTTTAATAGTTGATTCAATAAGTTTGGCTGTAACCCAATTGAAAATATATCAACAGCAAGCCTGTTACCTGGCTTGCTGTTGATTTTAAAGTCGCTACTTAGATTGAATCTGGGAAGTAATGGTTGTATCGGTTATTTTGGTATCCTCGGCAAGCAAGAATGCTTTGCTTAGTACCAGTGACAATACCCTGTCTCCTTCAAAAGGAAGAAATAATTTATCTGCTTCTTTGGGATTTCGGCTGGGTACAATGCATAAATACTGGTCATTGGGTTCCATAAGGATATTGCCGCTCCCGAGGTGAATTTTGTAGGTACGTAAACTACCTTTCACTTTCAAAAACTTACCCTCAATACTGCACTTAGAAGCAATCTTTAACTTGGGTAATAAGTTTTCCAGTACCTCTTTCCGCACTTTAGCCGACTCATTCAGGTTTCCGAAGGAATAACTTTGCCAGTAGGCCTGGTGCTCCCGGTGGGTTCCGCCATCTGTCCAGTTGGGATCATTGCCAATGCTGGAAACACCCACAAACAGGTCCACATCCCGAAGAATTTCCGATAATACCAAAGGAGGTACTTCATGTAAAGGCAGGGCTTCTTCATTTTTCGTAAAGCGAACCTGATCAGTACCAACATACAGAAATGATCCACCATCGGAGTACGCACTTGGGTGATCTGTGATGTCCAGTTGATTGATCCAGAATTCAGCAACCAAACCCCAGGGAGCTAATTTTCTTTCTGCCACAGAATCTCCGCTTCCTCCATCATACCCCAATATCAAGGTGTACTTCCAATCCCGGAGCCGGGCAAGGGTAGTAAACTGGTTTTGTTTCAGAATATGGCTGGCAAAACGGTTGGAATACATATTTGTATTTACTTCTGCAGCAGTGAGCAAATATACCTCCCGGTAAGCCTGTTTCATGGGCTGCTGAATTTTGTGCGTCTCCATAAAATTACGCCAGCACGTTATTTGTTCTACAGTAGCCTCAATCGGATGCCATAACCTAACCACTGTATCATCAGACAATCCCTCTAAGGCTTTTCCGTGTACATCTACCAGCTTTCCGCTTAACCAGATCCCAGTCTGAATGTGGCCATTTTTCTCGAAAGTCCATATGAGTCTTCGGCATAAAAACTGCATCAATCCATGGTCGAGGTAAAACTCTTGCCATTTGGGGAAAGTAAAGCTGCGGTTTTCCAGGTAAAAGCGGTCCATGCGCTCTTTTTGGGTAGACAAGGTTTCTTCGATCTGTTTTACAGTCTCTTTCAGTTGTTTCAGCTCAGCAGCAAAATTATTTTTCACTTCCGCAGGAACAGATTTTTGTTCTTTACCGTCTGGATTAAACCAATGCACCAATGCTTTAGCCGGAATTTCCAGGATAATATGTGCCTGGTGATCTCCTAAAATCTGAACTAGTTTTCCTTCCGAAAGACCAAATCCGGATACCGAAAGGTCTTCTACCTCTCCTTTTGATAAGCCCAGACGTTTGGCTGCTTTTTCGATAATGCCATCAATAGATTTACGGGTACCTGTTTTCTTGACCTTATAGCGGATCCGGATCAGATGGGATATACCACAAGCACCTTCCGCCATACCTAGCGATTTGCAGGAACCGGTTCCTAGCCTTTCCAGTAAACTCCCCTTAAAGCATTCTTTCAGCGCAAAATTAGCCAGGGTGCGGCAAAGCTCATTATCAAGGATGGGTGTGGCTATAAATACAAGTCCTTTGAGTATATCTGTGTTGTAATCATTAATTCGATAATAATAGTAGTAATAGTCTTCTTCTATATCTTCCGTAGCCTTTGAGGCAGCCGCCCATTCCAGCCATTGCAAGAAGTATTTCCGGTAGTTTTCTTTGCCTACTTTTTCGAGAAATTCCAGGGTTTCTTTGGCTTTAGCCGGAGGATCGGAACGGCCTGCCAGTTTGGAAGCATACACAAATAACTCATTCCAGGCAGGCTGCTCTGCTTTTGGTAAGTTTTGCAAAAATGTATTAATCTATTTACCAAAGGTGTCGGTTTCATGTAATTGAAATAATTCTAGGGTTTCCTCACCCAGCAGTTCGTCAATAGAATTTTTGATTTCCTGTAAAAACCTGGCCTTATAGTCTTGTGAACCAAAAGCAGAATTCAAAGCTGTTTTCAAATCCCGTAAATATTGTTTCAGCATTTCATTAAGCGGCTCTTTACCACTATACCATTTCACATTCCGCAAGAATAGCTTAAACGGAAAATTCCAGGTCATCCGGTGGCGGGGGAAATCAGTCGAATAATCGCTGTGGGTAGCCATCAGAATCAGGTTGTAGAGCATCTGCTCCATGTCACTTTGCGTGAATGGCAACTTGGATTTTAATACTTTCTCGGCTATATACTGGGTGATACTTACCAATCTGGCCTGCTGGTTATGCAGCGATTCAACATAGGTAAGCAAGTTAATCCGGGTCAAAAGCGCATGGAGATGGCGCACCGTTTCTTCAGGAGTGGCTTCTTTGTAGGTAAGCGGTAACTCATGATAAAAGTACTTCTTTTCATTGAAGACATCTGCTTTTTTAACGGCTTGCTGCTCATTCAAGTACGGGTCATCTATATAGAGTTCATACCCATCCGGATGTTTGGTTATAGGTTTTCCGGAACCATACCAGTGACAGGCTGCTTTAAACGCTGCTAAACTGTATTCATGTGGCGTAGCTGTTGTTTTAGGTTCCAGTAGCAAAGTTGAGCCAGATTCGCTGATGCCATTATTATAATTATATGTATTGGTTATAATCGTTTTTAATGCAGGAGTTTTTTCCATAGCTATATTGTGCAGATAAATGGATAGTTAAAAATGAGAAATGGATAATTTGAACAATCGAAAGATTAAATAATAGCAGACTTGAATTTTGATATAGTCTTATAAGTTGCTTATAGATTGCCTTTCGATCAGCCACCAACCAGGGACATGATTTTTATAAAACTTACTTTGGTAAAAGATGCTACCAGAATTTCTTCTTCCAGGCTTTCAGCTTGCCTGTCATTTACAATCACAAAAAAGCCATTTTTAGTAAATGCTTCCAGCGCCCGGTAACATTGTGCTTCGGCATCTATCTGCTTGTGTTTTTTTAGTTTATGCTGATAATTATTGAGCGTTACTTCAGCGGCCTCCGGCTGTACCAGGCCATTGTATACGGCTTCGCTCCGGCTGTTAAACTGTTGTACTTCATGCGTAACTCTTTTTACAATTAAGTCTTTCACGGTAAGGCTTTCTTGTTGCAGTTCCAGCAAAACTTTGTTAAGCACCTGGCCTGAAAAGTTTTCATCAGTAATGGTAAGGATCATAGGAATGAATTAGTTAAGCTTGAAAAATAGTTGAAATAATACAGATGATTTATTCTCTGGTGATGTAATAAGCAGGATTTTTCAGATCGATGAGTACAGTTATAGGCTGGACTTCATAGGTGATTTTAAGTTTGCCGTCATCTGAAAAGCTGATCTTCTTTTCGCAGCCATGATTACAGCCTTCCAGCCATACCATATAGTACATACCCGAAGTCTTTGATTCTGCAAACACACTGCCTCTGAAAAAATCAGCTACTGTATAATCGTCATTCTCAATGATATTGGAAGCTTCAGAGAAAGGAATAGGAGCCTCAATATAGGAAGGAAAAGCTAGTGATCCTTCTTCCCCACCTCTGGCATCAAACACATCCACGACACCTGGATTTTCGGCTTTCCATTTTTTGGCATACTCCGCTGGAGACTCTATATTTACTTCTTCCGGTTTACGGATGTAGCTACAGGTATCAGCTCTTTTGAGCAGGTAGAGTAATTCCTCTTTCGTGCCGGTAAACGCATCTATATTTACAAAATCTCCTTCTACCCTACCCTCTGCTACATCTTCCCCATCGAAAACGAGGCTATAGATTTCATTGGTCACAGGTGAATACAGATTAAAGCGTAAGGTAGAAAGTCCGGCGGCACCTGAGCCATATTCATTATCCTTTGAGGCAAAATACAGGTAATGTTTGTTGCCGGGCAGAAAAGCGAGTTTGAAGGGATGAATGATCTCAATACTGGTAAATTCCTGTCCATAACTGATGCTATCCATACGCTGCACCCGGTTGCTTAAGGAATAATCCACATCCAGGCTAAAAATAGCATAACGGCTGTACATGGGTTTTGAAAGATCGGTTACACCCATGATAGTTTCCCGCTGCGTACTATGCCGGATGGCTGTTACCATAACCGGATTCGTCTCATTGGTAGCCGATATAAAAGTGGAAGTAGTGGGATCATTGGAAGGCGTTTCTCCACTATTCTCCGGCCGGATCACCAAAGGAGTAGCAGGCTGGGAAATGATTGAATCAGCTTGTTGCCTGGCTTCCGGGTCCTGCTTGCAGGAAGTCCATATTAGTAAGGATAAAATAAATGGTATATATTGTTTCATAGGCTACTCTTTTTGTTGTGCCCTCCGCTTAAATATTTCCTGTACCTTCATTTTACAAGTCACTTAAAATAGTGGAACGACAGGGCTTACTACAACTAACAATTATAGGTAATATTCCTAGAGTAAGGTTTAGTTAAGGTTCATTTAGCATTTTCTAAGTAAAATGTATATTGAAAACGAATGTTATCGTTCGGATAAAACTTTCAATTCTTCTATCCGGTGCAAGGTTAATTCTTTCCGGCAAACAGCTAACATCATCACCATGCCAGGGCTGCCATGATACATTTTTCCATATACTTTGCAATGGTTATCGCGGAAAGTAAGCCAACTTTTCTGGGCTGTCTTCAACAAAGTTTGCTCTTCTACTGAAAGCTGTGAAAGCGCATATTTGTATATTCTATTCAGTTTCTGATCTGCTTTTCCTCTTCCTTAAAAGCACACATATTTTTCTCATACTGGCTTTGTGGTGCATGGCAATCTATGGGTAATTCCTGCGCCAGCCCATAGTTGAAAGCCAATAGCACCAGCAGAAGTATCGAATAAATTATATTCATATAGAGTTTTAACCAATGGGTTAAATGTATTTTGGCCAGAATATTCATAGAACAGATAGCTTCATTCACAAAAATCCGTTTCATCCGAATCATTTTTTATCACATGCCAGCCATTAATAACAAACTCATCAGTACACCCACAATAATTAGTAATAACAGGGCATGTAAAAAAAGCACTACACCCTTCATAAATTTCCTTCGCCATAATATTATCATAGAATAGAAACATAAACCCAAGCTATGTAAAACGACTAGGACAATTACTCCCTGAAATTGATTTACTCTTACGACTGTATCCCAGCTCTTATCAGTCAAAAAATGATAAGCAAACCAGGCAGCCGTAATAATCAATATTAAATCAACAACGATATGCCACTTCCAACTCTTTTTCAAGAACTGTCCGGATGAATATGAATTCAAATGTATAGCAGGCTGGCTGAATTATAATTGTATTAGTTTCAGAGGTTATACAGATGTAAAAGGAAAAGAGAAGATTTACCTTCTGGTATGGTCAATTATGTGAATGTTGTTACCAGAATGATGCACATCTTATGCTGTCGTTATTTCCAGTTAAATATCTGATCAGGCACTTTAAATAATAAATCTTCTACCTCCAATAATGAGACACAAACATTATTACCCCAATACTCTTATTTGTAATAAACTTGGGTGTAAAGTGTAAAATAAAAGTAAAGCAGAAGATAGCATCAGCCAGCATGGCAGGCAGGTGCATATATAAATACCAGCTATGAATGAAACAGATAAAGTGTTGCATTACCTGCCATTGGTGATTGAAGGCTTAAAAAGTGTTTTAACAGAAGTAGAAGCTATACCAGTAGCATTTGCTGTCAGAACAGTTGCTCAGTCAAAAATTTTCTTTTTTCTGTCGATAGATCCTCTCTGTTCAAATATTCTATTGCCTCTGCTTTTTCAGCTCCAAGTGATTACATCCATTACCATAACAGAAGCACAATTCCTTCAATGCTAAACATCAATCAATGCCAGGCTTATGGCAAATTATCTAATGAAATAGTTAACCAGTACAATAACTAATGAAGCGAATATTCAACACATATATACTCTCTTTCCTTGCCATCTGCCTGCTCCTGAGTTGTATGCTGACCTTTCTCAACAGCTGCAAGAAAGACGATGAATCCTCTGTCATTGACTCAGGCAAAGATCCTTTGCAACCTGCCAGTGATATAACCACTACAATTGCCGGAATAGTTTTGGATGAAAATGGTATTCCCCTGACAAATGTACAGGTGGAAATACATGGAAAAACTATTACTACTAATACAGACGGAAATTTTATATTACCCAACATTAGTGTACCGGGTAACCGCTGTGTCATTTCCTGTACTAAAGCCGGATATTTTACAAGCCTACGGGCTGAACTACCTATCAAAGACAAAGTCACTTCTACCAGAATCCGGATGATGAGCAGCACTACCACTCATACCATTAATGCGGCTACTGGTGGCAAAGCCAGTCTGGCTAATGGTTCTGTGGTAGATATTCCGGCTAATAGTCTCGTTACACCATCAGGAAGTAGTTATAGTGGGCAAGTCAGTATGTCTGTTCGCTACATGGACCCTACAGTTCCTGGTTTTGGGGAATTTGTACCTGGTGGCGATTTGCTTGCCAGGCGCACGGATGAAAGCACTACTATGCTCTACTCCTATGGTATTTTACGGGTGAAACTCACGGGCAGCAGCGGTGAAAACTTGCAAATTACTCCTGGCAAAAATGCTTTGCTTACCATGGATATTGCAGATGAACAACTCTCTACGGCACCCACTACCATTCCCCTGTGGTATTTCGATGAAGAAACAGGTGCCTGGCAGGAAGACGGCGTAGCTACTAAACAAGGTGATACATACATAGGTACCGTTTCCCACTTTACGGACTGGAACTGCGATGATCCCAAAGAAACGGCTACTATAATCGGACAGTTGGTTGATTGCCAGAATAAGCCAATGTATGGCAATGTACAATTTGGCCAAACCTCCAGCGAAATTGAAGCAAGCACGCAATCAGATGGTTCCAAACAAGGAAATTTTTCACAACGAGTGCCGGCAGATATACCCACCATGGTAATTATCTACCGTCCTTTCCTGGTAAATCCAAATCCTGCTGACATAAAAGGCAGTGCCATGCTGCTGGTACCGGTGCCCCCTTTAAAACCAGGACAAGTATATGATGTGGGTACTTTACAGCCTTTCCCTTGTCCGAATACTGCTGAGGGTACATTCAAAACCAAGTCAGGCGATCAGGTAGAACAGGTATCTTTTAAAGTAGTGGATGGCGGTCCCAATGAAGGAATTTCAGGTGGTATACAAAATGTATATAATCTGGGTCAGATTTTCAGCATCAGTGCTTTTCCTGCCAAAGCTACATTCTCGATGACGGCCCGTACCACTTCAGGCATTACAACTACTAAATTATTTCAGACTACCGCTGCCGGAGAAACCGTAGACCTGGGGGAAATCGATTTGACTGGTAATGTATCTCTAATTACGGTGTCAGGTATAATATCTTGTCAGGATACGCCAGTATCTGGGGCATCGGTAAAAGCTGAATGGGCAAGTGGAAGCACTACTGTAGCTACCAATACATCCGGAGTATATGGATTTTCTGTGCCAGCCAACCAGGCTGTTGTACTTACTATTACTCATACGCAGGGAATAATCACGAAAAATTTTCAAACACCAGCTGGTGGTTCTCATCAGGTGGGTGTAACAGATATTTGTGCGCCAACTGCTACAGCTGGTGAAAACAGTTTTACGATCAATGGTGATATTTACTCCAATGCCCTGAAAGTAATTACCGTTCAGCCTTTCCCCACAAGTTACGCCTCTTTCGACCGGGATAAAAACCTAACAACTGTTGCGGTAATTAGCAATCCTGATACACTTGGATTTTCCTTAGTTTTCCAAGGCAAACCTATTGGTCAAACTACCCAAACCACTGCTACCGGTGGCCGTATCTGGCGCAAGTCAGGCAACAAAACCATCAATTATTATGCTGGGATGGGAATTGGTGATGCCAGTACAACTGCCCATATTACTGTAACCAAATATGATACTGTGAATGGATTAGTAGTGGGTACATTTTCAGGCACCTATATAGGTGATAATGGAAAAACCATTACGATCACCAATGGCAAGTTTTCAGTGATCCGCAATAAAGATTTCAGTATCAATGAATGCCAGGGTGTATGCTTATAAAAGAAAATTACTCATACACAATTTTTAGAAAATGTGGAAAATTGTTAAGGGTTTAAATAAGAATAAGGGATAATTATCCAAATACTTCTTTATGGCTAATAGTCAATGATTATTAGCCAATTACTTAAATATTTGAAAGTGTATGACAAACAGGAAATTCTTGAAAATATCAGCATGAAACATGAGGGAATCGCTGCTTCCATTTACAAAGATAGAATACTCAAAAGGATATATCATCGAAACAAATTAGGATATTCTCAGTTTGATCTTTGTCTGAGGGATGCATGAATGAAACAATGCGAAGGTACTTTAAGCATTCGAGCTATGGACATGGAAAAATTTATGGCAAGGACAAAGAATTTTAGACAGAACAAAAGATAAAGTATTCTCTTGATTTAGTGAAGTTAGACTGCCCTCGAAAATATAGATACTGATTTAAGAACGATTGTACGATAGCAATAATAAAACTGACATCACCGCATAAAATCAGCCATATGATAAGTTGATACAAAGGGGAAGTTAATTTAACCATCTTTTACTCTTCACTTTGCTAGAGAAATAAGGGTCAAAAAGTTCTAAGGTAATTCTACTGTAATGGGCAATATCTTGCTTAGTAAAAGCCTTGTTTTGCAGATGGCCAAATCTAATCCAGCCTTCTGAAACAATAAAAAAAAGCTCGAACAATGTATTTAACTCTTCTTCAGTTACCTCTGCTTTAAAAATATTATTTTGCTTAAAGCCTGTAAACACCTCTTTGAGCATTACTTTCCTTTCATTTACCAAGGTAGTATAGGCAGCAAATAATAAGGGGTATTGTTGTAAAGATTGTAGTGATTCAACAAAGAAAAAGCTGTATTGGTACATGGTTACATAAGCGTTTTCTAGACTAATCTGCAGATTTTCCAATACGGATTGTTTAGGGTCCATCACTTTACTCCACTTGAGAATCTGAGCATTTAGTTGCTTGAAAACCGCTAGCAACAATATCTCTTTAGTTTTGAAATAATACCTGACATGTCCATCACTCAATGATAGTGTGGAGGCAATATCTCGTATGGTTGTGTTTTGTATGCCCTTCTGATTGAATAGCTCTCTGGCTGTTTCAAGAATTTTTTGCTGCATATTTAGCTCCATTGAGCAAAGTTAAAAATAATTCTTATCTTTGCTTTAGCTCAACGGAGCTAAATTATATATTTCTATCTCTATTAAGGCATAAAACCGCTGCTACAGGTAGGAGATGGTCATACAATCACTCATTCAACTATGAAAAGAAAAGAAATTGCCATTATAGGAGGAGGCATAGCCGGGCTCACTTTCTCTATCTGTCTTCAACAAGAGGGCTATCAATGTCACGTATTTGAGAAGCAGCCGCAGTTTAATGAAGTAGGAGCTGCGATAAGTGTATTTCCCAATGCCCTCCATGTTTTTGAGCAAGCAGGCATAATGGATCAGATCATAGCTGCTAGTGGAGAAATCACCAAAGTATTTATTAAAACTCATACTGGACAGATACTGACCAACTCTGAACCCAAATATCAACTTCCGGCAATTTGTATGCATAGAAAAGAGTTGCATAGCATCCTGTTAAGAAATTCCCCTGCCTTACTCTATGCTAACCACCAGCTACAGTCTTTAAAAAATTTACCTAATGGACAGGTAGAGATTGGTTTTACCAATGGCCAGATTAAGGTGTTTGATGCAGTGATTGGTGCCGATGGGATTCATTCTGTGGTAAGAGAGCATATCATAGGGGATGGAAAGTCTATTTTCAGGGGGTATAATATCTGGCGAGGCATTGTTGACACAAGTTTTGATATAGGGTATGGCTCTGAAACCTACGGCCATGGAAAAAGGGTAGGAATTGTACCTATTAAAAAAGGGCAATATGGATGGTGGGCAACCCACAATGAGCAATATTTACAAGATGATAAGCCGGAAGGAACAAAGGAAAAGTTGCTTCGGCTTTTTGGAGATTGGCACCATCCCATTCCCGAATTGATTGCTGGCACAAAGACGATTCTGAAAAACGGAATACAAGACAGAGCTCCGGTAAGGGGATGGACAAAAGGCAATATTACTTTACTGGGGGATGCTGCACATCCTACTACACCGAATCTGGGGCAAGGAGGATGTATGGCCATTGAAGGTGCTTATATATTAGCCAAGGCGATAGAAAAATATGGCATCACTCAAACTGCATTTAATAGATATGAGCAACTACAATTCCCCAGATCCAAATCAATTACAGAAGATAGTTTGAGAATAGGCACCATGGGGCAACTGGAAAACAAACTTGCGGTGTTGATCAGAAATAGTTTTTTCAAACTTACGCCTTCATCGATGGCCATGAAAATGCTTGACAAATATTTTTCTTACCAGGTTGCGGAGTTAAATATATAATGGTTTTTCCAACACGAAAACTCTTATTCAAAAGTCAGATACTGCTGCATACCGGCAGTTATTTATCCAATGGCGCTTGTTGTATGTTGTCACTTCTAGCTGCGAGGCTGCTTCCTTACCTTTGTGACAGTACTTTTCAATTTGTATCACTTAGTATATCTATGAGTTAAAATAAGGCTCAGTTACATGTAAACCAATGGATGTTAAAAAGCAATTCTTCGTCGGCCTGGTGGTGCTGGCGCTGGAAATTGCGGTCAGTTTCTACCTGGTGCAGGCCAGTCGGAATAGTGATCCCGCCGGAAAAGCTATGGGACAGGGCCTGGGCTATCTAGGTCTAACCTTAGGAGTAGTGCTTACCATCTTGCTGCTGACAGGATTTTTTACGGGCATTAAAAGCCTGGTCACCGGTATCACCCTGCTAGCCTGCCTCACGGTAGCCTTTCTGGTGCTTTCCCAGGTGAAGGACACTTTTGATGCCAGCCTGGATGGCTTACTGGGGAAAGGATTCCAATCGGGTAGCTTGGTATTTCCTCCGGGAAAGCCTACCAGCATGGCCCGTGCCATTGCTGCTGGTGACACGATCCGCATCCGTACCCTTGCGGCCGAAGGACTGGATCTGGGGCAGGAAGGCTACGAGGTGAAATCCTATTTGCACTACGCCATCCAACTAGCCATCGACCACGGCCATTCTATATCTTCCCTCCGGGCCCTGTTAGAAGCAGGAGCTGACCCCAACCTTCGGGCTCCCCTGGTTGAACCTGTTACGGCGTACGGAAAAACCGGTCTGGAGGCAATGGAAATGCTGCTGCAAAAAGGAGCCGATCCCAACCAGCGGGATATCTACCGGGTTCCGGTTCTTCATCATGGCGTAGTCCCGGAAAAGCTAAAACTTCTGGTGGCTTACCGGGCCGACATCAACGCCACTAGCGCCTACGAGCCTTTGGCTGGCTACACGCCCTTGATGAGTCTGCTAGACGATGAGGCATGGAAATCAGTCTTGTTCCTGATGGAAAAGGGTGCGGATACGGAGCGCAGGGCTGAGGATGGAACTACATTTCGGGAAATGATGCGCAGGAGACGCAACGCTTTCAACGGATCACAGATTCCCATTCCACCCGAATTTAAACAAGTGGAGCAACGGCTTGGTTTAGGGCTGGACCACCCTTC
This sequence comes from Rhodocytophaga rosea, assembly GCF_010119975.1. Classification (GTDB taxonomy): domain Bacteria; phylum Bacteroidota; class Bacteroidia; order Cytophagales; family 172606-1; genus Rhodocytophaga; species Rhodocytophaga rosea. The sequence goes on from NZ_CP048222.1 coordinate 61,996, forward strand.
CCAGTAACCGGTCCCCTGAAAACTTACTCATTCTGTAACCATCAGTAATTTCCTAAGGGGATAGAGGATGTCAATTGGAATTGGGGATTTCCAGCAGCACACAAAGAAGTGAATTCTGGTTGCTTGATGTCTCTTTATCTACTATTGAGCCATCGGTAGATTGTGAAAACTCCTAGCCTAGGTGAACTTAAATCCTTTATTCTTATGTCCTGTACGCTGAAAATTATTTCCTGGCCCTCCCTCTAAAAAGTGGACATTAAGTAAAGAGCTAGGATTTGAAATTTAAAATTGTAAGTTTCTCGAAAGGGGCGAATCTTTTAACTGCATTTACTTCAAAGGATTGATTGGTAGATTATAGAGTATATTAATCAATGTTAGCCTCTTCAAGCTAACTTCTTCAAACTAGCTTTTTGTAGCTACTATCCTGAGCCATATTTCCCATTTGGTTGAAGAATCTATTCTAAGATATAATTCAGCCAATCTATACATTCTTCTACATTGTTAATTGTCCAGGCAGGTGGAAATCGCCTACCATCTCCAAAAAAGAGTGTGAGCGTCCCTTAGTTGCGTTTAGCTATAGGCAGCTTTGTCTAATTTAGGAATGACAATAAAAGTAGCCTAATAAGAATTATTAAATAGTATCTTCCTGCTTTCTTATTGTATGAAGGAGAAATAATCCTGATATTTCTTTAAGCGGCTCCCATTATCATACTGTTAAAAGCAGTTAATCAACCTTCTTTCTGGTAAAACAACAATGTACTTATTATTCGCCGGCTCAGCTTGGTAATTTTCTTTATACAACTAACATGTAGATGAATACTCTACCCGGTTACAGTAAGCGAGTGTTTAAATAAGATTGGCAAAAATGGCAACAGTATTACAGAGAAATCATTTAAATGAAATAAAAAAAATGACGATAAATTTGTAAAATAAATAATCGCTCACTTATATTTGAGTGTATCATGAGAACAAGAGACGAACAAAAGGAAGAGGCAATCCGCCGGCAGGCTATTGAGATAATTGCCAAAGAAGGGTTGGACGGATTTAGTGTCAATAAACTAGCTAAAGCTGCAGGCGTTTCAGTAGCTACTCTCTACATCTATTACAAAGACCGTGAAGACCTTATTGTGGAACTATGCAGGCAAGTAAGTACGCACATGCTGGAATGCAGTCTGAAAAATTTTAATCCTGACATGAATTTTGAAGAAGGGCTGCGAATTCAATGGATAAATCGGGCTGCCTATTTTATGGAGTATCCATTGGAAGTAGAGTTTATTGAGCATGTAAGATATTCTCATTACTACGGCAAGATATCTATGAGCATTCATAGCATGTTTGGAGAAGTACTGGGAAAATTTGTACATAATGCCATACAGCGAAACGAATTGATAAAATTGCCTTTTGAAGTATACTGGTCTGTAGCTTTTGCCCCACTCTACCAGTTAATTAAGTTTCATACCCAAGGTTTCAGCATGGCAAACGAACAGTTTCTTTTAACCGACCAAGTAATGATGCAGGCACTGCAATTGGTACTAAAGGCACTTAAACCCTAAAAAATATACTCTTTAAATGAATGAGTACTCATTTACTATAGCTGGTGATACAGAGGCTTCACCAACAAATTCGGCCTTACACATACTGGTATTCAAAACCAACATTCCCTCTAAAAAAGATGCAAAGAAGCTTGAACTAGCGCTGCAGAGGCTGAAAGGCGTATGCCGATGGAATCTAGACTTACTGGACATAGACAAGGTTTTGCGCATAGTAACCAGAGACTTAAAAGCACAGGAAATTATAGACTTAGTAACAAAATGCGGGTATTTCTGCGAGGAGCTTCCCGACTAACACTTATTGATTATTTTATTTATGCAAGACATAACCGGGCAAAACCCACCCAAAGAAACCTTTTCCAGGTATCAGGTTTTTGTTATCGCCATTCTGGCTATTTTACAATTCACTGTAATTCTCGATTTTATGGTACTCTCCCCACTGGGTGCCATTCTACTGGATGAGTTGCATATTAGTACATCGCAGTTTGGCCTAGTGGTGTCGGCCTATGCATTTAGTGCTGGAGCTTCCGGTTTGCTTGCCGCCGGCTTTGCAGATAAATTTGACCGCAAAAAGCTGCTGCTATTTTTTTATACAGGCTTTGTTGTAGGAACATTTCTTTGTGGCATAGCCCCCGATTATCATTTTCTGCTTATTGCCAGGGTGGTTACAGGTTTGTTTGGCGGGGTTATCAGTTCAATCAGTTATGCCATTATTGCCGATTTATTTCCATTAAAAATGCGGGGCCGGGTAATGGGTTTTGTGCAGATGGCATTTTCTACCAGTCAGATACTAGGTATTCCTATTGGCCTGGTACTGGCTAACCACTTTGGCTGGCACTCTACCTTTCTGATGATTGTGGGCGTAAGTATCGTGGTAGGCATATGTATTATACTGTATATGCAACCTATTACCACACATCTGCAGGTAAAATCTGAAACCAATGCATTTAGGCACCTGTTAAACACACTCAGTCAGACCGGCTATCTGCTTGCCTTTAGCACTACTACTTTACTGGCTACCGGCGGATTTATGCTGATGCCTTTCGGCAGTGCTTTTGCCATTCATAACCTGGGCATGAGAATGGAGCAATTGCCTTTACTGTATGGGATCACGGGCGTGTTTTCTATTGGATTCGGCCCCTTAATCGGCAAATTCAGTGACCAGATAGGCAAGTACCGCACATTTTTTATCGGCTCTGTAATTACTATAGTACTTGTGGCGATTTATAACAATTTAGGCCCTACTCCTTTCTGGCTGGTGGTGGCTATAAACGTAGGTATATTTGTGGGCATTACCGCCCGCATGATTCCGGCACAGGCATTGATGACAGCTATTCCAAAGCTAAAAGACCGGGGGGCCTTCATGAGTGTTAATTCCTCGGTGCAGCAGGTATCTGGCGGTATTGGTTCAGCCGTAGCGGGCTTAATTGTGATTCAGCAAGGAAACACTCCCATTGAAAATTATGACAAACTGGGATATGTGGTAATTGGGGCTATATTGATTGTAATGGTGCTGATGTACTTTGTCAACAGAATGGTAATGTCCAGGCAGGAAGAAGCAACTAAGCAAAGCCAGGCACCAGATCCGGTAGCAGAAAAGGCATAGTCTTCAGAAATTACTTAACCTATAGAAGAATATCTTTAGTTAAATTAACGCCCCGTGGCTGTTGCACATCCTTAACTTTTAATTTTGGCTTATGAAGTGTAAATTCATGAATGGTAGGCAAAAGAAAATTTATCAAGGATTGCCTTTCACAGGCCATAGAGGACTATGTTCCAAAAAATAATTTCTACCGACGTTTAAAGCCGTTGTTAGACTTGACCTTCTTACACAAAGCGGTAGCCCCTTATTATGGCAAGTGTGGGCAAAAGTCAATAGATCCAGTCGTATTTTTCAAGTTACAATTGGTGGCCCATTTTGAAAACTTGTGTTCCGAGCGGGCTCTTATCAAAAAGAGTCAAATGCGACTAGATATTCTTTATTTCCTAGATTATCGGCTTGGGGAGCGTTTACCTGGACCTGAAATAAGATTTCATCTTAGGTCCGTCACAGTACTTTATCCCGTACACGGAAGCGATTACCAAGTAGTGTGTTTGAAGCTTGTTTTCAGAGGATACTCTCTAAGTGTGTAGAAGCAGGGATAGTTAGTGGGCATACACAGGTAGTAGACGCTGCTTTTGTTGAGGCAAATGCCTCATTAGATACCTTTAAGCGAAAAGCTATACTAGCATGGCAGTTACTCAAGGGAGAGGCTAAACAAATTGACACTGCTGATCTTTCAGAGTTAAAACCTCCCTTCACTGCTATGGAGAAAATAGCAAAGCCTACAAAGAAAGGAAGAAACAACACGACTCATCAAAGTCTGACAGACAATGATGCACGTATCAATCAAAAGCCTGGTAAGCCCTCTCGCCTATATTATCTGTCTAGCATGGCTGTAGATTCCTATAAACATGTAATTACGCATATAGAGGCAAATTTGGCCGATGAACGTGATTCTAAACATCTACTACCTATTGTAGACAAGCTATCATATACACTAAATCACTACGGGCTACCGATCCAATATTTACTAGCCGATGGAGGCTTTGGCTCAGGCCAGAATGGACCTGCTACGTGCCTGAGCATCGGCTCCATGCTTCTTTAGAGGCACGCCATATTAAAGGCTTCATTTCTTTACCTGGTAGTTATCATCCCAATTGACCACGGAATCGGGTCAATGAAGAGAAGGATTTAGGTATGATGCTATAAAGAATGCCTATGTATGCCGCAATGAAAAACTGCTCTACTATCATGGTATTAGAATGGAAAATGGCTTTGCCACTCATTACTACCATGCCAGAGTAAAAGAATGTGGAGTGTGTGCTTTTAAAAAGCAATGTTGTGGCAATAAAAGGCGACAAAGCCTCACTTTCAGTGTCTATCGTCACTATCATCAGCGTATGCAGCAGCGCATAGAAAGCAAAGAAGGCAAGAGAATGAAAAGACGCAGAATGGCCACGGTAGAACCTGTTTTTGGCAGTTTACTTAACTATTATGGCATGAAAAGAAGCAATGCAAAAGGCAAACAAGCCGCTCACAAAATGATGCTTATGGCCGCTTGTGCCTATAATCTGCAAAAGCTAATTACTTGCTTTAACCATCCAAGAGCCAAAGCTCAAGTCCTCCCTCTTGGGCAAGAACTTGCCCTTTATTTTATCCTTCTGTACGTTGTGCAACAGCCACGGGCAATTAAATTAACTCTTTTTAAATAAATACATAAATGGCTTGAGAGAAAACCGTTTTCTCTCAAGCCATTTATGAGAAGTTTTCTTTTACATTTTACTCCAGTTCTCATTTTTAGCAGTATCCAATACTCTATTGTCTCAACCTACAGCAGGATCAGTGCTGACAGGAAATTGATTGAGCAAATTATAAGGCCATCTTTCTGCTATTTATAAAAGTAATAGACTACTATATGCTAGGCAGAATAATAGTTTTAAGATAAATCATGCTATTGACTTCCTATACGGAGTCAGTCACAAACAGGCACTAAAAACCGTTTTTAAACAAATCTTACGCTTTCGCTTAGTGTCTATTATCTTTTCAATAACTTGCAATTGGCTGTCGGCGAGGTCTATGCGTTGCATACATTAACTTAGGAAGTGGTAATTTCAAGTGGCAATTCGTATGCCATTTGTGCGATTTATATTTTCGTATTATGAGTATTTAGCTGTTGACCTGAAGGTTTTGATTATACGTTCGCCGTACGTCATCTTTATGGAGTATTTATTTGGATTTGAACTTTTTTCTCTTTAAATCGAATACAAAACACACTCAAAATACTCTTGTTATGGCAGATAATAATAGCTATTGGGATGGCTACAATAACGATCATGGCCGACCCCGAAATGATGGTTCCGCTTATGACAGGGGATATTGGGAAAAACAAAAAGAAATTGAGGAACAACAAGTAAAGCAACAAGAGCAAATAAAGAAGACATATGGAGACTATAATGACCTTATCAATAAACAACAGGCGACTGATGGTGGAAGCTTCTGGCTATGGCTTATCGCCATTGGTCTTATTGCATGGTACTTCTTGTCTAAGCTTTAACTGGTAATTTTATAATCTCTGATCCGAAATAGTAGAAGCCCATGCTTGTTAATACGAGACTTTTATAGATAAGGAGAAGACAAGATGATATTTTGGAAAAAACTTTCTCAAAATGATTTGAGGCTCTGAACGCCACACCACCGGGAGGCAACTGTGAACCTCCTACCAAAAGCATATATAGCAAATATAAATTATTAAAATTCTGAGTCCCAAAAAAGGGGAGGTTAAATTAACTACCTTTTAGTGAACCTTAATTATGGGTAAGCTGAGCATAACCAGAGACTGTTCCAAAAAGTGTGGAAATATTTTTCTCATAGGTTTAGTTTGATTCTGTCCGGATAGAGAATGGCAAACTGCGCTAGGATACGCTGCCAATGCGCTACCGGCATGGTCCACTTTTTACTCACCTGCTCCAAAGCTAAATACACCGTTTTCAGCACAGCTTGATCATCAGGAAAGACCAGCTTATTACGGGTGTATTTGCGAATCATACTGTTTAAGCTCTCGATGATGTTAGTAGTGTAGAGCAAGCGGCGGATTTCCTGTGGGAAGTCAAAGTACACACTGAGCCTGTTCCAATTGGTAAACCAACTTTTAACTACCTGTGGATACTTTTTATTCCATTTCTCCTCTAATTTCAACAGGTGAGTTTCGGCTACTTCCCTAGTAGTTGCCTGGTAGATAGGATATAGGTCCTGAGCAAATTCCTTACGCTCATCAAATGCTACATAGGCTAAGGAATTACGGATCTGGTGACAGAGACATACCTGTACCAGGCTGTGAGAGAAAGTAGCTTCCACTGCCTCAGGCAACCCAACTAAATTATCGGTAGCGGCTAAGATAATATCTCTTACCCCTCGCCCTTTCAAGTCAGTCAGTACTTGCAGCCAAAAGGAAGCAGCCTCAGTGGCCGATAGCCACTGAGGCTGCTTCCTTTTGCCTTCCGCATTCAGGCCAATGGCTAAATAACAGGACTTACAGATCACTTTGTGTTCCTGCCGGACATGAAAACGTAAAGCATCTAGCCACGGACCCAGCGATAAACCCTGTTTAGGTCCGCATTAAATATACCGGCTGTAAAGGGCGTTGTTGCCATTCGGTGACTAGATTGACAATGCGGGAAGTAATTCGGGAGACAGTCCCTTCAAGTAATTCTACCCCATATAATTCTTTGATCTGTTGTTCAATATCGCGTGTACTCATTCCCTTACTATACAAGGAAAGTACCGTATCTTCTACTTTGGTTAAAGCTGTCTGGCGCTTTTTTACAAGCTGTGGCTCAAAACTACCTTCCCGGTCTCGAGGTACCTGCAAGTCTAATTTGCCATAGGTAGTCTTGAGTTGTTTCTCTGTCTTGCCATTACGGTAGTTGCCATCAGCCACAGGCTTGCGTGCATAACGGCCATAGCCCAGATGTTCATCGAGTTCACCTTCCAGCATCTGATTCAAAGCCTGCTTGTATAAATCAGTGAAGAATTGAGTCAGATCCTGTTCACCCTTAAACTGGGAGAGAAATTCTTTGGTAAGGATTGGTTTGTCAGCTTGCATAGGTAGTGTTGGTTTGGATAATGAATTTAACTATTTTTCATTTTCCACACTTCCTGTAACACTCTCCTCATATCAAACTAATCGGTGGCAAAAGCCTAAAAGAGTCATTGGAAAAATCTTTTTTATATCCACCTTACGAGTTAAAGTTTTTCTATTTGTTGTTTTGTCAGCCCGGTCAGATCAGCAATTTTTTCTACTGTATATCCATTCTCTTTTAAGGCTCTTGCCGTTTTGATACTTACTTCTTTTCTCCCTTCCTCAAATGCCTGGGATTTGGCAGTCTGCATAATACTATAATTATCCCGCTGTGCCTTTAAAGCAAACCATTCTTTAGACAAATACAATGGCTCTTTGAGCTGAACTTGATACTTGTCTATCAAAAAGTCTACATAATCCTCCACTTTCTCCTGCAACTCTGGACGAAGATTTTTTATTTTCTCATGTAGTGCTTTCTCATCCATAATTTTTCTTTTTAAGATTTTTTCTCATTAAATATTCTCTGTTTTTCACACAGCTTTAAAAATTCCATTACCCAAAACAAGTAAATTTACAGTTATAGCTTTATGGCTAGTTTCTTACTTGTACATTACTTCTGATTTGTCAGTTCATTTTCAATATCTTCGATAGTTGGCAAACTGGATTTATAGTTTTCCGGCAAAGCCCTTGTAAGTTCAAATTCAGAAACACCTATGGGCGTTTGCACCCCTCTCAAGGCATATTCTGCCATTACTTTGTTTTTGGTCTGGCAAAGTATTAAACCAATGGTTCTCCCATCTGTGGGATGCCTTAACAGGTCATCTACAACGGCACAGTAAAAATTCATTTTACCAGCATACTCCGGCTTGAACTCACCTTTCTTGAGATCAATAACAACAAAACAACGCATCTGTAGGTGGTAGAACAATAAGTCCAGATAGTAATCTTGATCTCCTACTTCTATTTGATACTGTCTGCCTACAAAAGCAAAGCCTTTGCCTAATTCCAGTAAGAATTTCTCTATATGGCGGATCAGTTCGGTTTCCAGCTCTCGCTCCGTGAAAGGCTGCGTCAGGGTCAAGAAATCAAATATATAGGGATCTTTCAGACTTTGCCTGGCTAAATCCGACTGTGGATCAGGCAATTGCTCTACAAAATTATTCATTTTAGATCCTTGCCGAAGATGCAATTTACTTTCAATCATCAGGCTCAATACATCTCTGCTCCAGCCATGTTGGATGGTTTTTTGCGCATACCACAGACGTACTGTGAGGTCTTTAATCTTTTCGATGAGCACCAGGTTATGTCCCCAGGGTAATTGCAATGCGATATTCAGTTCTATGCTTTGCCCTTCTAATTTTGCCACGGGCTGTGGCAAAATTGTCGAGTCAGAAGCCTGGGTGTATTCCCTGAAAAAAGTAAGCATTCTACTCAAATTACGTTCTGAAAAGCCTTTCACTTCGGGTAATTCATTTTTAAGATCTTTACTCAGTCGAGGAATCACCGCTGAAGACCAACCCTGCTGTTGTTGTCGCTCATGAATCATCTTTCCAATATCATAGTAAAGCATAATCATTTGCGTATTGGCTGCTAAGGTAGCTTTCGTTTGAGCCTGGCGGATGCGTGCTTTTACTTCTTCGAGTAGAGAGGTATAAAAAATTAAATCCATTTGGGCAGTAGAGGACAATAAGGAGCCTTAGCAATACTACTAAAAAAGCCATTGATAGCTATAACTATTTTCAATGAATCATGATAATAAATAGGTTCTCTTATAGAAAGGATGAAAAACACAAAAGGAAAAAGCTATCTAACGCAATAGGAATTCTTATTAAAACATTTGTAATCAAGTAATTATAATTCTACGTAAACCTTTTCCAGTAGATTTACTAGCTAAACCAAATTAGTAAAACGATGAAAATTGGATATGCCAGAGTCAGTACAGAAGAGCAGAACCTGGATCTGCAACTAGATGCTTTGCTAAGAGCAGGCTGTGAGAAAATCTATCAGGAAAAAGTAAGCGGCATGAAAACGCAGAGAGCAGAACTGGGTAAACTATTAGCCCATCTTCGGGCAGGGGACGTGCTTATGATCTGGAAACTAGATCGATTGGGCAGGTCACTGCCACATTTAGTAGAGCTAACTCATGAACTTCTTGAGAAAGAGGTAGGCCTGCAAAGTCTTTCAGATCCGATTGATACCACTACGGCACAGGGAAGATTAGTATTCAACATCTTTGCCTCCCTGGCTCAGTTCGAAAGGGATTTGATCAGGGAACGTACCATGGCAGGATTAGCCAGTGCCAGATCTCGAGGCAGGTTAGGCGGCAGAAAAAAAGGCTTATCAGAAAAGGCACAAAAAACAGCGTTAATTGCTGAGGCACTTTATAAGCAGAAACAATTGCCTGTCATGGATCTTTGTAAACAACTCTCCATCAGCAAACCTACTTTGTATCGCTATCTAAGATCAAGAGGCGTTCCAATTAAATAGAGAATGGTATTGGCTAAACAATATTTACCAGCAGGATATGGATACAATATCCTGCTGGTAGAAGTTCTGTAGTTACAAATTCTCCCCCTTTGCTGATACTCATCAACATTGGAGGAGAAATTCAAACCTAAATTTTCTGCTTGGCTTCTGTCCGAAAAACAGGGAGCCTGACACAATCCCTTCATACCCATTTGATTTGTCCATAGTCACAATCTTTTTAAAATGCGGACTTTTTTGCTTGCAGACAAACATGCTTTTAAGTCAATATAACATTGGTTGTTGTTGTCATAAAAAAATGGCATGTTAAGTATATTTAGAACTTAACATGCCATTACAGGCTGAAGATTTTACAAGAAGGTTCCAAACCTCTCAAAATGACAGGTGTACCCGTTTGGGTGTTTTACAAGATAATCCTGATGGTAATCTTCAGCAGGCCAAAATTTAGTGAAAGGCTCTAGTGTAGTTACTACTTTACCCGGCCAGCGTCTCGATTGATCGACTATTCCGATAATTTCCTCCGCATCACTTCTTTCTTGTTCATTCTGGATAAACAATGCTGAACGATAACTGGAGCCTACGTCATTACCTTGCCTGTCTACAGTGCTTGGATCATGAATTGTGAAAAAATAATCTAATAGTTCCCTATATGATGTCTGATTGGCATCATAGGTAATTTCAAGGCCTTCGGCATGTTTTGGATGGTTTCGATAGGTAGGATTTTCATTTGATCCTCCTATGTAGCCAATTTCGGTATTACTCCTGGACGGACCCGAAAAAGATCTTCCATCCCCCAAAAACAGCCTCCGGCTACGTATGCTTTTTTTAAATTTTCCATCTTAATTGTGTTAGGTTAATACTCTCTATTGAATCCCTTAATAGTTGGCTTTTGGTCATTCACACATCCATTTTTATCAGTGAAGTGGCATTAATAAAATACCTACTCATGTCAGTGATACCATAGGTGGTACAGAAGCTAAGTAGGAGCGGGCTCATGAGAAAAGATATTCATTGTTAGTACTATAGTCAACTCATAAAGCTATTATTTGTTATGGGAAACACCTAAAGATACCATACCCACTTTAGATTTAAGTATAATCCATGTTCAAATAAATGTTACAAAAATTCATAGTTAAAAGAACTCCCCCTTTCCTGAAACTCAAATTGTAACAATAAAGTGGCACGCTTTAATTAAAAAACTATAAACTATTTTTCAGTGGATACGCTATCGAAGACAGCAATATGTTTTATCTAATACTTTATAGAAATGTAAAATTGTATAATTTTATATAATCACCATTTGTTACATCGTAAAATTAAGGCAGTAAGAATGGCTATGACCTTTACGTTTTATGACGACAAACCCGAGGAATTTTTAACAATCCTGAGGGAAGTAGGCCAGTGGCTCACTGCCTCCAATAAAGAAATGTGGCAGTTAGACACGCTCACAGCTGAGAACCTGTTCGATGAGTATACGCTGGGGAACTGTTTTGTCATGTATGTAGATCAGATCCCGGCAGCAACCTTTATCCTTCAGTGGAAAGATCCTCTTTACTATTCCGATGTCCCAGACAATACAGCCGGTTTTATTCATAAAGTAGCTATACGACGCAAGTTTGCCGGACAGGGCATTTTTGCACATATACTAGATTTTTGTCGCAAGCAGTGTCTAAAGCGAAATATTTATCAGATTCAGTTAGAAACAGATGCCACCAGGCCCTCACTCATGCGATTTTATGAACAATATAGTTTCCAACCTACGTATCGTAAAGTTATCCATGAGTTCGGTCAGACTTTCACTTGTCAATATTATAAACTGCAGCTCTAGTAATGCATTAAGGTAAGTTACTCGAAAGGGGGGTGGCTGTTGCACAACTATTTTTCGGCTAGGACACCCAGTCAAATTTTGTGTTGATTGTTAGAAACGAGCTGTTTTAATCGTCTTACATGGCTCTTACTGCTCAAAAGATTGGACAGTCTATCACTTGATTTGAGTTGTGCAACAGCCAGTGGGAGTTACTTTAACCATACTTTATTTTTACCTACTGCTTGTACTTAACTTTTAATGTATTGTTAAATTATTTTTTCTGATAAAGCCTTCTCAATTGCTGCTGCCTTTGAATGAACCTCCAGTTTCCAGTATATATTCTTGATATGAGATCTTGCCGTTTCTCTGTCAATAAATAAATCTTCTGCGATAACAGCATACGTTTTGCATTTGGCTAATAGTTCAAGTACCTGCACTTCTCTCGGAGATAAGGTAGAAGAAATATTTTTATGAAATGAAGCAACAATTGCCCTGGCAATCACCGGACTCAAGGGTGCACCCCCTTCGTAAACTTCCTTGATGGACTCAAGCAATTTAGCCGGTGAAGTAAACTGGATTAAATATCCATCTGCGCCTGCTTTTAAGGTTTGGAAAATAACTTTCTGGTAATCTATACCATTAAAAATGATCACTTTAGTATAGGGTGCCATCTGCTTGATCTGGCTGATACATTTTATACAGGCAGAGTCAAAAGTATACCCATTAAAACTTTGCCATGCGGCTAATACCACATCCGGATATTCTGTAGGTAGGCGGTGGAGTAGGATTTTACAATTTTCATAGGCATTTATCACACAATAGCCAAAGGTACTGTTTACGAGTAAAGCAAGTCCTTCCCTTCTGGTTTTGTTGTATTCTACTATACTTACGCGTATATTTTTTTTCACTGTCATAAAATCAAATAAACTATTTTGTGTAAAGCATTCCAGATGCCTCCCAATGTTATTTTTAGCATCATAAACTTTATTATTGTTCAACCTAACTTTTCAATGAGCAGCTAAATCAATTAATCAGACAATACTCATACTTCTGTTAAATGCAAAGATATTTTCTAACTCTGTTGCATAAACAGGATAAGTAGATGCTTCAATCTGAAACTTTACCAGGTAAGGTATTATCTATTGGAAATGGTTGTGGATTACATTGGTAGCTTACCATCAAATAAAGGATAATAAGTAATCCAATTGTAATAACAATAATGATGCTTATCCATGTATAATATCTTCTGAATCGAAACATGATTTTGACAAAATACCGGACCATCATAAGTCTGAGAGCATGTGTTGATAGGAAGGCAGGGTTTTGTCAGCCGATAATTTGTTTAAGGAAATTATACGCATCCGCCTTTTATTTTGGGTGCTTTACTTTCTATTGCTGATCTAAAGAGTGAGGATTTCAACAGAAAACCCTCACCTTGAAACTTTTTGAACATAGTAAAACATTTAGGCTAAGCTGTTAGAGAAATTAGCAAACTACAGCCTATTATTTTTTTCATTTTATTTATAACACTAGGGTAGTTTAGTATTATGAGGAGCAAATATTCCATGCGGATTCTCTAATTTAACCCATACATGAAGCGTCCATAAATTAAATTCGGTATTTATTTCCCACACGTCATTACTACCGGAGAAGCCTTCAGGAACAGGAGGTGGATTGTTGATGTCGTTTATAGGTGTGGCATATTCTACTGCAACAAATTTCAGAGAGTCTTTTCCATAGGGAGCATAAAGTAATAATTCCGGCTTTGTTATTTCAAACTTGTCATCAACCAGGGAGGCATTTATATAGTGAAAGCCCATTTGTGAACGGTAGCCGGTAACCTCTGTATCGTAGCCGGCTGCTTGTGCTTTTCGTATATCACCAAAGGATGAAACAGCCTCCCGAAGTTGTTTGAGTTCCTGTTCCTGCACCGACTTTTTCTCTTCATGAAGCTCTTTTTTACAAGCTATAATTAAAGTGCTTACTAAAATAATAAGGAGAGTGAAAGTAAAGCCTCTGGTCAGAATCCTGTTTACATTCATATGAATGCTTTTACTGTTGAATAATAAATGAATAGGAGTTTTCTTAGGGAAAATTTCGTGGTAGGATGATAATTTTTTCATTTTAAAATTGAGGTAAATGGTATAGTTAGAAATGTTATTTAAGCAAAGGGGAAAATAAAATTATGATTTAGATACTATCCTCTTTTGCACAATCGCTTCTTCTTAAATTAGTATCTATCCAAGAAATCCTAGGCTATACTCTGATAGTGCCCTAGAAAAAAGAGCTGCCACTGTTTCAATGTGAGTTACCAGTAGAATTACAAATGGATTAAGAGCTTAAATCAAGCTTTCATTTTCATACTCTTGGGAATTACTAATTAAGATTAATATTTATAAAGCATAATGTAAATTGGGCTACCTTATGGGTGATAGTGTGGAGTGGAGCCGCTAACAATTACTCAAAACAGATAGCCACAACAAAATCAGTTTTACCGGCCAGTTCATACCTGCAATTCAGAAACAAAAGTAGGGGCTTGTTCTAAATAAGAGGAACACAAATGTTGCAAATTACAACATAGATGTTCCACTAATGTATTCAATTTGGATTTATTGCTACAGGCAGTCTACTTGGCTACTGTCATCCAAGACCCAACATTCTAACAGAGAGTTATGTTGGTAACTAAAAGTGGTTGAGGTGTTTAAGCTACTGTAAGATGAAAAAGAATTTAATAAAAATAACAGCATGCACAAAGTATGCATTGACTAAACAAGTACGCATGGGTATAAATAGTCAGAATGTCAACTCTTCTAATAAACTACTGTTCAGACTTGTTTTTAGTTTTTATTTTTTTAATATTGGACTTAATACCTCTTTATTGCTCATAAGTTGTCTAAAAAAAGGCGCTGAACCTTACGACCTTTTTTATTAATCATTTCTGCTTAAAACAGCACATCCAATTCGCTTACCAGAGTTAAATCTATCTTAATGCTCCTGCAATGAATCGTATTGTTGTATATTTTTTCCTCTTCCTCCTTAGCCAGCCTACTTTTCCAAGTCACGCCCAGCAGAATAAGATTGATAGCCTGGAAAAACAGCTAGCTAACATGCCGGCTGACACCAACCGGGTAATCTTATTGAATAAACTAACTTACCAGTACTTTACCTGGGGAACCGATACCAGCAAGACTAAAAGCTATGCCCAACAATGCCTGCAACTAGCCCATCAACTCCGCTATAACTATGGAATAGGCCAGGCCTACACGGCATTAGGAAACTATTATTATAGCAGAAACCAGAATCCGGAAGCCCTGAAGCAGTATGAAATGGCTTTGCCATTTTACCAACGAGCAGGCCGCAAACGGGGATTGGCGGTTATCTATTCTAATATAGCAAGTGTTACCGAGTATATGGGTAATTACACAAAGGCGATGGAGTACTACCTGAAAAGCACCCGGATTGCCGAGGAACTAGACGATAAAGGAGCTATTGGCAGAAACTTAAGTGCAATAGGTTTACTCAGATTGAGCCAAAAGAAGTACGAAGATGCCCTTCGTTATTTGTTTCAGGCACTTTCGGTGCATAAAAGTAATCAAGACAACATAATGAAGGCTCATACCCTCAATACAATTGGAGAGGTGTATCTGCAACGTAAGCAATATGACAAAGCTCTTCAATACCTGAATCAGTCGCTTCTACTTGGTGATTCACTAGGCCTGGCTCAGGGAAAAATTGACTGCTACAATAGCTTAGGTCATGTGTATTCCTGCTTAAAACAATACGATCAGGCTTTCAACTTTTATCAGAATGCATTGGTTTTGGCTGAGCCACAAGGACATTATCAGTCGATGAGCATTGCTTTGGAAGGCATGGCGGAAGTTTACCAGGAAAAAGGTGATCTTACAAAAGCCGTTGTTTATTTTAAAAGATCGCTTGAACTGGCAGAAACCAATAAATTGGCGCAACAAAAGTTAGAGGCACACCAGGGCTTAACGGCGGCTTACGCTCAATTAAAGGATTACTACCAGGCCTATTTTCATCAATCAAAGCTATTATCTCTAAAGGACTCTTTGTATAATCATGAAAATGATCAAAAAATAGCGCAGCTGGAGGCCTCTTACGAAATAGATAAGAAACAAGTTGAAATAGAATTGCTTCACAAGGACCAGCAACGAGCTTTATTGTTCAGAAATGCCATTCTGATGGGCTTATTAGGCACTTTGGTAATTATTGGATTAATTGTTAACCGGCAGCGGCTCAAAAACCGCAAGAATCGCTTATTACTTGAAAAAAGCGAAGAGATTACAACTAAGAATACACAACTGGAACTTCAGGCGGAAGTAATGAGTAAGCAAGCGGATGAATTAGCTATAAGTAATGCGCAACTAGCGCAACAGGCTAGTCAATTGCAGAAATTTGACCGGGTGAAGTCAAATTTCTTTACCAATATCTCACACGAATTTCGTACCCCACTTACACTGATTATTACTCCCCTGGAAAAGTTAATGTCAGATACGTTAAATAATAGCCAGATCCAGAAGCATTATCAGTTGATTGATTGGAATGCCCGGCATTTGCTATATCTGATCAACCAATTACTGGATTTTTCAAAACTCGAAGCTGGTTCCCTGAAAGTTCAGTTGATCCGGAGTGATGTCAACCAAAGCCTGAAGGTAGCCACTTATGCATTCGCCTCCCTGGCCGAAAGCAAAAACATTCAGCTCCATTTCCAGTCAGGTTATCAAACCATCCATGCCTTGTTTGCCCCTGATATCCTGGATAAAATTCTCAATAACCTGCTTTCTAATGCCTTTAAGTTTACACCACCAGGTGGACAGGTAAAGGTGGGTATTAATTTGCAACATACACCGGATTCGACTACAAAGTTGGGGGATCAGATAACAAACTGGAACCTAGAAATAACTGTAACAGATACCGGCATTGGCATCCCGGCCGGGCAGATAGGCCATATTTTTAACCGTTTTTTTCAGGTAGACGGATCTCAAATTCGAGAACAACAAGGAACCGGTATCGGATTATCGCTGGTAAAAGAACTGCTAGCACTTCAGCAGGGAAGCATTTTAGTCAAGAGTGAAGTGGGCTCGGGTACAGAGTTCACGGTATACCTCCCGCTAGTTGAATGTAATTTTGAAATTAATCATTCTACTGAGCAATCAAAAGCTGAATCTGGCTATATCTTGTTAAATCAGGAGGAAAACACCCAACAGGAACTTGAAAGCCTACCAGTACAGACTGAACCAAACGAACACTACCCAGTCATGCTGCTGATAGAAGACAATGACGAAGTAAGAAAATTCATCCTGGAAAGTTTTCAGGATGAATTTCAGGTGGTAGAGGCCTCCAATGGAACTGAAGGGTTGAAAATAGCCCGGAAAGTAATTCCTGATATCATCCTTACCGACCGGATGATGGCTAATATGGATGGAATGGAGGTTTGCCGGCAATTAAAAACAGATGAAAGAACCAGCCACATACCTGTCATTATGCTTACGGCCAAAGCCTCCGAGGAAAGCAAAATAGAGGGCTTGGAAACCGGAGCCGATGATTATATCCTCAAACCCTTTCGTATGCAGGAGTTGAAGGTACGAGTGAAAAACCTTATTGAGCAGAGAAAAAAGCTAAGGGAACGCTTTACCCGGGAAGTAAAAATACAGCCCAGAGATATTGCCATCACATCGGCCGACGAGGCGTTTCTCAACAAAGCCATTCGTCTTATCGAGGAGCACATGTCTGACACAGATTTCACGGTGGAAACCTTCGTGCAAAAGATTGCTTTGAGCCGGGTGCAACTGCACCGGAAGTTAAAAGCCCTTACCAACCAGTCAACCAGTGAATTTATTCGTTCGATCCGTTTGAAACGGGCGGCTGTCTTGCTGGAGCAACAGTATGGCAATATTGCCGAAGTTATGTACGAAGTAGGATTTAACAATAAATCCTACTTCGCCAATAATTTCCGCAAAATGTTCGGTGTTAACCCAAGCGACTATCATTCCTATATTACCCAGGCCGGTCGAATAGATACAACAGAAAAAGCTGAGTAAGTATAGCAAGCTAAATTTCTATTTTTCATCTCTACTCCCATTTGACCCAAATCTAATACAAGGAGTAATGTTAACCAGAGATATTCTTTAAAACAGAAGCCTGTTTTAGTTCACGATCTTTTCCGGCCACAATTCCCAACCGGTTTTTCTATCATAAAATTACAATACAGGTTAAGCCTTACCCTAATAAGTTATTTAGGGTAAGGCTTAACCTGAAATGATATTGCGTGTATAATTTTACTTCCTGTACATAGAAAAGGCTCTAATGAAGCATCTGTGTTCTTCTTTGCAACATCTGTGTTCCTATCAGCTAGAAATAGCTCCTACCTTTGTCTCAGATTCACTGGTTTATAAACTGTATTTAATCATCAGGAATTAACTTGGTGGTACATAGTCGGATTGCGGAGTAGAACCACCCGCCAGTACAATGTAAGCGAATGCAAAGTCAAACAGATTTGATTAAGATATCCCACCTACTTTTTATTCATTACAAAATTTAGAATTCTTATGCACAAAAAAAGCTTTTACCATACTGTCTTATGGATTTTTTTATCTTTCATCACCCTTTCTACAACCAGTTTTTCTCAAACTCTCCAGGGAAAAGTAAATAATGTGCCTACTGGCCAATCCTTGCAGGGAGTATCCGTTTTAGTAAAGGATGGAACACAAGGCACTAGCACAGATAGTATTGGAAATTATCACTTACCCCTGCCACCAGGCACTTACCATATTCAATATTCTTTGGTAGGTTACACAACCCAGGTAAAAGAAGTAACGATCGGGAGCAAGGATATAATTATCAATCTTTCACTTGAAGAAAGCAATTTGTTGCTTGGGGATGTAGTAATTGTTGGTACCCGTTCTACCCAGGTCCGGTCGAGTGTAGAAACGGTAGCACCTGTAGATATCATCTCTTCACACGACTTGCAAGCTACCGGCCAGATCGAACCCACCCAAATGATTTCCATGCTGGCGCCTTCTTTCAACTCATCCCGCCAGACAGTGGCAGATGGCACCGATCACATTGATCCTGCCACCCTGCGTGGGCTCGGCACTGACCAGGTATTGGTATTATTGAACGGAAAGCGCCGCCATAATCAGGCCCTGATCAATGTAAATGGTACAGTAGGCAGAGGATCGGTAGGAACTGATTTGAATACCATCCCTTCTTCTGCCATTGAGCGGGTGGAAGTACTGCGTGAAGGGGCTTCTTCCCAATATGGCTCAGATGCGATTGCTGGCGTTATAAACGTGGTACTCAAAAAGGATACAGGCATGGCGGTGAACCTGCACCTGGGACAATTTTATGAAGGGGATGGAAAAAATGCCCAGCTGGGCTTGTATAAAGGCTTTCGGATTGGCAAAATCGGAATAATAAGTGCTGCTGCCGATCTTCGCTTGCGTGAAGGAACCAACCGGGCTGGCTCCTATACAGGTCCGGTGTACGTGAACTGGAATGGAACAACCGACCCTGCACTACGGCAAGAGCGGTATACGCAGGACCAGGCATTGATTGCGCAGAATGGCTTTAGCCTGGAAAAAAACATGCAGATTGGTAATTCTTCGGTAAACAACTTCAGCGGGATGCTAAATGGAAGTCTGCCCATCAGCCCTAAAACAGAAGTATACTTTTTTGGGCTGGCAAACTACCGTCTGGGCAATGCTGCCGGATTTTACCGTTATCCTTATCAAACCAGTCAGGTAATTGCCGAATTATATCCAAACGGTTTTTTACCCCAAATTCATTCTACATTATTGGATAAATCTATCACTTTGGGTATCCGTGGAGAAATAGGGGAAGGCTGGAGATGGGATTTGTCGAGTGTGTATGGAGGCAATTCTTTCCGCTTTGATATAGACAATACGAATAATGCCTCTCAATTTGCTCTCGGAGCAGCGGCTCCCAAAAGTTTTTACGCAGGAACTCTGAGGTTTAACCAGCATACAACAGACCTAGGCATTTCAAAAGATTTTGGACCTCAAATCGGCTTCCGGTCTTTTAACATAGCAGGTGGTTTCACGTATCGGATTGATAATTATCAAATTGCTGCAGGAGAAGAGGCCTCCTATCGCAATTATGATTCTTCATCAGGGAAAGCAGGTGGCGCCCAGGTTTTTCCAGGTTTTCAACCAGCCAATGCAGTCAATGAGCGTAGGAATGTAAAGGCTGGCTACTTGGACCTGGAAACCGATATAAATAACCGGCTATTGCTGAATGCCGCCGGACGCTATGAATACTACAGTGATTTTGGCGGCAATTTAACGGGTAAATTGAGTGCACGATATAAATTCGCCGATTTCTTTTCTATCCGCAGCACGATCTCCAATGGCTTCCGGGCACCTTCTATTCACCAACGTTACTTCAGTGCTATATCTACCGTGTTTGTATCAGTACCCGATCAGGGTTTGCAACCCCGTCAGCAGGGTACCTTTCGCAACGATGGGCCTGTAGCCGAAGCATTCGGCATTCCTTCGCTTACAGCAGAACGCTCCCTGAACTATAGCCTGGGATTTACTTCTAGGCCAATTACAAATGTCAATATTACCCTGGATGCCTACCAGATTGATATTAAGAACCGGATTGTACTTACTGGGCAATTCCAGCGTGGTACTTCCGCTGCCGGCCTGCAAACCGCTCAAATTCTGGATGCTGCGGGACAAACCGATGTACAAGCAGCGGTTTTTTTTACGAATGCTGTGAATACACGTACACAGGGAATAGATGTGGTTATTTCCACTGATTACCGGGTGGCCGAAGGTAAACTTACACTTACGTTGGCTGGTAATCTGAACAAAACAGAAGTTCAGGGTGAACCGAAAGCATCAGCAACCCTGCCAAATGAAGTTTTCGGCACTATTTTGTTTAACCGCCAGGAAAAAGGCCGGCTGGAATGGTCACAACCTCGCAGTAAATTTACAATGAGTGCAAACTATCAATGGAGAAGATTCGCAGCAATGCTGCGCGTAACTAGTTACGGCATAGTTAAAGCCTTTGATCCTTCGGAGCCTCTGCTGGACGAGGATTTTGGGGCGAAAGCCATTACAGACCTAAATGTCAGTTATCAAGCTTCCCGATTTTTACGCCTTACTATTGGAGCAAACAATCTGTTCAACGTCTATCCTGATAAACTGAAGGTGAATCAGTATCCAACTGCTACCAGCCCTACTTCTCTTGACAATACATCGTTTGGCCGTTTTGTCTACAGCCGGAACGTCACCCAATTCGGTTTCAATGGTGGCTATTATTTCCTCAGCTTGAGCTTTAATCTTTAGACAACTCAGAGAAATTATTCTTATTTCAATGAATACCAGCAAGACATTGCTACTAGAATGAATACAATAACACACATCCTAGCCATATTTTATGTTCCAGTCATCTTCTCTCCTGGTTATAAGAGTATGAATTACCTATAGAATGGGTTGAGTAAGCATATAGTCCCAAATAGTATAACTCAATTCCAATAAAAGTCAATTAAGAAAAAATGGATGCTCAATAGCAGCTTGCTTATAATCAACCGAAGTGGGGAGAGCCAAATGGTATCGTACTTGTCGCTTGTAAAAGCAAAAACCTCCTGAAGAAAATCAAGGTCAACCCCCTGTTTACAAGCGAATTAATTTCAGTGAATGTAGATACCAAATGCTTGAAGAACCGGTTCATTTGAATCATTTTATTTAGTAAGACCCTATAACACTATGAATTTAACATTAGTCGCTCCTTTAGAAGGACAAGAGATGAATGTTTGGCCCTTTACCTTCAAGAAAACTTCGGAATACGAAGTCATCATTGCTGAATTACAACGTTTTCGAGGTCGTATTTACAGGCAGGATAATTTAATTCCAGCTTCTGCCCTAGACGTTACCGGGCGATTTTACAGCCCTGTTGACTACC
The DNA here is from genome assembly GCF_010119975.1 of Rhodocytophaga rosea. Taxonomy (GTDB): domain Bacteria; phylum Bacteroidota; class Bacteroidia; order Cytophagales; family 172606-1; genus Rhodocytophaga; species Rhodocytophaga rosea. The sequence goes on from NZ_CP048222.1 coordinate 83,409, forward strand.
GTTCCTGGCACATTATTGCTCGCAATCAAGAAGGTGAGATGAGGGGCGTTCTACGACTCGCTTTACACAAACGAAATATTGCTGTGGAAGAATTACACTTATACCCCGTGTTAGAAAGAATGAAGCCTTCCCATAAAAAGTTGCATTCCGATGCCCTGCAAGCATTCATCAATCAGGCCGCTGCCAACCATGCCTTTATTGGTGAACCGGGTGGATGGGCCGTGGATACCACCCGATGTGTAAGCAATACGGGTCTTTTTCTGGTAGCCTCCGCTTGGGCTTTACAACAAATAGTCGGGTGGCCAGCCATTGCCAATGCGAATGTAAATCACAAAGCAGCAGATTTACTGAAATTGATGGGAGGTATCAATAACCTACCCGATTCAAAGTTATCCCGCTTTTATGATCCCTATTACCGCTCCCATGTAGAAATCATACTTTTTTCTCCGCAGTTGGTAAGCCCGAGGTTCAGGAAGTTAATCCATACCCTCAAAAGCCGGCTTCTTACTAAAGAAGTAATTATGCCTTAGATCATAGATTAAGCTTTCATAAACAATCAGCACTCACTAACTCTATATCTAATGAAAACACTTCCATTTCTTCTGCTGGGCTTCCATCGTAGGAGCATGCTATTCCTGCATTTGCAACCCTTATTAATTAATATGAAAATCAACGCAATACTCCTGAAAACACTTGTTTTATCCTCTGTATTACTAATAAATGGCTTTTCGTATGCGCAAACCAATGCCCAGACTAATTATAATGCTGGTGTTGGTTCAGGTACAGGCGGCACCCAAAACGTATTTATCGGTTCCTCTACCGGACGCATCACTACCGGCACAGCCAACAGCTTTATAGGCTATCGGGCGGGCGAGAAAAATACGACTGGTTCCTTTAATAATTTTATGGGCAGTATGGCGGGCTTGAACAACAGTACGGGCTCTAACAACAGCTTTTTGGGTTACCAGGCTGGCTCTTTCAATACGTCGGGTTCTGGCAACAGTTTCCTGGGTACTTTTGCCGGCTCTTTCAATACGACAGGCTACGCCAACAGCTTTGTAGGCAACCTTGCAGGCTACGCTAACACCACAGGCTTCTTCAACAGTTTCCTAGGCGGCTCGGCAGGTGCCAGCAACACGACTGGTTCCAACAATAGCTTTCTGGGCTACTTATCAGGTTTTGATAACACAACAGGGGCCAATAACAGCTTTTTAGGTAGCTATGCAGGTTATGGCAACACTACCGGCTCCTACAATAGCTTTCTGGGTTATCAGGCTGGTATCAGCAATACAACTGGCTTTGTAAATACCTTTCTGGGCAGTAAAGCTGGTTTCTCCAATACAACCGGTTACGTCAACAGCTTTGTAGGATATGGAGCTGGCTACGCTAACACAACGGGGTACTACAATAGCTTTATAGGTAACCTTGCTGGCTACGCCAATACGACAGGTTCTGAAAACAGCTTCCTGGGTACTTTTGCCGGCCAATACAATACCACGGGTATTTCAAATAGTTTTGTAGGTGCTTACGCAGGTGTGGACAATTCAACAGGTTCTGCCAATAGCTTCGTAGGCAGTCAGTCGGGCTTATACAATACAATAGGTTCCTCAAATACATATTTCGGTCACCAGGCCGGCCAGTTCAACACCAGTGGCGCGGAGAATGTATTTCTGGGGCGCAGTGCTGGAGCAACTAACATAAGTGGTCGTTTTAATGTCAGTTTGGGTACTTACTCAGGACCCGCCGCCGCCAACTTGCAAAATGCCGGGGCCATTGGCTATCGGGCAACTGTGAGTGCTTCCAATTCGCTGGTGCTAGGTTCGATCAATGGCGTAAATGGTGCAACAGCAGATACGAAAGTAGGCATCAAGACTACTTCTCCGTCTTATAATTTACACGTCAATGGCAGTGCTGCCAAGCCGGGGAGTGGCAGTTGGGTTGTAGCTTCCGATTTACGTCTCAAACAAGACATTCATGCTTTCAAGGATGGACTGGATATACTAGAAAAAATAAAGCCGGTCTGGTTTCACTATAATGGAAAAGCTGCCTTACCTACTGATAAATCATATATTGGCGTGATTGCTCAGGAGATCCAGCAGATTGCTCCATACATGATTGGGGAATTCTTTTACCTGGATTCTACTGGTAAACAGGAGAAATACCTCGACTATGATGCAAATGCGCTAACATATATATTGGTGAATGCCGTCAAAGAAATAGATCAAAAATATGCCAGTCAACTGGCCGAAAAGGATACCCAGCTTGCCTCTCTTCAGCAAGAATTAGCAGAAATAAAAGCATTGCTACTGAAGGTGCCCACAAGTGATACTTTCGAGGAGCAGAAAGCACAGTTGTGGCAGAATGTACCTAACCCAACTACCGGCAGTACGGTGATCCTCTATTTTATTCCCAAGCAGGCTACTTCAGCTCAGTTAAAAATATATTCTATAAATGGGAAAGAAGTCTATAGCCTTGAGCTCAATCAGAAAGGAAAAGGGCAAGTGCAGTTGTCGATTGGTGAGTTTTTATCAGGCGTGTACATATACCACTTATGGGTTGATGGCGAAAGTGTGGACAGTAAGAAATTGCTGCTGGAAAAATAATCGAAATATTCTCTAAAAACTACGATGCACCCTCTCAACAAATCTCCTAATACACATAGTCATTTAAGAGACAAGGCCAAATTAACTAACAACAGCTTTTTCAACCAACTCTTAGTAAAGAAAACGCCTCTCCCCATTAACCGGATCGAGTCTATTGATTTACTTAGGGGTATAGTAATGATCCTTATGGCCTTGGATCATGTGCGCAGTTACTTTCATTTTGATTCGCTTATTTTCAGCCCAACTGATCTGCAACATACGACAGTGGCCTTGTTTGCCACACGTTTGATTACACATTTGTGCGCTCCGACATTTATCTTTCTGGCTGGTGCTTCTGCTTACTTTATTGCGCAGCGAAAAACCTTAAAAGATACTACCCTCTTTCTGCTGACTCGTGGTATATGGTTAATTCTATTGCAATTGACACTTATCCGGTTTGCATGGAACTTTGATCCAGCCTTTCATTTCAATTCCAGTAATATCATATCTACCATTGGGTTTTGTATGATTGTACTTTCCTTGCTGATTTACTTGCCGCTAAAAATCATTTTAATCATTGGCTTGCTACTTGTCGTGGGTCATAATGCGCTGGATAATATTTCTTTCCAAAGCGGATCAGCATGGGATATCGTTTGGTCGTTCCTGCACGTACGAAAACTATACCTATTGAGCAATAATTATACATTCTTATTTCTCTATCCGATTATACCTTGGGTAGGGGTGATGGCACTGGGATATTGCCTGGGTAGCTTATACGCTCCATCCAACCCGGTTGAAAAAAAAAAAAAACACTTGTACAATTAGGCCTAGCAAGCCTGCTTGTTTTCCTGGTAGTCCGATGGTTAAATCATTATGGAGATCCGGTGCCATGGACTTTTGAAAGAACGCTTAGTACTACAGTCATGAGTTTCTTTAATCTTGAAAAATACCCTCCATCCTTTCTATTCTTATGTCTTACGCTAGGTATTGCCTTACTACTGCTTAGTGGTTTGGAAGGCCGAAATCTGGTGCGTTGGCAACCAATCACGCTATTTGGGAAAGTAGCTTTGTTCTATTATATATTACACTTATTCGCAATTCATACATTAGCTTTACTGATTGTTATGCTTCTTGGCTATCCTTGGCAAACGATGATTTTTATTGGTCCTACCAGCCAAATTTCACCAATCTTACAAGGAAAATATGGTTTCGATCTGGTGGAGATCTATTTACTATGGATAAGCATTGTATCGCTGCTTTATCCTGTGTGTGTATCCTGGTATTTGCTTAAAAATAAAAACAAGTCCAAATGGTGGGTAAGTTATGTTTAGAATCTGCCAGATAATGTCGCCGAAAAACTACGAAAATATGGGTCTTTAAAGAATGAAAATATAATAGTTTTCACCGGATACGAGTTGATAGCGAAGTAATCAGCTTTAGTAATTCTATTTTATTTATATATCCTGGTTCGGCCATTGAATAGCTTGAAGGTTAGAGTTTTGTTGAAAAGCTTACATACATGAAAACATAAAAATCAAAAAGAGAAAAAGAAAATACCATAGCATTGCTTAATTTCAAATCCGCCATTTACCTTATTTGCAACATTAAAACTTAAGACAAAGGCTTCAGTATGTCAGACGATATGGCTCATTAGCGGTTAAGATAAATAGATAAACAATATAAGATACGTATGCAAAACCAAGAATTTTATATAAAACCCTACGAGACAAATTTTAAGGAACAAATACTATCAGTTTGGGAAAAATCTGTTAGAGCAACACATAATTTTGTTAAACCATCTGACATTGATTATTATAAACAAAGTGTAAAAGAGATTGATTTTTGTTCACTTTCAGTTTACTGTTTAACTAATGAAAATAAAGTTGTTGGCTTTATAGGAGTTGCGGACTTAAAAATTGAAATGTTATTTTTAGATCCTGATTATATTGGACAAGGCCTTGGGAAAAAGCTAATGAATTTTGCTTTGAATGATCTAAAAGCAGATCAGGTAGATGTGAATGAGCAAAACTCCAATGCTGTTAAATTTTATTCAAAATTCGGATTTACACCCTATGAAAAGACTGAAAAAGACCGCGAAGGGAAAGATTATCCAATACTGAAAATGAAACTTAAATTTATTGACACCAATATAAGCCTGAACCGCTAATATACAAGGGTCATGGAATGGGATTAACCATGGTTATCCTGTATTACTCGAAAGGGGAGGTTAATTTGACTATCCTTCTTTTAGATATTCGATCATTCTGTACCTGCTACCTTTGACTGGACAGTAAGTTAAGCGAAAATAATTACCTTAACGCACATGTCAGAATGAAGAAAATTTGATAAGGAATTTAAGTGAATGACGGTTGAACTGTGCCGCTCAGGCAAATCAACTTCAGAGGTAGCAGTAGAATTGGGACTGCGTAGGAATTGGTCAGCCTCCGGAAGCGAAAGTATGAGCAAAGTAAAGAAGGAAGTTTTTCAGGGCATGAGAAGCCTGCCTTATCTATTGAACAGGCTGAAAAAGCAACTTTGGGAAGCTGAGCTAGAAAGGGACATGGAGCTGATGCTCACAACGTAGGCAGATCCAAAAAAGGCACTCAGCATCTTCTCCAGGAACGATGGCAAATCTTCCAGTTTATGAAAAAGCACCGATCTAATTTTGCCGTTGAGAAGATGGGTAAAGTGTTTAAAGTCAGTAAGAGTGGGTATTATCATTGGCTCAACCCGAAGCCATCTAGCAGGCAGGTAGATGAGCAACAAACTCTTAAGTTGATTAAGGAAATACATGAGGCAAGCAAGAACCAGTATGGTAGCCCAAAAATTACTTATGAACTTAAAAAGAAAGGTGTTTCTATATCTAGGCCACAAGTGGCTAGATGGACCCAGATGCTGGCTCTGTAGCAGGTCCATGAGAAAAGCTAGGATTAGAAGCATTGTTCACACACGATTTCGAGATTGCACCACTGATTCTAATCATACTTATCCGGTAGCTAAAAACTTATTAAACAGAGACTTTTCCCCGAAAAATATAGGCAAAGCATGGGTTTCTGATCCGGACCTGCGACAGAGCATGCATCTGGTTTACTTATATTATAACCATGGAAGGCTGGTTATATCTGACGGTGATTGTCGATTTAGCTGATCGAAAGGTAGTAGGTTGGGCGGACCTCAAATGAATCTCAAATAACATTTGATGTTAGATTCAGATTTGATCTTAGGGCCAAGCCAGATGATAAAAACTCTGATACAGTGATTCCTGCCTGGAAGATGGCCATCATAAATAGATCTATAGCTACTAATCTGATTTTTCATTCAAATAGAGGTGTACAATATGCCTGTTATGAATTTAGAGATGTGCTTAAAATTCATCCATTAGTGATGCAGTGTATGAGCCGGAAAGCCAATGGACCTGAAATAAGATTTCATCTTAGCTCCGTTGGGACAATGCAGTAGCGGAAAGTTTTTTTAGAACTCTAAAAACTGAATCGATTTATCCTATGGAAGTGAAATCTATAGCAACGACAAAAATAGAAGTTTTGAATTCATTGAGATCTGGTACAACAGAAAGAGAATTCATGCATCACTTGGTTACTTAACCCCAATGAGTATGACATAAAATTAAATAGTCATCGAAACGCAGCTTAACTTTTTGTCCAGCATTGTGTTGCAAATTCAGCGCAAGGTCACATGGAAATTGTGCTCAACAAGTTGGAAGCGAAAAATCAAGAAAATAAACTACTAGACCCATGCAGTATCGCCAATATACTCCAATTGATTCACTTAAACATCTGGTGCGATATTATTGGAGTCTTGACGGTCGTCAAGACTCTATTTCACGACTGAGTATCGAGAGTTTTGCCGATCGCTACCCTCGATTAATCTTTCAGGATATCGATTGTTTTGAGCCGATCATAAATTCAACAGGCGAAGAAATGCCGCTTTGTTACTTGAAAGGTGTACGTACGCGACCGACTGAAGCCTTTATGCACGGTGCCTTTTCGCATTTCGGAGTTGCCTTTTATCCACACGCACTTTCTAATTTTTTTGGAATTGACTCAGACGAACTGACAGATACTACACCCAACATCAACTTGGTTTGCAGATGCGATTTGGGCGAGCGTTTGCGATTCAAAACACATGCGGAACGTGTCGCGATATTAGACGGTTTCTTGCTCGGGAAAATGACGAAATTGTGTTTGGATTTTACGGTTCAAAGCATCATTCACAAAAAGGGAAAAGTTAGTGATATGGAGATGCTCGCATCCGCACTTAGGATATCAGAACGGCAATTGCAGCGTAGATTTAAAAAACAGGTTGGTATATCTTTAAAAAGATATCAGCGCGTTTCTCGATTCGAGCTGGCGCTTAAACGACTCGCTACAGTCCACTATAGCGAACTGACTTCCATTGCCTTCGAACTTGACTACACGGATCAATCGCATTTCATTAAAGAGTTTCAGGAGTTTGCCGAGATGTCTCCTTACAATTTTGTGCGCAACAAGAGTGTAGGTGCAGAAAGCTCATCCTTTTTATACATACCAATTAGATAGCTGTCGTTTTTTTACAATTCTGATAGATCAGGTTCTACTTAATTGCATTAAAATTAAATACCGCATTATGGATAGAACCATCACACCCACACTCGTTCTGCGCATTACCCTGGCAGCTGTTTTTTTTATGCACGGCATTCCCAGCATTTTCACAGGTGCCGTAAACAATTTTGGCAATCTGCTTAACGGAGCGGGATTCGCTCCGATTGGTCTGACATTGGCGTGGATGATTAAATTATCGCATGTCGCATGCGCGGTGCTCCTTATTTTAAATCGTTACATACGGGTTGCTACACTCATCACCATTCCGATTTTGGTGGCTGGTATTATTATGATTCACGCGGCTGAGGGGTGGTTTGTGGTAGGCGCTGGCAGAAATGGCGTGGAATTCAATATTCTATTGATTAGCGCCCTGGTATATCTGGCAATCATCAACAAAAAGGGCATTGTTGCCTAACTGAATTTTCTTCTTAAAAAATTTAGCTTGTCCTTTAATCCTGATTTTGGTTAATCTATTCTCATTGAAGCAATGCACCACAATGGGCCAATACCCCACTACAAAGGTAAATTTTCTGATTTGCTGCCCCACCGTTGGAAAAACAACCATGCCTGACCACGAGGACAGGTGTTTGCTTACGTTTAATGAATAGATTTATTTCCTGGGGCAATATAAAAAGAGTACCTTGATATTGTTACGAAACCACTTTTAGGTCTATACTATTCATAATCGTTGGATGAGTCGATACAATTTCTTGGAATCAGTTATGGCATGTCCAAGGATCGTGTTGTTAAATAACACCCATATTTGTTTTCTATCCAGCAGCCAATCTTTAATCATAAAAGCATATTTTTCTAGTTTCTCATCTGAATAAGGGGATGAATATAGCTTTTCCTCTCCATGCAAACGAAAGTATACCGTTTCAGTGGTGGCAATCTCATGACCCGGAAAGCGCTTACCTGCACTGGAAATAACAAAACTGATTTGATACTGTTGCATCAATTCAATAGTCTCCTTAACAAACCAGGATTTGTGACGAGCCTCCAGGGCGAAAATTGGGGTAGGGTATTTTTTGCGCAATACGGCAAAGAAAGCTTCAGTTACCTGCTTATCAAAGTGAAAGCTGGATGCGATCTGAATCAGAATGGGTCCAAGCCGGTTACCCATTAGTTCATAGGTGAACATAAACTTATCGAGTGGTTGGTCGATATTTACAAATTTAAGTTTATGGGTAATCTGCTAGTGGAATTTGGCAGCAAACCGGAAAGAGTCAGGCATTAGGCTTAGCCACTTTTGGATGGTTTTAGCCATGGTAAAATGGTAAAAACTACTATTAATTTCAGTTGCATTAAAATGAGTGGCATAGTAGGATAAATAGTCTGCTGATTTTAACTCGAAGGGGTAGAATATACCTTGCCATCGGTAGCTCCAACCGGAGTGCCAATGTACAAATTTGGAATTTCATTCATAGTTAGTTGATATATCACTTTAGGGTTTCCGCACCAAAGATAGAGAAAAAGGAAAGAGGGGCTAACTTTGTGCATGGAACTTAAAAAGATACTAAACAAAGTAGCTGATTTTCGGGTGCAAGGCCGCTGCTTACATCTATTAGCAGATATTTTAGGCTTAGTTTTATGTGGGGTAATAGCCGATTGTGATGACTTTGACGAGATAGCAGATTATGGCAAAGATAATACAGCGTTTCTGCAGCAAGAACTAGGATTAAGTTTTGTTAATGGTATACCTTCTGCTGACACTTTAAATCGGGTGATCAGACACCTGGATAGCCATAGTTTGGAGCAATGCTTCAAAGCGTGTGTAGCTGGCTTCTCCTTAGCAGGCAAGCAGGTATGTATAGATGGCAAAGAATTGAGAGGTACTATACCTGCAGGCAAAAAGCATGCTTTGGTTCGTATGGTCAATGTATGGGTAGAGGAACATAGCTTAAGCTTTGGACAAGTAGCCGTAGAAGCCAAGAGTAATGAGATTACAACTATTCCTGCTTTATTAGATACCCTTGATTGCAAAGGTAGTATCATTACTATAGATGCTATTGCTTGTCAGCAGGCAATTGTAGAAAAGATCAGGGATAAGCAAGCCCATTATGTGATTGCCCTAAAGGCTAATCAAGGTGTACTCTATGAGCAGGTAGCCCATTTTATGCAAATCAATAAGTCTGCTCTCGCTTTTAATCAGCAACTAGATAAAGCCCATGGCAGAGGAGAAGAACGTAGGGTATATATTGCTCAATGCATTGATTTGGTAGAGGAAAAGGAAAAATGGCAGGACTTACATACTTTAGTCATGGTAGAAAGAAAACGCATTATAGCAGGCAAAAAGCAAGAACAAACCCTGTTCTATATAAGCAGTTTAACAGATACAGACCCTGCCTTGTACAGCCGCTACATAAGAGGCCATTGGGCGATAGAGAATGGCTTGCATTGGCAACTAGATGTTACCTTTAGGGAAGATGAGGCTAAAGTCAGGAAAGATAAAGGACCCATCAATCTGCATCTGATTAGAAAGTGGTCTTTGCATCTGCTCAAAAAAGAGCCTTCTTGCGTGAGTGTCAAACGGAAAAGAAAAAAAGCTAACAGAGACACTAATTTCCTGTTAGCTATTCTTAAAACTTAATATTTAGTGCGGAAACCCTATATATCACTTACTTTATCAGGTATAGGCCAGATCGTTTGTATGCTTTTAATCATGGAGCAACGATTGAAATCACACGCTGGATTTATTAATAAAGTTGTCATATTTTATTTAGCTTAATAGGTCCCTTTTTGGGACAGAGGCTAAAAAGAATATATCTATTGATTGAGTTTCAAGAAAGGGGGAGTTAACTTAACGGCAGTTTATTTACCTTATACATATTTTTAACAGTAGAGCTCAATAGCTATATTTGATGATAAGGCATCTGGTTACCGATGGGCAAGTTCACTCTTATGCTACAAGTAATTAAAATAATCAACCAAGGAATCTATTTTCTGCTCGAATTAAGCATGTTGACCACTTTAGGGTATGTGGGCTTTCAGAGTAATCAATCTACTTTTTGGAAGTATCTACTAGCTGTAGGCTTACCTTTACTCGTTGCCATACTTTGGGGTATTTTTGCTGCGCCTCGATCCGTTCACCGATTAACTCCCCTTTACAGAGCTTTATTTGCTTTAGGCCTTTTTAGTCTTACTGCCCTTCTATTGTACCGCAGTGGCCTTACTCGTCTAGCTGTTATCTTCGGAGCTGCTGCCTTAATAAGTCAATCAGTAGCCTTAGTTTTAAAACAGTAATGAAGCTATTAGTTACCTATTGTTTAAGACTTAAAAGCATCAAGGATAAACCTTCTATGATACAACAAATGCCGGAGGTTAATTAGTAATACCAGTAAGAATAAAAGGGTAATTAAAATAATTACCCTTTTAGTGAAACTTGAGTTTATTAATTTTCCTGTTTTATTTATTTCTGCCCAAACATAGGCAGGCGGACATTACTTGTTTGTTGGAACAATCCGAAAGTAGCAAGAAGTATTATTGATAGTTTGACACATGGGAAATTGATTACTAGTAAGTTGGCTTTATCTACCGGCTGCCCGGTTGATCTCCTGCAAGATCTGTGAATGTGTAACCTGAGCTTCCATTTTTGCAGGCGCTTCTATAAATTCTATATCTTTTCCCTGGTTCCAGGGACCCCGCATATCCTTTGCTCCATTATCCCCTTCCCCTGTTGAATCATTGTAAAATTGATCTACAATACCTGGGGTGGGTGGAATTTTTCCAATCACTAATTTATCTTTACTCAACACATCCAGGGCGGTCATAAATGCTTTCAAATGGGTAATTTCTCTGGTCATCAGAAACTGAAGGGCATCTTTACTGCCGGCATCATCACAAAAGTTGATCAGCCTTTCATACACTATTTTAGCCCTGGCTTCTGCGGCAATATTGCTGCGTAAGTCTACATCAGGTTCTCCTGTGATTTTTAAATAATCAGCTGTCCAGGCACTGCCCTGTGAATTATACAGGTTAACCCCTCCTCCTCCGGCAATCGCAATGAGTGGGTCGGCTTCTGCTGCTTCCCTTGATTTTTTAGTAGGTTTCAAATGCATACGTGCCAGGGTACCTATAATTTCCAAATGGCTTAATTCCTCCGTGCCAATGTCCATTAACAGATCTTTCAGACCCGGGTCTTCACAATTGATGCCTTGAATAGAATATTGCATAGCCGCTGCTAACTCTCCATTTGCTCCGCCAAATTGCTCTAAAAGCATATTTCCAAATCTGGGATCAGGAGTGTCTACACGTACTGTGTACATGAGTTGTTTGATGTGATGATACATAAAGAATGTGGGTTTAGGTGGATAAAAATTCAAATTTATCTACCCTGCTTTACGCAGTCGGATGCAGGAAAGTTGAAAACTTTATATAATTTCTTCAATCACTCTTACTTTTTGTCTGTTACCTGATTTATATTCATTGTAAGTGTAGTTAAATAAATTACCCCCTTTACTATTCCTCCGGCTACAGAAAACCCATATTTTAATCTTTGTTTATCCTTAGCAATCAAATAAAAGGAGTTCTAAAATGGAATAGCCCTACTCAATGATCATTGAGTAGGGCTACTTTCTTGAAAACGCTCGTTTTTTGTTAAAGTATTAACTAAAAATACGGTCCGCAGAACGTCTTTCATCCCATTCTTTAGTAGGAGCAAAAAAGCTTTTGTCTTTAGGATGCAAATGTTGTTTAACCACCTCTTCATTTAACTCTATACCTAAGCCTGGGGCAGTAAGCGGCACGGTGGCATATCCTTTTGTGATCATTTTGCGGCCATCAGTGGTTTTTACTAAACTTTCCCACCAGGGTATATCCACCGAATGATGTTCTAAGGACAGAAAATTCTGGGTAGCTGCCGCACAATGCACATTGGCCATAAAGGAAACCGGTGTGCCGGCCTGGTGCATGGCCATGGCTATCCCATTTTCTTCGGCATAATCTCCAATGCGTTTTGTCTCTAAAAGGCCTCCCGAACTTGCTAGATCCGGGTGAATAATATCCACAGCCCGGGCATCAATCAATGGTTTAAAGTATTTGAGCAAATAAATATCTTCTCCAGTAGTAGTAGGGGTTTCCAAGGCATCAGAGATCGTTTTCCATTGGCTGGTTAACTCCCAGGAAACCAGATCCTCCAGCCAGGCTAAGCGGTATTTTTCCACGGCTTTCCCTAACCGGATGCCATTATTCATATCAAAGTGGCCATAATGATCTGTAGAAATGGGAATCTCATAGCCTATCATTTTGCGGGTATTTTCTACAATACTGGCTAATTCTTCGAGCCCTTTATCGGTAATTTGTATCTGAGTGAAAGGGTGCAAGGTATTAGCATAGGACATAGGATTGGTTTGATCACCCCATTGGGCCAAGTTGCCTTGACTGTTTTCCCAAGGTTTGGCATTCACGAGTGTATCGGGTTTGCCTTTGAGTTCTGCAATAGATAAATCCATTTTAAGCCAGGTATAGCCTTGATCATTGATGCGGTAGTTGATCAGTTTTTTTTGCTCCTCAACAGAACCGGCTTCGGGTGTATCCGCATACAAACGTACTTTATCCCGGTAGCGGCCTCCCAGTAATTGCCAGGCAGGCACATTATAGGCTTTGCCGCATAAATCCCAGAGGGCCATTTCCACCGCACATACACCTCCGGCTTGCCGGCTTTGTCCGCCAAACTGACGAATGGTCTTAAATATTTGTTCTACATTACAAGGGTTTGCCCCTAGGATACGGCTTTTCAAAAAAAGAGCATAGCGCACATCAGCTGCATCTCTTACTTCTCCCAACCCATAAATGCCCTGATTTGTATCAATCCTGATAATAGCTGTGCCTCCCATCACATTGGTTAAGGCATAGCGCATATCGGTAATTTTCAGATCCGAAGGACTAGAAGCCCGTTTAACTTTAGAAGTAGTCTGGGCAAGGGTATCCTCTATAGAGGCCGACATAAAACCACCTAAGGTAATGCCGCCAAGTGTTGTTTTTTTCAAAAAGTCCCGGCGAGAGTCTTTGGTTTGAGGATTCATAATTTCCTGCTGGCGTGCCAGAGCATCGGCCTTTTCCTGTTGTTTATTCTGGGCAATAATTTGCTGTAAAATACTTTTCATTGTAACTAAAATATGAGGTGGATAACTATTGAAAATACCTTTACTGCCAACTGCTAGCTGGCTATGACTATATACTTTCGAATGTTAGAAGAAAGCATGGGTTGCTATTTAAAACCAGTAATTTAATCATAGATACTTATTCTAAAAGTTTATTGGAAACACAGAAATCTTAACAGTAAAGATAAATCACATGAAATGTAGGTTCAATACATGCTCAGCCATGATGGAAGACTTACCTCTTTATTTAGATAACACCAATAATTTTGATGGATTCTATACTACCTATGCCTATGTTTTCTGATTGAAAGAAAGATCATGTTGTCAATCTCCTCTTTAGTTTCACTGATAGGAGACTCATTAAAGTAAAGTACCCTCAAAATTTTGTAAGTTTTTCAATTGTATCGGAGGAGCAGACAGAGCTTTAATTAGCCAGTGTTTATACGCTTGTTTCCTAAAATCCATCTTTATATTACCTAATTAGTCTATTTTTCTGCTCAGAATTTGTACGAAAAGAAGGGAGCCGGACAAATTGATTTATGCTCAAAGTAAACTCTATCTAATCTGATCCGTTGATAGATTAATAAGTACTAATTGTTTTTTTCGACCTTATGTACAGGATCTGTTTATGAAACAACTATTTTTATTTCTTTTGCTGTTTGTTTCATGGAGCCTACAGGGACAAATACCTACAGATTATCCACCTGTCAGGACAAGAGAACTACCAGAGCAGTGGCAGGATCCAGTCACTATCATTCTCATTCTTATCGGTAGTATAGGGGTTATTTTGCTGCTATTATACTTTTTCAGATTTGACAAACTAATTACAAAGTGGATCAGGCACAAGTAAAACTCATTTCTTGAAAATTATATTTATTTACCAAAGTACAATATAGATTTAATTGAAAAGGTGATGCAAAAAATGCTTGCATCCAATACTTGAAGGCTTGCCATCCTATCATTACCTGTTCATCTACAGCCACAAGATCATTCAAAAATGCCGCTGCTATGGAGCTTGCAACTAATCCTATATGATAGTAAGCTAGTTATACCATTAAACCTGTGAATAAATGGAAGAAAGATATTCAGCCAACAGCCTTCATTTACATATTGCCTGTCAAATGCATAGGTATGACTATCGAGAGCATGATCAATGGATAGGCATTATTATTCGCATTATAGAGGGAGAAACCATTTACAATCTGTTTAAAAACAAACAGAATGATTTGTATATGGAGTTAATCGATACAGCAATAAAAGAGGTAAGTGCCTTGGATGCAGCTTATATCTATAAAACCCCTCAAAAATGGGTTTTTAGTAGAAATGAGATTTTTATTTCTGTCAAGTTCTATCTTGAAGATAAAGAGTAGTGCTTTTATTACTCTGCTCGATTATTAGAATTAGATGCTAGATTCAAGGTAACAAATACTCCCCTTTGGGGTAACTTCAAATTTTAGATGCGTTTTAAGGCTACACTGGTTCTTCCCGACATTTTCATGGTAACTCCATTTCCCACTTTCCACTTTTACAAGGGGAATTCACTTTAACACATGTAGACCATTTTGGAGAAAAATGCTCTATTCAAAGCAAAGCCCGGAGGATCTAGTATCTCCATGCTTTGTTGTAAACACATAAAAAATCGAGCTTATTTTTGACGACTCTGCTTATTTGCTTAAAGGTCAGGAAGCTCATTTTATAGCTTCTTATTCATGTACTATTTTTTGCTTTTATGTAATTTCAGGCAAGATTATTGTATTATAAAATATCTGATTTACCTATATAGTTGTAAAATTTCTTATTTCTTACTTAGAAAAGTCGTACTTCTCTTTATGTAATTTCTGCATTGGGTTTTTATAAATTTAAGCGATCTCCTCGCACAGTATTTTAGCTACATCACTTATAGTTTAACCTCTATTCAAAACCCATTTGTATGATTCAACATTTATTTTACTCCTGGCTGCTACAGGCCAGAAATGCCAGTTATGCTTTTTTCAAAACTATTGGGATTAAAACCAATGTAAAAGCAGGCGATTGGCCTACGGCCAACTTAGGATACCTGCTTTATCTGTCTTTTTTGAGTATGTTTGTTGTAACGGCTCAAGCACAAATCCTACCCACTAATAATTATTCTAACCTTACTAAAGCAGGCAGCAATCTGTTTTTTACCGCTAACAATGCCAGTGGACAAGCTGGTTTATGGAAAATTGATGCTATCGCTGGTGGCCCTACACTTGTAAAAACAGTTGCTGCAAGTCAGTTAACGGCTGTTGGCAGCAACCTATATTTTTCAGCTAATGAACAGGAAACTGGCTATGAATTATGGAAAAGTGATGGCACTCCTGCCGGAACAGTAAAGGTAAAAGATGTGCCGTTACAACTGCCCCTTTCAGAGTATGATTATGATAGCGATATAGTTACCTTTCGTGCTTCTATTGGGCTGACAGGTACAAATAACCTATTATACTTTACAGCAAACAATGCCATACGCAATTATGAACTCTGGCGTACGGATGGTACAGCCGCAGGTACCTTTAAAGTGATGAATGTAGCTGTCGAACCCAGATATTACGATGAGCCCAAAGCTCAGGATTTTAGAACTGTTGGGAATACATTATTCTTCACTGTGGAAAACACCGCTGTATCTGACATGGGTATATATAAAACTGAGGGTGATCCACAAAGCACTATTCTTATTAAACAAGCCTATTCTCCACAATTACTCTCTCCGGTGAATGGAATCTTGTATTTCAAAGTTAATAACTCAGGTCAAATTCAATTATGGAAAACCACTGGTACCCAAGCAGGTACAAGTCTGATTAAAGATCTGGGTCTGGGATTCGAGATAGAAGAAAATGTGGCCATTGGTAACAATCTCTACTTTAGGTCAACTTCTTCTCCTACCACAACTGGCTATGAATTATGGAAAAGTGATGGAACAGCCGCTGGTACCAGGTTAGTAAAAGATATATATCCTGGCACTCAGGGTTCAGCCCCCTCTTCTTTAGTTAATGTAAATGGCACCTTGTATTTTGCTGCGTATACGGATACGTATGGTCATGCGCTTTGGAAAAGTGATGGAACAGAAACAGGTACCACATTAGTAAAAGACCCTTTTCCAGGTTCAGCAAGTGACAACCCTTATTATTTACAGCTTTTTTATTTAATCAATGTAAATAACACCTTGTATTTTGTAACCAGAAGTGAATCAGGTGGCCATATACTTTGGAAAAGTGATGGCACCACCGCAGGAACTGTTAAAATAAAAGATACTTTTGGAGAATCACTTGCAACACTTGCTAATTTTACAAACTTCAATGGCGTACTTTATTTTACAGCTGCTAATGGTGCAGGTATAAAATTATGGAAAAGTGATGGTACTACTGCAGGAACAGTTCCTGTTGAAACTTCTACTCACCAGGCGCTTAACAAACTATGGGATAAAACCTTTGGTGGTAATATAGAAGATGAGCTGAGCATCACGATTGCTACCTCTGATAACGGCTACTTACTAGCAGGATATTCTTACTCAGGAGTTTCCGGAGATAAATCCCAGGCGAGTAAAGGGAATGCAGATTACTGGATAGTAAAAACTGATGCCTCCGGCAACAAACTCTGGGATAAGACCTTTGGCACCTCCAATAGTGATGCGCTTACAGCTGCTATCCAAACTTGGGATGGAGGTTATCTACTGGGAGGTTATACCAACGCTGGTCAGGGTGGAGATAAATCGGAACCAACTAGGGGAGGCATGGATTACTGGATTGTGAAAACAGATGCTTCCGGGAACAAACTCTGGGACAAACGCTTTGGAGGTACAGCTACTGATGAATTGAAATCTATTTTGCAACTTAGTGATGGCAATTACCTGCTTGCAGGCATATCTAATTCTAACCAAGGTGGAGATAAGTCACAGAATAGTAAATCCTGGAATAGTGGAGGATCATATCCGGATTTCTACGATACATGGCTGGTGAAAATCAACAGTTCTGGCGTAAAACTCTGGGATAAAACCATTGGAACCTACGATGACGAAAAATTTGGCGCTGTTGTGGCTTCTGCTGACGGAGGCTATCTGGTAGCCGTATCGTATTTTACGCCTTTAGTTGAACAGTATTTTGTTTATTATAAAGTCGATAGCAATGGCAATGTGCAATGGAGCGGTTCAGCAGGAAATGCAGATGGAGAAAATGTAGTTACTAGTGCCATTCAAACACAGGATGGAGGCTATCTGGTGGCTGGTTATTCGAGTTCAAATGCAGGGCCCGGTAAAATGGAAAACAGCAAAGGCGGCCGAGATTATTTTGTTGTAAAATTAACAGGCAATGGTGTAAAGCAATGGAATAAAACCATTGGAGGTTCAAGCAGCGATGAACTTTCGCAGGTACTGCAACTTTCAGATAATGACTATTTGCTATCAGGAACCTCTTATTCGCCTATGAGTGGGGACAAAACAGAAAATAGTGCAGGAGCGGATTACTGGCTTGTTAAATTAGATGCAAATGGAAATAAACTCTGGGATAAAACCTTTGGAGGATCAGGGGATGATAAATTAAAATCACTGCTACAAACAGTAGATAAAGGATATTTGCTGAGTGGAACTTCTAATTCACTCATCAGTGGAGATAAAACACAGCTAAGCAGGGGTAGTTATGATTATTGGTTATTGAAAACAGTGGGCAATAGCCCCGAGCCTATCACTTGCAGTGCCACTGGCAGTATCTTGCAGGAAAAGTGGTTAAATGTAACAGGCAATTCGGTGAGTGCCATTCCGGTTAATACAGCTCCTGCTTCTACTTCCCAACTCACTTCCTTTGAAACTTCTGCTAATACCGGCAACAATTACGGAGAAAGAATCAGAGGCTACTTGTGTGTGCCTGCTAGCGGCAGCTACACCTTCTACATTGCAGGGGATGATAAATGTGAACTCTATATCTCATCAGATGAGGACCCTTCTAAGAAAACATTGATTGCCTCTGTGCCTTACTCTACAGCCGTAAAAGAGTGGAGTAAATATGCTTCTCAGAAATCAGTAGCCATTTCTTTAGTGGCAGGTAAAAAATATTACATCGAAGCTTTGCATAAAGAAGGAATAGGTGATGATAAAGTAGCCGTCGGCTGGCAAACACCGAATCAAACTACCATCGCAGTGATTGCAGGCAGCTATCTTTCCCCTTACCTTGTTCAACTAACAGGCAAGATCTCTAGAGAGTTCTGGGCTAATGTGACAGGGTATCAGATCAGCAATATTCCCCTTACCACAGATGCCACTACCATTGATGAAGTCACTATCTTTGAGAGAGCTACCAATCAGGGGGAAAACTATGGACAGAGGTTCAGAGGCTATCTGCACCCACAGGTGAGCGGAAATTACCGCTTCTACATATCCGGGGATGATAAAGCTGAGTTATGGCTTTCCACAGATGAAGATCCTTCAAAGAAAACAAAGATTGCTTTGGTGAGTGCTTATACTGCTCTGCGGCAGTGGGATAAATATGCTTCTCAGCAGTCAGTAGTAATTGCTTTAGTAGCCGGCAGAAAGTATTACATTGAAGCCTTGCATAAGGAAAACACCGGTAATGATAACATTTCTGTAGGATGGCAATTGCCTAATCAAACCACTATTTCAGTGATTGCAGGCACCTTCCTTTCGCCTTTCCTCGCCTCTCCTTCTAGTAGCATGGCCAGAATAAGTGTGGAGGAAAGCCTTCCTTCTAGAGTAAGTCTGTATCCCAATCCCTTTGAAAGCAAGCTAACCTTTGTTACCCAGCAAGCAGGTAAGCTTTACATCAGTGTAGTAGATAACTTAGGCAGAACAGTCTATCAAATCTCTACTCAAGTAACCAGTGCAGAAACAACGCTTGACTTGGCTTACCTGAAACAGGGTGTGTATATTGTCAAAGTTGCTAGAGAAAATGGGGCAACGCAGGTATTGAAGGTAGTCAAACAATAAGCCCTTACCCTTTATCATTTCTAGCAAAGCCGGTAGGAAACCTTTATTCTTCCGGCTTTGCTGTGAAAAAGAGCGGTTTTCTCCACCATAGTCTTCATATGCGAATGGAAGTTACAGCGATTGTGTAAGTGTAGATAATCTTATCAGCTATGGCTATGAAAAATAGGATTTTTAATAACTGAATATGGAATAATGTAAAGTAAAAGAGCCCTCATAGAGGCTACTTCCATTATTCCTTTTCTTTTCTCAACTTTCCATACAGATAGGCATCTTCTTTCTTTATTATCCACTCATCTAGCCACAAACTTGCACGTACAACTATAACACCCACTATGATTATATCTATACTAACTACCAGAGCAGCAAATACTAATAAGTCCATAGAACTTAATTCGCTCTTACTTTATAAGGTAATAAGTAGAGTTAATTTAACTCCCCCTTTCAGGTAACCAACTCATTAATATGAAAAGAGCTTCTCTTTAACTTTTTCCTTCAGTAGATTTGTCTCCTTTTTGCACAAGTTTCAGGGAATATCGCATGTGCATTTCTGTCAACCTATACCCTGTATTAGGATAAGCCCCTGTGCTATTGGGTAATCTTTTATCGGGACTATTCATACTTCAAGGCTTTTACCGGATTAGTCTTCGCTGCTTTTAAAGTCTGGAAACTAATGGTGAGCATAGCAATAACTATTACCAATACACTGGGCAGCACCAGCAGCCAGAGTTTCACTTCAATGTGGTATTCATAATTCTGCAACCAGCGGCTTATACTCCAGTAAGCAAGTGGCCAGGCTACAACAGATGCTATTACAATTAACTTTAAAAAATCTTTTGATAGAATCAGGAAGATACTGCTTACTGAAGCACCAAGTACTTTTCGTACGCCAATTTCTTTCGTACGCCCGATAACTGTAAAAGAGATCAAACCGAATAATCCCATACAGGCCACAAGTATAGCTAATGCTGAAAAGAAAGTAATCAGATAGCCAAACTGCCTATCAGCTTTATATTGTTCATCGAATGAGTCATCCAGAAAAAACGACTCTAACGGGTTTCCCGGAAATATTCGCTTCCAGCTGTCTTCAATTTGTGCCAGGGTCTGGCTAAGGTTGTGGGTATCTACTTTCAGGGAATAAAATCGCTTGGTGGCAGGCCGGAAGGCATAAATAATTGGGTCGTGTTTATATTGCAGAGATTTCTGATGATAATCCTTTAATACACCTCTTACTTCCTGGGTTTGGCCCAGAATAGGAATCACAATCCGCTTACCTATGGCTTCTTCTGCACTAGCAAAACCCAGGTTACGGGCAGCTGTTTCATTTAATAACACGCCTCCTCCATTGGGCTTTTCAAAGTTTTTGCCGGCTACCAGTTGAAGTTCATAGGCAGGCACATAGTCAGCATCTATTTCTACCATACTGTAGATAACAGCACTTTCTTGGTTAGCCCCCTTTCGGTGTATGCCTTCCTGGTTCCAGTCGAAGTCTTTACCAGGTACAGTATTAGAAGCAGTTACACTTTTAATTCCTTTGTTGGTCTGCAGTTCATTCTTAAATACTTCCCATTTACTCCTATAAGTTTGGTAATCTCCGGCTATAATGGGCGCTTGAATCACTAGGGTCTGGGAAATATTTACCCCTAAGTCAGTACTGCGCATATAACTAATCTGGTGGTAGGCCGCTAGCGTTCCACCAATGAGCAGAATAGAGATGGAAAACTGAAACACAACCAAACCTTTGCGCAACATAGCCCCTTTGGAGGCACCAGTAAACTTGCCTTTCAGGACGGCAATCGGTTGGAAAGACGATAAGCTTAAAGCCGGTTATACACCAGAGAGTATGGCACCCAGAATAAATACCATTGCTAACATTCCCCAAAATTCCGGTCCATACTGCCAGATGGACGGAATGGCTTTACCGGTAAAACGCTTATAATAGGGCAAGGCCAGTTGTACCGTTGTAATGGCCACTACAAAAGCAATTGCACTGATAAGGATGGCATCCAGCAAAAACTGCTTAATTAACTGCATACGGCTGGCTCCTACTACTTTGCGGATACCTACTTCTTTGGCTCTCTCCATTGCCCTTGCAGTTGACAGATTAATATAATTGATATAACCGATACCTAAAATAAATAGGGCAATAATTGACAGATACACAATTGTTTTGCCTGTTTCTGATAATGTACTTACTCCGGTGACCAGGTTGATATGCGCATGTGTATGAATCTGCAGCACCGGTTTTAGAAAGTTTTTCACCTCAAGCCCTGCCTTTGCCATACCTTTAGAGGTATATTTTTTACCCAACAAGTTGAGCTTGGTTTGCACAGTAGCCGGGTCTGCCCAAGGGTGTAAGTGTACAAAGGTGATAAAATTGGTCCACTCCCAGGGGTCATTCCTGTAAAAGTTTAACTGCGTAATTTCGTGATTGGACAACAGAAAGTCGAATTTTATATTCTTCTTATCATGCACATCTTCCGTCAGAGCAGTATTAGCCGGTACATCGGCGAATATGCCTTTTACCATATACAGGTGTTTACCGCCTAAATCATGAATCGTTAGGGTTTTGCCAATAGGGTCTTGTTCCCTAAAATATTTTTTTGCAGTTGATTCGGATATAATTAGACTGTTATGTTCACCGAGTACGGCATTCTTATCTCCTTTTAGTAAGGGAAAAGTGAACATTTGCAGGAAAGAAGCATCTACATAATACAGATTATGTTCTTTGTAGTTGTGGTTTTCATACGAAACAATGGTTTCTCCATAAGCAGGGTGCAAACGGCAAAAGTCTGCCACTTCGGATAGATCCTCTTTCAAAGCGGGTCCATGAGCAAGGGCTGTCTGGTTGCCTTCATTTAGTTTTTCTCCGTTCTTCTCCGTTATCCGGTCGATACGGTAGAGGTACTGGCCTTGTTCATGAAAAGAATCGTAGCTTTTTTCGAAATAGACATATTGCCATATCAGCAGGAAAGCCGACATACTAATGGCAAGGCCCGAAATGGTAATAGCCGAGAAAACTTTGTGACGAAGCAGATTACGATAGGCTATGATAAGATAGTTTACAAGCATGAGGAGAAAGATTGAAAAATAATACCTGTCAAGTTATTGTCTGTAAAGTAATCTATAATGATGCCAGTTGTATACTATTCAATTTATCAGGCATTTACAAAATTTCATCAGTCTTTTTCAGCATTTCACTGATTCATAGTGAAACAGTTACTTGTTTCATTTTGGCACAATCTCATACCTTATCTACCCTTGTCATTACAAGAATAGAAAGAAGAGGAGAAAGACATCTTTGTTTTAAACATAGAATCCTGTAACAGTATCTCCATTTATAGGCCAGATCATAAACAGGATATATATCTACCCTTTAATTCAAATTTTAAGTAAGTTGCTAATACAAGGGAATAAAAAGGGCTTAGTAGTCATAGAACCAAAGCTTTCATGTTTGTAAGAGTGAAATGATAATAACAAAAGTTAATATTATTAGGCATAGGGAAGAAACATTGGTAAGCTTAATACTTTTCCTATGAGTTCATGATAAGGAGTTTCAAGAAAGGGGAATAATTCTTAACCTAGACATATGTTCTAAAACATAATCATAGCTTTTTATTTTCAGAAAAAAATATTTACCAACAGGGGTTTACTTTCCAGCATTGCCTCCATAAAAAGCAAAATTCAACAATATCAGTAACGTGCGCACGAAAGGTATTTTGAATGGTTTATTCAATATTTTTCAATCTTAATTTTTTTACACACAATGGAAAATTTAAATCAAATTGGCTTAGTAGAATTAAATTCTAATGAATTGCAAGAAATCGAAGGTGGATTGATCCCATTAATCATCGCATTAGCTGCATTTGATGCTTGCTTGTGGGGATACATTGCATTAAACTAATTTTTAAACTGCCAAATGCCACCTTTAGCGTAGCCATTTGTTTATTGATACATGAAGTAAGGAGAGAAAACGCTCCTTACTTTTTTTTAAACAAAAAATACAAATTTATACATCAAGGAGGCAGATTTTCTACCTCCTTCTTAGTTTAACAAACCATACGCATCCTAATTTTTCCAAACATATGTCAATTTAAAAGATATTTATAAAGAGCGATTGTTGTCTGTAGCTACCTATCCTCTCATAACTCTTTTAGATAACAGAAATTTCAAAAACAGTTGAGTTGCTTTCTTGAATATGCAGAATCAAATTTATCCTCCTCAGATTATTGAGAATAGTGCTGAAACCTATATCGCCGAAATTTCTACCAGAAGCCAGATCATTTATTCCTCTATTTTACTTTCCATCCTTTGTATTATTGTTGCCCTGCCTTTTATTACAGTAGATGTGTCTATGCAAAGTCCGGGAATTATCCGGCCAACGGCTGAGAAAAATGAGGTAAAATCTTTATTATCCGGTAAGGTACAAGAGGTATTTGTAAAAGATAATCAGAACATTGCTCAAGGACAGCCTTTGTTAATGGTTGGATCAGAAACCCTGGATAGCAAACTCAAACTCAATGGGGAACTACAACTCGAAAAACAGACCTATATCCAGGATTTGCAAAAACTAGTAAGGATAGATACCGCCTCCATCTTTCAGGTAAAAGGGATTTCTTCTGCCCTGTACCGCCAGCAATATAACCAGTTCCTCTACCGCCTTTCGGAGAGCAGTCAGACTAAAAACAGAAAAGCAAAGGAATTACTTATTGATAAAAAACTATATGACGAGAAAGTGATCGCCCAGCGGGAATACGAAAACAAAGTGTTTGAATATGAGAATGCGCTTGCTTATTATCTGTCGGCCATTCAGGGACAGCTGAGCGGGTGGCAATCGGACCTAACTGCTAATACCCGACTGCTTTCAGAACTACAAGCAGAAGAAAAACAACTCCTGAAAGAAAAAGAACTTTGTACCATTAAATCACCTGTTGCAGGCACTTTGCAGCAATTTTATGGTATTTCCCCTGGAAGTACTATTCACAGTAACCAGGTGCTTGGAATCGTTTCACCAGATTCTGATATACTAGTAGAATGCTACATTCCTCCCAAAGATATAGGTTTTATCAAACAAGATATGAAGGTCTATTTTCAGGTAGATGCCTTTAATTATAATGAATGGGGATTGGTGTCGGGAAAAGTAATGCAGGTAGCCTCCGATATAGAAATGATTAACGATCAGCCGGTGTTTAAAATAAAATGTAAACTGGATAAAGATTTCCTCCAGTTGAAAAATGGCTATCAGGGAAAATTAAAAAAAGGCATGACGGTACGGGCCAGATATATTCTTACCGAAAGAAGCTTATACCAGCTTATTTTTGATCAGGCCAATGACTGGATCAATCCACTCGTTGCTTCCCAATCCTAAATTTCTCTCCTTCCCATCAGATTATCCAATGAAAAACATAGTAAAAATAAAGCAGCATGACATTACCGATTGTGGTGCTGCTTGTCTTACCTCTATTGCGGCACATTATAAACTCCGGCTCCCCATTGCCAGAGTCCGGCAATACACTTCAACCGATACCAAAGGAACCAATGTATTAGGGCTTGTTCAGGCAGCTACCGGGCTGGGATTTACGGCAAAAGGGGTAAAAGGTACTTTTGAGAGCCTGTTCAAAATTCCTACTCCTGCCATCGCACATGTAGTGATGCAAGGGGGCTTACACCATTTTGTGGTGATCTATGGGGTTACCAAACAATATATAATTGTCATGGACCCGGCCGATGGAAAAAAACATAATCTGCTGCATGAGGAGTTTAAGAAACAATGGTCAGGGGTGCTGGTCATTTTAATGCCGGGTTCTGATTTTAAAAAAGGCAATGAGAAAAAAACTATCTTCTCCCGCTTTTATTCTCTGATACGTCCCCATAAAAGTATACTTATACAGGCATTGGTCGGAGCGCTGATCTATACGGTACTGGGGCTTTCTACGTCTTTGTATGTACAGAAGATTGTAGACCATGTGCTCCCTAGTGGCAACTATAATCTGATGAACCTGATGGGGGTACTCATGATTGTTTTGTTACTGATACAGGTTTTCATCGGATCATTTAAGGGAATTTTCGCTTTAAAAACCGGTCAGCAGATTGACGCAGGGTTGATTCTTGGCTATTATAAACACCTGCTGACATTGCCTCAACATTTTTTTGATACCAGGCGCACCGGAGAAATTATTTCACGGGTGAATGATGCGGTAAAAATCCGTTTCTTTATCAATGATGTAGCCCTGAATCTGATCGTGAATGTGTGTATTGTGGTTTTTTCCTTTGCGCTGATGTTTTCCTATTACTGGAAGCTGGCCTTAATTACCCTGTGTGTGCTGCCGCTCTATACCCTGGTGTATTTTATAGTTAATGCTATTAACCGCAAGCAGCAACGCAAAGTGATGGAGCATACCGCAGAACTCGAATCACAGTTAGTAGAGTCAATAAATGCGGCAGGTACCATCAAAAGATTTGGTGTAGAATCCTATGCCAACCTGAAAACAGAAACCAAGTTTATTGCTTTGCTAAGAAATGTATATGGCTCTAATCTGAACAGCTTGTTTGCTTCCCAGGCTTCTGAATTCATTTCCAGGCTGTTTACCATTATTCTGCTCTGGGCAGGTGCTTTCTTTGTCCTGGAAAACCTATTAACAGCCGGTGAATTATTATCTTTTTATGCCTTGCTTGGCTATCTGACCGGACCAGCGACTTCATTAATAGGCATGAATAAAACCATTCAGGAAGCCCTCATAGCCGCTGACCGGCTGTTTGAGATCATGGACCTGGAAAGAGAGGAAAGGGAAAATAAAATAGAGATGACCCCGGAGATGAGTGGCGATATTCAATTTAGTGATGTTTGCTTCCGCTATGGTTCCAGGGCTGCTATTTTTGAAAATCTCACCCTTAGCATTCCAGCAGGAAAAGTGACTGCGATTGTGGGAGAAAGTGGTTCAGGAAAATCAACGCTGATGTCCTTGCTGCAGAACATGTATCCGCTTACCGGAGGAAACATTAGTATTGCCAACCATTCTATTAAACACATCAGCCACCAGAGTTTAAGAAAAATAGTAAGTGTGGTTCCCCAAAAGGTTGATTTGTTCTCAGGCACGGTTATCGAAAATATTGCAGTAGGTGTTTTTCAGCCGGATATGAAACGGATTTTAAGAATTTGCCATGATCTGGGTATTACCCAATTTGTAGAAAAACTACCTAATGGATTTCTTTCTCAATTGGGAGAGAATGGAGCTAACTTATCAGGAGGCCAGAGACAAAGAATAGCCATTGCCAGAGCCTTATACCGGGAGCCGGAAATACTGATTATGGATGAAGCCACTTCATCCTTAGATACCCTTTCAGAAAAGTATGTTCAGAAAACCATTGAGAAATTAAGGGCTGCCCACAAAACCGTTATTATTATTTCGCACCGCTTGAGCAGCATCATGCATGCTGATAAGATTATTGTATTGGAGTCTGGCAAAGTAACAGAGGAAGGAACACATCAACAGTTAAAGCTGTATGGAAAAAAATATTCCAGTCTATGGGCTGAGCAGTTTCCAGCCGAAGAGAAAGCTATTTTCAATATGCTTACTTCATAAAGCGAGTAGAATAATATTGCTAGACTCTGTTGAGTCTAGACATCAAATAACTATATTTTGAAGCTTTTGATCTCTCCTCAATAAATCAGGCACATTAGAAGTATCAAGAAAGGGGAAGTTTGCGTTACTTCTCTATAGGATCAGTGTTGCTATATGAAAAAATTAACACTATAACTGCAATCCATTTGTCCTTCCATGCATGCTTCTCTTTTTTTGACTACTATTCTGTAATTCGCCCAATACGTAAAAATAACAGTACAAATCACAATAGTGAAAAACATAAATGCCTTCCCAGTACTATAAATGCACTAGTAAAGCATTATACACTGCCTTAGTTTCCATTACTTATAGTATCCAGTATCGGCATTTTTATACCCTACAATAAAATGGATTTCACTATCCGACAACATTTCCTACCAAATTATAGTTAACTTTTTTTGACCTTAAAAAGATAAACTTATCCAATCAGGAGTAACAAACAAGACATTAAATGTTCACCATTTGTTCTTTTCAAACTTACTCCATGGATAATCTCTGAATTAAATTTTAAATAAAACCAGCTTCATGCAATGAAAGAAAAAAATAAAATTAACAGACGTCAAGTAATCGGTGGCCTAGGTATGAGCTTAGCCTCTGTAGTGGTTCCACCAGTGTTTGCTGCTTCAACAGCTGATCAATCCACTCCATTAGGTGCATCATCCCTAATAGATCCTACCACTAGCTATCCAAAACCTCCTTTCAAAGGTCAATCCCAACCCTGGCCGGGGCTTGCCTCTAAAATGGATCCTGTGCCTGATCATGGAGAGAAAAGCTATAAAGGCTCCGGCCGGTTGATGGGACGTAAGGCTTTGATCACCGGTGGGGATTCCGGAATGGGACGTGCGGCCGCTATTGCCTATGCCAGGGAAGGAGCGGATGTAGCTATTAATTATATGCCCGATGAGGAGCCGGATGCACGAGAAGTAGTTGCCTTGATAAAGGCAGCCGGACGAAAGGCCATTGCCATTCCTGGAGATATCCGGGAAGAAGCTTTTTGTCAAAGACTAGTAGCAGAAGCCGTTAAGGGACTAGGAGGCCTAGATATTTTGGTAAGTAATGCGGCAAGGCAGCAAGCTAAGCAGTCAATTCTTGATATTTCCACCGAAGAGTTTGATGCGACTATGAAAACCAATATTTATGCTCCTTTTTGGATCATTAAAGCAGCCATGCCCCACCTAAAGCCAGGGGCAGTTATCATTGGTACTACTTCTGAGCAAGCCACTGATCCCTCAGCCGATCTATACGATTATGCCCAAACTAAAGCAGCTACCACTAATTATGTCAGATCCCTTGCCAAACAGCTAGCCCCAAAAGGGATTCGTGTCAATGGTGTAGCCCCCGGACCTATCTGGACTCCTTTGCAAGTAAGTGGCGGAGCCACACAGGAAAAGCTTAAAGGCTTTGGAGGGGACACCCCACTAGGCAGGCCTGGTCAGCCGGTAGAACTAGCTTCTATTTATGTACAACTTGCCGACAGTGATGCAAGCTATGCCATAGGGCAAATCTATGGAGCTACCGGCGGCGGTGGTCAACCTTAATAAAAGGTGTTGGGAAAAAATTTTGTCAGGCAGCTTACTGTATAAACATATGCTGATAAGAAATTTATAGGAGCAGTCTGTAGATACAGAAAGGGGGTAAATTAATTCCCCCTTTGCTATTACCTACGGGAGTAACTCAATTACTGCTATAACCGGCAAATGGTCGGAGGCATATGTTTCACTAATTACCTGATGGGTTTTTATCCTGAACTTACTTCTAGGTCTAAAGGCAATAAAATCGATGGCTTTGTTTGGATGCTCTACTGGAATAGTGGGAGGACAATCCTGGCAGGTTCTTGTAAAATGGGTATCCAATTGACGGATTACTGTTGAGCCAGGAGGGGCATTGAAATCTCCTGCTAGCACAAAGGGCAGCTTTTCCGAAGAGGCAATAGCCTCGATCTGTTTGATTTGTAACTGACGGTTCATGGAGTCTTTCTGTGCATCCAGGTGAGTACTACCAAAGCGTATTTGTAGACCATCAGGTAAAGTAACTTTAGCCGTAGCTATAATTCTGGGTTCTCCTTTGGTTGCCGGCTGAGTAGGCAAGGGATATACTTTTTCTTCTGATAAAGGGTATTTAGAAAGAATAGCTACCCCATACTCCCCTCCTCCATAGTCAATGGCTTTTCCAAAGTAGTAGTACATTTGTAACTTCTTTGCAATCTCTTCTGCTTGGTTATAAGCACCTGACCTGTCCGTATAAACGTCCACTTCCTGTAAGGCCACTAGATCTGGGTTCTGTGTGCCAATAGTATGGGTAATAGCAGCCATATCGATCATACCAGGTTTTGAAGGAGGATTACAATGATGAATATTGTAGGCCATTACCCGAATTATTTGTTCTGGTAGGCTATCTGCAAACCTGTTACTGACAGAAATTGTTTTTGTAGGTGAAATCCGGGTAGAACAAGAGATTACTATCAAAGCAACCCCTATTACTAGAGATATAAGTATAAATTTGAGTATGTGTATCATAGCTACCATTGCTAGTTTTAGCCTAAATTAGAACTACATTTAAGTGGTGTCAAGGATACTGATCACAAATAATTTCCAAGGTGTGTACATTCTGTTGCGGAAAAAGTAAGGATGTTTTTCATAGAGCAGGTTAATAGCTGGTGAATTCCCAATTGATTTTAAAGATAACACGAGAGTTGTATAAGGTAGTTGTGTTCCAAGAAAGTGGAGTTAAAATAACCCCCCTTTCTTGATACTAAACATATAGCGTGAATGATCACCTCAGTAATTGGATTGGTACTTTACTCCTTGTGGGTACGTAATACTGCGGCTACCGATTTGTAGGTGAGTGTTATGCATCGAGTTAGCCCCCTTATCCACAATATTATTATCCAATTAATAAATAATCTATACTAGAAATGTTATATTGAGCTACTCTCAAGCTTAGCTTTCAGGCTAATCGTACAAGAGGGACATAAAGATGACTATAATGTTCATTGAAACTGAAAACTTAAGACTTGTTGAAGCTGACATTGACATTTTAAAAAGCGGCCTTGAAGGTAATGACCAACTGTCCAACAAATTGGGGGTAAGCCTTGCAGACAATTGGACAGAGTTTGGAGTTGGAGCTATTCAATATTCTCTTGAGAGGCTTTTAGAAAGCAAGGATGAAAGCGGGTGGTGGACGTATTTTCCTATCCATAAAAGGGATAATACCCTCATCGGCAGTGGAGGATATAAAGGCAAACCTACAGAAGAGGGAACCGTGGAAGTAGGCTATGAAATTGCACCCCAATACAGGAACAAAGGACTTGCCACGGAAATGACAAAAGGGCTTATTGCAAATGCTTTTAAGCATGCAAACGTGAGCGTAATCCTTGCCTATACGTTGGGGCAAGAGAACCCATCCACCAAAGTATTGACTAAATGCGGCTTTCAAAAAATAGCAGAGATAAATGACCCTGAGGATGGACTGCTATGGAAATGGGAGCTGAGACGAGCTGAATAAATAAAAGAAGTGCTGACCGCTACCCCTCTGACCATCATATAGCTCTTGTTGATAATCGTTTACAGCAAAGCAGGCAGGCACGTAGAAAGTTTTAAAGCATTTTAGCTAATTAAAATAATTGAAATGAATTGAATGCAACTCTCAAATAGTCTTTCCTATCATGAGAATATATTGGCTTTTTGCATATATCATCCTTGCAGGCTGTAATCCAAAAAACACATCTGACCAATCGGCTCTGATGGCTGACGCTGTCCCTATATCTAATCCCCTGGCAGCCATGCCTAATTCGGTTACAACGTATATAAACGCAGCCCTGGATACCATGCAGCAGGGGTCTATTCGCAAATCCCATGTTGATTGGCCACTGATAAGAAAAATTGCTTTTGAAAAAGCAAAAGGAGCTACTACTTACCGTCAAACGTATCCTGCGATAGAGCATGCCCTGAAAGCCTTAGGAGACCACCATAGTTTTTTGATCACCCCTGAACAACACCAGCAGTGGCTTGGAAAGGGAAATAAAAGCGATCCTATTCAGAAGCCTCTACTTTCTGAAGGAATGATGTTAGATAATAAATTTGCTTTCCTTACAGTAAATACCTTTACTTCAGGGGATTCCTTGCAGATGCAAACCTATGCCTCCACCTTACAGGCAAAGATCAGAGAGCTAGATACTCAAAATCCCCTTGGATGGATTATTGACTTATCCTATAACTCAGGAGGCAATATGTGGCCAATGCTGGCAGGTATCGGGCCATTGGTAGGGGAAGGAGTGCTAGGCAGTTTTCTGGCAGCCGATGGTACACGCACAACCTGGAGTTATGAGCATGGAGAGGTAAAAGCAGGCAATGAGCTAGTACTAAAAGTAGCAAACCCATACACAGTAAAAGACAAACTTGTGCCAATTGCCATCTTAGTGGGTGAGAGAACCGCAAGTTCCGGAGAAGCTATTGTCATCTCTTTTATGGGTAGAGCCAATACCAGGGTTATTGGCAGCCCCACAGCGGGGTTGTCGACAGCTAATCAAAACATTACCTTACTAGACGGCGCACAGTTGATATTAACCACGGCTGTTTTTGCAGACCGAAGGGGTACAATCTATGGAAAAAGGATTACACCCCATGCTGATTTATCTAAGAAATGGTATTTTATCTATGGCTTTTACCAACACGTAATGAGAACAGAGGCCAAAGATTGGATAACGAGTTTAAAAAATCCTTAGTTACATGAATTACCCCTTTGCTGAAACTTCATATATGTGGATACTAGATTGCTCTGTTTTCAGCCTCCACTTTTTGAGGGAGGTCCAGTATCCTACCATTACTAATTTCCGGATCATATTGACTAATAAAATCCTCCTTAACCACCTTTGCTCAAAGCTCGCTTGAACTTGAATGGAGTGAAAATTACTAAGTAATAACCTAACTCAGGCCAAGCAGACCGTAGATAAAAATGAGCAAGAGATCGAATAGTTAGTTGAAACCGTATAATAGTTAGCTGGGCAGCGAAGCTATTTTGAAGCTACCAGGTTATATTCTACATAATATATGGGTGATTGTAGAAAAGAGGCGATAGCACTTTCACCTTTTATCGCTTAAGTAGAACCCAACGACCCGGTTTATGGCAAAGAAGCTCTTTTCTTCACTGCGGTTACGATTACCGCATTATATTGTTTTAGCAGGGATCGCCTCCTTGTTGGGTATTGCTCTTGCAGGGTTAAAACAACCTGCTTGCTGGTCAGTATATTACCCAGGCATTGGTACAGGATCTTCTCCCCGGCTGACTGACTTAAATGGCGATGGAATCCTGGATGTGGTGATGGGAGCAGGGGCAGAAGAAAATCAACGTACTGATGTAGCGGTGATGGCCATTGATGGAAAAGATGGTCAACTCCTCTGGAAGAAAGCCGGCCGGAATCAAATGGTGGGGTCAGCACTCTTCCAGGATATTACTAAGGATCACATACCAGATGTGTTTATTGGCGGGAGAACAGCTGAACTAATGGCCTTGGATGGTCGGAATGGAAAGTTGATCTGGGAATTTTTTCCACAAGGCGATACAGTGAATGCTGCCCGGCAGGGATGGTATAATTTTTACACCCCTCAATGGGTGCCTGACCAGGATAAAGACGGTGTAATGGATCTGTTAATTGCTAATGGAGGCGATAATCAGATTGCCCCTTTTGATACTAATCGCCCAGCAGGCAGGTTACTGGTGTTGAGCGGCCGCACTGGAAAGGTACTAGCCCAGGCCACTATGCCTGATGGAAAAGAAACCTATATGTCAGCCATCTGCGCAAATCTTTCAGTGAAGGGCAATACCACGATCGTTTTTGGCACAGGAGGTGAAACCATTGGTGGCCATCTTTTTCGGACTACTTTGCAGGAATTGATGCAGGGAGACTTATCTCAAGCTACCCTGCTGGCTAGTAGTGAGCAGAAAGGATTCATCGCACCACCGGTTTTTGCCGATATCAATAGGGATGGTGTATACGATATTCTGGCTAACGAGGTAGAAGGCCGTCTGATTGCCATCAATGGAGCAGATAATACCCTCCTTTGGGAGAAAGCTATTCCAGGCACTGAAGCCTACTCCACACCGACCATTGGCTACTTTAACGGTGATTCTATCCCAGACTTCTTTATTAACTATGGCATTGGGGTTTGGCCGGGAATTGAATATTCTGTGCAATGCATGCTCGATGGCAGAACCGGAGGGGAAGAATTCCGTGATACAATTGGTGCTTTCCAGTACGCCTCGGCAGTAGTAGTGGATTACAATACCGATGGGTACGATGAGGTATTGCTTCCCGTGAATGAGCAAAGGGGGGATACTGTTTCTAATAGTTATCTGGTAATGATTGATTTCAGGGAGGGTAAAAAAATTCCGGTCGGTGATACCTTACCGGGCATTAATCTAGCCTCTACGCCTTGGATTGGAGATCTGGATCAGGATCAGAAAGCAGATATTGTATATAGTTCAGTAAACTTTTCTTTGCGCAACAATGACCTTACTCATCCCATTGGCCTGCGAATAACCTGTTTGAAAACTCAGATAGCGATGCCTAAAATTCTTGCTTGGGGGCATATATGGGCAGTGAATATACAGGCATTTTTAATACATTACCCACTCTGCCACCAAGGAGCTCCTCTGATCTGGATAGTGAATAGTTTTCCCGATCTACTCCCGCTTTTCTGCTCTGGTTACCATAGGCTAGTGTTTTTTATCAACTATCTGGAGCTATATGCTATCTACCTTTATCTCTGTTTAGAGCCTGTTTTAAAGTTATTTTTTAAGAAGGTTCATTTCGAACCACCCTTCACGGGTTTATAGGACATCCAATCCACCTCCAATTCATAAGTGTTTAGCGGTTTTTCAAGAGAAAGCGGATTAGTTTCAACCGACCAGTCCTTGGTATGCCAGAAATTCATTCTGTAACGGGTGCGATGTTGAGGGATGCCCTTTGTAGATCCCTTATACTCCCACAATACGATTGTCTCACCTGTCTTAGGATGAAGCATCCACCAGCGGATTCTATCTGGATACCAATCAAAACCATAGGTGTAAAATTGTGCAGAAGCGTCATAGTTTTCAATGGCTGCAATAGTCTCCGGCTTATTTTGCATACCGGTTAAAGGGGTTCTTACCCCATTATGATCCTCCCGGTAGTGGGTGTCATAAATCTCTCCTTTGGCCAAATTAATGGTTCTGCCTATTCTTTTCAGCTTTCCATTCTGACCTGTCCAGGTGCCTATATAAATGATGGTGGGATCAGCCAGGAGCCATTCAAAGTCAATCTCACTGAGTCCAGGCAGAGAATCTACATGGTAGGTAAAATAGCCAACTACTGCTCCCACATTGGGCTGAATGGCGCCTACCTTAGGAACTTTTAACCGTGCCGAATAGGTGCCAAAATGGGTAAACTCTTTTGAAATAATTTCCGGTCCCCGTCCTGCGCCAGCACTATCTGCAGGATCAATTCTAAAGGAAAGAATTTTAGAGTTTGCCTCTGCTGAAGAAGTAACCCCTTGCTTATATTTAAATGGGCTTTTGTTGCCGGTAGAGCCATTTGTGAAGTAACTAGAGGTAGAATCAGTAAAATGCTCGATAAACGATGAATGATATTTCTGCGTTTGGGAATGAACAAGAAAAGGAATAGAAAATATAAAGGCTACTAAAAAGAGTTGCTTCATAGATGCAAGCTATTGAATGTAGGAATGAATTTACAAAAAATATGGAAGAACTATCAAAAGCGAGTACGGTAACAAAGGGGTGGACTACCCTATTATTTATCATTTATTTAATTGCCTTGTTCTACATTTTGCTACTAAAGTTAGGGTACGGTTCTCTTATATGGGGGATGGAATAACAAACTTTATTCCCTTTAGTGAATTAAATTAACTTCCCCTTTCGCTTTACTCATAAAAAGTACCTTTGCAACTTATGTAAAAAAATAAAGTGAAAAACTGTAAGAGAATGTTTTGAAATATTATTCGGTTTTTCTTTTGAGCAGAGTATCAATAAAGGCTAATTGTAGCATGGCTTCCGAACTTTCTGTGCTTTTTTCAAAATCACGGCTCAACCTACGCTTAAAATTGAGCCATCCGTAGCTACGTTCCACTACCCAACGGCCCCCTGCCGGGACAAAGCCTTTCACGCTTTCAGGCTTTTGTACAATTTCTACACTCCATCCATATTGTTTTTTCACTTCTTCCACAAAAGTCTCTGTGTAGCCATTATCTGCTTTCAGGGTATGCAGGCGGGCGGACTTGCCCTTCAACTTAGCTGCTAACTCATATCCTGCTGTGGTGTCTGATATATTAGCAGCTGTAATATGCACCGCCCAGGGGATACCTAAACAGTCCACAGGCAGATGTCTTTTTCTGCCATTCACTTTTTTATTGCCATCTATGCCTTTATCCTGACTGGTAAATTGTATAATCTTAACACTTTGGCTATCAATGGCCAACACGCTTGGCAGGGCTTGTCTGCCTGCTTT
Organism: Rhodocytophaga rosea; assembly: GCF_010119975.1. Taxonomy (GTDB): domain Bacteria; phylum Bacteroidota; class Bacteroidia; order Cytophagales; family 172606-1; genus Rhodocytophaga; species Rhodocytophaga rosea. The sequence goes on from NZ_CP048222.1 coordinate 118,759, forward strand.
TTTTCTTTCTCTGCCTGCTAAAAAAGCTAACAACTCTTCAATAATGCCCCGCTTTTTCCACTGCCTGAAATGATAGTAAATGGTTTGCCAGGGTGGGTACTTACTTTCCATATTGCGCCATTGGCTGCCCGTAGTTAGCAGCCAAAGCAGTGCATTGATTATCACCCGTTTTTCATGTTTAATCTTTCTTTGGTTATCAATTATTTCCTTGATAACTTCCCATTCAGGGTCAGTGAGCGCAGAGAATTTTTCTTGCATAAACTTGATGATTAGACACCTCAAGTTTACTCACTGATTCTTTCTTTTACCCTATTTTTATTCTTCCAAAACGTTCTCTAAGACTTCTTTGTAACTTTTATTTGAGTGGTGCGTATAAGTAATCATTAAGTCTAGAATAGATTTAGCAATAAACTATTCAAACTTTGTAAGGATTAAAGGAAAATCGGAAAGGAGCTTAGGCTATGAAAGATTTCTTTTAATCCTTTCTTTTTTACTTCCCTTTATAAGCTACATGTCCTAGCTTATCTACTCTATGCTACACACAAGCATTATCTTTAAAAAGTGATAAAACTACCTTTCACTCTGACATTTTTATTCATTTTATCTACGTATATTTATATAATAAATAAACTCTCCTTACCAAATATAGATAAACATGGAATTACCTACTTTAATACTACATCCGGCCTTATTTATGGTGGGTTGATTTGCTTTTGTCACCCTAGGATTAAAAATCTATACGATGACCAAAACCGTTAAACAGTAGCGTATATAGCCATTAATGGAAAAACTTCCGCCTAAGCTAGCCCGTTTTACCAACACACTACACCAAATGTTAATTGAAAAACTAATACAACCCTTCAGTAATAAACCTTTCTCCCAACAAAGAGAAATAGTATTTAATATTATTGATCTTCTATCTGAGGTTTCACCTGCTAATTTACAAGCAGATTTGCAGGATTTAAAAGCCAATATGGATTTTTGAAAATCTGCTGTTTTTGTAACACTCGACAAAATGTATACGCGGGTACTGTGGTTCAATAAAGAGGGCCTCGACGCTGGAACCATGCATGAGATACTGAGTGCAAAAATTGAACAATTATCCACTCGCTCCCATCATAATGCATACTGATTTCTAAAGTCAAACTAGGCTTTTAGTTATCTTGGAGATGGTAGCCTATGCTGCAATTTACTGACTTAAGGATCCGATACTAAAAGGGGCAAAGGAAGCATAATCGATATATTTCTTCTCTAGCATCAATTAGCAACTAACCTCAAAGTTATAAGTTTCAAAATTCTCCCCTTTCTTGAAACTAATTACTATAGGATATAAAGAGCATGAAGTATCATAATTATCTTCTTAATGTGGTTCTCAAAAAGTGGGCGACAGATAAAAATAACCTGTATAGCCGCCATCTGCATAAAAGAGACTGCCTTCAGGAAATACAATAGGCAAGACTTGCAAAGCAGTCAAGCGACAAATGAGCCGGGTTGAGTTAAAATCACCTATGATCGGTTATCTAAAGATTGTGTCATTGCCTCCTTTCTAATACTGATAAAATCGCCCCTGGAGGTATTCATAAGCATGCTTTCCATTAAATTAATAGTAAAAAACATAGCATTTATCTTTTAGATAGGTATCCTTATTCTAAAAGATAGAATCAGTATTAATTTTTAAACTTGAATTTGAAAAACAGTAAGACAAAAGAGAGCAATAAAGTAATTGAGTTGGCTACAATAATAGGAGTATCTTTTTCAAGAATGCCATAAATCAACCACAAGGAAACCCCCGTAGAGAAGGCAATGAGCATTTTTAAAGATAAATCTTTAGAGGATTTGCTTTTCCATGTTTTAACCACCTGTGGAACATAAGCGAGGGTGGTAATACTAGCAGCTATTAATCCAAGAATAAACGTAGACATAAAACTTGAGTTTCCTTTCTTACTTTAAGACACTATGTTACTTTAAGGTCTTATGATTAGTTACATCGAAATAGCTTTAGTGAAAGCAGTACCATTTAGGTGATTAATTAAAGAATGGTAGAAGGGGTCTTGCCCGGCCATGGGTTGACAAAAATCACTCTTAAATAGGGAAGAAAAGTGATAGGGCAAAAGGGGAGTAAAATTGTAAGTTTAGCAGTGATAAGATGCATTCTTTACCCTCTCATCCATTTGTTCAGTTTCAAGAAAGGAGAATTTAATGTAACTACCCCTTTCGAGTAACTAGTTCATTAATATACGCGATTAGTGAAAGTATCATACCTGTTAATAATTCCTTCCTCAATAATTTCCTAATGGATAGGTACATTATTAAGTTAGTCTCACAAACATGCTATTGAATTTATTGATAAGGCAGCGGATATGGTTCATCGTTGGAGAAATTTCTTGTCAAAATCAGTCTTTGTGATTCTCTAAATCGGTGCTGAATGGTAATTATTGATTTACAGGATAGATCCCGTCCAGGGTAAGATTGACAACAAAATTCCCTTTGAAAAATGAATCATATCAACTAATAAGCCGTCTACTTACGGCCTTTTAGTTCGTATTTGTCTACTGTATGATGATTCCATTTATGAAACAGCGTATTTGCTCAAATAAGAAATTACTAAGTTCAAATAAGAACTTGACTTATTGAAGTATTTCCTCATCAAATTATTTATAAGTCTCCTATCTTGTTTTAGTTAAACTATTTCACCTTAAAATTTAATTACGTATATGGTATATATATACCCTGATCATAACATGCGCATTATTGTTGGACTGATGATTCAGTGTCCCCAAACGACGAGAGCCTTGAATAAAGTAGCCCGGGCACCTCGGCAAACAAAGGATTATCTGCAGCTAAATTAGCCATTTTATACAACTGGCAGATGGGGTAGACAATCAGACTCCCAGACTTAACTTAGCCGTGGGTAATCTTAATTCTTTTTCTTTCTACACTCTTCGCTACAGCATTTACTGTTTGAAGGCTACCCCCGTTACCCGACTTCCTGCAAGTATTCCTACACATGCTTTAATAGTATGCTTTGTGAAAAATTTGTACACATACAATACGTTTCATCATCCTTAAAAATAAAATATGCCACATATTAATGTCGATAAAAACCTACCGGGAATCCGGGCTTTGATGGCCTTCAGTCCGGAAACAGCAGCCGCCTTGAGTGTATTTACCAACCTGTTGCTGCGAACCGACGAAGGTTTAACCATGGCAGAAAGAGAATTAATAGCCACTCACGTATCCAATTTAAACAATTGCTTTTATTGTGAACACTCACATGGAGCTATCGCCGCTTGCTACCTCGACGGCAATGCAGATTTAGTTGAACAGGTAACACAGAATTATGCCGAAGCAGCTATTTCGGAAAAGTTAAAAGCGCTTCTTTCAATTGCCGGAAGTGTACAAAAAGGAGGAAAATTTGTAACGACCAAGCAAGTTGACGCAGCGAAAAGCCTTGGAGCAACAGACAAGGATATCCATGATACCGTACTGATCGCCGCTGCTTTTTGTATGTATAACCGGTATGTGGACGGGCTTGCTGCCGACACGCCTACAGACCTTTCTTCCTATTCATTAAGAGCACAACAGATCGCTGAAAAGGGCTACGGCACCCACATTTTTACAACTAAACAACCTGTTGCTAATAATAAAGAGGCATAATATAATGTCTATTCTCACCCTTAAACCTTAATTGTAAATCAAAAAACAATGAAGATTAAACTCTTTTTTATAGGATGGCTCTTAATGGCCGTTCCTGTTTTTCTTTTTGCCCAAAATAAGCCCTTTACCGGCTATATTCAAACCAGTAACAACATTCCCGTGCCGGGAGCAACTGTTTTGGTTAAAAACTCAACTCAGGCAGTAGCTTCAGATGAAAGCGGCAAGTTTTCCCTTAACATTCCCGCTGATGCGGAGATAGTGGTAAGTGCAATCGGATTTAAATCTCAAACGCTTAACCTCTCAGGGCTTTCTACTGTGCAAGTAACGCTTGAAGATGATGTATTAAGGCTTGATGAAGTGGTGGTAACCGGTTTATCTACAACAGTAAAAAGAAAAAATCTGGCAAATGCCGTAGCGGTAGTAAGCGCACAGCAATTAATCGGAACTGCCCCCGCTCAAACGCTGGATGCTGCACTCTCCGGAAAAATCCCCGGCGCATTTATAAATGCTAATTCCGGCACACCGGGCGGAGGGATTTCTGTAAGACTTCGGGGCGTAACATCCATATTTGGAAATACACAGCCTTTGTATGTAATAGACGGTGTTTTTGTAGACAACTCGTCTACTTCGGCCGGATTAAATGCTGTAACTGCTGCCTCAAGTGGCGGCTCCTCATCTAATCAAGATAATCCTTCAAACCGCATTGCAGATATCAGACCAGAAGATATTGAGAATATCGAAATATTAAAAGGAGCGTCGGCAGCAGCTATTTACGGCTCTAAAGCTGCGGCCGGCGTAATAATTATTACCACAAAAAGAGGTAAGCAAGGTAAAACAAATATCTCTTTATTGCAGAGTGTAGGCTTTGCAAGGCCCATAAAATTATTAGGTGTACGAGAGTTTACTGCTCAAACAGCTTCCACGTTACGAGGAGATTCAGCGGCCCTTGCTCAGCAATTTCTTACGGCCCAAGCTAATGGACAAATATTTGATTATGAGAAAGAAATTTACGATAACACCCCCTTCTTAAGAAATACGGTGTTGAGCATGAACGGCGGAAATGAAAAGACCGGTTTTTATTTTTCTGTATCGCAAAAAGATGAAGCCGGATTGGTGAAAAATACCGGATATAACAATACAGGATTTCGATTAAATCTTGATCATAAGGTAACCGACAGGATCAAAGCCGGCATTACCACTAATTATATACATTCTTCGGCAGACAGAGGTTTATTTGGTAACGATAATACCGGTGTAACTACCGGGATTGCCCTTTCTTCCACCCCTGGCTTTGCTCAATTACATCCCGATGCTAACGGAAATTATCCTAATAATCCTTTTGCCGCTTCCAATCCTTTGCAAACCATTGCCTTGATGAAAAATAACGAAACCGTAAACAGATTTATAAGCGGCATTAATTTAAATGCAACCCTCCATAAAAGCGATAAAAGCGTTACTCAGTTTATTGGCAGAGGCGGAGTGGATTTCTATAATTTCGCAACGGATGTCTTATTCCCAAGTACATTACAGTTTCAGGCAATAAACAAAGGTACCTCTATTCAGGGGGCTACCCGGAATTTGAGTACCAATTATATTCTTTCGCTGGTCAATACTCTTTCAGCTTCTGAAAACATTACTTTAACCACCTCCGCCGGTATTACTCAGGAAACCGGAGATTATAATAACCTGTTAAACGTGGCTACTCAAGTTATTGCCGGTCAATCCAATGTTGACCAGGCCGGTGCCCTAAATGCTACTCAATTGCGCACTAAATATCGTAACAACGGTATTTTCTTTCAGGAAGAAGCGGATATAATAGATGCAATTACTTTAACGGGAAGTGTTCGTTTTGACAGATCGAGCAATAATGGTAACGTTTCTAAATTTTACATCTATCCTAAAGCCGGAGCATCTGTAAATTTAACAGGCCTAGGCATTGTGAGAGAAGGATTATTTGAAAATATAAAACTTCGTGCAGCGTACGGGCAGGCAAATAATGTTCCGGCTTACGGAAGCAAATTTACTTCCTTAGGTGTATCTAACATTACCGGTAACCCCGGATTACTTGTGAATACACAAGCCGGACAAGCCGGGATTAAGCCGGAAAGGCAAACCGAATTAGAATCCGGAATAGACTTTAGCTTATTAAAAGGCAAGCTGGGCTTTGAATTCACTTATTACGACAAAAATGTGTATGACTTTCTTTTACTAACTACTCCGCCGCCTTCTTCCGGATTTGCTCAGAGATGGGCCAATGCGGGTGACTTACGTAATCAAGGCGTAGAATTAGCAATGAATGCCAGGCCGGTAGAAGCAAAAAATATCACATGGAATACGTCTGTGAATTTCTGGATGAACCGTTCTAAAATAACGAGGCTGGGCGTTCAACCAGTACAACTGGGCTCTACAGGAGGGGTAGTGTTGGGTACGTTCCAGATAGAAGAAGGTAAATCCGCCACCCAAATTGTAGGCCTTAACGGACAAGGCATAGGCGTTCTGGGCAATACGGAGCCAAAATTTCAAATGAATACCTATAATGAAATTACTTTCTTTAATACGCTGAGTTTGCGCTTTTTAGTACACTGGAAGAATGGTGGCCAAAACGTAAATGTGACAGCCCTTCAAAACGTTTTCGGGGGCACAAGTGCAGATTATGATCAACCTACTAAGGAAGGATTTCCAAAAGGAGTGAGTCAGTTAATGAAAATTGGAACCGATGCTCACCAAACAGTAGAAACCTCAACCTATCTGCGCTTCCGGGAAATCGGTCTTTATTATACATTCAGCAACTTGCCGGTATCCTATATTAAGTCAGTTAGTCTCGGCGCTTCCCTTAACAATTTTTTCACGCTCACTAAGTATAGATCTTACGACCCTGAAGTATCTAATTTCGGAGCCGGTTTTTCATCAGGTGTAGACATAACCCCTATCCGTCGAGCAAACGTGCGGCCTTACACCTTTCATTCCATTTTTAACAGTAACAAGAATACGATCATGCAAAAGATTATAAGAACATACGGCATATTATGTATTGCATCGCTGCTGTTTTTAGCGGCATGCGAAAAAGATTACGGCAATTTAAACAACGCCACAATCGAAGACCTATCAAAGAACGCCACCAAAAGTGAATTAAATAATTTGGTAAGCGGAACTGAATCCGGCATGCGGAATTCGCTGAATCTGTATTTGGATGACGTCGGTGTGCTTGGAAGAGAAATATACCGTTTATCAGTTTCCGAACCGCGTTATGTTTTGGATTTGCTAGGTGCCAATAATTCAGTGCTGATGGGCACAAATCCATACATTACTATTCCATGGGCAGCAAGATACCGTGTTGTAAAAAACTGTAATACACTGATAAGGGCTGCTACTAATTCCACGCTCATAACCGATTCGGAAAAGAAAGGCTATACTGGATTTGCCAGAACTGTTAAAGCGTATCAACTTTTGCTCAATCTGAATCTTACCTATTCAAAAGGAATCAGAGTAAATGTTGAAAATCCTGAGCTTCTCGGGCCGATTGTAAGTTACGAGGAGGGTTTAAAATCCATCACTTCTTTGCTTGATTCGGCTAAAACAGATTTAAACGGCGCTGCTATTTCTTTTACTTTAGCAGGTTTTGAAGGCTTAAATGATGCTGCAGGATTAACGCAATTTAATCGAGCGCTTGCGGCACGAGTAAGTTTATATCAAAAAAACTGGCAGCAGGCCTTAGATAATTTAAACACCTCGTTTTTCGGTCTTGATAAAAGTTTCAGTGTAGGGGCTTATCATGTTTTTGGTACCGGATCAGGCGATCAATTAAATCCCACTTTTATTCCTCAAAACCAAAACGGAGAGGTAAGAGTGGCTCATCCATCGTTTGCAGCAGATATAGAACCCGGCGACAACCGCATCAATAAAACAAGCCTTCGTACTTCAGCAGCCTCCCTTAGCGGGCTTACTGGCGACAGAGACGTTTGGTTGTATACGTCGGGTACAGCGCCTATGGCTATCATAAGAAATGAAGAATTAATTCTGATGTATGCCGAAGCGAATATTCAATTAGACAATTTAACCGAAGGAGTTAAAGCTATAAACATTATTCGAAAGGGACATGGCCTCGGAGACTATTCGGGATCGGCAACAAAACCGGCTTTAATTACCGAAATGCTAAATCAAAGACGCTATTCCTTGTTTTTCGAGGGCCATCGTTGGATTGACATGCGCAGGTACGATCTGTTAAATACCTTGTCTATCGACAGGAGTGGAGACGACGTTTGGTCAGAGTTTCCGCTCCCGGTTACAGAACAGTAAGTATAATGCTAACGCCCTTTATTTATCCTTCATATGAAACGTTTTTTATTGATTACAGGACTTGTCGTGTTGTTTGCAGCAGAAATTCTTCGTGTCTATTTCATCATGCCTTTTCCCGGGAGCCAAAGTGCCGATACTGTTTCATTTGCTTACTGGCTCGCTACTCATATCACATGGATTAGAATTGTGGCGTTAGCATTCATTGTTTTTCCGGCTTTACATTATATAAAGCAAGGCACAAAGCAAACTAAGATAGCTTTGCCGGTGATCTTAATTTTCTACGCCGTAGTTTTCTTCTTTATTAACTACCGGTTCGAAGCAGATAAAATGTTTTATCAACCCAAACAAAAGCTGTTTTCGGAGGCAGCTATTGATACGACAAATAAAAATAGTTTGGTTATAGGCATAGCTTTCAACGGTGAAGCAAAAGCCTATCCCATAGAAGTTATCGGCTATCATCATCAGGTAATGGATACACTTGCCGGAGAACCGGTTATGGTTACGTATTGTACTGTTTGCAGAACGGGCCGTGTTTTTAGCCCGCTTGTAAACGGCAAGAGAGAATCGTTCAGGCTAGTAGGCATGGATCATTTTAATGCTATGTTTGAAGACGAAACTACTCGCAGCTGGTGGCAACAGGCTACTGGAGAAGCCATAGCTGGTCCCCTGAAAGGCATTTCTTTGAAAGAATTACCGTCTAAACAACTTACGCTACAATCGTGGCTGGCGGAGTATCCGAGTTCCCGGATCATGCAACCCGATCCTTCTTTTAAAGAGAAATATGCGGAGTTAAAGAACTATGATAAAGGAACCATTGAAAGCAGTTTAGAAAAAAGAGATTCCGCTTCGTGGCAACCGAAATCTTGGGTCGTAGGTGTCCTGCACAATAATGTTGCTAAGGCTTATGATTGGAACAGGCTCGAGAAAGAGAAACTGATCAATGATTCGCTGCAAGATTTACCTTTATTAGTTGTGTTAGAGAAAGACAAGGCCTCTTTTCACGTTTACAGCAGGAATGTTAATGGAACGCTTTTCAAGTTCAACCTGGGAAAAGATGATTTTATTACCGATGAAAACACAAGCTCCACCTGGGATATGGCAGGCGTATGTGTTTCGGGATCAATGAAAGGCGAAAAGCTACAACAACTGCAATCCTACCAAGAATTCTGGCACTCTTGGAGGACATTTCATCCAAATACCTTAAAGTATAATTGAGCCCACAAACTCAAACGAAAAGTCAAGCGAGTGAATATATTTGGAGAATATTGCCTGGAAATTATTGGAGAAAAGACCTGATCCTTATAGTACACAGGATTTTATGTAAAATGATGCCATCTTTATTTTTATCTACTGAGGCTTGTTTATATGATTGAACTATGTGTAGCTTCAAAAGCTTCTTACTATGCTTGATTTATTATCCACCTAATGCCTACCTTTTATGAAACTTATTTATACCCTGCTTTTAGCATCTTGTTTCATTACTACTTCCCTGGCACAGAATGATTTGAAAAAAGTAAAAGCCACTGTGTCTAAAAGTGAAATACAAGGTCATATCTATTTTCTGGCCTCAGATGAACTAAAAGGGAGAGCCACCGCAAGTTCAGAACTTGACATTGCTGCCCAATACATCAGCACTCATTTTGTCCGCTACGGGGTAAAGCCTGTACTAGGAGCCGAGCAGGGATACTTTCAAACGGTGCCATTTATTAAGACCACAGCGCCAACAACATTATCTCTAACCCTAGATGGCAAACCCTACAGGCAATTAATTAAGGAAAGCGGTTCAAATACTAATATTTCAGGAGCTGCTATTTTTCTGAATTATGGTGATTCACTCGATTATCTTAACCAACAGGTAAATGGAAAAGTAGTGGTGGTAAAAGCAGGTTCTAATGGCAAGCCTGCACCCTTTTCTCCTACCCTATTAAGGAGAGAGAAGAAGCGCCTGGCAAGTAAGTATGGAGCGGTAGGCTTAGTTGAGTTATGTACCATGGATGAGCAGTTGTGGAAACAGGGGGAACACCGCTTTAATGGGGATAGAATGGAGTTAGTGGCAGAAGAATCTCCTTTTCCTTATCTATGGATGGCTGATAGCAATGGCGAAATAGCAACACAATTCTCCTCCAGAAAAGAACTGCCTGTTGAGCTTACAATCAAAGGGATGGTTACCAGTAAAGTAGTATCCAGAAATGTGGTAGGGATGGTAGAAGGAACAGACCCTCAATTGAAAAATGAGTATATTATCTACTCTGCTCATTATGATCATATAGGAATCGGTGAACCTAATGCAGAGAATGATTCTATCTTCAATGGAGCCCGTGACAATGCAGTGGGCACAGTTACTGTGTTGAGTATAGCAGAAAATCTGGCAAAATACCCTACCAAACGCTCCGCTTTATTTATTATGTTCACCGGAGAAGAGGTAGGATTGTTAGGCAGCAAATGGTATGTAGAACACCCCCTGCTGCCCTTACATCAAATGGTATTTTGTTTCAATTTTGACAACGGCGGCTATAATGATACGAGTCTGATTACCATCATTGGCCTTGGGCGTACGACTGCCGAAAAGAGTTTGAAGGAGGCAGGCACTCCTTTTGGCCTGAAAGTGACAGATGATCCGGCTCCGGAACAAAATCTATTTGACCGTTCGGATAACTTGCATTTCGCCCAGAAAGGGATTCCAGCCCCTACATTTGGCATGGGCTTCACAGGTTTTGACCAGGAGATAAGAAAATATTATCACCAGGCTGCCGATAACCCCAATACATTAGACTATGAATATCTGTTTAAGTTTTTTCAAGCGTATGTACTAGCCGGAAGGAAAATAGCGAATACTGGGCAAAGGCCTTTCTGGAAAGTGGGAGACAAATATGAAGCAGCAGGTAAAAAGTTATACAATGGTCAAATTAGCATAAAGTAGTCCTAAGTTTAGCAAAGGTATATTGGAGATTATGGAAGAAGAGTTCTTCCCTGAATAGGTTGGCAAAAATGATAATGGTTATGCTCAGCTTACCCATAATTAAGGTTCACTAAAAGGTAGTTAATTTAACCTCCCCTTTTTTGGGACTCAGAATTTTAATAATTTATATTTGCTATATATGCTTTTGGTAGGAGGTTCACAGTTGCCTCCCGGTGGTGTGGCGTTCAGAGCCTCAAATCATTTTGAGAAAGTTTTTTCCAAAATATCATCTTGTCTTCTCCTTATCTATAAAAGTCTCGTATTAACAAGCATGGGCTTCTACTATTTCGGATCAGAGATTATAAAATTACCAGTTAAAGCTTAGACAAGAAGTACCATGCAATAAGACCAATGGCGATAAGCCATAGCCAGAAGCTTCCACCATCAGTCGCCTGTTGTTTATTGATAAGGTCATTATTGGACTTGCTACCTTTGACTGGAGGGCAAAAGATAGGCAGATTTAATAATACATTAAATTTGACACTATGAAGAGACAAGTATTTGATGAGGCATTTAAACAAATGGCTGTAGAATTATCCTATGTAAAGGGATCCGTAAAAATAGCGGCTCAAGAATTAGGGATTGATCCGGGTAGATTAAGTAAGTGGAGACAAACTCTACAGGAAGGTAAGATAGTTGCCGGCCAGAAGCAAGGACTTACAGCAGAGCAATTAGAAATCAAACGCTTACAAAAGGAGTTGAAGGAGGCCCAATTGGAGCGCGATATATTAAAAAAGGCGGTCAGCATCTTTTCCAAGAGCGATGGAAAATATTTCAATTCATAAAGGAAAACTACTCACTGTTTCCCATTGAAAAGATGTGTAAGGTGATGAAAGTAAGTGTAAGCGGTTACTATTACTGGCTCAAACACCCTATCAGTTCCCGGACAGTTAAGGAACAAGCGTTATTAGTTGACATCCATAAAATATACGATGATAGCAAAAAGCGCTATGGAAGTCCCAGAATCACTAGTGAGTTAAGGGAACAGGGTATCCAAGCTTCACGTCCACGGGTAGCCAGGCTGATGAGGAAAGCGAATATCAAGAGTATCATCAGGAAGAAATACCGGGTACAGACTACGGATTCTAAACATGACTATGCCATTTCGGAAAACCACCTTAATAGAGATTTTTCTGCACAGGCAATTGGGCAGAAGTGGGTGTCAGATCTAACTTACATTAGAACAGGAGAAGGATGGCTATACCTGACAGCTATACTGGATTTAGCTGACAGAAAGGTAGTTGGCTGGGCAATGAGTGATAACATGAAAGCTAATGATACTACGATAGCTGCCTGGAAGATGGCCATCAAAAATAGGCCTATAAAGCAATACCTATTGTTTCATTCCGATAGAGGAGTGCAGTACGCATGTACAGATTTTAGAAAACAGCTAAAAGGAATGCCCGTTTTGCAAAGTATGAGCAGGAAAGGCAACTGTTGGGACAACGCAATTGCAGAAAGTTTCTTCAAAACTCTAAAAACAGAGTTAATATATCATGACTATTATGCTAATAAACAACAGGCAAAACTTTCTGTTTTTGAATACATCGAAGGCTGGTATAATAAAAAAAGAAGGCATTCTGCTTTAGGCAATAGAAGTCCTCAACAGTATCAATGCTATTTAGAAGAAAAAAGATTAGCTGCCTGAAAATCCTCCAGTAAACCGTTGCAATTCCAGCTTGTTGCTCATCTATTAATTGGAAAGAATTGTTAATCTCTAAGGGCTCCATCGGTATTAAAATTAATCCAAACCTGAAGTTAACTCTCCTTATATAAAAAAATGAATAGTGGTGGAGATTCTATTCGCATCAATCCTGCAGGAAAGTAAGGCTGCTCTTTTCTTGTAGATTTTCATCTAAAGCAGTGGCAACTTTGTGATACTCTCGGGCAGTAACAGGCTCAAGAATGATATACTTTTCCATTTCTTCCCTGCCATAGAGGGTAATAAAGAGCATCATTTCTATCTTCTCACAATGATAATGCACATACGAAAGATGCTCTAGTTTAGTAAGGAAAGGATCTAGTCTAACGATCATACTTGTCTAGTTTATCATCCCTAAAGACAGCTTTTAACTTAATATTCTCTGCTTTGCAACAAGGCATAAAATAAAGCTACCAAAGGGTTGTTGTTTGTAATCTATACCCAAATCTTACATGAGGAAACCACAAAGAAAGCAGATTAGAAATTTTAAGTGAAATCAAATAATTGATTATTAGCTACTTAATAGTACTACAACTATATTAGCATCAGTAGGGTGGTTGGGATGAAGTTTCTGATAGCTTCTGTTTACCTATAGGTCAGGTAGGTAGATTAATCTAAGTTAGGTGGATAATCATCCTCTGATATATCTTGATTCACGATAAATATTATTTTATGCCTGCCTTATTGCAAACTAAGAAAATCAAGCAAGAACACTTTGAAAATCTGGTAGCTGTAGCTTTTATTGATGGCTTTTTGGATGAAGAAGAAACTATATTTCTTACTGAGAAATCTGAGGAATTTGGTCTATCTGAAGGAGAAGCAGAAAAGATCATCCGGCAGGCAGAGCTGCTAGAATTTATCATTCCAAAGAATAGGGTGGATAAAGAAGATCAGTTAGCCGATGCGGTTTACATGTCTATGGTCAATGGGCAGGTACACGCCAAAGAGTACGAGTTATGTTTACAGTTAGCTCAAAGGCTGGGGTTAGAACCAAAAGAAGTAGATCACATGATTGAGTTGATCACAAAACTATGGAACACTCCTCCAACTGGTCTGTAAAGTACTGATCTGTAAAGTAAGTAAGGTAATAGGCAACACTTTTTACCTAGATCAGTTAGTTAAGCATAGGTACTCTAATAATATACTACAACATAGAGACTCGTTTAGAAAATGCAACAATTAAACTTTCTAAGGTAAAAAGTATATGACTGAACTTGTCTAGGAATTTATCTAATAAGTATGAAAGAATAAAAAGCAGATCATCTGTTAACCATGGTGATTACTTTGGAATCTTCTATAGTAACGACCACCCCATTTCCTATACCACCAAATTCATAAATTGTTTTCGGGTGTTCTCACTTTTTGTTGTTAGGTTGTCCTTTTACCGTCATTAATTGCTCTAAACTCATGCCAATCCATAGTTTTCCTTCAAGCATACGTTGAGCATCTTCATTGCCAAATCGCTGCGTCCATAATGCAAAATTTTGTTTTGCTCTCTGTTCTTCTCTCAACTTACTACTAGCCTTGCTTTGCAGTTTTTCCTCTTGTGCATTATATATCTTTGGACTTGCAACAAAATTGTGGACAATAAATTAAGCAACTAACACATATTGATTTAAAAGTTGCTCCATCTGGGCTGGTGTTCTATATCCCAGAGAGGAATGCAGTCTTTTCCTGTTGTACCAGATTTCTATATATTCAAAAACAGTGGTAGCCGCTTGCTGCTGATGGGCAAACTTATAATCATATACACATTCCACTTTCAGGGTCTTAAAGAAGCTTTCTGCGACAGCATTATCCCAACAATTCCCTTTTCGACTCATGCTTGGCTTAATAAGAGGATATGTACCTAATTCTTGCCTAAATTCATCACAGGCATACTGTATACCCCTGTCTGAATGAAATATTAGAGGTTGGATCACGGGCCTGTTTTTTATAGCCATTTTTAATGCTGCTATTGTCGTCTCTTTGGCCTTCATGGTTTTACTCAAGGCGAGAGCCAATAATCTTTCTGTCTGCCAAATCCAGTACCACCGTAAGATATAGCCAACCTGTAATGGTTCTGATATAAGTGGACCCGATGCTGACATCGTCTGCAGGTCCATGTCTGATACCCAGGCCTGACCTGTTGCATTAGCTGTAAAATTTCGATCCAGTAGATTTTCACTCACCGGATAGCTATGCTTTGAATCCGTAGTGACCTTATACCTTTTAATTCTTTTTGCCCTAAGCTCAGCCTGCTTCATTAAGCGGGCAACCCTGGGTCTGGAAACTGAAATGTTATTCGCTTTCAAGGCTTTACTGATTCTTGGGCTACCATAGGTCTGGCCACTCTCCTTATGGATCACTCTGATCTGTTGAAGAATTTCCCGGTTCTCTGTAGCTCGTTTAGATGGCTCACTGTTTATCCATCCATAATATCCACTTTTACTTACTTGAAAGGCTTTGCACATCTTCTCAATGGGGTATACAGTGTGATTATCCTTTATGAATTGGAATATCTCCCATCGTTCCTGGAAAAGATGCTGACCGCCTTTTTTGGACCTGCCTACGTTGTGAGCATCGGCTCCATATCCCTTTCCATTTCTGCATCCTTTAATGCCTTCTTTAGACGGGCTATTTCTGCTTCTTCAGGGGTTTGTTTTGGTTTTCCATGGCCAGGAAAACTTCCCTCCCTCTTGTCTAAAAACTCACGGCGCCAGCGATAAATCAATCCAATTTTGATATCCAATTCTTTAGCCAGATCTACTAAATTTTTTCTGCTCTTACTAAGTTCAACAGTCATTAGTTTGAACTCCTTGTCGAATTTTCTTCTTTGTCCCATTTTCATTAAGTTAAGTATTTTCTCTTAACTTAATGTCCACCCAAATGTAGCAAGATCAGGGAGAGATATCTGGAGGTCAAGCATCAGATCCCTACTCAGGAGCAAATACAGCAGTTATACAGCCAAAAGAAAGAAGATATTTTAGCCAGAAATTATACTTTTATCCAATGGAAAAAGAAGCAGTCTCTGTCTTGACTCTCTCAGGTTACGACAGTATCCCCATTTGGCTATCTACCCTTACAGCGCTTGGGTGATGTATTTATCAGAAAACACATCGTTTTTTAAAGTTAATAGCGAAAAGCCCAAAAATACCCCTTTTCGATTTTAAAAAAATTTTCAAAAAAATCTCTGCATTTTGGTTACTGCAGAATACAACAAATTATTAAAAACAAAAAACCCCCAAATTTGCGAAATTTGGGGGTTTTTAGAGAGCCCCCAGTCGGAATCGAACCAACGACCTACTGATTACAAGTATAGCGCCTGTATGCTATAAATCAGCTACTTATGACAGGCAGGTCTCAAATAGGTCTCGAAAAATGATTTCTAAACTACCCCTTTTATCGCTTTTCGCTAGGAAAAATTTACTAAGCTTATGAAGATTTATGCACAAGTAGTGCCCCTTGAAGAATAGCCCCTGCCCTCTTATTTTTTCCTCCAGTTAATAGTAGCAAGTTCACTTCTCACCTGACTTGGTTTTTCTAAAACAAATCCTAAAAGGAGAATACCCACTTTGAGTAGCTTGTGATCTCTCCCAGAATTTAGTTTTATTTACAGCTGGATTCCTGATTTGGGATTGGCTACTTACCCATACTAAGTCTTTTATTAATATTATTACACTCAGCTCATCAAAAAATAGTTTACCTTTAACAAAAGTAACGCCTACTGGTAATATAAACCTGGTAAGAATCCCTTTAATACTGTTTTAACCCAATTTTATGAGACTTACCATTGAAAGAAAATCCGAAAAAGTATATCCAGATACCAAGCGTGTAATTGCCCGCTTCTTCTTTAATGGCGAAGAAAGGGCCAGACAAGTTATTAAACGGGTAATGGGCCTGAGCGAAAAAGAAGTTTTTAATACGATTTCACCCATTCTGCAGGAATACTCCAAACGGCATCGCAACATCACAAAGGTACTGAACAGACATTGCGCCAAAATAAAATATCTGTTTCCGGAAATGGGAATTGATTTTGAAAAAATAGAACCTTTCCGCAAATTGTTACTTGGCTCCTACTTTACCCATGAATATTCTATTGAATCAGCGGCATTTTTTAATCCTTCTATCGTAGAGGACCCCGACCAGTCTGAATTGGAGGTGGGAGAAAAACGAATTATTATCAGCTTTAGAGCCGTGGGAGAAGGCCATATCTCCTCTATTGTTTTCAGGCGTGCCTTGCTGGACAAGGATACCAATGTGCATGTATTACCAGCGGGTAATTATGTGGATGAGGCTGAAATTGTACGAGGTGCAGAGTATAACAAAAAAACGTTTTTTGAGCCTGCCCTGACTACCCATATCAACGGGCAGATCGTAGATGAAGTAGAAGCAAAACTGGAGGAAAACTTTGAATTTACTTCGCTGCGGAAGATGGTTACAAACGTGCAGGCATTACAACCAGATACAGCCCTAAAAAGAGAATATGATAAAGTGCTCTGGCTGGCAGATTCCTATTACGAGCTATCCTTTTCGCTGGATACCGATATATCCGACCGGGTTATATTTCCTATTTCGGAGTTTGAGCGTAAAGGCATTGAAGACGCCCGGTTTGTGCGTTTTACGGAGCCAGATGGCCGCATTGTGTATTACGCTACTTATACCGCCTATGATGGTTCTGAAATTATGCCCAAACTGCTGAGAACCCGGAATTTTTACGACTTCCGGGTAATGCCACTCTATGGTGCCGGTGCCCACAATAAAAATCTGGCACTTTTCCCCCGTAAAATTAACGGCCAGTTTGTGATGATGTCGCGGATTGATGGCTGGAGTAATTATATTATGTACTCTAGTAATATCAATGTGTGGGAAAACCCTGTCAGGATGCAGGAGCCTAAATACAGCTGGGAGTTTATTCAGATCGGCAACTGCGGCTCACCCATTGAAACGGAACATGGATGGCTGGTGATTACACATGGTGTAGGTCCGATGCGGCGCTACTGCCTGGGAGTAAGCCTGCTTGATCTGGAAAATCCTTCGATAGAAATAGGTCATTTAAGCGAACCTTTGCTGATTCCCAATAAAGAAGAAAGAGAAGGATACGTGCCCAATGTATTGTATTCCTGCGGTTCCATTATCCATAATGGTAAACTGCTGATTCCCTATGGCCTGTCTGATTATTGTTCTTCTTTTGCAACGGTAGATCTGGAATCTCTGCTTGCTAAACTGCTGGATACATCTTCAGCGGTTTAAAATCTGCCGGTAAACGCTTAGGTAGTCATTCGCCATTTTTTGCTGCGAAAAATTAGAAATCGCCCATTCCCGGCAGTTTGAGCGGTGAATCTGAGCAATATGCCCAACAGCTTCTACCGCCTGGTTTACTGTATCAACCAGAAAACCTGTATAGCCAGACTGGATCAGTTCGGGCATAGCGCCTTTGTTGAAGGCAATAACCGGTGTGCCACAAAGCATAGCTTCTGCTACACTTAAACCAAAGGGTTCATTAAAACGGATAGGATGTAAAAGTGCCAGGGCATTGCCCAGCAATTGATTGCGTTGCTCTGGCCCAGCCTGGCCAAGAAATACAATATCATCATTTAAAAATGGCTGTACTTTCTCCTGAAAACATTCCTGATCCTGAATTATTCCTGCGATAAATAAACGCTTATTGCTTCTCCGGGCAATCTCAATGGCTTCTGATGTACCCTTGTCTGGGTGGATGCGGCCAAAAAACAATAAATAATCCTCCGGTTGTGCAGTAAAGGAAAAATCACTCACCCGGAGTCCATTAAACACGGTAGCAATATATGGGAGTAAAGGGCTGCGGTCAGCATGGCTGATGGATACATAATGCGAGCTGGCAGCATATTTCTGGTATACCGGAATAATCCTTTCGGATGAAAACCCATGAATAGTCGTTACCATCGGCGTACGAATCAATCCCGAATAAGTAAGCGGCAGGAAATCGAAATGGTTATGAATCATATCAAATTCCGCTGCTTTTTCCATCAGATTACTGATGTGCAGACATTCCAGCACTTTGGCATCTTGTTCCCGGTCTTCCTCATACCCTTTCGCTACAACGGCATTTAATTTACCACTTGTCACAGAATCAGCAGTTGCAAAGAGGGTAACATCTATTCCCAGTTCCACCAAACCTTCCACTACATTAGAAGCGACCTGCTCCCAGGGACCATAATGCCTGGGAGGCGTTCGCCAGGCTACAGGAGCAAGTACGGCGACTCTCATAAAGCAGGTACCAGTGTATTTCCGGCCTGGTCGTATTCATATTCAATTTCCAGGGCTTTTAGCACCGTTAAATGAGAAATCAGGTAAGCCAGTGTACTTTCTGCGCCCTGGTTCCGGTTAATGGCGGTTTGCTGCAAGCCATCACAGCATCCTCTGGTTTCATGATCATACAAAGGCACCCGCAGGATATTTTCTCCCAGAAACCACCGGTAGCTGACAAACATTTTCTCAATAAACTCGGGTTGATGTGTGGTTTGATACGCCTGCAAATACATTAACACCATGGCCATCGTTTCAATGGCTTGCTGATCAAATAAGGGCATTTTTTCGCCCTGGCTATACCATCCCTGGTTACCAACCGGGCTCAGAAATCCATTACGGAAGCTCAGCTTATCCAGAAAGCTCAATGATTCCATGGCCACTTGTTTTACCTGTTCATCGCCGGTAATTTCACAGGAATGAAGCAGGGCCAGAGGTAAAATAGCGTTGTCGTAGGTAAGCTTATCTTCAAACCAGTGCCAGGTATCTTGCTTATGAAGCTGATAGGCTTCCAGTAATGAGGTTGTCAGATGTACCAGTTCTTTCACCATACCCTCGTCATCCGGATGTGTTTTCAGATAATAGGCAATGCCAATGATGGTGTTACCGATGCCTCGCAGGTGGTGCAGTTGTTTAAAATGAGGCACCGACCTGGAAAATAGCTCCCCGGCAAATTCGCGGTATGAATTATTGGGAGCACAATTGATCAGATAACCCAAGGCCCACACCGTCCGGCCAAAAGAATCTTCAGAGCCTATTTCATCCAGGTACTGGCGGGTGAAACTAAGAAAATTGCGGAAGTTGCCATCATCTCGCTGCAAATAATGTATGTAACTCAAATAAATAGGGAGCAGGTCAAGAGCTTCTTTGCTTTTATTGCGCTGATAAGCCATTAGTGCCATGATCAATGCCCGGGCATTGTCATCGAGGCAGTAACCTTCTTTGAGGTTTGGAATGCCATATTTAGCATGCTGTACAATGCCGGTATCATCGGTTAGCCGGCGTACATGTGCCAGGCTAAATTCAGGAATAATTTCCGGGTCTACAATCTGGAGTAGTTTCTCCTGGGTTATTTCTGCCTGAGAAATGCCTTCTTCTATGGCCTGTAAATATTCTCCACCGATGGTGGGCCAACGCAGGTGAAGTCCATATTGATAGGCATTCGCTTGCAACTCTTTTAATTTGGCACTATCGTCTAACAACTCAGTTACTGCTTTTGCCAGTGCTTCTGCATCTTTAAACCCAAACAGCCGGCCCCTGTTTTCGGCCAGTAACTCAACCGCATGCCAGTAAGGAGTGGATACTACGGCAGCACCTGCGCCTATGGCATAGGATAAGGTGCCACTTGTGATTTGCGCTTCATTGTTATAGGGCGTAATATAAATGGCGGCCGCCGTGAGATAATTAATCAGTTCAGCTTCTGAAACAAATTTATTAATGAATATCAGGTGCTTGTCTACTTTAAGCTGGATTGCCAGCAGTTTTAACTGTTCCCGGTATTCCTCTCCGGAACTGCGTACAACGCCCGGGTGTGTATTGCCTAATACCACATATACCACTTCCGGATGTTTTGCCACAATGGCTGGTAAGGCTTTAATTACGGTTTCCAATCCTTTGTTGCGGCTCAGCAGACCAAAGCTGAAGAGTACCCGGTGATTGCGGAAAGGCGAAACCGTATGTAGGGGATTTACTTTAGGTGCTTCCAGGTCTGGTACCCCATGTTCAATGAATTGTATTTTCTCAAGCGGTATCTGGTAAATTGTAGTCAAAAATTCAATACCCCTGCGGCTCATCACAATCAGTTTGGCAGACCGCTGGGCAATTTCCTGAATAATAATTTTCTGTGTATAGGAAGGCTCCTGCAAAATGGTATGCAGTACGGTAATAAGAGGTTTTTCCAGTCGGTGGAGTAAGGGTAGGATATAGATGCCGCTTTCACCGCCAAAAATACCAAATTCATGCTCCAACAGGCAAACATCGGCATCACTGGTGTTAATATACGTAGCGGCCATAATATAATCCTTCTGGCGGTCCTGCCTGATGACAAACTTGACTTCATCTGGGTATTCGTATTCATCTAACTCATCAGAATCATTCATGGCTATCCCAAAACTGCTTTCCTGTCCGCTCTGTCCATTCACAGGTTGATTCGCCAGGATAGCTTTGACCACATTATTATTAAAAGTGGCGATACCACAGGCACGTGGTAAATAAGTGGAGATATAGGCGATTTTCATTCATGTCGGTTTAAGGTGAAGCCAAATGGCTGGAGAGAAAATATATTATTTAAAGGCGGCTGATAGCATTTCATTCTTAAGCATTCCCTAGTTTTCGGATGTATAACCAGTGGGAATGCAGGGCCTTCAGCACAGAAGGGTGTTCTATATAGGTGACATTAAACTCCTGGCAAGTCTGTTTTACAAACTCATTGATTTTAGGATAGTGTATGTGGCTTACCCTGGGAAATAAATGATGTTCTACCTGAAAATTTAACCCACCCAGCAGCCAGGAAGTTATTTTACTATTGGTGGCAAAGTTAGCCGTTGTACTTACCTGGTGTATGGCCCATTCCTGCTCAATTTTATTTATATCTTTTTCAAGAACGGGGAAATGCGTGCCTTCTACCACATGTGCCAGCTGAAAAACTACAGCAATAAACAGCCCACAAACAACGGTAACAATTAGAAAGCCGATGATCGTTTTTATAAATCCAACCATGAGTATGGGCAATACCAGATAGAAGAATATATAGCATACTTTGGTAAGCCAGAAAATATAATGTTCTTTCTTTTCTAAGGGTTGTGAAACCCCATTAGCCGCAATTTTGCCAGTAAAATACTTTTCAAAATCATGATAAAATACCCAGGTGATATAAGAAATGCCATAAAGCAGGAAAAAGTAAAAGTGCTGGAACCGATGAATCTTATATAAAGGCTGGCTCTGGTGTAAGCGCATAAAAGGCTTTACATCTATATCAGAATCCATTCCTTCAATATTAGTATAGGTATGATGGTTTATATTATGCTTCACCTTCCAGAAGTAAGTATTTCCTCCCAGCACATTCAGAAAATAAGCAGAAGTACTGTTGAGCCAGGCATGTTTAGAAAAGCTCTGATGGCCGCCTTCATGCATAATATTAAAGCCGATAAGGGCCAGATTCATACCTAGCAACATGCATAATGCAACAGCAATTAACGGAGCCGGTGTAAAGAAAACAAGAAGAATATATAGTAGGATAGCAGAAGAAACTTGGATCAGCCCTTTTATCAATAGAGTATTATTACCAGAAGGATGAAGGTGGTTACTGGCAAAGTACTGGTCTACTTTTTCTTTTAATGACTTAAAGAAGGGACTTTGCTTATTATTGAAGGTTACCTTGGACATATACGGGGTACCATTACTTATATAAGGATTTATACTGATTACTTATCAATAAGTATTTATACGGCTTTTACAGTTGCTTAGTCTAGCAGGTTTAATAATTTATTATAATTAAGTAATTAAACACAATTAAGTATAATATTTTCATCTACTTCAAGTTTTTTAAAATCAAGTTTAAAGTAAGTACCCAATCCTGAAAAGATGGTATAAAGTGCCTCCTTAAGCGCTTCTACAGACAGATAGTCTTCGGCTTTGAGCCAATGATATTTCACCTGCTTCCAAAATCGTTCGATCCTGTTAAGATGAGGACTATACTTAGGCAGCAAAAAGATGTATAATCCTTTCTGTTCCCATTCTTCTTTTTTGACTTCCCATAGGCCACATGTATGCCAGGAGGCGTTGTCTAAGACTATGACAGTAAACTTGGAAATAGATGTTGAGAAGGCCTCTACACATTCAATGATAAAGTCAGCGTTTAGACTCCCACTTTTCTGATAAGTAAGCAACTCATTATTTGTACTTAACAAGCCAAATACATTTATCCTTGTACTTCTTTGGGATAAAATAGGGGCGTGTTCGCCTTTTTTGATCCATCCATAAGGTACACAAGGGGTAAGGCAAAACCCTGATTCGTCTCCAAAATATAAATCTATACTGCCTGTCTGTGCCAAATAAAGCAAAGCATGTAATCGCTTGACTTTCTGCTCATATGCTTCTTTGTTTTGCAATGGCTTTATCCATTTACGGAAACGTTTCCATCGGTAGTCAATTTTTTTAAAAACCGCTTCAAGGTCATCTCACTCATAGCCGTGCCTAATTTAGCTTCTATCTCTCGCTTAGCTAATTTAAGTTGTTGTTTTTCTTTCTCTATGCTATTTTCCACTACTTCAACATGGGTAGCATTACTGGTAGTAAGGATGGGTTTTCTGCCTTTCCCTTTTTGGTTCTTTAACCCTACCACACCTGTTTTCTCAAAGCGATCAAACCACTTATAAATACTTAACTGACTTACTTGAAAAATGCTTGCTAACTTCTGTACTTGATAGCCTTGATTGGATAACAGTATACATTGGCAACGGTTACGTTCCTGATAACTTTTACTATCTTTATGAATCTTCTCTAAGTCTTGTTTTTGCTTGTCTGTAATCTTCTTGATATAACGCATAAGCAAAGATACAATTTGCCAAAATCTTATACTTAATTGTGTACTCTTACTTAGTAAGTAGACTTTTCAATTTTTTAGCTTTGAATTAGATTGTTTTTTTATAGCTGCCTGAATTCGGCCGGATAAATTTTCAGTTAAATCTTTATTCTGAGTAGTTACTTCTACAGACTCGCCCAGCAAATACCCATAAGGTTCCAGGCTTTCTACCGAATCGAATATTACTTTAAGAACAGCGATAAAAGGCAAGGCCAGTATCATTCCGGCAGCTCCCCACAACATTCCTCCCAGAATTAAACCTACAATGGCAGCTAGCGGATTTACACTTACTTTAGAGCCTACTACATTGGGAGTAATAAAATTGCCCTCCAGTACCTGAACCAGAAAAAAAACTCCGGCTACCCCCACCGCATACCACACTGAATCTTTGGTAAGCAGGCTCATCAGGATTGGAAGAAGTGATCCAATAAAGATACCCACATAGGGAATAATGGTAAGTAAAGCACCCAGCAAACCGAAGAAAATGGCATATTCAATGCCTAATAACAACAATCCAAGAATATTTAAACCAGCTATAATTAAAATGACCAGGCCAAGTCCTAATACATAGCTTTGCACCACTTTCTGCACTTTTTTGAGTAAGGTATTTATACTTGCTACTGGTGTATTATTAAAAACTTTGTGAAAGAAGTGAGTAAAAAAATTGCGGTACAACAAAAAGAAAAATATGAAGACAGGCAGCAGCAATAAGCTTCCAAGTGTAGAGGTAGTGGCTGAAATCGTACTGGCAAATAATGCCCCATGTGTTTTGGCCCATTCAGTTAAGGAATTCTTTAGTAAGGGAATCTGATTGGATTGCTTAACATTAAACGTCTGTTCTACCCATACCTGTACAATTTCCAGAAGTTGATTGGCTCTTCCGATGAGCTGGGGCAAATCATTAGAAAATGCCATAATTTGCATAGAAATAAAAGTAATCACCCCACCTACCAGAACGGTGGCTACAATTAGGCAAATAATAATTGCCCATATGCGGCCTATTTTCCACTTTTCAAGCCGCCGGCAAAGGGGATATAAAATGATTGCAAGCAGAATAGAGAAGGCAAGAGGAATCAACACTGCCCGCATAGCCATCATTCCATATACCAATAATGTAATGATAAGTAATACACTGGCAATGGTAAGCGGAAGGCTGATCTTGTTTTCTTTGGCTGTCATAAACTAATAATTGGAGAAAAAGGTAGGTGTGCAGAAGTATATACTTTCTCTGGATAAGAACTGAAATCAATTTGCATCGTTACTTTTTATAAACTCAGTAAATATACCTGTATTCTTATACTAACAATGTAATCCTCAGATAATCAGCTAGCTCTGATTAAAGCTGTAGCAAACGCTTGAGATGATTCACAATTTGCCCGTCAATAAAAACAATAAGCCCTCCCACTATGGATGTAGCTACAATCCATGTGCGCCTTAGCTTCCACCTGTCTAATCTTCTGACTATGGGGTATAAAATGAATGATAAGAAGATAGAAAAAGAAACGGCTACACATATTGACCTCCCGGCTATCAGGCCATACATTAATAAGGTTAGAGTAAGGGCTACTCCAGGGATTATGAGTGAAAAACTAACCATGTTTTCTTTTACTAACATACGCACAATTGTTAGGTGGCTTATAGATATAATTAAGAAACCACCTGGTTAAAAAATAACGAGGTGGTTTCTTTCACTTGCATTCCCAGGTTTAAAAACCTATCCCGATAAAAGCCTGGGCAACAGAATTTTTAGCATTTCGGGTGATCTGCCCGGCAATGTCACTCTTGCCAATTTCTCTCAGGCCATAATTGTACCGGAGCCCTATCTGAAATCCTTTTATATCCAGGGCTAAACCTCCTGCCAGTCCATAATCTACGGCGTTAAAATCACTTCTGTCCAGCTCTAGCACGGAGTCGGTGGTCAGGTCTTGTTTTAAATTCTTCACATTCGCATTAAATAAATAGGAAACGTAAGGACCAGCCTGAATGCTGATAGGGCCTAAGGTAAGCGAAGCTAATACTGGTAAGTCTACATAATTGAGGTTGAATCTCACCTGTCCGTCTTGTGCAAAGGGAATATTTTGATACGTTCCGATTTTAGTTCCTTTCGATGACCATAGCAATTCTGGCTGAATGGCAAAAAATTCTCCGATAGGTGCTTTCATCCATACACCGGCATGCAAGCCGACTTTCGACTTCTCATCGTTAACCTCATCTATATATAGGTTAGAAACGTTAACTCCCCCTTTCACGCCAAAGCGGAATTGCCGGTCATCCTGTGCGTTGGCAGAGAATGCTGCGGTTAATAAGCAGGCAGTAAAAAGGCTGCCTGTAACCCATGTATTAATAATTGATTTTTTAGCTGGTTTCATGATATGAATAAATTTAAACTGATTAAAAATGAATGTGTATAAGGCTCAATAGAAATTTTAAAGAAGCTGCATATTCATCTGTAAAAGTAAACCTATAAAACTACATCAGAAATGATAGCGGTCAGCCTGAAAAGTATGGAGGATGATACATGTCAGCAAAGTAAATTGCCAGAATCTGTTTACCTGCTACCTATTCGGAAGAGTAGATTTAATATTGGCAGATTATATTTATATGCGGTTGAAGACTGGAGATAATAATCACAATGATTATTATCATTGGGTACCTTTTATAGATTGATAGATATCATCGGTGCTTCCAGGTCTTTATTCTATTTTGCAAAGATGCAGTGGGAGTATTTCAATTTGAATACATAAATCTGTAATCAGCTATTTTTATTATCTACTTGTCAATTGGTCAAACAATGATAGAAAATTTAAAGACATGAAAAAATCTATAGTGGTAAAACGAATTAGCTATGTAAGGAACCAGATAAATAATATATTAATCACTGACTTTGGATTAAGTATAGAGATGGCAGAAACGCTATCCTCAGGGCCTGACTATAGTTTATTAACAGGAGACATCAATAAAGTTGAGCATGTGAACAGGAAATTTGAAGAAATATATGTATTAGAAGCATTATTATATAAACCCTAATATACAATGCTATTTATCAGAGCTGTTACATTATTGTGACATAAAATCTATTGAAGCGACAAAAATGGAAGGTTCTGAGTCGGTATAGCAAAGAGAGTTCATAGGGTATCGTTTGACTACTTGACACCTATTGAATAGGAAGCAAAATTAGACCAACATCAAATAGCAGCTTAACTTTTGTCCATTTTTTGTTGCAAGGTCACAATATTTCTTCCTCCCGTGCCGACCCCAAAGAAAAGTCTCTCATCCAACCGGCAGATATCCAAATTGGTGTTGTCAGACAAACAGCTACGCCAGCTGCAAAATGAAATCATAACCTTTTCAGTTTATTGAATAAACTGAAAAGGTTATGATTTCATTAAGGCTCATCAAACACAAGAATGCATTTTTTGCATAGCAATAAACTGTTTAATCCGGTAAAAGAAAACGACAAAGTAATCTTTGATATTGAAATGGGTAAGAAAGGACTGAATGAGGTCAGGGTGAAACTGATGGAGTGAATATCTGATACTACAATTTCTTATTGCTTTAGATTGAGCCTAAACACTTATCTGAACCGCCCAGAATTTTCTCGGAAAACCCATGAATAAAATAAAAACCTGATCGCTGAAGTCAGGCTTTAAATTAATTGTTGACACATGCTAGGTTTAGAAAAACACAAATTCACACTCATATTACCGGTAAAATGCTTATTTCCCATTAGGCATATGGAGTTGTAGTATATAGCATTGATGTATGTATTTATCCCGGTGTTCGGAAGGCAGCAGGTTGGATCATGCAATTTAAATTTGCGAAGTTGGTATCTGACCACTGAATATACTTTAACCCCTCTCTTTTTATGCTTTCTCCTCTCCAATTACGACAACTTCCCCTTCAGCAATAAGCTCAATATGTATGTGAGTATGGAAAGTTTGTTGATAACAAGTTTGAAGGAGATACTACCCTAAACATGTATTGGCTGGATAAGTATTATGCAGAAGTAATCTACAATAGCCTCTCAAATTAGGTTCAGGATATTGAGCTGAAAG
This sequence comes from Rhodocytophaga rosea, assembly GCF_010119975.1. GTDB lineage: Bacteria > Bacteroidota > Bacteroidia > Cytophagales > 172606-1 > Rhodocytophaga > Rhodocytophaga rosea. The sequence continues at coordinate 146,277 of NZ_CP048222.1, forward strand.
AAGCTTTTCATGATAATTAAATACCCTATCACATTCCGCTGTATCGGTCTGGCTCCTCCTACAAAATACTATCTCATGAAGGCTCTATTAGTAGTCTGGTACGTTTCAGTTAATTCTGATTTTGGGTGGAAAGAGCCAGCGTAATTTCCCGGCCAGTTAAAGCAAAATGCAAATTTTGTAACTGATGAACACACATATAGGGTAGTGATGACCAGGTGCCATTCACGGATAAGCCTATAGTAAATGACCCTTCGCTTACCTGACGGGCACACAGAACAGTGTGCTCGAACAGGGTAAGAGAATAGCCGTTTTCTATGCATGTAAACCCAAACTGCTTCAACCAGTCTTCCGTTAGGTGAATGGGTTGAAGATCAGCCAGCATACGATCACCATCGATAATATGGCGCAATTTGGGCTTATTTAAGATAATTTGTTGCCCTTTAAATAAAATCACGTTGTTTAAACTCAATTCTCTACTGGATATCATCGGGTTTTAATTTAATTTCTTCCGCTTGGTGGCGTAGGGAATCGTGTTGTCATTAGGTAGGCTTACTAGAATAAGGGGTATTATTTTTTATTCTTTTTCTTTGAATTTGCCTGTTTTCTCATGGAATCATCCCGGGAACCGGAGGCATTGGCAGGAGCAGTTTTTAATTTAGCACTATCCGTTACCTGAATCTTATGGTCTTTCTGCTGTAAGGTTTTTTTGTAATCACTGTTGTCTTTTGACATGATATTGAATTTAGGAGTAAGGCGTTGGTGCCAGTGTAGGTATACGTTGAGAAAAATGAAACAACCACATATCAGTAAAAGTATATCATTGCGCTATTTAGAAAGGTGTATAAGCATCCATAGCGGATACACAGCTTTTATTAAGCTTTTGCTACTTTCCTGGTTTGCGTTTGTTTAATATACTCACATCATGATCTGCCGGCTTACAAGGGTTGGGTGTATAAGTATTATCCCACAAAGGTATACTATTATACCCAGGCATAGTATGACAGCCGTCAGCCTGCTAATAAATGGGAATGATCGTTATCAGTCACTAGTATTTTCTGATATAGAAATATATATTGGACATTCAAGCCGAATCTTAGCCATTTGGTGTTCCACTTATAGGGCTAATTTTATAAGGAACAGTAATGGGGAAGACAATTTTATTAATTGAACAGAGTCAGGAAGGTTTGCAACACACCGGTGAGGTTCTGGAACTGGCCAGTTACGAGGTATTGCATGCCCACAATGGCGCACAAGGCATTGAAATGGCGATACAATCATTCCCCGATCTCATCCTCTGCGACATTATGATGCCTGAACTGGATGGTTTTGGCATACTGCATATCCTTAAAAAAAACCCGCTTACCGAGCGTATTCCTTTTATTTTCATGAGTGAAAAAGATAAAAAAGGGGATTTTAGAAAAGGAATGAGTGCAGGGGCAGATGATTATCTGATTAAACCTTTTGAAGATGTTAACTTCCTGGAAGCGGTAGAAATGCAGTTACAAAAGATGGATCTCCAGCAGGCAGAAGTCCGGAAGAATGTCCATTCATCCGATGAATTTCCTGAGGAAACCAGGGGATTGAATGAGTTGCAGGTATTTCTGGCAGATAAATACCGCACCATCGCCTATAAGAAAAAGCAGGTATTGTTTTCTGAAGGAGAGCTCCCCACTTGTTTATACTATATTAATTATGGCAAAGTAAAGGTTTTCAAAACAGACCACTCCGGCAATGAATACATTACTCATATCAGCCGCGAAGGGGAATATATAGGATATAGTAATTTGCTGGAAGGAACTGCGTATTCCACCACTGCCGAGGCCATGGAAGATGCGCAGGTATGTACCATCCGCAATCAGGATTTTCTTTTTTTACTCCACCACAACCACGATATAGCCAACCAGTTTATCAAAATGCTTTCTTCTGACCTGATACAACAGGAAATACGGATGCTGAGCCTGGCTTACCATTCGGTACGGAAAAGAGTAGCCGAAGCCTTGCTGCTGTTTCAAAGCAAATACCATCCGGAAGGCATAAATTCCCTGGAGATGGTCATTTCCAGGGAAGATTTATCCAACCTGGTAGGTGCTTCCAAAGAAACAGTGATCCGGGTGTTAAGCGATTTTAAAGATGAACAACTTGTGAAAACGACCAAAAACAGCATTACCATTCTGAACTTCAATAAATTAATGCGGATGAAAAACTAACCTGATGTTGACCAATATCATTCTGGCCGCAGGCTAGCGTGATACAGGTCATACCCGTTTTGAATCCTACCTTCTACCTTTACAGGCAGACAGCAGGCAAACTTTCCGGCCAAACATCTATCTGCGCATTATCTGTCAGCGATAGCTGAAATTAGACAAGCAGCGCAGAAAAACCATTTCCCATACATTCATTCCTTTGCTGAGTCTGCTTCTCATCCCTGGTCTTTTGGGCCTGAACATTTGCCGCTGTTGTACAAGTTTGCCATAAAATGAAATGAACAACACCTTGCCTCAACAATATATTATTGCGATCGGTACTTCGGCCGGTGGCCTGGAAGAACTGGAATCCTTCTTTGACCATACTTTTCCGGATGGCGTTTCTTATGTTATCGTTCAACATTTGTCTGCCGATTACAAAAGCATACTGGCTCAGATTATCCGCAAACACTCTAAACTGGAGATTTGCGAAGCCCAGCATGAAATGCCCGTGGAAGTAAATAAAGTGTATACCATACCTTATGATAAATACATGACCATCCGGCAGGGAATGTTGTACCTGAGCAACAAGCTCGGAACTGTAGCCCCTCACTTTACTATTGATACCTTTTTTAAATCTCTGGCTGCCGAGAGAGGCAATAAAGCCATTGGTATCATCCTGACAGGCAAAGGAACCGATGGCACCCGTGGAATAAAAGCCATTCATAAGGCAGGCGGTATTGTACTTGCACAAGACCCCTTTACCGCCAGTTACCGGGAAATGCCTGATTCAGCCATTGCTACAGGCTTTACAAACAAGGTATTATCCGTTCAGGCGATGCCAAAAGCGATTGAAGAATTTGTATCACAATATGCCGACGGGTTTATTTCAGTCACAGCAGAAGATATGCAGATGGAAGAGGTAAAAGATATTGATGAAACTATCCTGGTGGCTATTATTAAACTCATTAAGGACCATGTTCCCCATGATTTTTCCGGATATAAACGGGGCACCATTAAAAGAAGGATTTACAAAAGAATGGCCGCTACCCAGCTGGATACCCCGGAAGCCTACGTTAATTATCTGTCTAACCATCCTGAGGAATTAGAATCACTCTCACAGGATCTTCTCATCCATGTTACTGCTTTTTTCAGAGACCAGGAGGAATTTGCATACCTGGAAACAACCATTATTCCGGATATTATAAAACTGCATCCTGCGGGTGAAACACTCAAAATATGGTGTGCCGGTTGTGCTACCGGAGAAGAAGCCTATTCCATAGCTATCCTGATTAAAGAATACCTGGACAAAACGGGCAGGCAAGTGGAAGTAAAAATATTTGCCACAGATATTGACAAAAAGGTGATCAGCATTGCCTCCGCAGGCGTTTACCCCGAAAGTATATCGGGTGATGTATCGCAGGAGAGACTGAAGAACTACTTTACGTTAGAAGGAGATAGCTATAAAGTAAAGCCTGGCCTGCGGAAAATGCTCATTTTTGCCACCCATGACCTAGCTCAAAACCCGCCGTATTGCCACATGAGCCTGATCAGCTGCCGCAATGTACTCATTTACATGAAGCCGGTACTACAGAAAAAGGTATTGTCTATGCTGAGTTTTGGCCTTCAGCAAGGTGGCTATTTATTTTTAGGTTCCAGCGAAAATACCAGGCACCTGGGCCTCACTTTTGCTGAAGTAAACAAAAAATGGAAAGTGTACAAAAAAACCGGTATCAGTTTTGAAAAAGCCTATTATTCCTTTGTTCCACCCATACTGGAAGATCTGCCGGCCATTGCCTTTCCGGATATTGCCACAGGAAAGCCTGCTTATTTTAAACATAATTTTACAGAAGATATAAATGAAGTGGTGTTGCATGCTTCCGGATATGCCGGTGTTTGTCTGGATCACAATCTGAATATATTGCACACCTTCGGGGATTTAAGCCCCTATCTGCTGCCTAAAGTACTTAATTTTAACTTGTCAGAATTACTCCCACGAGCTCTTTTGGGCGTTTTTGGTGCGGCGGCTCACCGGTCTATCAAGCATAATGAACGGGTTGTACTCAAACGGATGCAGATCAAAGAAGAGAGTTCCTTACTGATAAATGTACTCATTGAGCCTTTTGTGGTAAGGAAAACGGGCCAGAAATTAATTGTGGTACTTTTCAGTGAAGAGCAAAAGGGGGCAAAAGAAGAGCAAACACAGCTGTTTGATCCAGTGCTCCATATCCGTGAATACATCTCTGATATGGAGGCTGAGTTAAAAGAAGCGAGAGAGAACCTGCAGCAAGTGTTTGAAAAAATTGAGTCTTTTAATGAAAAGCGGCAACCCTTACAAGAAGAATTGCTTTCGGCCAATGAAGAAATGCAAAGCGCCAATGAAGAACTGCAATCATTGAATGAGGAATTGCAAACGATCAATACCGAACACAAGCAGAAAATAAAGGAGCTTACGGAACTCAATGATGATTTCAATAACTATTTTTCCAGCAATGTGAACAGGCAGTTGTTTGTAGACAAAAATTTACTGTTGAAAAAGTTTTCGCCGGCTACATTCAACCTTATTAATCTCAAAGAGAGTGACCTGGGCAGGCCCATCAGCGAGATCACATCCAACCTCCAACCTGATACCCTGGTAGAAAATCTGAAAAAGGTAAATACCACCGGAGAAGTACTTATGTGCGAGGTGCAGGATAAGCAAGAAAAATGGTATCAGGTAGTGACCATGCCGTATGTCAGGCAAATCAGTGGACAGCAGGATGGTGCCATTGTTACCTTTACCGATATTACCAGGTTAAAGCATGCCCAGGAAGAAGTAGACCAGAGCAACGAAAGCTTAAAAAGAATAAATGCCGACCTGGATAACTTCGTATATGCTGCTTCTCATGATCTGTTAGGCCCACTTTCTACCATTGAAGGGCTTATTAATCTCATCAAAACCGATGTAGAAGCCGATAGTGTTAAAACAGCAGAATATCATCGTATGCTGGATGATTCCATTCATAAATTTAAGGAGGCTATAAAAGAACTGGCCAGTGTAGGAAAAATAGAAAGCGAAATGCTTCAGGAACAAGAAAATAAAAATATATCTGCCCTGCTTTCTGATATTAAGCTAAGTATCCTGGATAAAATTATTTCTTCGAGAGTAAGCATAGTGGAAAACCTGCAGATACCAGAAATCAGATTTTCAAAAAAGAATCTGCGCAGCATTCTCTATAACCTGATCAGCAATGCCATCAAGTTTACATCCCCGCAACGGGAACCTCAGATTGTAATCAGCACCTTGCTCAAAGATGGGTTTGTGCAGCTCAACGTGGCTGATAATGGCATAGGCATGGAGGAAGCGCACATTGCTTCCGTGTTTACGATGTACCGGCGGCTCAACAAACATATTGAGGGCCAAGGGATAGGCTTGTATCTGGTAAAAAAAATAATTGATGCCGCAGGTGGAAAAATTGAAATTAGCAGTGAATTAAATAAAGGGACAAGTATTTGTATTTTTTTTAAGCGATAAATCATCTGTTGGTGAATGTTTATTCTCTACCTATAAAAGGAAATGCCTCCAATGGAAAAGTTAGCCTATATACATACAAGAATACAAGCGTTAAAAAGTGAGATTTATATTCTACTCATTGACGATTTATTTTTAGAATACACTGTCGCAGAAAAAATAATAGAAGATAATTTTTTAATGATAGGCGGCAACAGAAATCCGGATACTATTAAAAAAATCAACCTTAAGTTTCGCGAGATAAAAGAATTGCAGTCTCTGTTAGGGACATAAAAAGCGGGCAGAAGGTGCCCTTGTAGATACAACTTGTAGATATAAATTAATGCTAAAAAGAAGCTGTGCTTTTTTACTGTAATTAATATCAAACACCAGGTGGTAAATCTATAAAAATTAACAATCCGTACTTAGAGAATGTTTTGAAATATTATTTGGCAATTCTTCTAAGGAGCACATCCACAAAAGCTAATTGTAGCATTGCCTGAGCACTTTCTGTGGTTTTCTCAAAATCACGGCTGAGTCTTCGCTTGGAATTGAGCCATCCGTAACTTCTTTCTACTACCCAACGACCACCCACTGGAACAAAGCCTTTTACAGTTTCAGGCTTTTGTACAATTTCTACCCTCCATCCATACTCTCTTTTTACTTCTTCAACAAATGTATCTTTATAGCCATTATCTGCTTTTAATGTATGCAGGCGCGAAGACTTACCCTTTAACTTGCAGCCTAACTCATAGCCTGCTGTAGCATCGGCTATGTTAGCAGCCGTAATGTGAATGGCCCAAGGTATACCTAGACAATCCACAGCTATATGTCTTTTTCTGCCATTCACCTTTTTATTGCCGTCTATTCCCTTGTGCTCAGTGGTAAACTGTATGATTTTCACACTTTGACTATCAATAGCTAACACACTTGGTAAGGCTTGCCGACCTGCTTTTTTTCTTTCTCGGACAGCTAAAGAATCTAACAACTCTTCAATGATACCCCGCTTTTTCCACTGCCGATAATGGTAATAGATTGTTTGCCAGGGTGGATACTTACTTTCCATATTTCGCCACTGACTGCCTGTGGTTAAGATCCATAGCAGGGCATTGAGGATAAGGCGTTTTTCATATTTGATCTTTCTTTGGTTATCGACTATTTCCTTGATAACTTCCCACTGAGAATCGGTGAGTTCGCAAAATCTTTCTTGCATAAAACTTGATGATTAGACACCTCAAGTTTACTCACTGATTCTTTATTTTACTCTATTTTTATTCTCTCAAAACATCCTCTTAAAATGTAAAACTATGAATCAACAGGAACAAGACTTAGCATCTAATAATGAGAGTGGCCACAATCAGGAGGGCACAAATGCCAACTGGCCGGTAAAAGTTCTTACGGCTACCTCCATTATTGGAGATCCGATATACAACCTGCAAGGAGAACATATTGGCAAGATTAAAGATATTATGGTAGATCTGGAGGGAGGCTGTATCAGTTATGTAATACTGGAATACGGAGGTTTTTTAGGCATGGGTGGAAAACTATTTGCCTTTCCCTTTAAACTAATCCAGTTAGATCAGGTAAACCGCAGATTTACTCTGGATATTGATAAAGAGCTTCTTAACAAGGAACCTGGTTTTGATAAGAGTCACTGGCCTGCCACGAATAGCCATGGGTATGCTGCTGGTAATAGTTCGTCCTGGGGTGCATTTATGGGCCCTAACACAGGAGGATAAGTCTTTTCATTTATCTTTTCAAAACCAAATAATCCTACAAAGGAATTTATCTAGATAAAAAGTATATAAGTACTTAAACAAAATTAAGTATAAGATTTTCATCTAGTTCAAGTTCTTTGAAATCAAGCATAAAATAAGTGCCAAAGTCTGAAAAGATCGTGTGGAGTGCCTGCCTGAGCATATCTAAGGACAGATAATCTTCTGCTTTCAGCCAATGGTATTTGACCTGCTTCCAAAAGCGCTCGATCCTGTTGAGATGAGGACTATACTTAGGCAGAAAAAAGATATACAAGCCTTTCTGCTCCCATTCTCCTCTTATGGTTTCCCATATGCCACAAGTATGCAAGGAAGCATTGTCTAGGACAATTCAGTGGGCTTGGTGATAGATGTTGAGAAGGCATCTACACATTCGATGATGAAGGTAGCATTCAGACTCCCACTTTTCTGATAAGTAAGCAACTCATTGTCTGTGCTCAACAAGCCAAACACATTCACCCTTGCACTTCTTTGGGATAAAATAGGGGCATGTTTACCTTTTTTGATCCATCCATAAGGCACACAAGGAGTAAGGCAAAATCCTGATTCGTCTCCAAAATATACGTTTATCCTACCTGCCTGTGCTAAATAAAGCAAAGTGTACAATCGATTAAGCTTTCGCTCATATTCTTGCTGATTTTGCAAGGGTTTCAACCATTTGCGGAAGCGTTTCCATCGGTAGTCAATTTTTTTTAAACCGCTTCAAGGTCATCTCACTCATAGCTGTACCTAATTTAGCTTCAATCTTCCGCTTGGCTAGTTTAAGCTGTTGTTTTTCTTTGTCTATGCTATTTTCTACCACTTCTACATGAGTAGCATTCCTAGTGGTGAGGATGGGTTTTCTACCTTTTCCTTTTTGATTCTTCAACCCTGCCACCCCTGCTTTTTCAAAGCGATCAAACCACTTGTAGATACTTAGCTCACTAACTTGAAAAATGCTTGCTAACTTCTGTACCTGATAGCCTTGATTGGATAGTAGTATAGCTTGGCAACGGTTACGTTCCTGATAACTTTTACTATCTTTATGAATCTTCTCTAAGTCTTGTTTTTGCTTGTCTGTAATCTTCTTGATATAACGCATAGCCAAAGATACCATTTGTCAAAAACTTATACTTAATTTTGTACACTTACTTATAATTAACTACTATAGTATTGGTAAGATCCTCATCTTCCAGGCTTTTTATTCTTCCCAATAGATGTAGTTCTCCTGTGTTTTGTAGCAGCAAAAGCATTCGGGATAGTGTATTCATTAGATTCAGGCGAAACCGATGATAAAATTATTGTTGTAGTTGCCAAATATGGGAATGTAAACTATACAGAAGTTAGTACTGGGTTTCCCCACATTTTAAGGCAGAATTGAGAAACTTTTTGAAAATTATAAAAGCCTGAAAAAAACAGGTAGTCATTGACAATTTTTCAGGTAAAACCTTGCCCATGAAATAATTATGAAAAGTATTGCTTTGTATAAGGCAACTTTCAATCAGCCATAGTAGAAGCAGATGCGCTTTCACAAAATAGAGTTTTATCTATAACTGACACATTACATAATAATTTACACAGTCCAACAGATGGGTTTTAATAAAATAAGCTTACGTAAACAACAGTTATAGATATGAGCAAATCTTCACTTACAGAATTAAAAAATATTTTAGATCAAGTCAATGATTTATCAATAGGCGATGATAAGGCGAAAGCACTCGAATCCTTTATTGAACAATCCATGGAGATTATTACCAATATGAATAGCCCCAGAGATGATTTTTTTGAAGGCCGCAAAAAGCTGGCCTTAGATGATCTTCAAAATCACTCATCGAGGCATTTAAAGGGATACTGGCAGGAAAAAGATAAAATAGATAAGATCTCAGAATTCAGCCGTGCCCGAAGTGAGGCGAGTCAGGCAATAAATAGTATTCTTTCCAGCTTTAAAAAATAACTGACTTATAGCTTTCAAGTGCAGAAGTTGGGAATATTGGCAGGCGGTCAGCGTGGTGTGCATAATCTTAAAAACCCTGATCAGTATAAGATCAGGGTTGAAAAAAGAAATTAATTCCCGTTGGATTTCTCAGTAGCTTTGGCTGCTTTATTTGCTTGTTTATCGGCATTCATTCTGGATTTCTGGGCTTTCCTCTCTGCTTTGGCTGCCGATTTAGACTCTTTGGCAGCATACGATGCATCCCGGCTTATACGACTGGCTTCTTTAGATTTAGCTCTGTTCTCTTTCTGGAGGTTTTCGGCATCTTTTAATCTATTTTGGTTTTTCTCGCCTTCACTTTTGAGGGCCTCACCCTGCAGGGTTTCATTCTTTTGTATTTCTGTTTTGAGACGCTCTGTATTTCTTTCATTGGTTTCTGTAGCCATTTGCTTTTCATTATTTACTCTCACCGAATCAGTTTGAGCAAAAGAGCGGGTGGCAAGCATACTACAGGCTCCTAGTAAGAATGTAAAAAAAATAGATTTTAAATTCATGATGGTTTCCCCCATTTGAGGCAGGATACTTAGATAACCAGCTCACTAGCTTTATAGTTGCAAATTACTGATAATTAATAATTTATATTATTAAAAGTGTGCTGATTCCATTGAGGCCAACTATTTCAGCTTTTAATATTGGCTTTTACAAGAGCAGAGATTACCAGTAGCATTATTCACATCTGATACTTTTAATCAACCTTGTTAACCCAAGGATTTCCGAAAAAGAGAAGTACAACCTGAAAATCTCTCTGATGGCTTTCATAGAAGATTAATTATCATGGAAGGTCGCTTGTTAAGAGAATACCTCCTATTTTATTATTCACACTACTGTATACAAACACTGCCCAAGCAGTAGAGGACTGTTGTATAGGCTCCTTCTACTTTATTGGTTGAATTTTGCAAACCATTCTAAACATTATATCTATGGATTACAGGGACAGGTTGCTAAAGTTATTAGTGCCGCCGATTATTAAATGACCTAATGAGATTGATTGTTCAGATAAGGTTTAAAAGTGATAGGCATAGGTTATAAATGAATTGCATCACTGTTTTCATAACCATATTTGGATTCTTCTTTTTGTTCAAGAATATAAGTAACAGCTAAATATGGGGCGATTCCGACTGTTTGAATATCTTTTACAAAATACTCTTCTTTAGGAAATTCCCGTTTGAGGTAATCTTGAATATCCTCATGTTTATAATATGATTCTGTTCTGGCAGTCTTTTCATCAGTTTTGATAAATACCGTTACTACTTTTTGCATGGTGTGGTGGTTTAGAAATTGATTTATAAAAGTTTGGGTAGTAACTCTACTGCTACGTATGCACATGCCTGACATAGGTAATGGAAGCCTGTAAAACTGATTTAACTGACTGGGCAGCGCTTGATCTACCAGGGGCAGAAAGTGATTATTAGCTCCAAAGAAATCCTTGAGCAGTTGCTTAGTTTGGGCTAGGATAAAAATATCGGTGGTATCTTGACCCATAAGCCGTTCAGCGTTGGCAATAAATACTTTAGCATTCATAGGAGTAAGTTTAGGTACATAGTGATTTGCATTTTCAGGTAGATTTTGGATAAATATATGTATCTAATAAGATATGCCTTTGCAAGTTATACTGCCTAAGTAGGAAAAGTTTAGAATCAATTTAACGCTTAGCTAGCAAATAGGCGAAACTCTATGTTTTTCTCCTCTACTTTCAGACATTATCATAGAAGCCCTGGAGGGAATTATAAATATCCTTTAAATAGTAAAAGCTTTAATATACAAATGGGTTATACTGTCATCCTCATCTTTAATGAAATCAATTTCTTTAAGTCCATGAATGTTATAATATTTAACCTTCAATTGATGCTTGATGTAGGAAGGCTTATTAAGATTAAGTCCTAGTACTTTAATAAACTCCTCCACTAGCGTGGTTTGGGGATTAGTAAACATTATCCAGTCAGCTACATTTTCGATAAATACAATCCATATATTCCCACCATTAAAATAGGCTTTAAGGCTCTGCTCTACTTGAGGAGTACAATAAATTTCTTTTCTGTCAGCTGGTCCTAATATTCTTTCAACCGCTGCTAAATCCCTCCCTATAATCTCACTGATAAGTTCCATATCACTTGCGAATTAACAGCTTTAATTGACATGAGATAAAACCAAGAAGTAATATTGAAAACTTACTAAGCCAAATCAAGACCTTCTATTAGTTCTTTTCATTGATGATCTGGTGGACTACCTGACAACTGCTATCTGGCATTACGATTTATATAAGGGAATATTTGTCACATACTACTTATTAAATGAAAAATTAAACAAGGATTAACGGTATAGCCAATATCTTTTTTGCTAGGCTTGTTAGAAAACCAACCATAAAACTATAAGCAGGTAAAGTTACTTCATATGCTAACGGCTCACCTGCTGTTAGAAGATGAAGTTTAGTGAAAATGAGAATAAGGGGAGGCAGCAAAAAAAGGGTGTGACCAAAAATCACACACTTTCAGCACTTATATGAGAAAAGTTTTCCGTTATTTTCCCAAATGGAGTACTCACACCCTTTCTAACGTAAGGAATTAATTTACGTTGTAAACAATATGTATTTGATGTACGTATACGATAACATCTACTTAGAAAGAAGATAATGGATCCAAGGTGGACCTCACGATCTTATCGTGATCTTAGATCCGAAACCTTATGGCCCACATTAACCAGCTTTGAATTCAACCAGATAAATGGGGTATAGACTAATCTGTACCCTTTTTGCTTTTCAGTTAAGCCTCTATTATCATTAATACAGCAGACCATAAGCAACCTGCAATGAGCATTGCGCATAAGATTCGCATAGACCATTTTAGATTTTGCAGGGGAAATAAGTACAAAATACATAGTCTCTCTATTAGAAATGCTATATATAAAGTCCTCCCAGATTCTTGGACTAAAAATGTGTAATTCTTAATTGAAATTTCAGTTTAGGCACTGCTGGCTAATAAACTCTATTAGGCCTCACCAAGTCATTATCTTCCAATGCCTTGAAGATACTTCTAATTATTGTGCCCTTCAAAGAATGAATCAATTCTTGAAAAGGCTTTATACTAATCCTGTAAATCATCATACAGTCAATCAGAAAATATCACTTACTACTGGCCTCTCACAGGTGTAATAATGCCCTGCACCATTTTAAGGGACTTAATCCGCAAGAAAAGCGGGATTAAGATAAAGTGCAGTATATATTAAAAGAGATGTCTCATATAGGTAAATCCCTATGAAAATGCTTTTGAAATAGGTTTCTGACCATTTGCTCGGTGAGCGGTTTATTTAAGAATCCTTTGATTTTAAGCGGTAATTCATCGATTTGTTTTATATCCCCCGGATTGAGTGATGTAGTCAGCATTACAATTACCACTGACTGTTTATGAGCGAATTCTAACCTTTGATATGCCTTTAAAAATTCAAAGCCATTCATGACCGGCATATTAATATCGAGCAGAATTAACTCCGGACATAAATCCGACTCACACTCATTTTGTATGAGTTTCAGCGCTTCTTTACCATTATAGGCGATAAGCACTTGCTCTGATACCTGTAAATCCTCAAGTAAGGTTTCATTCACAAAATTAGTTGTCGGATCATCGTCTACCAGTAAGATGCATTTAATTTTCTCCATTTCTGCGTTTTGTTTTAAAAGTAACTTCCATCATATATTGGCTTACTCTATGTGGCGAGGAAAGTAGACCCGAAAGGTGGATCCTATCCCAAGCCTACTTTCTACTTCGATCTTGCCACCAGCATTTTCTACCATTTTTTTGATCATATATAGCCCTATGCCTAAACCTTCCACATGGTCATGAAAGCGTTTAAACATCGTAAACAGCTGACCAATGCGTCCATTCTCTATGCCTAGGCCATTATCAACAATGGTAAGTACTGCATACTCTTTTATACTCGCGCAATGAATGCTTAACACCGGCACCCGGTCGGGCGATCGGTACTTGAGGGCATTGGAAAGTAAGTTATAGATCACTGACCGGAGGTTCTTCTCTGAAAAGTATACCGAAGGACAAGCAGCTACATCTATTGCCAATTGAGCCTGAGCGACCTCCAGCTGAGGTGCAAGGTCCAGCCTTACTTCCCTTATCACCTCTGAAAGATCCACTGACACGGCTTCACCATTATTTTCCTTCTGGAGTTTAACTACTTCCGTTAGGCTTGTAATGGTGCGTTTGAAACGTTCTATGGATTCTCCTATGAGTGTGGTAATGCGTCTTATACGCTCAGACTGTAGACTTTCAGCAGGAAGAGTGCGAAGTAAGGTATGCATCAACCCCTCTATGTTAGAAATAGGCGCTTTCAGATCGTGGGATGCCGTATAGATAAAGTTATCTAAGTCTATATTGGTACGCAAGAGTTGTCGGTTGGATTGAGCTAACTCCTCATTACTGGCTTTGATTTCTTCATTGGCAGCAGCAAGCTCCTGGTTGGCAGCAGCGAGTTTCTCAGCCATGGCCTGCGCTTGCCTTTCACTGTCTATCACCACCTTACGAGCTTTTATCTGATGGGTGACCTCATAGGCAAAGACCATAATACCATCCACCTGCCCCTCTCTGTCATGGCGGGCCTGATAGGTAAAAGTCCAGTAGATCTCTTCTAAGGGGCGTCCCTCGTGACGCGACAGCATCAGAGGCATTTCTGCTGCCACAAAGGTTTCTCCCGTTTGGTATACTCGCCTGAGAATATCAACGATGTCAGTTCCCTTCAATTCAGGAAGAGCCTCCAGTAATGGTTTACCTAGCAGTTCTCTTCCCGGAAAGATATGTTGATAGGCCGGATTAACTAACTGAAAAACTAGATCAGTACCTTCTAAAATGACAATAGGGGCTGGTGCCTCCATAAACAGAGTGTGCAACCGCTCCCGCTGCAGGTCGGCTTCTCTTCGGGAGAGCACCTGCTCCGTTACATCGTAAGCAAAGGTGGATATACCCACGATTTCTCCGTTTTCCCTGTAAGGCTGATAGGTAAAATTGAAGTACCTTTCGTGAGAGGGCCTTCCATCCGGATAGGTAAGGATAAAAGGTAACTCATTACCAAAAAAGGTTTCACCGGTCTCATACACCCGGTTGAGTAAGGACAAATATCCTTGAGAGACGGTTTCAGGTACTACCTCGGCCAGAGAGTGGCTCAGCAAAGGTCGGTCCGGAAACAAGGCTTGGTAAGCCGGATTTACGTAAGTATACTGATGTGCCGGTCCCCGCCGGATGCAGATAGCTGCCGGGGTTTGCTCAAATACCTGATACAAGGTTTCGCGCTCCTTACTCTGGCGCTCAGCGGCAGCGAGCAGTTCCTGTTGCATGACTTCCGTCTGCTGACGGGCCTCAACTTTCTCAGTCACATCCACAATAAAAACCAGAATACCTTGGGATTGGCCTTCCTCATTAAAGAGCGGTTGGTAAATAAAATCCACAAAATGTAGCTCTACCTTACCAGTAGACGTTTTATAGAGGCGGACAGGAGTTTCAATCCCACTAAATGACTGCCCAGTGGCATACACCCCATCAAGTATAGTAATGAAGCCTTGTTCAATTACTTCAGGGAATACCTCTGCGACTGTAAGCCCCACCTTGGCTCGTTCCCCGGAATGAGCCTGGTAATGGGCATTAAAAAAACTATACCGATGTTCAGGCCCGGAAAGAGTAGCTATCGAGGCAGGTACCTGTCCCAGAATTGTTTGGAGCAGGTCGTGTTTGGTAAGTAATTGCTTTTGATGTTGCTCATTTTCATGCAAAGCAGCTTGTAAATCGCGGGTGCGATCCGCGACATGAGTTTCCAGCTTGACATTGAGCTCAAGTAATTGCTTTTGGGTATTAAGCAGTTCATCATTGGCAGTTTGCACTTCTTCACTCGAGGCTCTTAATTCCTCATTGGCCGCATTAATTTCCTCATTGGCGGCTTCTAATTCGGAGTTAATTTCTTGTAAGGCATGCTTACTTTGCTCTACCTGCTGACGGGCTTCGACTTGCGCTGTCACCTGGTAGGCAAATACTAAAATACCCTCAATTTCGCCATCCAGGTTATGCAGAGCCTGGTAAATGAAATTATAATAGTTTTCTCCCAAGTTACCTGAGTTATCATGGTCTAGCTGTACTTTCATCTCATTGGCATAAAAGCTCTCTCCGGTGCGATACACCCTATCAAGTAGCTCAAAGATAGGTTGACCATCCAGTTCAGGCATGGCTTCCCGAATGGGTTTGCTTAGCAGAGGCCGCTCCCCGACCAGCCGTTGATAAGAGGGATTAACCAGCATGAAGATATGCGAAGGTTCCTCAAAAATACAAATCATCGCCGGGGCTTGCATCAAGATATTATGTAACTTCCTTCGCTCCAGATCCGCTTGAGCACGGGCCTTCACCAACTCTGAATTAAGTGCAAGCAGCTGCTCAGTGAGTCCTTCAATCCGCCTCTCGCCCTGTTCCACTTTCTGCTGAGCCATGACTAGCTCTGTAACATTGACCACCTTATGAATGATATAGCTTACCTCTCCCTCCTCATCAAGCACAGGGGTATTTAAGGGTGCCCAGTAACGCTCTACAAAGCTAGCTGGCTGGGTGGGATGGGGCACATCATAATGCTGAATGGCCATCTGATGCGCCTTTCGACTAGAGAGCACTTCCCTGAAAGAAGCTTGCAGATTTGTAACCCCTTTCGCCTCAGGAGCATCGGGATTATCAGGAAAAACCTCAAAAATATACTTGCCTACAATCTTTTCCCGCTTAGTAAGGGTAGCTTCCAGGTACGCATGGCTAGCGGTGAGAATTATTAGCGTAGGGGAGAGAATCAGATACAGGTCAGGTAGGGTTTCGAAAAGGGTAAGCATCTCTGGAGTGAGCCTATGATTGGATTTCATGCGTGGGTGCGTATTGGTTTAAAAAATAGATTCTTTTCCATAAAAAGCTTCCATAGCCAAAACAGTTGGCAAAGGAGATAGACTTGCAATTTTCTATAGGTAGAAACCTTTCAAGGATGATGCATAGAAAAAGGGGTGAGTATAGGAAAGTAACGTAAAACACGCCTGCAATGTTAAGTAGGCGAACGAGTAAAAAGAAGCAATATTTTTGTTTACACGTTCGATAAAAGAGGCGCATTTGGTGAAGTACCAGAAGAGACCATACCATGAAAATACAGGCATTTTTCTCTATCAGTCAGGCTCTTTCATCCTCATACACTTCCCTCAAAAGCATATGACTTTGAACTTATTAGCCTAAACATTTCTTTATTGATATAGTAAAGTAGAAATGAAGTAGTATATTAAGAGCTGTGTGCATTTTTAAACCGACCGACCATGAATAGCCAGGATGGCAACCAACAATCTCTACTTTCAAGACTTGCTCAACTAGAAGCAGAAAATAAAACCTTACAGGAAGAAATCTCTCATTTACGTTCCTTTCAACAACTTGCTAGTAAAAGGTTTGAAGAACGTCTTGCTTTTGAAGAGGGCTATAAAGAAAGTGCAGCGCGTTTCCAAACCATCTTTGAGCAATCCATTTTAGGAAACAAAATCATTGCAGATGATTTGCGAATTATTAAAGTTAATCAGGCATTGCAAACCATGTTAGGCTATAATGCCGAAGATTTAGTGGGCACAAGAGTCTTAGAATATGTCCATCCTAATCATGTCAAGCCCTGGAGGGAATTACAACAACGTCTATGGAAAGAAAAGATCTCTTCTTTTGGGATAGAAACCTGTTTAATAAGAAAAGATAGTTCTTCCTTCCCTTGTAGAGTCACTTCCATTTTATTTACCGAAGGTGAGCATACCTTAGGCTATACGATTCTAGAAGATATCTCGGAGCGAAAATTGGTAGAAGTAAAGCTCAAAAAGTTATATGAATCCCAGGAAATTCTCATCCATACAGTTGCCCATGATTTAAAAAATCCCATTCACATCATCAAAACCTTAAGTAGCTTTTTAAAAAAGGATATGGATGCTTTCCAAGAGATAGATGAACAAAAGAAATTTCGAAGTCTGACTCATCTTGAGATGATAGAGACTAGCTGTGAGAAAGCCTATTCGATTATTAAGGATTTGTTACTGATAGGAGAAATAGAATTAGGCAAGCAGCCATTAGAAAAAGAAAATATTGAAATGAAAAGCTTTATCGAACCCCTGCTTAGACCATTTCAATTAGCTGCTAAAGAAAAAGGAATAGGTATTCATATAGATTTTTCTTCAGAGCCAGTGTATGCGCAAATTAATAGGGATAAATTTACAAGAGTAATAGAAAATCTACTTTCGAATGCTATTAAATTTACATCCAATGGTGGACAGGTAACCGTACGCTCTAAAAAAGAATCTCAAAGAGTGCTCTTGCAAGTAAGTGATACCGGCATTGGAATACCTGATTCTATACAAAGTAATGTGTTCCAAAAGTTTACTAAAGCGAAAAGACGGGGAACCGAAGGAGAAGCCACGACCGGGTTAGGATTGTATATTGTCAAGCAAATCGTAGAATTACATAAAGGAAATATCTGGCTCGAAAGTAAAGAAAATATAGGTACTTCTTTTTATATAGAATTGGTGTAAATCCCCTCTACCTGCTTTCTCAATAGTAACTTGATTTACGAATCCTCATTAATTTATTTGATCTTTTGAAATAAATTACCCTATTTAAGGTGTTTCTTTCTGTATAAAAATATTACTAAATACCCCTTGATACAAGCATCCTTGTATAACAACATCCGTTTAAAGCATAGGTGTCCTTTAAGAATGGATAGCCCATTTATAACTATCTATACTTAAAAATTCATGCATGAAGAAGATGCCTTACAAGAGCTGGCCCAAGGGTTTGCCTCTATGGCCATTGGAGATAAGTTTTTTAAGTCCCTGGCAGCGTATCTGGCCAAGGCCTTGGGGGTAGATTACGTTTTCATCGGAGAATTAACCCATGAGAAAAAACAGGTACGTTCGGTTGCTTTTTATGCTATTGATAGGATTGTAGACAATATAGAGTACCCGCTAGTTGGGTCTTTGTGTGAAGAAGTGGTCAAGCCTAATTTTTGTGCCTATCCCAGCCATGTACAGGAACTGTTTCCACAGAATAAAGCTTTAAAACACTTCGGGGTGGATAGTTATGTAGGTACGCCCTTGTTTGATTCGTATGGAAACGTTCTTGGGTTAATCTATCTCATGCATAGCAGGCCTTTGGAAACCCTTAGCAAAATAGAGTCTTTGCTTGGTATTGTAGCAAAACGGGCTGAACTGGAATTAGAGCGGGAACAGCATGAGCGGTGGTTAGCGCAAGCCAATCAGGAACTTGAGCAACGGGTTGCCCGGCGCACCAGGGCTCTTTCGAAAAGTGAAGAAGCACTTGCTCAAAAAATGGAGCAGTTACAACGCATGAATGATGACTTAGAAAACTTTATTTATACGGCTTCTCATGATCTGAAAGCACCCATAACCAATATCGAGGGCTTAATCAAGGTGCTTACTAGTAGTACATAAATTTTAAATAGTCGGGTAGAGTTTTTTGAGTTTAACTCTGGCATCTTGATTGGCGAAATGCCAATTAGCTTTCACTGCTTTTGCATTTCTGTTTTCCTGCCAGGCTTTTACCTCTCTTGTTAATTCTGCTTGGGTAGCTATATGCCTGTCAAGGCAATCCCTTTGCAGTACAGATAACTCTATTTCTGCCATATTCAGCCAGCTGCCATGAGCAGGTGTAAAAACAAACTCTACCCTGTCTAGATAGGCTTTTGCTTTTTCAGGCTCATAGACTTCGTAAAAAGCACTTGGCTTATGAGCTGACAAGTTATCCTCTACTAAAGTAATCTTCTCACATTCCTTATAAGTAGTATCCAGCAGGTGACTGACAATCTTTACCCAGGTAAAGCGGTTGTGATTTTCTTCCACAAAACAAAACCGCTTACCGGCTAAAGGCTCAAAGACCATGTAAATATCCCTTACACCCTGTCTTGTATAAATACTGTCCTGATACTTCTTCCCATCCCTGCCAATAAAGTGTTTACTTTCGATGAGTTGTTTGGGTGATTCATCTAAAGTGACAACCGGCTGCTTTTCATTGAATAATCTTTCATAGACTGAGATCACTTTTTCCATTCCATACACAAAGCCTGCGTTTTGTTTGGGTGGAATCACCCACATGGGCCTTAGCCAAGGCTTAATCTCATTTTTTTTAATATCCCTGCCACACTCGTATGAGAAATTGAGTCAATCACCTGCAATTCCACTAATTTGTCTGCCAGCATCTGCAGTTTCCACTTTGACTGACCTTGTGGCGGCTCACTGCAGACTAAAGCCAGTAGATGCGCTTCTACCTTCCCATCTATCTTTTTATCACTCCTGGTTTTTCTCTGCTTCTTGTCAAACATAGCCATACCTTGCTCACAGAATGCCTTTCTGATTCTTTCTACACTTTTAGTAGATAGCTTATAATGAGCAGCTAACTCTGTTTCACTTTCCCTGCCCGTAGTCTCATCGCTTGCCAACAGTACATAGGCTTTCTGAATATCTTTAGCCTTTCGGCTGCCTTTACTGAGCCAATCGGTTAATGTATCTCTTTCTTGCTGGCTGAGGGTAAGTCGATAAAGAGTCATGGCTTTTCTGACCAAGATACACAAACAACAAGACAACTTAAACTTTATGCACTACTAGCAAACTCGCTAAAGAAAGGTGGCAGGATGAAACTACTCTGGGAATTTTAGAGATGATCCATACCTCCATCGGCCGCTTTAAGGGAACAATTGCTGATCTTACTCAAATCTCAAAAATTGGTAAAGAAAATGCACAGTCCGGTGGAATGGTAAATATATCGGATACGATTGAAGAAGTTCTACTGGATATGAGAAGGGAAATGGAGGAAACAGGCGTTCAACTTGCAGTTGATATGAAGGAGTGTCCCCAGATTAGTTTTTCAAAAAAGAACCTTAAAAGTGTTATCTATAATCTGCTCTCTAATGCCATCAAGTACCGGGCGTTAAATGGGCCCGCTCATATTCAGGTTTCTTGTCATCAGACTCCCGAATACGTAGTGCTTTCTATAAAAGACAATGGATTAGGCATAGACCTAACAAAGAAAAACAAGATTTTTGCCATGTTTACCCGTTTACATACGCATGTAGAAGGCATTGGTATTGGTTTATATATGGTCAAAAAAATCCTGGAGAATGCAGGGGGCAGAATAGAGGTAGACAGCAAAGTAGGTGAAGGATCTACTTTTAGTGTGTATTTCAAAAAGTAAAGGCAACAACTGTTTTTACAGGAGCTCTTTACTATCTTTTATTGGTTACATAGTCAAATTCCAGGCTTGGACAAACAATGTGAAGCTTTCCGATATGGTAATCTTTTTCTGAGCAAGACAAGGATTTGCCAAGCTACAGCTTAAAAAACAACCTAAAGGTCGTACCTTTTCCCACTTTGCTTTCCACCTCAATGTGACCTCCTGCTGCATGGATAATTTTTTGTGTCAGATACAGTCCAATGCCTTGCCCTTCTATTTGCTCACTCAGGCGATGATAGAGCGTAAAGATCGAAGCAACTTTGCTTTGCTCTATTCCCATCCCATTATCTTCCACGCGTAACAGAAGAAAACCTGGGAGAGCTTTGGTGTGGATCACAATGTGAGGGTCGCGCTCTGAAGATTTATATTTAATGGCATTGCTGATCAGATTGTAGAGCATACTGCGTAAGTTTTTTTTTGAGAAGTGGATAGAGGGTACTTCAAATGCAACCTCGATCTGTGTATGGGTGGCCTCTAATAGAGTTGCAATGCTGAGCTTAATATCCTCTATTAGCTCTTCAAAATACACATCTTCTCCTTCCCTTAACCGCTCACTCTCTATTTTTCCAATCCCTGATAACTCCCTGATGAGCGCCTTAAATTTTGTAATGGCCGTATCAATCATCCGGTAAAATTCTTCGGCCTGCGGGTTAACACTAGTATCCGGATTAACACTATTATTAGTAATATGAAGAAGCTCGATTAAGCCTTGAATATGGGCAATGAGATTTAACAGGTCATGAGAAGCGGTAAAAACGAATGTATCTAAATCGTCATTGATCCGAAGCAGGCTCGTATTGCGCTCCTGGAGTTCCCCTTGTAGACGTTTAAGTTCTGTGATCTCATAAAAGGTAAGGATGGCTCCATCAATTCTATTATCGCTTTGCCGGATATAGGGCATGGCCATCACTTGGTAGCATTTATGAGCGGATTGCACTTCCTTAACAATGATACCTCCTTCTGCTATCACCTTTGTCATATCCTCCCGGAAGGTTTCAAATTTAATATTGGTGGTGATATGATCTAGTGGCCTGCCAATATCTCTTTCCTGTAAATTGATCAGCTCGACCACTGAAGGAGAAAATTTTTTCAACTTCAGCTCCCTATCTACAAAAACCTGCCCATTCACATTGCTTCGAAAGTAATTATTCAAGTCATCATTTAACTCAGTGAGTTCCTTAATTTTTCCCTGGTATTCACTGTTGACGTTTTGCAATTCTTCATTGACTGATTGCAATTCCTCATTGGAGCTTTGCATTTCCTCGTTGGCACTCTGCATCTCCTCATTGGCTGACAATAATTCTTCATTAAAAGAAAGCATATTCTCCCCCATAGCCACAAGTTTTTCCTGGGTGTCATGCAGTTTCTCCTTTGTCTGTCTGAGTTCCTCTTCGAGGCTCTCCACATATTCACGTGTCTGCAAAGAAGTATCCATCCACTTCTCTCCACGTTCTTTGCCAGCATCACTTCCTGTAGAGGTCTCCCGAAACAGAACCAGCAGGAACCTCTTCTCAAGACGACGATCTGTAAAGGGTTTTACTAACACCTCTACTGCCCTCCCTTCCTGTGAATCTCCTACGTGTGTACTTTTAATGCCTACCCCTTGCCCGGATTTTAATGCCCGCTGAAGGGCAGCTCTAACTGGCAGGGCAAGCGGTTCTGGCAACAGATCTAAGAGATTAAAATTAAATACTTTGGGTAATAGGTATGTAGTTAATTCTCCAAAGGAATCTACTACTTGCAGATTCTCATCCACGCATACACCGGCTCCTCCATATTCAGTTATCACTATTTCACTCAAGACTTCCCCTAATGGAGGTTTTTGGGTAGTTGCCTCCGCTTGTTTAGAGGAAGGCAAGGATACAGATTTACCATCCTCATAGATGGGTAAAGAGAAAGTATCCAGGCGAAGAGGTATATGTGCCTTTTTTTTGTAAATTTTCCACTTGCGGCTGATTTCCTCCATATGCGTGTGGAGGAACGTAGTATTTTCGCTGGCTCCTAAAAATAAAAATCCTCCTTTTTTAAGGCCAAAATGCAGCATAGAAAATATCTTCTCCTGTAAATCTTTGTTCATATAAATGAGCAGATTACGGCAGGAGATAAGATCCATATTGGCATAAGGCGGATTTTTTCCCAAATTATGGGGGGCAAAAATGAGCATTTTTCGAAGTTCCGGTTTAATGCGGTAGCTTTGATTCTGGTAAATAAAATACCGGTCCAGCCTTTCCTTGAGCATGCTACCGGCAATGCTTTCCGGATAGATCCCTTTGGAAGCTATGGCCAGGGCAAGTTTATCTAAATCGGTAGCAAAAATTTTAACATCAATTTGCCTATTAGTTTTCTCTACATATTCCTGCACCAGTATAGCCAGGGAATAGGCCTCTTCGCCTGTCGCACAGCCAGCTACCCAGATTTTCACCGCCTCCCCTGCATTCATAATTTGGGGAATTACATCCCGCTCAATCAGATCAAAGGCTTCCCGGTCTCTGAAAAAGGAGGTCACACTAATTAAAAAATCCTGAGCGAGTGCCTGTAGTTCTATGGGATGGGTTGAAAGCATTTGCAGATACGCCCTGGAATCATTTACCCCATGATGGGCCATTCGTTTACGTATCCTTCTAAAAATGGTAGCCCTTTTATAGTCAGAAAAATCCATCGGTAATTTGCTCTTGAGCAGATCTAAAATAGCCACCAGAGTAGATTCTTCTTTTTCTTCCAGCTCACTGGAAGAGGCAGGCGGATTTACAGGAGTATGTTGCTGCAATTGATGCACATAAACCTGGATTTGCATGGGCATCTCTTCTGGTGCCAGTACCCAATCGGCTACTCCTGTGGCTAAGGCATGTTGAGGCATGGAATCGTAGCTAGCAGTTACCGGATCTTGCACAATGACTAATCCTCCGGCTTTTTTTATGGCTTTAATTCCTTCGCTGCCATCACTTCCCATACCTGAGAGAATGATACCTACGGCTTTCCCGCCCTGATCTTTAGCCAGGGAATGAAAGAAAGTATTTATGGTGTGATGGGGTCCTTTTTTTCCTGCTTTGCTAGTTAAGTACAGCGTCCCCTTTTGCAGAGTCATAAACTGCTTATTAGGGATCACATATATTTTATTAGGTTCCACTACCATTCCATTTTCTGCCAGGTCAATATCGAGCTTGCTATGCTTTTCAAGTAATTGAGCCAGCCTACTTTGATGATCGGGGGATAAATGCTGAATAATGATATAAGAAGCTTTATCAAGGGGCGTATGGTCAAAAAAAGTATAGATGGCTTCAATACCTCCTGCTGAAGCGCCAATAGCAATAATATGTTGGGGAGTATGTGTCATCTTGTTTCATTTTAGGAAAATTATACGAGATTAAAAGCTAAGGAGCTGGTAAGATTTAAGTAACGATGAATCCTAAAGGCAAGAATCTATTCCTTATAAATGCAGAAGTTTAGATAGTAAATATGCTTCTAACACTTGACCATTTGCTAATTTAAAAATGTAAGCTTATAAAGCAAGATTAATCTAAAACAAATCCTGTTCGCTTGAATGGTGCTACAATGCTTATTAATAGCCTACATTTGGAAATAAAGTATATACTTGGGTTTAATACAAATAACTACTATTAATATTTAACAAGCCATGGAAGAGGTAATACGAGCTATGAGGCAGAAAAAATGTAAGTGACCTTTCGCTTCAACACAGTAATGCAAAAACGGGAAAAAATATAATAAGGTTTACGTATAAATACTGAATTGAATTAAATCAGTATTTATACGTAAACAATTTGAAAATCATAACGTTATAAGAGTATTGCTTTTAGGCATTATCTGTAAATTAGCTATTGTAACATTAAGTAGTTTACATAATAAATTATTATAGATAATAACCAAGTATTTAAGCCCAAAGTGTCTAGCATCAATTTTTATAAATTAATTTATTTACCTGGGAGAAAGTTTTAGAGAGAAAACCAAGTACTACTCCATCCAGAAATTAATAAGGTGAAAGCTTCTTTAGAGCTATTGATAATATGATATGGATTAAAACAAATTTTTAACAGAAACTTTACTTAATGGATGGTGCTGGTACGTTTTCCAAAAAATAGATAATCAATTAATCTATTTGGGCTATTGTAAATTTTACAGAGAAAATGGAATAAGCCGATATAACACACTTTTTATGTACCCGGCCTATGTCCTGCTTAGCTCAACAAGAGATAATCTCATTAATAAAAAATAAAGAGAAAGAAGGGTTTGATCGATTATATGACACGTATAGTGTAGCCTTATATAAACTAAGTTTACATATCACTAGTGATGATAAACTGGCACAACAGGTATTAGAAAATTCTTTTGTATTCATCTGGAAAAACATCGATACCTATACTCCCTCTCAAATTAGCTTTGGCGTATGGCTCATCTCAATTGTTAAACAAGAGGCAAACAAAATGGCCCATTTGCAAGTAAATGATTAAATAATAATTTTAGAATATGTTGAAAATAAAACCGAAGAGGCATGTAAAATTTAGTGCTGCTAGTAAATCATTGTTTTTTAGTACACTAAAAAAACGTGTAGATTTTTATTTTAAAGAAAAGAATGTGTCAATACACGCCAATAAGAAAATGATAGTCAAATCCATTATCTTATTAGCTCTTTATGTAACCCCCTTTCTGTGTATACTGCTTTTACAGCCGCCATTTTTGATGGGTTTAGTTTTCTGGCTAGTAATGGGATTAGGTTTAGCAGGAATTGGCATGAGTGTCATGCATGATGCGAATCATAGTGCTTTTTCAGCGATAAAATGGGTGAACTCCGTAATTGGATATAGCTTAAATCTAGTGGGTGGTTCAGTTTTCAACTGGAAATTGCAGCACAATATACTTCATCACACCTATACGAATATTGTTGGGATGGATGAGGATATTGAGGACAGACTGGTTTTACGTTTTTCACCCCATACAAAGGTTAAATTTTATCACCGCCTGCAGTGGATCTATGCCTTTATGTTTTATGGAATACTTACCCTCTACTGGGTATCTTTAAAAGACTTTATCCAGTTTTTCAAATATATAAAAAGCGGTTTGAACTCACATAGCCCTGGGGAAAATATATTAATCTTCACTAAGATTCTAGCCATTAAACTGGTATACTTTTTTTGTATGCTAATAGCCCCTACCCTTTTTTGGGGAATCCCTTTTTATCAGATCCTCACTGGATTCTTGCTTATGCACTTTGTGGGAGGG
This sequence comes from Rhodocytophaga rosea, assembly GCF_010119975.1. GTDB lineage: Bacteria > Bacteroidota > Bacteroidia > Cytophagales > 172606-1 > Rhodocytophaga > Rhodocytophaga rosea. The sequence goes on from NZ_CP048222.1 coordinate 172,208, forward strand.
ATCATTTTAACTACTGTATTCCAGCTCGCTCATACGGTGGAAGGAACCAGCCATCCCCTTCCGGATGAAAAAGGCACTATTGAAAATGAATGGGCCATTCATCAACTCAATACGACAGTAAATTTTTCACGGGAAAGTAAATGGATATCCTGGTATGTAGGAGGATTGAATTTTCAGATCGAACATCATCTTTTTCCCAAAATTTGTCATGTACATTATCCACAGATTGCCAAAATCGTTAAACACACGGCTGAGGAATACAATATTAATTACTTAGAGAATAAAACATTTTATCAGGCCTTGCGCTCTCATTTAACTACTTTGCACCATTTGGGAAGATTACCCAATATCAATGAGGCCTTGGTATAAGCATTCTCCAATACTTAGCCAGAAAGAACAATGTCAAGTGGATAGATAATCCACCAAATGAAGCTGTACATATTTTTGTAGTTACTATTAGTGAAGCTTGTTCGATACCATTTCAAAATGATTGGAGTAATGCCAAAACAAAGAAACTGGAAAATCCCCGACGAAGGCAATTATTCTTAATATAAACAATAAAATCATCATTGACTGGTATGTTCAAATAGATGTATAAAGTCAAAATTCAAGCAGCTAAAGCATAAGAGTAATCTGGAAATATGTGATATGTGTAAACATTATCCACATATATGTAATACTTTCCGGCTTGCTTATACCCATCTTTGTCCTGTCACTTAATTTAATATACACTAGATTTTTGAAATAGAGGGACTTGACAATTTCCTGTGTCTATGAATCATTACCAGATTCACTCTAGTAAATATTTCCTTTTCTATCTTAAAATCTATATTTATGAAAACTATTCTTTGTCCTACTAATAATACCTCCATCGCTGGTAATGCCTTTGCGTATGCAACGTTGCTTTCTGAGGCAGCGCAAGCAGAGCTGGTATCTGAAGAAAAGCCTTTAATGGACAATCTGTTTCGAAATAATCAACGAATCTTCCCGCTAATTCAGCCTTTGCCAGATACAAGCGTTGAAAGAATGGGCCCTTTTAAAGATTCCTATCTGGAAGTTTATTATGACCCAACCAGGCAGGTACAAACCGTATATTCGCTTGCAGAGAAAGCCCGTACCCTAAAGGCAGAACTAATGGTAGTAGGAGTAGAAAAGGATTTTGGGCTATTTGATATGCATTCAGAGTCTATGGTCAACCTGGTTAAAAAAGCACAGTGCCCAGCTTTGTTTATACCACAAGAAGTTAGTTTCAAACCTCTAAAGAAAATCCTTGTGGTGATGAATCGGGAAATGAATATAGATCACCGGTTTTCTGTTATTATAGACTTGGCTATGCCTTTTCAAGCAGAAATCATTTTCCTGCAAGTTACTAAAGAAGATACTCTTATGGATGGAAACCAATTTTTAGAGAGTATGAAAGAAATGTATTTATCGTTTCCTTACCCACATACTTCCTTTCATACCCTTGAGCATGAAAATCTGTCAGAAGGAATTTCCCGTTTTGTAGAAAATATTGGAGCAGATATGATAGCTATAGTTCCAAACCTGCAAGCGCTTTTACCTTACACGTATGCGACTAATTTGGTTAATGAGCAATTGGCTGCTACCCCATTAACCATACCTCTACTAGCTATAGATGGCCAGCCTTTAACTACAAGTAACTCTGTAACGACCACAAACCGCGAGGGGCATGCAGATGAAATACAGCAGTTAAACTTATACAAAAAACATATTTAAAATAGGAATCGATATTTACTAAAGTACTTTCGTGGCAGTATTTTATGTATAATATACTTTGTTCCTTTATTTAACTTTAATCAAATACTTTAAATATAACAAAAATGAAAATGGAATCTTTTTTTACTGGTCCTACAGATGAAGATACTACTGTGCATCTGGATTTATCTTTGAAAACAACAAAGTTTATCCATAGTATACTTGTGGATTGTTATGACGATTCTTCTTATGATAAAACTTCTAATGAATTAGCCGATATTATTACCCAGCTGGAAATCAATATCAAAAACAGCTCAATAGAAAACACTGCTAATTGATTTAAATGGCAGATAACCAATTAGAGCTATTTAAATTAAAAATCGATGATTAGTTCAGTCTATTTTGTTTTTAGTAGCTTTATAAAAATGACCTCAATAGTAGCTTAAAAAGCCTTTACACTTGAGAATTCGATACATCTGTGGAGTAATTTAGCATACAGCCATTCTGTATGCTATTATTTTTTTCATCAATTAAATAATTATTGTTGGCTTCTTTTTGAAAGCACTTTACTTTAATCTGCCTTGCCGGTAAATGCGTGATTTATGTAACATATATCTATAAATATGTAACACATCTGCGGCATATAAACGGCATCTTTGATACAGGTATGCAGTGCAGGATTTTACGTATACCTCTCCATAGTATCATTTTAGAAAGTATCTGCCTCTAAGCCTGTTTGCTGGTAATTTTTCACCAGCAGCAGTAGCGATACATTGTTTGTACCCAACTCTTACTCTAATGAACACGATCAATCAGTTTTTCATGCAAAATTTTTCTAATCCGCCTGTCATCTGGTTTGTTTTAGGGTTTATCTTATTTATTCTGGAATTTACTATGCCAGGATTTATCCTTTTCTTTTTTGCCATCGGTGCCTGGATGGTTGCTTTGCTTTCTCTGGCTTTTGAACTTTCTACAAATGTACAGATTCTTACTTTTTTAAGTATTTCTCTCCTTACCATTTTGCTGTTCAGAAAGTGGATTAAAAAAATACTATGGACTAAACGTTTTTCAGGAGGGCTGGAAGATGATTTTTTGGGGAAAACCGGTGTGGCTGAAACCCATATTAGCCCTGGCCAGGATGGGAAAGTGGGTTTCAAAGGGACCCAATGGAATGCCCGGTCTGCAGACGAAATTGAAAGGGGCCAGCAAGTAACTATTACAGGCAATGAAAGCATTTTGTTGCTGGTGAATGCTAAAAAAACTTAATTATGACGCCAACTACTATTATACTCGTACTATTAACCCTTTTTGTGTTAGTTACTTTTCTTTCCAGCTTTAAAGTGGTACCACAGCGTTCGGCTTACATTGTGGAAAGGCTGGGTAAATATAGCCGTACCCTGGAAGCAGGCTTTCATGTGCTGATTCCTTATATAGATAGAATCGCCTATAAGCAAAACCAGAAAGAACAAGCCATTGATGTAGCCTCACAAATATGTATTACCAAAGATAATATTGCTGTGGAAGTAGATGGTATTTTATATCTGCAGGTGATTGATCCACTCAAAGCTTCCTATGGTATTGATAACTATAAGTTTGCTGTTGTACAAATTTCCCAAACCACCATGCGTAGCATTATTGGAAAAATGGAACTGGATAAAACTTTTGAGGAAAGGGAAACCGTCAACGCAAGTATTGTAGAAGCAGTGGATAAAGCCAGTGATCCTTGGGGAATAAAAGTGTCGCGTTATGAGGTAAAAAATATTTCTCCACCTCAAAGCATTAAAGATGCCATGGAAAAGCAGATGCGGGCTGAGCGGGAAAAAAGGGCCCTGATTGCAGAATCAGAGGGTGATAAGCAGGCAAAAATAAACAGGGCCGAAGGTGAAAAACAGGAAACCATAGCCCGTTCTGAAGGGGAAAAACAACGCCGGATAAATGAAGCAACAGGTAGAGCTACCGAAATAGAACTGGTAGCCGTAGCCACTGCCAAAGGCATAAGTGAAATAGCTAAGTCTATTAATGAAGATGGCGGCATGAATGCAGTAAACCTGAGGGTAGCCGAACAATACCTTACCGAATTTGGAAAACTGGCAAAAGTAAATAATACCATGATCGTTCCGGCAGATCTGTCTGATATTGCGGGCGTACTCACCAGCATTACTTCTGTATTGAATAAAACCAAAGTAGAGCCACCTTTGCTTGCAAATGGCAATGGAAAAAAAATAAGTGTCTGATGATTAAGTATTAGTTAGTGGACATGTAGGATGGTATAGATGCCTGATGTATTGATACATCATCCGACTACTAAATCTTTGAAAACTGGAATATTGGAATGAATTACCCAAAATTAACAATTATGCATCATTTAATTAATTAGTAGTCATGGCAATGCATATCATAACAGATCATCCGGAGAGCCTGCTGGAGAAACTTGAGCAACAACTACATTACACAGATGCATCCTGGGGAGTAGATAGGCAGAATAGGTATTTACAACGATCCAGGGAGGCAGACTATCCTTATTACTTCCGATATATCCTAAAAGAAGGTGGAATAGAAATAGTATTTATTGATGTTCATAATCAGTATTCAACCTCTTCTGTCAATAAGTATGCTGGTGAATTAGTTGGGCTCCTGCTCACTATTTTCACTGGTGATACTCTACTGAATCATTTGGAAGCAGCGCCCTATAACCTGCCAAATTCTTAGACTAAATCGTAGTTCATTAAGGGCTGTTGGCTAAGCACTGTTCAATAGGGATTATCATAAATATTGCAGGTAAATCCTGTTTTAAGTTAGTGTAATTTTTTAATCGATGCAGTTATATTCTATCCTGATAAGTTTGAAAGTTCCATAAACTAAATCTCTATCGGGATAACTGTATATGGTTTCGGCATTTCCCATCAGTCTGTATCCATTTATTTCCTGATAATCTTTCAATGGAGTTGCCCAGGGTAATTGCTTTCCTGCATCAGCCGAATAGCGGTCATCAGAAATAAAGTTTATCAGTTCACCTTTGTCATTAAAATACAGCCAGGCAAAAACGGTGATATGGTTATTGGTAAAGGAGGCTTTCACTTTATTATTTTCCACTGCTAACCACTTTATTCGCTTGTCTATCAGGGTAGGCGGAGCCAGACAACACATGTCATTGAAAAAGGTAACTGTCTCCGACAAATCCATTTCTACTCCATCCTGATACTGCACTTTAAATAAGGATAACAGCCTGATGTCCATAAAAGCATATCCATTCTTAAAGCAGTGATACCCTGCAACAGGCATGCCTTTCATGATGGCTTTCATAAAAAACAGCCGGGTTGGCGTGTGCATAAAATTATACTGCTCTGAAGTAAAAGGCATCCATTCCGATTGCTCATCCTTTCTGATTTTGCCGGTAAATTCTATTTTAAAATTATTTACTTTGGGTTTGCCAACAGAACCTGTAAAACGAAGGTATTTTTTTACGGGTTCGGGCAATTCTTGGATGTCTGTTTCTGTCAGGTCAGAAGGTTGGAAATAGGATGCCAGTTGCAAGCCAGTTTTTACATCATCTTGATATTTACGATAATAAGCGGATGTGCTATATCCGATGATTACTGCCATCAGAATAATCACATTGGCTATGGTTCCGAATCTGGCATCTTGCCAGAAGAAAATGATCAGAATTTGGGAGATTACTACTGCTAGTAAACCAAATACCCACCAATAGCTATGTTTAAAGGCAAACTGGATCGCTGCCAGTACAAAAAGGATAAAGGTAAGCAGCCAGACCGTTTCAAAAGGTTTTGCAATAGGTTGTGTCAGTTGTTTTACTTCTGATAGCCCAAAGCTTTTAAAGCCCAATAAATGAATGAGTCCATGAGCTATAACGAGTATAATAAAGGCTATTCTCATAATTAATTATTTTAACTTTAACTTCTTAATGTAGAATCGGTTAGTGTATCAGTAAAAGTTGAAATATTGTTAAGGCCATTACTTATGATTCTATATATCAGCATACAAATGATCATGATAAAAATAATTGTGTAAATCAATTGGTTATACTTAGCCAGCCAATTGGGGAGAAAAATATCAAAGTTGTCTTTGGAAGAATCAGAATATCTATGTGCAATTAGGGTAATTGGGCAAACATTTCTGAAGATAAGTAGAACCAGTCCTTCCAGCAGAATAATACCAACACCCATCCATACTAACTTGTCAATTTTATTTGTAATGACAGCATACGATAAGTAGAACAGGACTACATTGAAAAAAAGCCAGATGAGGGTATGAATGAGTTTAATTACTGAAGCTGTTTAGGATAAACAGAAAAATTTCCAAAGAAGTGAGAATTTTGTGTTGCGAGGCACAAAAGAATACATCCAATGGAAATCTTACCTAAAGATACAATAGATAGGTATATATTAGCAAATTTGTCAGTAGGCATGAGAGGTAAAGAATGTAGCAAGGAACTGATGCGAGAAGTGGTAGGACTCATACTTTACCGGCTGAAAACAGGATGTCAGTGGAGGTTTCTGCCAACAAAAGCATTTTTTACAGATAAAGCCCTCAGCTGGCAAGGCGTTTACTATCATTTTAATGAATGGGTAAAAGATGGTTCCTGGAGCAAAGTATGGATGACTATCTTGTCAGTTCATAAGGATAAATTAGACTTGTCATCTATACAGCTGGATGGCAGCCATACAATTTGTAAGCAAGGAGGGCAAGCTGTAGGGTATCAGGCAAGAAAAAAAGCCAATACCACTAATAATTTGTTTTTAGCCGACAATCAAGGGCAAATGTTAGCCTGTGCAACTTCTCAGGCAGGCGAGCATCATGATTTATTTGATATTACAAGCCTGTTTGAAGAATTATGCCAGATCCTTATCAAGGCAGGTATTGACTTGAATGGGTTATTTCTCAATGCTGATGCAGGATTTGATTGCAAAGAGTTGAGAAAAGTATGTAAGGATAAACACATAGAAGCCAATATTGCCTTTAACTCAAGAAATACTGGAAGCCAAAATGAGCAGTATCAATATTTTGATGAAGAGTTATACAAGTGCAGGAAAGTTATAGAGCATGCTAATGCCTGGATGGACAGTTTCAAAGCTTTGCTAGTGAGATTTGAGAAAAAAGCTTCCTCATGGCTAGCTTTACTCCTAATAGCTTTTTCTGTTCGCTTCCTTCGTAAAATCAAACAGAAAACTAAATCCTAAACAGATTCACTGTTAATCTGGACATGGCTGCTTACTTTTTATAGAAAATTCCTTGCCTTTTTCGGGCACATACTTTCATTGCATTGATTCTCAATAAAGAAGTGGATCATATGCTTTCTTGCTCAATTAGATACTTTTCTGATTTTATTGTAAGAATAATAACCGCACAAAAGTGAATGCTTTTACCCAAGAAAGCATTACATAACTATAAAGGAGATTTACATCATTCACACATTTTAAACCTAGCCTTGACTACTGCATATTTCAACAAAAAACCACTATGAAGCTCTATATCAAATACATGGTAAGCCAACGGTGCAAAATGTTGGTGAAAGAAGAATTACTAAAACTTGGGCTTCGCTATGTAGTACTTGATTTGGGTATGGTTGAGCTATTAGAAGACATTACTCAAGAGCAGCACGATCAACTGAAAGTAAACCTTCTCCGTTCAGGCCTGGAACTGCTGGACGATAAAAAAAGTATTCTGATTGATAAAATCAAGAATGTGATTATCGAAATGGTTCATTATTCGGATCAATTACCAAAGGTGAATTATTCTGATTTCATCAGTGAAAAATTAAACTACGATTATACCTATCTATCCAATATTTTTTCAGAAGTAAAAGGCATCACTATACAGCAGTTTATCATCATCCATAAAATTGAGCGGGTAAAAGAATTGCTGCTCTATGACGAGCTGAACCTGACCGAGATTGCCTATCAACTCCATTACAGCAGTGTAGCCCATTTATCCAACCAGTTCAAAAAAGTTACCGGCCTGTCGCCTTCCTTTTTCAAGCAACTCAAGCGTAAGCGCAAAGGCAATCTGGAAAACCTGTAATTGTATTTCCCTCTTTATATAATCCAACATGGCTTTTTAATGTGTGATAGATGCAACATTTAACCAAAGTTATGTAAGGGGCAGCCGCTTAAAGGAGTCTACCTTTACAGCCTACTTTACTTGCAACTACTCATGAAAAAAGATAAACATGATCTTAGTAATTCTACCGGCAATAATCCTATCCTTTTCCCTGAATTAGAAAAATCAACGGTACATATCATTGTTGAAATCATTGAATATGTTCCTAACGGGGTATTGAGCAAGACGATTATTAAAAAAACCACCGGCAATGTAACCGCTTCCTCCTTTGATGCCGGCGAAGAATTAGCCGAAAAGACTTCTCCCTTCGACACCTATGTACAGATCATTGATGGGACTGCCGAGTTGCATATAAATGATAAGCAATATAAGCTCAGGTTAGGAGAGGGAATAGTAATTCCTGCTCATACAAAGCACAGTTTTAATGCCTATGAGCAATTCAAAATGATATCCACAGTCATCAAAAGCGGATACGAGGACTAATTACCTGGGCCTACCATTCATGTGGCCTGATACAATAGAGAGAAAAGCTGGATAGCATTATCTCAAAAATAGGATGGCACAGTGGGATTCAACTAACTACTTTAAATCAAAAACAAGGGCTATGAAAAAGATATGTAAACCAGGTTTTGTATGGATGACTATTTGTGTAATAATGGGATTCTCTCATTTTACACAATCACAATCACACTATACGATTACCCAAACCAAAGAGAGCAAGATGACCATGGCAGGTACCTCTACCCTGCACGATTGGGACATGACTACTCAAATTTTTACCGGGAATGCACAGTTCGGCTTCAATCCAGGAAATGATGGGCTAAACACACTCCAATCTCTCACCTTCTCACTAGTGGCTCAGAACCTAAAAAGTGGACAGAAGGGATTGGATAAGAATGCTTATAAAGCCTTGAAGACAGATCAGTTTCAAAACATTGATTACAAACTATTGTCGGCAAGGGTATCTCCCCAAAAAGAAAACCAATTCCTTATTAAAACACAGGGCAATCTCACAATTGCAGGTATTACAAAACAGGTAAGTATGGATGTGTATTGTGAGATCAATAAAGATTCAACCATTACGTGCAGGGGATCAGATAAATTGAAGATGAGTGATTATAAGGTGAAACCACCCACTTTTATGATGGGGGCTATGAAAACAGGAGATGCCATTACGCTGGATTTTACGATGGTATACAAAAAAGAAGCAGGCATCTAATATCACATTTCATCCATTAAAATACGATCCTTATGAAATATATACTTCTGCTCGTGTGTTGCCTTATCTCTCTTGTTGTGAAAGCGCAACAACCGGCTCTGCAATTTTTCAGACCTAACGATAAGAGTGGCCTGAACGTCTTTGAGACACCCAAAGCTGATACGGTACATTTCAAAGGCCTTAAAGTGCGGCTTGGCGGTGACTTTGCTATGCAGTTCCAGGGATTAACCCAAAGCAATGCCGAAGGCAATCTGGTTGAACTAGGTAAAGATTTTAACTTACCTTCCGCTAACCTGAACCTGGATGTACAGTTACTGGATGGTGTACGGATGCACTTGCGAACCTATCTTTCTTCAAAGCATCATAACGAAGCCTGGATCAAAGGAGGGCACATGCAAATTGATCGGCTTGATTTTATCAGGCCAGGATTTTTAGCAGGTATTATGAGCTACACCAGTATTACCATTGGCCTGGATGAATTTAACTATGGGGATGCCCACCTGCGCAGATCAGATAATGCGGGGGCTATTTTTAATCCCTTTACAGGCAATTATATCATGGATGCCTTTTCCACAGAAGCTTTCGGGGAAGTAACTCTGCAGCATAAGGGACTATTGGCAGTAGTAGGGGTTACTAACGGTAAGCTCAACCAGAATGTAGTCGTAAATGCCAACACGGACAACAAACCCTCTATTTATGGGAAGTTGGGCTATGATAAACAGTTAAGCCATGATCTGCGGGTAAGGGTAACTGGCTCCTGGTATATCAATCATGGGACCACCTCAGGCACTTGGCTGTATGGGGTGATCGCACAGGCGGCAGATACTATCATGTATTGCATACCAAACCTGATTCAAATGGCATTAGTGAAGGCACTGACTTCGAGGGTAGATATAATGCTCGTTTTACCAAACTAACTGCCTTACAAATCAATCCCTTTATTAAATACAAAGGAATTGAACTCTTTGCTATTTATGAACTTGCTAGTGGAAGCAACGAGTTTACCGGGCCACAGGTTGGCAAAGAAGGGGCTTTTACGCAACTGGCAGCAGAATTAATTTACCGCTTTGGAAGAAACGAAAAATTCTATATGGCAGGAAGGTTTAATACGGTAAGAGGGAAGATGCTGGAAAGCGCCCCTGAAAACCTTGAAATCCGCAGGCTAAACATAGGAGGTGGTTGGTTTATCTCAAAAAATGTGTTGACGAAAGTAGAATATGTAAATCAGGCTTATACTGGCAATGCCTGGACTGGCAGATTTGTGGGAGCGGAATTTAGTGGGTTTACTATTGAAGCGGTAATCAGTTTTTAATGTAGTAAAATCCAGTTATCGGTAAGGGGTTAAAACCAATAAAAAGGATTTACATTACTCTGACAACAAATAAAACCCTTTTCATTATCAAAGCAAAAAATCAAGTCTCTCAATAGATAACCTAACAATAACAACTGACACAGTTCATTTTACCTCTCCCGGCCATCTCAAACTGCTGCTGTGGAATATACTACTGGTGCTGTCGGTTTTTTGGTATTGATACATAATTTATTGGGGTATCAGATTACATGCAAACTTATACATGGGAATAACATTGAAGAGTCTCTTCAAAATTACCTGAAGCGTATCCGGACCTATTCCATCCTATATGTTCTATCGCGAGTAACGGCAATCCTGATCATTTTTGGATATTTTTGCTCCACTGTGGAAGGGAGCGAAAACAAATACTGGATTTTTGGATTTCTGTTGCTAGTGTTATCTTTTCAAATTTACCTGTTGAAAAGGGTATGGGCTAACAGAATTAATCAGATAAAAACAACGTATGCACAACTTTCCTGACGAGTGCTCAAAATGAACATTTTGAAGCAGGTGGGTAGTTGAAGTCTGCTCGAAAAAGTGGATACTAAAGTAAGCTCTAATTTTGATTCAAGAGAAGTTAAATTTAAGTTACTCGAAAGGGGAGGATTGCGTTACTAACTTACCAGGTCAATTCTTTTTTGCATCTGTCTCAAAAATAGGGACTTGACATTTAATTAAATTATTAAAAAGTTGGTTTACGTCCTATAAGATAAGAAATTAAAAATGAAGGCATCCTATAGAAGTTAAGCCCTACAAAAGAGGAAAACAGAGTTTGGTTCCTAATTTTCTGGCATGAGTACTCTAAACAATGTTCCCTTACCAAGCTCGCTTTCGACTTCTATTGAACCTCCGGCATTTTCTACTATCCTTTTGACTATGTATAATCCAATACCTGACCCGTCGACATGATGATGGAGTCTTTTGAACATTTCAAAAATTCTAGAAGTATTCTCTTGCTTTATACCAAGACCATTGTCTCTTACTTCGATAATAGTAAGGTTCTGCCTGCAATAGGTATTTATCAAGATTTCTAAGCCCACCTCTGGGTTCCTATATTTTATTGCATTCGTAATCAGATTATAAAAAATACTTCTCAGGTTATACTTCGAAAAAACAATTTTTTGGCAGCCATCTGTAGAAACGCTTATCGAAGCGGCAGAGGCTTCAATCATGGGAGAGATTTCCAGGCTGATTTCTTCCATTAATTTGTCAATTATAATTTCTTCTACATCCTCATTTACATTTTTTTGCGTCTTACTAATTTCGGTAAGTCCTTTGATTGTTTCCTTAAATCTTAAAATAGACTTCTCCATTAAACTTAAGATAGCATTTAGTTTCTCGCTAAGTGGCTGCCCATCTAACTGTTTTTTTAACGCATTTAACAGTCCTTCCAGGTTTGCAATGGGTGCTTTTAAGTCGTGTGAGGCTGTATAAACAAAATTATCAAGGTCATTATTAATTTTTTGCAGCTCTTTGTTCTTTAGCTTTAACTGCTCGTTGCTTTCGTAGATTCTAACTTTTGCCTCTTTTTCTTCACTCACGTCTCGTACCTCAATTACCGTAGCGACTGGAATACCGTTTTCAAAAATTGGACTAGCTGCACAAACAACAGAAAAGAAAGTACCATCTTTTTTTATGAATACATCCTCATGGGCTCTTACATCGAAGTTTTCCGGTAAAGCCCTATCTAATGGACATTCCTCCATGGGATAGAATGATCCATCGGGACGATGATGGTGGATTAGATAGTGTAGCGGTTTGATACTAATTTCTTCAAAGCTATATCCAAACATTTTTTCTGCGGCCGGATTGAAGAACGTGCAGTACCCTTTCGCATTCATCATGAAAAGCGCTGAAGTGGCATTGTCGGTTATGGTTTTGTTGAGTGTACTTTGGTATTCTAAGGCTGCTTTATTAAGCTTTTCTTCTGTTATGTCACGTTGAACACAGACCAATAACGATTTATCCTTAAGCTTCAAAGTAGATATAAAAGAGTAGGTATAAAAAGTTGTGCCGTCCTTTCTGATATTATGCCATTCCCCGCTCCAGAACCCGTTTGTTTTTAATACCGTCAGCACTTGGTTAACAATTGCTTCATTTTCTTTTGGAGGATACGCATTTTGAATGGAAACATGCTTTCCTATCAATTCTCCCCTTTCATACCCAAACATTCGCTCTTCTGTGGGATTTGTGTAAAAAATAACACCAGTTTCATCAGAAACACTCACGCCTTCATTCATGTTTTCAAGGACAGTTGCAAGCATTTTCAACCTTTCTTGAGAAATTTTAAATTCATGAATGTCAGTTAAAGTGGCAAGCCATTTGGTTATTTCCCCCCTATCATTTTTCATCGGAAGAGCCCTGACTAAATGCCATCTAAATTCCTTGGTATGTGCATTTTGTATTCTAGTTTCAATCTCGAATGAAGTTCCTACTGCAAAAGCCTTTCTCCATATCTCTGTCGTCGAAGCTATATCATCAGGATGATTAACGGAAGGCCATCCTTTTCTTATTTCCTTCATAGAAAGACCAGTATAGTCAACCCAATGCTTATTTATATAGTCAAATTCTCCTTGAGCGTTGGCCGTCCACACCATTTGTGGCATGGCATCAAGGGTGAATTGAAATTTTTGTTCACTAGCCTTTAACTGAGAAAATAGTTTGGAATTTTGGATTGAAATTCCTGCATGCGTACTCACGGACAAAACTAGCTTTTCAGACTCTTCAGTAAATATTCCCGGTTTAGAATGTCCAAAAAATAGCCCTCCCAACACCTCGCCATTGATAGATTTAACAGGAATAGCCATGTAGCTTTTAACCGGAAGATGCCCTTGAGGCATACCTTTATGTGGAGGATTTTGCCCATATCGTGGATCCAGCGTAATGTCATCTGAACGAACAATTGCTGTTCCCTCAAAAGTAGGGGCGAAAATTTGTGTTTTACGAGGGTGAGGAAACTTTGAGAAATTCTCAATAGCCACCCCGGAGATAGTGTAAAGGGTAAGTAACTCGCCCTGCTCATTTATTGTATTGTAAAAGAAGGCGCCGAATTCCGCTTTAGCTAATTTTGTAGCGACATCAGTCACCTCCTGCACAATGTCGTGTATGTTAAATTTTTGGGTTATTGAAGAATTTAAATCGTTTATGGTTTTTAAATTCTGCGTTCTCTCCAATACCTTCAGTTCAAGATCTTTATTAATATCTAAAAGTCTCTCTTCTGCTTCTACCAATGCTTCATTCGTAGCAACCAGTTCCTCTTCGCTTTGTCTGAGTTCTTCATTCATGGCGGCTACTTCTTCATGGCTTTCTTTTAGCTCCTTATTCTTTTTTTCAAGTTGCTTCCCACTTATCTGAACATAAAGACTAAAGGCTTGCCTTTGAACCTCCGAAATAATAAAATCTATTTCTTTAACAATATCAGTGATCAGGTTAGCATCTTGCGTGTATTCTGGAAGACGACTATAAAAAAGTGTTTTTCGAACAGAATAAATCAAGAGAATATCGTCAATGCTTATTTCATCCCTTGTTACTGTGGGTAATTCATTAGCCTCCCACTGCCTTAAAGTTTCCTTGATACCATCCCGCCAGGTGTCATCCATGATATGTGTTAAAAATAGATCCAGTGATTCTTTTACCAACCTTTCAAATTGCTCAGCAGGTAGATTTCTCAAAAGATTCTCAACCAATGGAGGATTCACCTCTTTGAGAAGCTGCAGGTTTTGCTTTGCAGCTTCCTCTAGTTTTACTAAAAGAAAGTGGGCATAGTTCTTTAATTTATCACTTATATATCTTATTGCCTCGTGCATAGTTTAGCGGCTAAATGACTACTAATACCCTCAACTCAATTTTGAAGTGTAAATATAAAGTAATATTTAAAAGAGTAGTCATGTTGCTAAAGTGTAGTAAATTGTATGACCTCTGTTTTTCGCACAGAGCTATAGTGAAAAAATCTCCGTAATAAGCACTATTTTACTATCTGATTAGGATTTAGATCTGCTAACTAACTATGGAGCCGGAAGTTATTATATTCCTCACGCCATCGTTCAATCTTTTCCTTAGCTGACCTCTTCACAATAAATACGACAGTTCAGAAGTAAAGCCAAAGGCGAGGTTAATTTAACTACTCCTTTACTAAAATTTCATAGAATGGCTAGAGGGGTGATAAGTTATATTTCCTCCAGCCTTATAAAATTATCTTTCCCTGTCTGCCGATTTTTATTATTTGTCGGAATAATATTGGCAGGGTAAATTTTCTCAGCAGCTATACTTAAGAATTATCTACCCTGCTATCTTTCCAATCTAGTATTGAAATTTCATTTAAGCACCTCTCCTTTTGGGTTCAATTAGGGATAAATGACGCATGCTCCCTTTCAATTCCATTGCCTAAAATAGTCAGAATAGGTTCTTTCTCCCGATCGGTATTTTTATTGTCATAAATAGCTGCCCACTTGATACCAAACTCCGAATTTTCAATGTACCAATAAATCCTGTTACGCCAGTACTCGAATCCATTCACTGGATCCTTCTGTCTGATGAATTTGGAATAGAAATCCTGTTTCTTAGTAGTGGTTTGTTCTCAATCGTTAAAGAAATAAATAACAGTTTTGTATATGGGACTAGTGATATCTTTAGGTGGCAATTTTTTCTTCATCTTAAGTAATTATTTATGTTGTAGGTTAATTTCAAATCCAGCCTTACAATATGGCATAACTGGCATCTTATATTTATGGCGAGGCAGTAGTAAGGGTATTAAGATGGAACCATTTTTGGTTTCTTTCCATGGACGATGCCAAAGAAAAAATTGAGCGATGGCGAGAGGAATACAACAACTTTCGACCTCATAGTTCGTTAGCGGATTTAACCCCTGAGCAGGTGGTAAATCAATGCCAAACCCGCTCGATTTCTTTAGTTTAGGCCGGTCCTATTTTGGGAGGAGGTCAATTATCTTTTACACTCTAATTTCTTCTGGTCCTCTTTTGGGGAAGTTTACAAATAGAAACCCTCTTTTCTGGTTGCCGATTGTGCGGGATGTAAAAATAAAATAACAGTTTTGTATCAGGATTTGGTTATCTACTATTATGGAGCTTAGTTGATGTATTTAGTAGAAAAATAAGTCATTTGTAAAGTTAATAGCGAAAAGCCCAAAAACACCCCTTCTCGATTTTAAAAAAATTCTCAAAAAAATCTCTGGAATTTTGCTACTGCAAAAATCAAAAACAAAAAACCGCCAAATTTGCGAAATTTAGCGGTTTTTTTGGAGCCCCCAGTCGGAATCGAACCAACGACCTACT
Organism: Rhodocytophaga rosea; assembly: GCF_010119975.1. GTDB lineage: Bacteria > Bacteroidota > Bacteroidia > Cytophagales > 172606-1 > Rhodocytophaga > Rhodocytophaga rosea. The sequence continues at coordinate 187,863 of NZ_CP048222.1, forward strand.
GATTACAAGTATAGCGCCTGTCTACTGTCAGTCAAGGAGTTATATGCCATGGGTCTGAAATAGGTCTGAAAAAATAATTTTGAAAACACCCTTTTTACCTCCTTTCGCTAGGAAAAATCAATAGCTTAGCCAGCTAAAGATGCGTTTTGCACAAGCAATTTCTGTTAAAAGATAGCTTCCTATCCCCTGCTGATTTTTTCGCCAGTTAAAGGTCACAAGATCAAACCTACTATAAAGTACCGAATATATTTGATCTTGTAAATGAATGGCTAAGTTTTGTCAAACTAAAACCCTACAAGACTATAAGATTTTTTACCTAGCTTCTGTCTAAAAAATAGAGGGCCTGACAATTGCAGTTACTGCTTTAATAATTTGAAGCTAAGCGCAATTGTGTTAATACTAATTCAGACGGAGTAAAAAGACCTTGAGCACCCCTACCATGTATTGGTGTTTCAAACCGTTTATCAACAGAAAATAGCCAACCATAAAAATTAGGCGTATAGTCACTTAAATCATGATGCTTTTTTCTCCACAATTCCCAACGTTGCTTATCCATAGGAACTATAGCAGTTAGATTTAAAATCCCCAAGTAACACCCCTTATCTAAAATTCTATTACCAATTAGTAATTGTTGACGGAAAAACGCTTCTGCTGATGCGTCGCTTTTCAGTCCAGTATGCAACCACAATCTCCCGCGAAATGGGGTAGTCCAAGTTCGCAGCTCAACAGATTTTATTCCGGAAATAATCATTTCAGCGTAAGGCTGACGTACACTCAAGGCATGTATAATCATAGAAATTACTACTTAGGGAATGTTTGAATAAATTCATTTGAAAACCGCTTATATACATCGTATAAGGATTGATAGTTCACAGACCAACCTGAAGCTATCAATTCCCGAGTATTACTATCAAGCACACGCAGATAAAAATCATTTTTGTCTTTGCATACATTTATTCTTTCAGCAAAACCTTGATAAGAACGAAAAGCAAAACCTTTCTTTGCATCTATTTGAACAGATTTATCCAAAATATCTATCTCACATATTGAACTATAATTTGAATCCGCAGTAAGGCGAATTATACAAGGAATGCAAATGCCGCACGGGCGGTTAGCATTTTTTTTGCCTACAAGTGCATGATTAGCATAATGATACCAGCAGGTTTCAGCTTTAATTAAAATGTCATTGAACTTAGGACATACATCTAGTGCAAATTGGTGTATTTCATTCTTGGTATTAAATACAAAAGGATTTTTTAGGGTCCAAGTACTATCATATAAATTTGATAACAATTGAGTAAAGTATTCATGTAATATGGGATGAGCATGTTTAGTCATTAAGATAGCAGGTGTTGGGGATACGGCGTTAGCCAGAATGCCATTCTCAAATTGAATAAGGTGCCTACATTGCCAAGAATCAGCAATAACTGCTCCAAGTGACATAAATAAAAAAGAGCGGTAATAGAAAGATTTATTAGTATTTTTTCGTTCAGTAATTTTTTCTTTATTTTCAACCACAACGGTTTTACAGCGGGAGTAGAATGAAGTTAATGCTGATGGATCAGAAATACCTAAATCCTTTAATATATTGTTCTGAGCTGTGTATTGACGTGTGTAATATGACACATAGCGAGTGGCTTTACGTTCTTCCGAACTAATGGTAGCCACACCACAAGTACTATCCATACCTCCGGAAAAAAGGGCAATTTGTTTAATGGATACATCCGCATTAGTCTCAATATTGAGCTTTGGTTTTAAAGTTTGATCATTTGGTTTAAAAATAAACTCCCATTCTGCATCATCAAGGCAGGTTAACAATTGCTGTAACGCTTGTGTAACTTGAGGCTGTCTCCATTTTTCAGGTTGATACATAGGAACAGTGAGAGTATACTTCTTTGGCGGGTTGGTTAATAAGTTTTTATGTAATAATTTTTCAATATGAAATATACAAAAAGCAACTGTCAGTAAATCAAGACTTGTATCGCTAAATCCATACGGTCCTACTCGACTGTCATCCGATAACATCCATACTAGACCAGGCTCACCAAGAGAGAACTTGATTGTATATGATGATCCTTGTTGAATTCGTTCAATCTCACATTCTACTTGAGGCATATAGAGCAGTAATTTTTATGATAAAATATTAGAAGCAGGAGTTTCAAAATAAGAACTGAACCATTTATACTCACAAGCAAATAAATCAAATAAGTTGCTGTACGTTATTTGATTAATATTAAGCTCTTCATGCTTATTATGTAAGAATTTATCTTCAAAATCCTTAATTAATTGATTAGCTTTTGCTTGAGCTATTTCTCTGAGGCAGTCTTGATCAAAGTCATTCATGCCTTCTGACTCACGTTTTAGTAACTCATAAAGAACAAATCCTAGAAAATAACCAGATATTGATTGAAAAACATTATAATTAAGATGTTTTCTAACATCATCAATATCACCATCAATATACACATCCAAATTGTCACCTAAAGCCCGCAGCACAAAACTTTCCAGAGCCATTCTAACAACACCTTTAACCTTACTATTTTCCTTCCCAGCGTTTTCTTTAATAACCTTATTCACCCAGTTCTGTAGACACCCTGGCCCACCATCAACTTTATCAAACGTTTGAGTCGTACTCCAGCTCCGTACTATTCTTAGCTCTCTACTCAAGTCAAATAGTGAGGAATAAACACCTCTTACTAATGAGTTGCTAATTTGATCTTTAAAATATGATTTGCCTACAGAGGATAACTTCTCAAACACCTCCTGGGCTCCTCGGTGAATGACTTGGCGTCTGGTTTTATCGTCTGCACTTGTTCTCAGACTCACAAAGCTGCTCATACCAAATCCCCCTCCGCCTCCAGCTCTACCGCCACCTGTTCCAAACGATCCTGTTCCCATGATTATATATTTGATTTTAATTTTATTTCCCTAGCTCATCCATTAACCAAAAGCTTGTCTCATCTGATTAAATAACTTATCGCAATCATTATTTACTGTCTTACTAACAAGTACCTGATGAAGTCCCAGTATTTTTTTTATTCTACTCTGGTCTGATTCGGCTTTGTTTAAATATGAATGCTGTAGTGTTAATTTGGCTGCATTACATAACCATTGTAATGAATCTTCTGGTTTGTTTTGCTCTAGTAATCGCGCGGCTCCTCCTACTAAGTTGTTCAACCTCGTTCGTATAGCCCAGCCATGGGTATAGGCTTCCAAAATTTTGTTTATCTCAAGAAGCCTTTGTGGTTCAAAATCTTCGAATTTCCAAAATTTGCGACTTCTAGCAACTCCTAAAAGCATAAAATTATTTAGTAAGTCAGCCTTTTGTATACAATCTTCTAAGATGCGTCGGGCTTCTAGGCGAAATTCGTCACTATTTCCTTTCTTAGCTAGGCTTGAAAGTAGGGCTTTACATTCAACTATTTTTGATAAAACATATAATATTTCTGCTGGAAATGTACTATCCTGATCAGAAGCAACTTCTTCATTAGCCAACATTAATTCACGTTGTGCTTCTTCTAGTTGGCTGAACAAAAACTCTAAATCTACTAAAGGTTCTTCTCGTTCAATTTTATCTTTCACAGGCTGGTAGATACATTCTGCCAAATTGCGGCGGATAATAGCTCGGTCAGAACTTCCATATTCGTCGCCTTCTGCTACCCATTCTTTAAGCAGACTTCTGTATCCTTGCTTCGCTTCAGGATAACCATGAAATATGTATTGAATTATTCTCAATTTATCATGTTGCAACTTGCGAATCTCCCGTAAGGCTCGACTTTTAACTGTAGAGTCAGTAGTGCTCTGAGTCAAAGGTTCAAGTATTTTTATGGCCTGATCCAGCGACTCGTCAATAGCACTCCTTAAGTCATCATCTTCTCCTTTTGCTTTTATAATTTCAGCTTGAAGAATAAATTTCATTGCTTTGTCAAATTCATTAAGGTCAACAGATGTTTCAATGCAATGATTTAACCAAAACTCAGCCCGCCTCAACTCGAATAGCTGAAGGTATGCCCATGCCACATATAGCTTTGATAAATTGCTAACTGATAGAGCCTTATTGCTATTAAGGAGTTTGATTAGCTCTATGATCTTTTTAGGACGGTTTTTGTTATAATTTCGCTTAATAAGGTTATTTAAAAAGTCTATGGCTTGCTCTTCCATTTTGGCTTGCACCGCATGAAAAAACATCTTTTCCACTATTATTTCTTTCAGTGTTGTCTGAGTTTCTTCTGCCTGTTTTAACATAAGGTAAAAACATTCTTTGTGGGCTTGCTGGCGTTCATGTTCACTCAAGCTAGGCTGGCTGAAAACAGTATATCGTGCAAAAGCCGATAACAAAATACCTGCATCTGTCTTAATCAGACAGTATGGGGCGTACTGCCATTTCATGAAATCGGTATCTTTGAATTGATGCCAACCCTGATTTACAAGAAGATACTCTGGTATTTCCATATCCAATGTTGCCATTATGTTCATTAGCCTTCTTTCATCTATCCAGGCTTGTAATACATTTTGTTGTTCATACTGATTGAGTAGAGTATCCATTTGCCAAGTATCTGTTAGTATATTTGAAATGGTTTGATTGGTAAATAGCCAGATTGTTCCTGGACAAGTATTTATAGCTTCCCAAAACCAGTGAACTTGTTTATAAAAGGGTGGATTAATAATTACTAAAAATAAACCCTCAGTGCTACATACTTTCTGCCAACCAGATTGAGGTGATTGAATCATACCCTTGATTCGGTGCAATAACTCTATTTGTTCAACAAATGTTAATTCAGCTTGTTTTAATACTGATTCGGCCCACTCACTCAGCCGTTCATCAACCATATCTATATCAAAAATTGAGTTATTTACAGACGATGAATTGATTGAAGTATCTGCTGCATATGGATAAAAGTCAATTACTAAGGGGTCTTGCCCCATTTTGATATAAGTTGATGTAAAATCTGGTACAGGTCAATCAATGCTTCTCGACTATATTGTATTTTAGTACATAGGCGCCTAATTGGTTTCCCATCCTTAATAACATGTTCTGACCAAATATTATCTTGATCAGGCAAAAATGTGAGAGGGTTGAGTGTCGTCCTGTCATTATAAAGCATCTGTTCAAATGCTAAGTACTGAAGCCTTGCCTGATTTGAAAGTGAATGGCTCCAAGCTAATTTTTTAGGTAGTTGGCGGTTAACCCAAATTACAGGGCTAGCCCAATCGACCCGGTGCAGCTTTTCGGCTACACTAGCCCTCTTTAGATTAGCTCTGATTTCTCCAAAAGCAGCTTCCAACGGCACCTCATTTACTATGCGTTTAATGACTTCACCGGCAAGTATACGGCCGGTAGCTAACCAGATAGGTGATTGCATAGCTACCATAGTCAGTGGTCTATCTCGCCCAATCAATTTAAAAAATGTGGGAGCAGCGAAACTTGTCTCTGTTACATCAGCACGAGCAGTATCACAAGCTGATAAAAAAATATATAATGGGGATTTTTTGGCAGCCAGAATAGATTTTGCAAATGCTTCTGCTGATACCCATGTATTATCAGAAGCCAATAAACCTGCCTCCGGACTATTCCGACCATGACCATTGAACCATAATATATGCGGCTGGATAGAATCAAGCTGTCCTTGAAATTCTTGTATATTGAAGCCCTTAACAATTGGCTCGGCTACCTTATTTCGGATAGATGTTGGTAGGTCGCTATAAGCTTTAAATATTGCCTTGGTCTCTATACTTGGATCGATATATCCAGTTGAATCGTTGCCAGGACTACCTTCTAAAACTAATATCTTCAATTGATCAGTGAATTCAGTTGGGCCGAATTCCCTCAAGTTTAAAGACTGAACCCGAACCAGTGATATTTTTTCTAGTATATCATATTGCCTATTAGTAACTAATTCATCGAGAAGTAATTCCCATGGCAAATACCAGTATTTAGGAAAGCATAGGTAGAATATTCGTATACTGCCTGAATCGGATGCAGGTGTATAGTTTCGCCAATTCTTACGGATCTCCTTAACCAATTCCTGGAACTCTTCCTGAAATGCCTGATTTCTTAAATTACCAGGAGGAGGTGGCAAAATAGGTCGACGGGCAAGCTGAATAAAATGCTCCCGCTTGTTTGGCTCAATAATATTCCAACCATAGGCTGCAGAAAAAATCTTTTTCTTCCAGCTTATCTTATAAGTTTTTACCGTTTCCACCACCGTAGTAGAGAGAAACTGGTATTATTGTACTGTAGACCTTTGTTTTCCCCTTTATCTTGCTGATCATGATCATCAATGTTAAATTTGGATGCCAGCTTGGTTAAGATACTAGGGGCTGAATACCCAATTAGCAAAGCTTGAATACCTGTAGTGGGTGCTAAAAGCCATGTTACAAGTGCACCCAACCCCATCTGCAAAATCAGTCCAATCCAAAACATAGGTTGCTTAAAATAATTAGGTATGTTAGAGGTATACCGTTCTTGGATAATTCGAAGGGTATCAGGTATAATTCCACCTAATAGACCTAACCACAAAAAGGTGTCTGTAACTTGCATAAGTTTGGGCTATTTAATGACTGATGAATAGTATTAATTATATGGTGTTGTTACTTTATAATAATTTAATTGGTTCATAAGTAACATGAGCAAGGATTTGGAGTAACAAAGTGTTTTTCTTCCGTTTTTCTTCCTACTGCATTGGTTTCTTTCTTAGACTGGATCAATTTTGCAGCAGGGATGATCTGAGGATACACTTTCCAATAGTCACTCATCATCCATCGAATGGTTTTCGCTTCAAGGTTTTGCCAGAGCAACTGACCTGTTGCATAGCCTCTTGAACCTAAAATAAAGTCAATGAAGCGCTTTTCATATCTGTCTACAGCTACCCTAAGCCAACAATATTTTTTTATAACAAATATACGTGTGTAGTTCACCGATTTCCACTACATCTAACTTTGCAGGATTTTGTACAACTGCAAAGCTTGCTGTATCAAACAACAAGCTTTGCAGTTGATTTACCTTCCACTGTTAAGTTGTAGCCACAAGTCTTACAACGATAGCGTTGTCGAGCATGAACAATTCAATTCTTTGCCAACTTTTCACTATTGCATTTACTACCTCTCATAGGCTTTTAACATAAATATTCAAAGCTATCCTTGAATGTCAACACGAAATATTTTAACCTATGAAACACCTTAAAATTATTTACCAAGAATAAGGATTGTGGCAGCAACCATTTTTACTACTTCGGCAAGATGAGTTATATCTATTTTGTCTATTGTATCGGAAACTTTATGATAAAATGGATTATCAGTAGCATTATAGGCTCCAATACAAGCGAAACCTTTTGCTTCAAAAGGTATGTAATCACTATTCCAAATATCAGTATGTGCAACTTCTAAAGATGTATAATCAGTTGCTGCTTGGGCCATGGTCAAACCAAATGCTTTAGCGGCTGCATCGTTATTGGAATTTTTATTTCCCTGATCATATTCAACAATAATCTTTGATAAAGCACCAGTTTGTTTATATGATATCATGTCTAAATTGATAACAACATCAATAGGCCATTTTTCCTGTGAAGCTTTTTCTGCACAGGCAGCAGATCCATAAAGCCCTTGCTCTTCACCACCAAATACTGCAAACATAATGTTACGTTTTAATGGTATGTTTCTAAAAATTCTTGCCAACTCTAGAGTTGCAGCAACTCCAGATGCATTATCATCTGCCCCTGGTGCGCTAAATGAAGGGGTTTCAGATATAGAATCATAATGGGAGCATACTATGATCATATCTTTATCCTTATTGCCACATAGAACATTCATTTGAGGCTGACTATTTGGTAACTCAAATGGTTGATACTGAATTTCTTTTTCAATAGAATACCCAATCCTCTGAAATTGATCAAAAATCCAAATAGGTACTTTTGAAATTTCAGGAGAGTAAGACCAGCGGGTACCAAATTCAGTTAATTTTGTAATGTTTTCTAGCAGCTGATTTGTATCTACTCTTTCAGTTATTGACTTTATTTCTGAATCAATTTTTTTACTTTTATTGCTATGGCTGATTGTAAAACCTTTAGCTTCATTCAACCTCTTGCCGCAAGGTGAGTATAATAGTAAACGATTTATTAGAGCTAATAAATCATCTAAATTGTCAATCTCAGCTTTTTCATTTACCGTGCCTTTGTAATGAATAGACGTCATTCCTAAACTACGTGCTAAGGTAACGTGACTTTGATTTGCACTAATAAAAATTGTATGATGATAAGATAATCCAACCCGAATTTTATTTATTGCATCTCTGAATGTATTTTCAGAGATTTTTTTATGGCCGTTGTCCGGGAAAGTTATTTTTTCGGACAACGGCTCAAAGAAATGCAAAATGCCATTATCTTTCACAATACTGTGAAAATGGTTTAATCTTTTATCTGAATCAATATTCTCTTGATTATTACAGGAAATAAGAGCCAGTTCTGAAACTTCATTATGTGAATCTTGAACAGATTGAAGTTTAGATAATACTTCAACAACTCCTGGAATCAGTCTGCCCTTATCTATAAGTGTTTGCTCAAGTTCGAAAAAGATTATTTTCATAGTATAAAAATTTAGATACCTTTTCCATTAAGGCTAATATCTTCAAAAGGCACACCTGCACGCTTATTTTTTCTTCTGGGATTCGGCAAAATACCTCTACGGATAAATATATCCCGGATTGTATTTTCATTGCGGCCGTCATTCAATCTTTTATCTGCTGTAATCAATGCATTAGCTGCCTCCTCAAATTTTGTTGTTGGAGTAAGTAAAAAATGATGAGCTATCACTAACTGATCGGATGTTCTTCCACCAAGTGCTTTACGTAGTTCCCAAAGACAAGCTGACCAAATTTCTCCATCATCATGCTCTTCACCTACTATATCTTTTGGATATTTTTTGTTGCTATCTAGTCTTCTCAGACATGGTGGTTCTGCACCACTATAAGCTACTGCGTCCCAATTTCCTACCGTAGGCTTGAGTACATCAGGTTTGTTGTCTGAGAAAAAACTTGCTGCCAGGTAATCTCCAAAACCTTCCCCCATAGCTCGTGCTTCTCCTCTTGGCCCAAATCCTGGAACTTGATCATCTAGAATTGCATGTCCATATTCATGCAGAATTATTTCAGCATCCTCGGCATCATCAACCCCACCTGTACCAAAGGTTAATGACTTTGTGCTAGGGCTATAGAAGGAGTTATCCTCACGTATTCCATCTATATTGACTTCTATTGGACGATTGAGAATATTAGTGAAACCTAGTTGTTGAATATACCTCTGTACCCGATCAATATGAAAATATACCATTACTTCTTTGAAAGCGCGCTCTTCTCGTCTAAATATAAACTTAGCATCGCTTCTTTTTACTCTATTTGGTGTGAGCTTTGTTGTTACATATGGGCCATCGAGCATACCACTGTTACTTAAATCTCTTAGAGGTACTAAACGGTAGGCAGCATCTGGTATTTGGGCATTATCCTCAAGTGATGTATCTTTCAAGGTAACAACTGGGTTTGGATCAAATACTTTGCCTTGACCTTCTAATGTTCGTAACATGTTTATCTTATCTATGATTCCTCCTGTAATTGCATCAAGATAGATCTTCCATTCTCCAACCGGCTTTTGAGACTTAACAATTATTTTCCAGGCTAGAGTTGGAACACCCTCTTTCGGATAATAAACTAGTTCAGATTCTAATATTTCACTAAGATCATTTGCCTTAGCACCACTTATTTCTAGAGCACGTTTTTTTGCCTCCTCAACGTCCAGTTGAGGCATATTAGGTGATGCGTCTCCACCTGCCTTCTTTGAATTTAATTTTTCAGCTCTTTTGAGAACAGTCTCGGGCACTAAATCATTATTTATATTATATACTTTGCCTTCAGGATCTATATCTACTCTTATCCATGCGCCTGAAATTGGAACACCTTCAAAATATTGTTGATATAAGACATGATGTCCTAAAATACTTTCTTTAGTTTTATCAAATTTTAATTGTGATAAATCAGGATTAATCTTAAGTTTTGGAGCTATACTTCCTAAAATTTCTTCAGCAATTTTTTCTGGTTTTTCATTGCTTGCATTAGATTCTATGTCATAAAAACGACGAGGCGTATTCCGTTCTGGATGCTTTTCAATTTTTGCTTTTAAACCTTTCATAATTGATATAATTTATAATTTGCAAACTTTATTTCTGATAGAAAATCATTTCATACACTAAAGGTTAAACAGGTATATTCTCGGTTGAATCTTAATGCATTAGCATTAGTTAAAGTACTCTTATAGAGCTTAATGAGGTTTAAGCCACAATATCGATTAAAAATAAATTCTGAATAGCGTTAGCTAATGAGATAAAATCAGAGTTATACTAGCTTTGAGATTAATAGTGTAATATTATCTCTAAATAACCTTTATCGTCCTAAATAATAGTTATCATCTAACCATTCTGATGGCTTAGACATATTAAATTCATCCTGCATCATCTTTTCTGCAACACATAAAGCTCCTTCAATCCAGCCTTGCTGATCACTGTACGCTTCGCCACATATATAAATATTTTCATCTTGCTTGGGCCGCCTCATATACTTCATTACTTTTCCAACATCGTATCTTGCCTTCCAAGCATGGTAACCACCACCATAAGGGTCATCATTCCAATTTTCGTACATTGTAGTAAACGGCTCTTCTATAAATTTTAAACCATGCATTTCTCTCAACTGATCTAAAGTATGAGCAACCATTCGTTCAGGTGCTTGCTTATATTTTTTACTTGCAATCTCCAAGTCTTTTTTAGAAACAAAACTCGTTGATTTAGGAGTAAATCTTTCTAATCCACTTTCTGAATTAACTGATGATTTGTAATTTGCTTTGCTAGGATCCGATATTTCTAAAGGTTTCCAAAAGTCAACTGTTCTCATATCATTATAACTTGCAAGCATGAGGGAAGCATGTGTATATGGGTCTGAGCCAAAATAGTAGCACTGTCGTATTGGTAAATCTGTTATTGATCTACCATGCGTTATTCCTAATTCATTATACCACCATGGTTTTTGATTTGGCTCAGCAGTAAAAGCCATTAGAAGCTTAAAAGAAGGCTCACCAAGGACAGATCTTAAATTATGTAATAGCTCAACATTTTCACCATTCTCAAAAAGGCAATTATCTTGATTAATTAACTCAAGTGACCTTCTTGGCATTGCCAATATTATATCATTGCAATAAACAAAATGCTCAATGTTATCTGTAGTATTTCTTATTTCTAATATATATCTATAGGGATATTTATCATCCTTATTATGTCTAAAATTTATCAATTGACTTTCAATGAATATTTCACCACCTTCTACAATAAAAGCCTTCGCAAGTTCTTCAGCAATTCTATCAAATCCTCCTTCAATAGTATTATATTTTACATCTCCTACAAAATCTCCAATTATATAAGGCATTGCCTCAGCTGCATTCCAATTGATTGTATTTGAGTAGTAAGCGCTTGCATCAGATAAATAGTTGTATCCTTCATTACCGATCTGATCTTTTATTAAATTCCAAAAACCCATATTACTTAGCTTCTCTCCTTTATCTGGACCTCTATGATAAGTCAGATTTTCTTTTATCTTATCCCAAGTTTGCCTGTCTTTAGGCCCTGCATCTAATTTGTTATCTACAAGTACATTGTTAACTATAAAGGTAAATAAATCATCAGGATGTTTTCCCTGAAATGCTTCGTTCAAATTGTAATTAGTAATAAACCCAGTCCTTCCAAACAATGACTCATTAAATCTTTGACCTCTTAGATAAATTATATTTTTATCTTTATCACCCATGGGAAAGTCTTCACTTTTCAACTTAAATACATTATTGATTAAGTTGTATGCAATTTTTTGATGGTCCATATACCTCATGCCCCCAGTTCAGCTACTATATTTGTCATTCCTGGATAATTCTTTACAGAGAAAAGTCGCCCTCCTACCCTGTTACTCATTTCAAATATAGATACAGTGGGGTTCATGCCAGAATACCTCGACGCTCCCCTAAATTCTCCATTCAATAATCTCCAACCAGAATATAGTCCAGAAATACCTGCTCCAACTATTGCAATATCAGTTTGTAGAGTGCTGAAATCAAATTTCTTTAAACTTAATGACATAATTTATGTTATTTAAAATGGTAATCTTCTTTTTGAAGAGACTTTTGAGGACATTGAAATTTCATCATAGATCCCAAAGTGGCTTATGTCATAATTAGTATTTTCGTCTACAATAAGATCAGAACATATTTTGCCAAGTATAGGAACATATTTAAAAGCCCACCCACATGAAAATATCAATACATTCTTATTTAATTTTCCATTATTATTTAAAAAGTCTAAATACATTTTCTTTTTGTCACTTTCTGGAATTGCAGCAAGACAAGTAGTTATAAAATGAGGAGTAGGATCTAAAAATAGAAGTCTCTTCTTTACCCAATCTGAGGTTAATTTAAGATCAGTGGGATTAGGTATAGACTTCCTTTGATTTGGATTGATAAAAATATCATTTGCAAAGGCGGGTGCTACTCGAAGGAAACTGGGATTAGACCATTCACAATTTTCAAACCCATAATAATAGCCAGGGTCTTCTGCTATATAGTCCTCATAAACAAACCAAGAGGGTAAGTCCTTTGTAGAATCCTTAATTTTGAAATAAGCTGAAACCATTTGCCAAATCTCATATTTAAGAGAAACACCTAAATGTTTTACTAAGTCATTAGCGTAAGGGCCAGCAGCTATTAATAACTTTTCGGAAATAAGTTCTTGTTTTTCTGTTTTAATTTTAACTATGTCTGTTGCAACTATATCTATTACTTTTTCATTAAAAAGGAAAGTTATATTATTTGTATTCTCACATAGTCTCCTTAAAGTTCTTATTGTTGCAGCTACATTTATTGTACCTCCATCCTTTTGGAAGAAACCTGTATAACTCTCAGGTAGATTTCTAAAATGAAAATTCTTTTCAATCTCATTTTTATTTAAAGATTCATAAACAATATTCAATTTAGACATAGTTTTTATAGCCTCTTTAATCTCTCCCTCACTTGAATTTGACTCCTCTACACCAAACCATAAACTACCTACTTTTGTCCTTAAAATCTCATTGCTATTAGCTTGAAGCTCATCCCAATAATTAACTGATTCAATGGCTAGCTTAGCCATATAATCTTCTGCGTATTGAAGTCTAAATTGTCGTGTCGAACCTGAAGAACTTGATAATTGATTTAAAAAATCAAATTGTTCAACTATTAAAACTTTAAATCCTCTTTTCACAGAATGATAAGCAGTGGCAAGTCCCACTGGGCCTGCCCCAACAATTATCAGATCATAATTTTTTGAACTGTGTTTGATATCCATCAATGGTTATTTTATTATTGCTTCGATTTAAGGTTTATATTGTAAAGAGTATCTTAACAGATTCAAATTCATTATAAACTTGTTTTTTAAATGGTATTCTTTTGAAGATCAATTAAGGTTTAGCTAAGACCTACCTTAACCCATTCAACTTGTATAATCATTTTCTACAGTAGTAGAATATTTTATAAAACTTAGACTACCTATATCGTTTTTCTTTGGTGAAGAAAGACAAAGCATCTTTTATAAGTTTTCTCACACCCAACAAAATCTTCTCTTTAGAATTACATTAAGCTATCTTACCATCAAATAACATTTCAATAACTTTCCAATCTCTTGAAGCAATTTTTCTTCCTAATACCAATCCATCAATGTTATCTGTTTGAATATGAAATCCACCATATACTCTAGAGATACCTGCTAACTCAGCAACAGAAGAAAAAGTTGGAAGTGAAAGTGGCACATATTTACTTAGAAGCTATTTTAAAACCTATTTAAGGCGGTTAATCATTATTGGTATCATGGCTAAATAGACCATTGATTGGCTATTGCGTCTACTCTTTTCATTGTCTTTATTCAATCGTCTGGCATTGAGAATCCAGGCAAATGTACGCTCTACCACCCACATTCTAGGCAGAACTTTGAAGCCTTTCCCTTCATCACTTCTGAGCACTACCTGCCAAGACCAGTCCCATAGCTTTTGAACATATTCTAGCAGACATACATGTACGGTAGCTTCTATTGACATAGAAGTTCAATTCTTCTAGAGGAAATTATAAATCATTTTAACAACTTCCTTTATTTAAGTTGATGCTTAGTAAATTGAGAACTTAAAATAGAAATTATGTAAGGGATGTATACTTTCAATTATTTACCCAATAATATTACTTTGAAAGCTACTTGTCAATACCTATAATTAGGTATTTTTTCTTAGGATTTGGTAGATACGAATGAATATTATTTTTTAATTCTTTGCATTTTATCTTTATAGTTACATGTTTGCTATTCCAAATCCTAGCTAATGCTAGATTGTTTTTTACTGTTGCTCATAAGGTACCTTAACTAAAATTAAGTAACAACACCAAAAATTAAATAAAATATGAATAATCATAATTTTGTCGAACAAAGTAATAGCATACCGCTCCTAGAAAGTGTAACACACCTTTTTGCATCGAGAATGCATAGATTGCATCATGCCTTGTGGCATGGCCTAAGAGATGAATGGGACAAATTATCAGAAAGTAAAAAAAAAGAAATTGAAAATTTAAACTGGGTTCCCCCTAGACCTGCATTAAAGCATTTAAGAGGTGGTTGGATGCCTTACACCAAAAATGGTTCAGGAATAGATTTTTTATATATGCATCGTGAAATGATTTTAGAATTTGATAATGCTATGATTGCATCAAATAATGATCCTAATATAGGGTGGGACGTAATACCTGAACCAGGACGTTATAAAGAGTTTGCAATACCTAATGAATGGGAGCTACCTGAGAATTTAAAATGGTTAGAAAGAAGATTTAAAATTGTTAAATCAGACGATTTCTACTGGTCAAGAATGAGGTGGTGGGACAGACAATTTCATGACCATAGTTTTTTAAATAAGATAACCCTTGGTGAGTTAGGTGCATTATTAGAAACTTCAGTTCACAATGACATGCATATGCGATGGGCTAGTCAACCTAAAGACCCAGAAAACGGCAATCTGTTATCGTTAGGAAGAGAACCTAATGACATCAATAAAAAATGGGATGCAGTTGAGTATAATTTTTTAGGAGAGACATATTCATCACATGTAAACCCGATTTTTTGGAGATTACATAAATGGGTGGATAGCATAATAGATGAATGGTATTTAGCTCATAAAAACATTTCAGATACAAGAGTAAAAACTGTTAAATTAAATAGTATTGATTGGTTTGAAAAAGGTGAATGGGTTGAAATAAATGACCCTTGGTCTTCTCCATCAATGCATGCACACCATGATGTAAGTACTATGGAAAAAGTTTATAAAATACTTTTTGAAAGTACTTCTCTTACGAAATCAATGATCAATTCTGAAATACCTTCAAATTGGTTTAAATAAATAATAACTACTACAAATAGGGTGTATGTAGGAATGGTGGGTGAATTAGTATATTGTGGTCGGTAATTTTAAAAACTTTTGTAAAAACGGACATAAATTGGCAAGTATGATAATTTCTCCATTTGCCTAATTATGAATTTCAGGAAAATGGAGGTTTATATAACGTGTCGTAACCTGAGAGAGTCAAGACAAAGCCTGCTTTTTCTTCCATTGAATAAAAGTATAATTTCTGGCTAGGATATCTTCCTTCTTCTGCGCATACAGCTGCCGTATCTGCTCATGGGTAGGTACTTGCTGTTGTACCTCCAGATATTTCTCCCAAGGGGTTTTACCTTGTAGAGAAGAATGCATTCTTTGTTTATTATAGAACTCTTCCCATTGAGTGAGCTCTCCTGTTAGATTCAAGCTTTTATCCTTCAGGTTGAGCACACTATAAAATTCTACTTTATCCGTCTGCTGTGATCGTTCCACTTTCCCATTCAGGTGTGGGCTACGAGGTTTGATGGGCCGGAATTTGATGCAATGGTCAGCCAGGGCTTCCTGAAAAAGATAGTTAAAGAACTCTGTTCCCCAATCCGTTTGAATGCGTTGGATGGGGAAAGGAAAAGCTTTGATAATTTCTTTCAGAAAAGTAAGAGATCGATCCGCTGTTTTATCCGGATATAGTCGTAGCACTCGTAAGCGGGTACAATCATCAATAGCTGTAAATTGATAGCATTTAGGACCTATCTTGGTTACATCAATCTGCACCCGATCACCGGGTACAGGCCGATTATATCTTTTTCTTTTTGTTGAGCGGCGAGTTTTCTTTACAGGTGCCACTTGATGTTTATGCAAGATCCGCCAGACGGTCGTGCTAGAAAGCTTTAATCCGTGATGCCTAAGTAGATGAGCACTAATTCTTTTCTGTCCATACTTATACTTTTTTCTAATCGAAAGAATGAGTTGCTCCTGCTCCTCTGTGACTTTGAGTCTGAATAATTTGTGAGGACGCTTGGACTTATCTTTTAATCCTTCTTTACCCAATTCTTTAAATCGTTCTATCCATCTATATAAAGTGGAACGGGCTATGCCACAACGACGGGCAGCTTTGGCAACAGAACCTAAATCTTGGTAGACTTTCAGCCAGGTCTCTCTGGCTTTGATAGAGTGAATTTGTTGAGTTGTCATAGACAGTAAGAGCTAAAAGTGAGAAGAGTGGAAATATGGATAACTCCACTACCCTATAGCCCTACTAGAGTTACCCACATTTCCACTCTATGACGACAATAGAAAATTACAAATATTTTGAAAAATTGTAAATACCTGAAAAATGTTTTCCCTCTCTCGTATCCTCACATATAACGCCCTTAAGCTTAGTTAAAAATCTAAATAAATTACTTTTCTTTTTGGAAGCAAAGAAAGCAAGGATATTTTATACTCCTGCTTTCTTTTGTATATATCAGTTGAAAATGCTATTTGAGCACTTCTAATCTTGTATTTAAACTATTAGTAGATGGAGGGTTTGCAAATTCTAAACCATTGCCTAAAATAGTGAGAACAGGTTCTTTTTCCCGATTTGAATTTTTATTATCATAAATAGCTGCCCACTTGATACCAAATTGGGAATATTCCATGTACCAATAAATCCTGTTGCGCCAGTACTCAAATCCATTCACTGGTTCCTTTTGCCCGATGAATTTGGAATAGAAATCCTTTTTTCTGGTAGTGGTTTGTTCCAATCGTTAAACGAATAATACTTTTAATAAACTCTGGGTTAAATATACTCTTTTCCTTCCCACCACTTTTATGGAGAACTTCATTTGTCCGCTTTTAGCTGACGACGTACAGCCATAAAAAATATTGAATATAATCTCTATTTTATAAAAATACCTAATTCTAGGTATTGACAAGAAGAATATATATATATATACTTGAATTACATATCTGCTGTCAGGAAATTGCATTTAATATTTAAAATCAAATAGATTAAAAAAATATTTCAATCTGATTGAGTTCCTTTATTTTTATGATAAATATGTCAATACGTGGAGTTGATATATTTAATATATTATATAAACTGTGATAATTTCCTCAAGTATAACTTTATTTAGAGAATCAAGAACTAAGCTTTTCCTGTTTTTTATCTTCTACCATATAAAAAGCAGAATTGAAGTTATTTTGTTTTCCTTTCTATGAAAGCTTTATAACTTTTATCATATTCTTTAGTGTTCATTTGGAAGCTCCAAAGCTTTTTCAATTTTATTTTTAAAGAACAATGCAAGATGAGAGACCTAATCTATATTAAGATTAAGCAGGAAAAGCTATGCAAAATGCTTTTGTAGAGAGACTCAATGGCACTTACCGTAGTTAGGTTTAGACGCTTATGTGTTTGATCTTAATGATGAAGTAAGGCAGATGGAGCAAGGCCTACAATTATTTTAAACACGTAATACCGTCGAATATTTGATATCAGTAGCCTTTGCCTGCAGAGCATCAGATGCCATTGAGTTGTGAACAATGAAAAAGCCTCCCGGTTTTCCCACAATTCACAGCTTTGACAGTAATATTTTCGCAATGAAATTCTATTTTAATTTTTGTTATCGCACAATAAAAATCGCTTTTATCTAGTAAACCCAATAATCTCAAAAATAAATATGGAAAACTTTAATCAATGGGCTAAAAATCTTTCAGAGTATGATTCCGATACTTATTGTCCTCTATTAGGTGTAAGCGATGAAGGTAGTGCTGCAAATATTATTGCTCAAGTCGCACAAACGTCTTCTAAGATGATTGCATTTAATGATAATGATATAAATAAAGTAGGGATAATAATTGACGGAGAAAGAATGACCAGCGCAGGTGAATGCCCAATTGGTTTGGAAGAATATAAAGTTATTGTAGAGGCAGCAGATAGTAAAACCAATTGTTCAACTAATGTCGGTGTTAGATTAAATACAAGATATTACCAACAGTATCCCGAAATTCTTCTATCTGATTATGTTAATGATAAGACAAAACTCTTAGATCATATTTTAGAAATATTCAAACCTTATCTTCAAACTCCAGATGGAATACTAAGACCATTAAAAGTACGCATTAACGTAAATGTTGAAGATTCTAAAAAATTCCTTCTTTCATTATTGAGTGATATAAGCAAAGCACGCTTAGAAAATAAAATCGGCGATGATGAAATTCATCGTATCACATTATTGATTGAATTTAAAGACATCATTTCCAAGGAAAAACATTCCGATACTCTTCATAAGTTTATAAATCTTACTAGCGAATTGACAATCAAGGAATTATGTATAGACGGATACATTATTGAATATGGAAGAAGAAGACTAAGCTCAAATGGTTTATTGAATATTATCGAAGCATCATTTCTGAACGAATTGATTATTGAGGCGAAAAAGAAAAATGTAAATCTTAGATACAAATACTGCATTGACATAGAATCTGCTGCAAGAACAGCTTGGGCTGGTTTACATGCAGCAAAATCATTTGGACTTAATGCAGGTAAATATGGACTTGTTCCATTAATACTTGAAGAACAACTAGAAGTGATTACTTGTATTCAGCAATGGATTACTGACTGGACAGCCATTCCAGCGTTTTATGTGGATATACCCCTGCTTTCAAAAGGAGGATTATATTTTGGAGATAGCATAAAAGAAGGGCTTCTGAAATGGCTTGAAATGGTTTCAAAAATTGGTGTTAATACAGTATTAATTGATTGCCCTGACAGAATTGTGAGGAGAAGGCTTTTAAAAACTAATGACACTGATACAGTAGGTGTATTATCAATGAGTGATATTCCGGACATATTAAACCATGCTAATAATCTAAAAATAAAAGTTCTTTGGTCTGGTGGGATTACATATTCACAGGCCTATGAGTTCGGAAAACTGAAAGTATTTGGAATTTTTACAACATCAACAACTGCTAAAAGAATAGCAGTTGGTAATGTATTAATCCGTGACCCTGTTCTTCCTTTTGAAATGGAACCAACTGAAAAAGGTATAAAATTAGTTCACTCACTTTTACAGGCTGGCTTCTTGGTTTCAAGTTTAAATAATAACTCATCTGAAGAAATCAAATTAGCAAGCAACGAAATACTGAATTTAATTTCACCAAACGGACTTGATTCTGTTTCTGACGAAATTCTAGAATATTACATGCAAAAATTAGTTACAGGATGGAAACAGTTACTTAATAAATAATTATGATCTATAGAACTGACATTGATTTTAAACCTGAAAATATAGAGGCAGCCTCAAAGAAGGTTTATGACGCAATCATAATTGGAGGAGGGACTTCCGGTTTGCTTTCGGCATTAACCTTAATCGAAAATGGGAAAAAAGTTGCCTTGTTTGAAGCGGGTTCTTTTTCTCTATTAACTCACTTAACAAACACTGAATTACGCTTCCAAAGAGAGTTAACTGATTCCGTTAGGAGTTCCTTTCAATACACTCAAAAGATGCCAGATGGAAACAATTTTGGTCCGAACTTTAGTTGTTTAGGAGGTAGGGGGTTATTTTGGAATGGTGCATCCCCAAGATTTCAACCGCATGACTTTGATGGATGGCAACTTAGTTATGAAGAAATGATTCCCTATTATGAATGGGCTGAAAAAGAATTCAGAGTCTCAGATTCTTATGGAAGAACAGATTTAGCACAAAAGGCAATCAATACCATCAATGAAAAATTAGATTTGAAAGCTATTTCTGCACCTTTCGCCTTTAATGATTCCAAAGAATATTATGGCATGTTGCCGTCTGGAATATCATCTGCCTTGGGAATTTTTTTTAGAAATACATTTCAGAAAGACAGGAAAGAGTTAATTGATATATTTTGTAATAGTTTTGTTAAGAAAATAAATCTTTCTATTACAAATAATGCTACAGGAGTTATAGCTAGTATAAACAAAACACAACTAGTGGAATTTAAGGCGAATATAATTATTGTTGCTGGTGGAGGAATAGAATCAATAAAGTTACTTAAAAATTCAAATGTTCCCGACCCTCACTACAGAATAGGTAAAGGTATTCAGGAACATCTTTTCTACAGAACTTTTTGGGATGGTTCATCCTTTTTTGATTCTTCAAAAAAAGATGCTGCAACCATTTTTATTCCAAGTGAAAGTCAAAATAGCGAGCAGATAGAAATTCATGCACCTGGCAGATATTTATTTGCGACAGACAACGAACAATCATGGGAACCTGATAATCGAGAATTATATCACATAATGATTCGTTCATTTGCGGCAACAGAGAAATCAGATAATAATTTTGTTGCATTTAATACTGATAACATAGGCAATTCTATTGTTCATTTTTCTCATTCTGACAAAGACAGGTCAATGATGCAGAAAATGAAATCAAAAGTTTCAATTATTGGAGCATCATTAAACCTGAGCATTATTGAAGAAAGGTTTGCATCATTCGGTGGTAGTTATCATGAAGCAGGAGGACTTGATATGGGAAATGATCCAAAGACATCAGTTACAGATAAAGCCGGAAGAGTTCACACTTGTGAGAATATTTATGTACTTGATGCTTCTGTTTTTCCAATTATTGGAGCAACAAATCCACATCTTACATTAGCCGCTTTAAGTAGAAAACAAACTTTAAATATTTGCAAATAGAATGAATCCGAATAGCAACCTGAAATTAACTGCCAATCCAAATTCAATTCGAATCTTTTGGGGCTATAAAAAAGAGGGACTTGAAAAGGCTACTTTTTATAAAGAGTTAGGAGAGACATTCATGCCAGGAACTCCTTATGTTTTAGCCCCATTAGGTCTTAATGGTTACTTACCTGCTGTCTTAAACTTAGATAGTAATTTAAAACTTCCTGATGAGGTTGCACTAATTGTTTATCCAACAGTCGATTTAT
Source organism: Rhodocytophaga rosea (assembly GCF_010119975.1). Classification (GTDB taxonomy): domain Bacteria; phylum Bacteroidota; class Bacteroidia; order Cytophagales; family 172606-1; genus Rhodocytophaga; species Rhodocytophaga rosea. The sequence continues at coordinate 209,227 of NZ_CP048222.1, forward strand.
ATAATGAGGCCAGACAAAATAGTTTAGTCGGACGGATTTACACATATTCACATGAAGGTGTGTTTGATATGAAACAATCAAGAGGTCAATTTCCTGGAACACTTGAAAATCCTGTAAAGCATAATAGCATTGACAGATGGGCTTGGTATGTTTCAGGAGGTAATTTCGACTGGCAGAGGGGTAATTCAAGATTACTAGCTTTAAGCAGTACCAAGAATGTTTTCGAAATCCTACTTAGTTTTTCGAAAGATATAAAATCGAAGTTAAACCAATATGAGATTGAAGAAATCATTATTACAGCAACTACTTCTTTTGCTACTGTTTGGTTCTATAGTCAAAAGTCAGAGTTGACTTTTGACTTAAATACAATCGGATTACCCATTCAAGATTTGATTGTAGTTCGTGATTTAAATTCTAAACCATTTTATCTGAGAAATGGTAACGAGGCTTTAAAAATTGAGGATGCTATTTACGTTCAGTACAAATTTCCAAGAGAATCAAAATTCTATATCTAAAACAATTTATGGGTATAAGTATACAGGAGCCATAAACTTATATAGAAGAGCTAAAGATTTCAAAAAAGTAAAACAGCATTGCCGTCATTTAACCATACAGCAAACCGATCAAAATCTGCGTGATTTAGGTGTAGTAGCTGAGGCGGAATCCTTAGATTTTTAACATCTTTCTTTACATAAATTAATTTTATTGATAATTAGAGAGTTGATATTCTGAAGAAACATAAGTGCAATAAAAAACAATTGAAATATAAGTTCGTCTTTAGAATTTTCTCTTTAAAAGATCATGTATAAGGTATTGTAATCATATTAAAAATAAAATTGAATAAGCCAAAATCAATTAGGACTTTATAGCTTTATCTTAAATGGTAGGATTAGTTCGTAACATGCTGTTAATAGAGAATTCTTTAGACCAAAGTTAATTGTTTATAGAGCTTTTAGCACCACAAGTTTTTAAAAATACCTAATTATAGGTATTGCAAGCTTAATATTTTTTCTAAAAATTGTAACATCATACACTTATAATTCATCTGAACAATACACTTTGTAGTAGAAGCTATCTTAGTTAACAAATAGTCTCATTTATTTTATTTATTTAATGTAAATATTTATTTATAAGACTGTCTTCTCTATGAGTATCATTATAAATATAAATGAAATTTAAATGAAAACTTTGTAGCTATACCGAATAAAAATGTAGCTCAATATAATCTACTTAAATGTGTAATAATGGAAACAGTAACCCTAAAACGTGGCCGAGGTACAGTTAAACTAGTCAAGAGTGATAATTTAATTGCAATAAAAACTAGTTCTCAAGCTAAAGTTGGTGAGGTATTAGCCATTGCACCAACGGAAACAACCCAAATAGATATGGGGACAGATCTCAGCGGCTTCCAAATTATAAAAGTTCAAAGTACTAAAGAGGGTATGGAAAAAACGCTCAATCAGCTTCGCAGACATTATTTAGTTGATGCAGGTTCTCATGTTTATCATACACCTAAAAATGTTGCGCCTATCGTACCAACAGGCAAAATCACTTTACGTTTTACTCCTGAATCGACTAATGAACAACGACAGCAGATTTTAGATGAGAATAAACTTGAAATAATTGATTCAGAAATCAAACAAAAAAGTGATGGTACAAAAGTCGAGACTTTCACTGTCAGAACTACACCGGATTCATTAAATCCATTAAAGGTAGCTGAAAAGCTACAACAACATAATGGAATTGTTTCACTTGTTGAACCTGATTTGGCAACCCCAGGAAAACTCTTCGCATTTCAGCTACCATCTGATGCCTATCTGAAAGAGCAGTGGCATTTGGAAAACAATGGTATTCAATTTGGTACTTCTTTAGGATTGAAAGCAGGGGCAGATGCTCGTGTTGTAGCGGCTTGGCAAAGAATGCAATCATTAGGGTCTTCAGCTTGCATTGTAGCTGTTATTGATGACGGATTCGACCTTTCTCATCCTGATTTAGCAGGTAGTAGTAAGGTAGTCGCACCCTGGGATTTTAAGACTAATACCAATAATCCAGCTCCAAGAGATTTTCATCCTGATTCAAGATACGGAGATTATCACGGGACGGCTTGCGCTGGTGTTGCTATTGGTAATGCTAGTGCTGGTGGGATAATTGGTGCAGCTCCAAATTGTCGGTTTATGCCAGTTAGATGGACTGGAACTATTTCTGATGACACTGTTAAGGAACAGTTCAACTATGTTGCTAACCAAGGGGCTTGGGTTGTCAGTTGCAGTTGGGGCGTCTCAACTGATGCCTTTACTCTTTCTACTAAGATGGATGAAGCTATTACAGAATGTTCTAAATTAGGTCGCAATGGTTTAGGCTGTGTCATTGTTTTTGCTGCAGGGAATTCTAATCATGATATTAATGATCCAGAAGGAGGCACTGTTGATGGTTTTGCTACACATCCAGATGTGATTGCCGTAGCCGCTTGTAATAGCCGCGATGAAAAATCAAACTATTCAAATTTTGGCAAAGAGATTTCTATTTGTGCCCCATCAAGCGGATCAGGTGGTAGAGGAATCTTAACTTCTGATGTGAGAGGAACATTCAAGTTTGGAGGTGTAACTTATGAAGCAGGATATGAAGCAGGTGATTATACAAGAACATTTGGAGGAACATCCAGTGCTACTCCGCTTGTTGCTGGTGTTTGTGCACTGCTGTTATCGGTAAATCCCTCCCTAACTTCTTTACAAGTTAAAGAAATTCTTGAACGCACTGCACGTCGCATAGGTAATCCAGCATCTTATGAAAATGGACATTCAATTTATTTTGGTTATGGCTGCATTGATGCAGATGCTGCAGTCCAACAAGCTCTAGCGCTTGTAGCAACTCCAATGGGAACAATTCAACCAACTGTCGTTCAAAACGAGGCCGAAAGGCAATTAACCAGAAATTATACAACACTTTATGGAAGTGAGTTTTGGGGCATTTCACGTCATGAATTAATTGCAGGTGCAGCAGCTCAATTACTAAGTCAACGGGCCCGAATTGAAATTGCACGTATTCTAGCACCGCTTGGGAATGTTGGTTTGCAAGATATTGCAGGCTGGGCAGACCAAATTAAACGTCATACGCCAACTTCCAATGATGATCCGGACACTGTTAAGTTTTTAAATGATTTCCCAGGTGATATTCACAGAGTTTGGCATTACGTCAATCTTCCACTTGGAGCAGCCCATTACAGTCGAGAAGATTATGAGATATTTACACGTGAAGATGATGTTGTACAGATGATAGGTAAATCTGTAAGTGTATTGCTGCAAAACTCGAATATTATGAGTGAACTTAATGCTTTGCGCTGGTTAACTCATCTTGTTGGAGATGTGCATCAGCCAATCCATGTTGGATGCAGTTATATTGATACATCAGGTAGCTTGCCAGAGTTAGTTTTTGACCCTCAAAGAATCATCGAACGAAATTTAAAAAGCGATACAGGTGGTAACAGTTTAGTGTTACCCATAAGTGGAAATATTAGTTTACATTCATATTGGGACAGTAGGTTAGCAGGTGATATTGATAGCCATACCGATGAGCATAGCTTAGAATCCGGATCCATTGAGATAAGCTCTTTAGTTAAGGAAATGGATAATTACACTTCATTAGAAATAAAGAACCAATTTATTGCTAAACTTATGGCAATGATTTGGCAGGAAAGAGCTAGAAACAGAAATAATATAGTTGTAGCTGAGCCAGCAAATGATCTTCCACTGGACAGGTGGGCTGAGCAATGGGCGACAAACTCACTATTGCTAGCACAAAGTGCATATCATTCTCTAAAAATTGATAGAAAGTTGAGCAGAGGTAAATATAGTGTAACCTGGGAAGGAAAAAATATTTATGACACTCGTTGTAAGCCAATTGTTTCGCAACAGTTGAGATTGGCAGCAGAGAATCTCGCCCATTTGCTTAATGCAATATGGCAATAAAAGTTTTCAAACGAAAATATTATTGACCTAGTCATGATTAGCTTGTAATATATAAGACTAGCTTATCCCCAAAGCCAATGCATTAGAAGAGCTATTTTAAATAAATGAATTTTCAAAGAAGGTAAATACTAAAATTTATATAGCAATCATCAATCTTTAAAATAGATAACTTTTTAGGTTTAAAGCATCAATATATGTCGTAGAGAGCCAAATTGCCTCATACGATATTAAATCTTGTATCTACTTTAGATAGCACTTTTATTGTGCAAAGTTTAAATAAAACATTTTAAATACGACTATCAATAAATGATAACATTTGTTTATAAGCTTAAAAAGTACTATCAACAATCAAATAGTACAGTTGAGCAAAGAATGATTATAACTGAAATGAATCATGAGACAGCAGCAAATAAAGTTAATACTGTAATCAATAATATGATTGAGAATGATTTTGATCCCATCGACTATGATTGGAGTCTAATTACGTCTTTTGAATCAGATGTTGGGAGTGTAGTAATTCTTAATGATTTTTAATAAATATACATGCAAGTGGATATACTATAAATATTTATATAATATAAACTTAGATTATGGGCTCGCAAATTGAAGAAAAGGTCAAACAAATTATTGGGGAAAAACTATTATCGAATGACCATAAAATTGAAGATCTATCTAAAGACTATGCTGATATACTCATTTTAAAAGAGACATTAGACATGGAATTTGGGTTAAGATTTGAACCAAGCCTACTATTTGAATCAAAAACAGTAGGAGATGTTGTTAATCTTATTTCAAACTTAGTTGAGAAAAATAAAACAGATTAATTGTTTTCATGCTATATTCCTTTAGCTAGGAAAGGACTTTTCTCTCAATTCAATAATGGAAGAGGTTAGTTGAAACTTATTTTCAGAATATTTCTTATTTAGAATTTACCTTACAATGCTGATAGAGAAGGGGATATCAATCTAAAATTAGAAAAATTTACTTATGTTTTATAAGCTTCGGATTAATTCTAAGAAAGAACCAGATATTAATTGAAAATATTTTTTTATACATTATTTAAATATTTCGGGTGGTAGTATATTCTTATTCAAAATATAAAAAAATATGACTACGTAATTTAAAAGAGATAGATTGACCATATCAATGGTAGTACAATATATTAATTCACATTTATGATTGTTAGTTTATGTCAAATATTAGCTTGGAAAGACCTGTTACTCTTGGAGAATTCAGACGACTTGCTCTAGAGGAAACAAAGCGGCAGCTTCTCTACAAAAAGGAAATTGAGGAAAGCTTAGCTGCTGGGGGCTTCATGAAGCGGCTCCCGCCACCATTAATTGTGCAGGTATCTTTTCATGAGCTTTATAGTCAAATAGTTGAGTTGGCAAAAGAAATCATCAAAGAATTTCCAAGTTTAAAAGACATATCAGAAAAGTCTGTTAGTCTTGGTCAAAATATGTTAGAGGCACAATCAGTTAAGGCTTTACTAGAGAGTTATCTAGAACTTCTTGAAATTCATGGCTTCAAAGGCGATACTGATACTAGTAGTGACAATTTTTCCATTAGAGCAGGTGAAAATATTATATATATAGAAGCAAGGGAGATTGGTAATGACACTGGTGGTATCCCACCTGACATAGTTAAAGCAGATATGTCCGATCAGGCTTTTGTCGCAGCTGTTGCAAATATGATTGCTGTTGTACGGAAAATGGAAAGACCATTAACTAAGGATGAGCGATCTGCTGTGCTGGCTGCCTATCGCCTTCTAGATCGAGGAGTGCAAGTTCCTTCCGCCTATCAGAGCATTGGTATATCTGGTTTTCGAAAGTATCAAACAAATTTATCGGTGGCCAATCCAGGTGAAGGCCACATTCAAGTAACTTGCTCTTCGACTCTTTTACTTGCCGGTACGGTCATTCATATAGAACATATCGATAGGGATGGAGAACGTGATAGAGAGAAGCTTGAGCCATATCGTCTGCCAGCTATTATCAATGCTGCTAGAGTACGCCTACATACAGGTACTGCCGCGCCTTGTACAGCATTCATAGGTCGCCCAATATTTGAAAGTGGAAACGTCATTCGCGACTTACTCAAAAGTGTACATATGACATCAGGTGCTTGCACGTCGATGTTTATGAATGGAGTTTCAGATTGCAAAATTGGTATTGAACGTATGACATCTTCAGAGGCAACAAAATTCATGCGAGCTGTTGCAGGTAATGTTGTGCGCGATCCTACAAGACAATATTTGTCGGCTGCGTTCAATATAAATCTCCCCATTATAGATGATCGGGATGGTAATCTTAAACAAATTAGCAATAAGTTTGAAATAGCACGACTTGGAATTGATCTTGCAGTTGAAGGAAGATTTGAGAAAGTTACTTGGGATGGATCTTCAAATCAAGAACCAAGTATACCTATCGTGGAACAGCTTTCATATGAGGAATTAATTGAACTTATTCATCTTGCTCATGAAAGAGGACTCGAAACATATATATCAGCAGGGTTGCAGCCACACCATATGAAGGAGTGTACGTATCTTGGTGTTGATGGTGTAGGTATTGGAACAAGTTTACATGATTATAATCCAGATACTGGGTTACGTGGCCAACTCAAAAAGGAAAGGGTGCAAGAGGTTCTTGAAATTCGAAATGTTGCAGCAGGTGAACCACTTGGACGAGGAGCAGCTCTTCTTGCGAAAATGGATCGCATGTACTTTGAGGGGACTCTTCCAATTTCATTGGAATCCAAGCGACAAAAGCTTTTTGAATTAATGAAGAAGAAACTTGAAGAAGATGTCAATAACCTTATTGATGAGATTGGCGAAATACCTGGCTCTGTTCTTACACAAGAACATCCTGTTATCGAACAGGCTAAACGGATGTTAATTTCAGCTACTTATGATTCAATAGGTGCCAACCGAGATAGTAATTGGAACGGTTTAATGAAATCTGTGGAAAAACTAGTAAAAAATAGAGATATTTCTGAATTGTACGATTTACTACCATGAACAAAAAGGGTACAAGGGGAACATATGAAGGTTATGATAAGGAGGGCCATTTCTGGCAACTTCCACGTAATGTCGATCCCAAGCTTGATGGAACTCAACTTGCTAAAGGGCATAAAGTTCTATTTGATGTATCTGCATCTCCCAATAGTATACCTATTGATGAGTTCGATAAAATGATAGAGGCAGTTATCCCTGATAATGTTATAAATAGAATTGAACATGTGATTGAAGCGGGAATTTTTTTATTCTCGAAGGAACTCGCTGAAATTCCCCCTCTAGATGTTAAAGCATGGCGTCGAGGAATGATTTTATCCTGGTCACATGCTCGTGATTTAGTAGTGTTACATGACGCAATAGGGCATCCTCGAGATGTTGCTGGCCATGATATGGATGAAGTAGTTCTAGCTAAGCATCTACAAAGCCGGCTTTCTAACGAAGCGGATCAATGGTACAAGAACTATGTTAACTCTTTAGATCAAGGAGCTTGGATCAATGTAGGGTTCTTTAATCCACATATATCCGCGTCTTTATACAAATGGGGAGATGTAAAGGGGGGCGTTCAAAATGCAATGGATGCGCACCGACTGGCAGCACATCATCAAGGAACCCCAGAACACCCTCTCGATTGGATAGAACGCGCCGTTAACTTTGTTGTACATCACATTCCTAGAGAGCACTGGGGCATCCGTCATGAACCACGTGGAGAGTGGTCAGACCTTGAGGAAAGACTAAAAGAAGACCCAGCTATTAAAGATTCAGAAATCGGTAAAGTAATAGCTCGTGATGCTGCAGCTCTTTTTGAATTACTTGAAAAGGAAGGTAAGGTTGTTCCTTGGCAGTTACTTGATGTTCCCGATATTATTACTCCTTCAGTTATTGAACATGCACGTCTGGTGATCTTCGCAGCAAAAAAAAGAAAAAATAATGGAACTACCTTGAAGCCAATGTTAGATGACGACGAGGATGAAGCCTCAAATCCAAATAGAGTAGCACGGGCAAAGGCTGTATTAACAAGGCTTCCGGAAGCAATAAAACAAGCACAAAGCAGTGGGCAGAAAATGATGGCGGAAACTTATATGAAGTGGATGTCTGAAAATAGCTAAGCTTGAGACAAAGATGTCAAATGCAAATAAGGCTAGCCATTAAATTAGAGAGTTAAAACAATTATTGTATATAATTCTATTCAGTTGAATAAAAATGTATATTCAGTTGCAATTCCTGATCATTTCAAGTAGTGTGATATTTTTTCATGCCTAGGTTTTCTAGAGTTTATTAATGATAATATTAAAAGAAGCAACTATCAGCTGACAAGTAAAATTGTTTTGGGGGCAATTACCGTAATTTTGAGACATCTTTTATTCATAAATTAAAACCATAGGACGCTATCACATGCATCAATGGCTTCTTGATTATAAACAGTACCTAAAAGATTCAAAGAACAATGTCTAACAAGAAACTACCGTTTCAGCCTATAAGAGGTGAATTATATACCTCTGCTGAATTGTCAAATGGATTTGATCCAAATCGTCCTGAAAGCTTAGTTGAAATGACTGACTTTCAAACTTATAGATACTTCTATATGAATGGAAGAGCAACCCCGGCCGACCCGTATGTCGGAATGATGGAGGCATTACATGATAATTCTATTTTGCAGGCCATGTTTGAATATCTAACAAGTTATAAGCGCAAAGTAGCAATAATGGGTGGTCATAGAGAGGAGCGTAGTTCAAAAAATTACCGTAGTGTAGTTGCACTGGCAAAGCGACTCAGTGAGAAAGATTATCTACTAGCTAGTGGGGGAGGACCAGGCGCAATGGAAGCTACACATCTTGGAGCGCTTCTTAAAGGACAAAATGAGGAAACTGTGAACAAAGCGATTGACCTGCTAGCAACTCGACCTTCATTGCCCGCCGGTGCTGAACGGGTTGTGAGCCCTATGGGTGAAATAGATTATAATATTGTCAAAAGTTTGCATGAATGGTCAAAACCAGCACATGAACTAATGCAGCAACTTCAACAACGTGGAGAAAGCCTTGCTGTGCCAACATGGCATTACGGCCATGAGCCTGTAACACCACTTGCTACTCATGCTGCAAAGTATTTCCAGAATAGCATTAGAGAAGATGTCCTCCTGATGTTAGCAACTCAAGGAATAATCTTTGCTCCAGGTCGAGCTGGAACACTTCAAGAAGTATTTCAGGATGCTGCACAAAATTATTATGCCGGCGACAATGGTATATTCAGTCCAATGGTTTTCTTTGATGCAGATTCTTTTTGGACAAAGACTCTACCAATTCAACCATTACTAGAAGGTCTATTTAAGCTAGGGGGCGAAGAGCGCGAGCACCAGTATCATACAAATGTGTTGTATACAGCTGATATTGATCAAATTGTTGAATTTTTGCTTGAAAGGGTTCCAAGCGAGAAACAAGTAATGGTACGACTCAAGAAGTTAGGATTAGGTCCAATGGAAAAAGCAGCATTGTCATAATAGTTAAGGTTTTTCTGGTATATATGCTTCTATATTCACCTTAAAGAACTATTAAGTGTGGTTGATAATAGAAGAGGTTCTCCCTGCCTTCCCTGGTTATTAAGGAGAACCTAATAAAGTAGTGAAAGAATCTTAAAAATAATTCAATCCGCTTACTGTTATAGTTAACTATAAAATCATTAGTGTAATTTGGAAATGAAATATAGTTGCTGTGAGCATAGAAGGTCTTTACTCTATATGAAATTTTTATCATGTTGACGGTAGTCTGGGTACAAAAATTTTTGCTTATAGTTATTTTTAGAGATCCTTAAATATTTAAGCAAGAATGGATTATCGATGTTTTAAGATGTTCTTTAGCGAGTCCTATACATTTAGTCTACCAACCGCGAATTAAATAATATAGAACAGCATTTCTAATGATAAAAGTAATGTGTGGTAAATTGAAATGAGAATTTAGAATCAAATTGTAATATTTTGTAATACCGTTCAGTAGTAATATTAGTTTGGTATCTCCTTTTATAGGTGAAAGTTAAGCTTTGTTTGGTTGATTTCTACCTTGTAAATGGCATATGACTAGTGTAGTAGGGTATCTTCAAAAAACTTGTTAAGAATATACAGGATTTGATTAGAATATAACTGCCTTAAAGCACATAGATGGGACACTAATTCATCATTTTTTAACTTGATAAATTAAGGCATTTAGAATAATTGCGAAGGGCATTTTAAAAGCGTTTTGCCTACACTAAATGGTAGAGATGAAAACAGAAATTTGATGACTATAGATCTGCTAAATTGGGCTGTGTTCTAAAAGAGTTGGATATAGTTGGTGCTTTTATTAGTGCATCTTCCGTGCATTACTGTTTTAGATATAGGCCGTTGAGGCGGCGTCTAGCATTGTCTCTTTTGATTATTCTTTCTAAATTATTTAAATATGATTAATTCGATTGAAAAAGAAAAAGAACTCGCAGCAAAGGAAGCTATTAAATTTATTAATAATAATCAGATAGTTGGCTTAGGAACAGGCTCAACTGCAGCTTATGCTATTAAAGGGATTGGAGAACTTGTGAAGAATGGCTTAAAAATTAAAGCGATTCCAACATCTAATAGGACAAAAGAAATGGCGATATTGCTCAATATTCCTTTAATTGACATCAATACTATTGATAGTATTGATGTATCAATTGATGGAGCTGATGAATTTGATTCTAAACTTAACCTAATAAAAGGTGGTGGGGGAGCATTATTGAGAGAGAAAATAGTCGCATCTTTAACTAAAGAGTTGATAATTATTGTTGATTCGACAAAAAAGGTTGATACTTTAGGTAAGTTTAAATTACCTATCGAAGTTATTCCATTTGCCTCTAATTATGTATTAAAAAAGGTACAGTTTTTAAATGGTGAAGGAAAAATTAGGATGCTTGGAGATACTGAGTTCATCACAGATGAAGGAAATTATATCATTGATGTGGACTTTGGACTAATTTCAGATCCAATCTACTTGTCAAGCAAATTAAATGAAATTGAAGGTATTGTAAGTCATGGTTTATTTATAAAGCTGGCAAGAAAGGTAATTATGGGAAATAATGATACAACAATAAGCTTTGAATCTAAATAGCATGAAAATCTCAATAGCAACATTTAATGTAGAAAATCTTATTGGTACTGACAAGATCATATATGATGAACCGAGACCGCGATATAATGTACAACAGTATCAACAAAAAGTAGGCTGGATTAGAAACCAACTTTTAAAAATGAATGCTGATGTTATAGGCTTTCAAGAAATATTTGAAGAACAACCACTTAGAGATTGTTTAGTGGGTACTCCAATGGAGAATTGGGATCTTTTCGTTGCTAAGCCGAATGGTAAGAGTCCTGTAAATGCTATTCTAAGTAAATTTCCTATAATTAATACAAGTGTGATTGAAGATATCCCATTTGTTTTTGATTTTTTTGATGAAGCGGCAATGACTAGTGTTTTGGAAAGTAAATCTATAGATATATTAATAAAGAAATTTTCAAGAGGGGTATTAAAGGCCGAAATCCAACTTAATGATAAAATTACTGCTTTAGTTGTTGTTCTTCATTTAAAATCGAAAAGACCCATATTTCCTGATGGATTGGATCGTGACACAGCAACCTATCCTGAAACTGCTAAAGGCAGTGTTCGCTCCTTAATTAGAAGGGCAATTGAATCATGTGGTGTAAGACAAATTTTATCTGATGAAATTAATAAGGAAGAAGCTAAGCCTATTTTTATTTTAGGTGACTTGAATGATAATGATACAGCTGTAACCAATCAAGCAATTATTGGTGAAGAACCATTCCGAAATCTTCCACCTGAAGAAAAGGTAAAAAGATGGAAGCATGTTTTTCAAAATTGTAAAGATGTTCAAGCTCGTAAGAGTATTGAAAATTTTCACTACACATATATCCACAATGGACACTATGAAAGCCTTGACAATATATTTGTTAGCAATCATTTTGCAGAGTTAAATTCTAACAAAATTGGTAGGATAATAGATGTTCGTTTATATAATGATCATGTTATTGACCTTAGAACTTCTATGGATAGAAAGCCTATTTATGTAACTGATCATGGACAAGTAGTAGCTAATATTGATTTACTAGATACAGTCCCAACAGCTCCGATTTCATAATTTTCGGAGTATTCACCTACTTCAATATTATAAGTGTAATCAGTTATTGGAGTGTTTAGAATTACAGGCTAAACAAGCTTAAAATAATAAGGGTACTAAAAGCAAATATATTTGATTGAAGACAGAGCAAAGCTTTATTCAAAAATTATTTTAAGGAAAAGTGAAGTGAATACAAAGCCTATTTCCATAAATAAAGCTTATTTTTTGATACAGCGGATATAGAAGCCCTCAATCTGATATTCATCTGAAATATTGATGATGCTATTGTTCTTACGTAAAGCAATAGCTTTAGCTGTTCTTCCAGGCAATGGAAGTGGGTCGATGGTGGCTATCGAGGTGAAAATTTGCTTGACTATGTCCAAAAGTTATAGAAGTGGTCTTGGCAAGTAGTGCTCAGAAGTGATAGTCAGAAAGGCTTCAAAGTTTTAGACATAAGGTGGGAAATTGAGCGTACATTCACCTGGATTCTCAATGCCAGACGATTGAATAAAGACAATGAAAAGAGTAGACGCAATAGCCAATCAATGGTCTATTTAGCCATGATGCCGGTGTTACTCAATAGACTACACTAGTTTTAAAAAAGTTTCTTATCTAGACTTTAGCATTTTCAAAAAGCTCAATCAATGAACAATTAAAATTAAGCTGCTTTTCTATATCATTTTTGAATATCGTTTCTGAAAAGCGATATTCAAAAAATAAAAATACCCTTGTTCTTTTAAAAACGCAGGTTTTTCTGATTTTCAAAAATGCTAACTATTTATTCAAACAATAAAATCATGAGCATCGGTATAGATTTGCCTTCCATTAAACAACTCTCCATATTTATGATGCAGCCAAGTACCTTCTTAAATAAAGAGCAAGGGCAGATTGTAAGATATTATTTGTCAAGATGCCATGGTTAATCAATTGTATAGTATATCATAACAGTTTGTGACTATGATAAGCCAACGTGCTGTTGAAGGATTGGATAATTAGATCAGTCAAGGTAAAGCTTCACCAATTCCTCTTTTACAACAATTTATGGTGAGACTTGAGCAGGATTATGCTGCTCTACGAGCTGCCTTGACTATTGAGTGGAGCAATGGGCAAACTGAAGGACAAGTCAATTGACTTAAATTGCTGAGCCGACAGATGTATAGACGTGCTAACTTCCTAAGAAAACTGATTAATAAAGATTTAAGTTAGAAACATGGCAACAATATTTATTTTCCACAGCCAGTTGGACAAGGAACTGGTGTATAAATATACAACTGAATTGAGAAAACACAATCATGAAGTTTTAATAGATGACACCCTGATAAGTTCGGAAAAAGAAACAGCGGAAGTGCTGATGGAAGCGCAAAGAAAGGCAGATGGTACACTTGTGTTTCTTACTAGAAATAGCATCCAATCCGTACATGTAGTAAGCGAACTGGGGATCGCTAAAGCTTATGAGCAAAACGGTAAATTCTTTATCCCGCTTCTTCAGAGAGAAGTTTCCATCCCTTATATCCTTGAGAAAACTCAATACATCATAATCAATGAGGAAAATTTTCTCGATACAGCGGAACAAATAGAAACTTCCATCCGGGATTTTCTTTCCCTGAAAAGGAAAACGGGTGATGATATCCCGTTAAACGTAGGTTCAACTGGAGAAAGGGTAAAAGAAGTTCAAAATCTGCTCACACAAATCGGGCCCTCTAAAATAATGGCAGATGGTATCTATGGAAATTCCACTGTCAATGCAGTTACTGCATTTCAAAAAGATAATCATCTTTTTGTAACTGGCGAAGTTGATCAGTCAACTTATGAAACGCTTCAGTATTTTTCAACCAACAAAAAAGAAGAAAAAACAGAAATCTCACAAACAAACTACTGGTTATTAAAAATAAATGAAAAGTATAATACCTCGGTAAAATCAGACCACGCGTTAAAGTGAAAAGCAATACAAATTAAACGTGGAAAAGATGAAAAAAACGAGGAGAAAATTTACAGCTGCTTTCAAGGCGAAAGTGGCATTGGAAGCGCTTAAAGAGCGGGAAACATTAGCGGCTTTGTCGGCCCGCTTTGAGGTACACGCCAACCAGATATCGCTGTGGAAGCAGGAATTTTTAACTAATTCGGAGCTGGTATTCTCTTCCACAGAAGGGAAAGAAAAAGAAGAGCAGGTAAACTTAGATGCGCTTTATGCTAAGATTGGGCAACTGGAGATGGAACGCGACTTTTTAAAAAAAAGCTTGAAGAAGACCGGACTGTAATGGAGCGTAAATCACTGGTTAGTCCTCAAGCAAAGCTTAGCCTTCGCCAGCAATGCCGTTTACTTTCTATCAGCCGGGCCTCTTTCTATTATGAGCCTAAACAAGAGAATGCAGATAATTTAGGAATGATGCAGCTCATGGATGCCCATATATTAGAAGAACCAACGGCCGGAGTGCTGACAATGCAGTCGATGCTGGAGGAAAAGGGTTATAAAGCAGGTTACGAGCGGATAAGAAGATTGATGCGGCTGGCTAACATCCGGCCTATCTACCCCCGAAAGCAACTGACGCAGTTAGGGGACAAAAAGTATATCTATCCTTATTTGCTCAGGAACTTAAAAGTAGAGCGGGCAAACCAGGTATGGGCTATAGATATTACCTATGTTGCGATGGCTAAAGGGTTTATGTATTTGACGGCTGTGATAGATGTGTATAGCCGCTATATTGTGGGCTGGGGCTTGTCTAATACATTGGATGCTGAGGCTAGCTTGCAGGTGTTGAAAGCAGCGGTAGCTGAGCATGGTAAGCCCGGGATTGTCAACAGCGACCAGGGTAGCCAGTTTACCTGTAAAGAGTATGTAGAATATTTAAAAAGTGAATCTATCCGTATCAGTATGGATGGCAAAGGCAGGGCACTGGATAATATATTTATAGAAAGGTTTTGGCGGACCATTAAATACCAGCATATTTACCTGAACCCGGCCACTGATGGCATCTCCCTCTACCAGGGCATCAGTGGCTGGATGGAGAAATACAATCAAAGGCCACACCAGGGAATTGACCGAAACAAGCCCATTAATCTTTATAAAATGGCAGCTTAATTCAACTAAGAAAACAAGAAAAGTGGTCTAAACTAATCGAGGTATTATAAAGAACTGGAAAAATTTAAAATCGGGGCTAAAAGCCAATTTCTCCACCCATACATTACAGGGTGACAAAAGACCTAGTTATGAGAACTTTCAAAAAATAAGAACAGGTGATCATCTCTTAGGCTATGCCTACCGTGAAGAGAAAGCAATCGTGTGCATTTTGCTGGCGACTGGAGAGCTTCATAGCACTCAGCAATCTGGTGAAGTGATTAGCCTAGAGATGACAGAAGTGCTAGGATATAAAATTCCACTTTCTGCATTTGCCGGTGAAGTACCTTCTCTGCAGACATGGGTGCAGGAAGGTGCTAACAAGCTTTTTTTACTTTCTGCTGAAACCTACAACAAGATACGCAACTTGACACCCAATGCAGAAGCTAAGCGCATTTACCAGGAATTCTCACAGACTGATTTTTCTACCGACAGCGTGAACGGAAAACTCGTTGACCAATTGAACGTATCCGTTGATGTAAATGCCCTGGCCTCTGTGATCACCTATGCCAAAATAAAGCCACCACTGGCCATTGGCCTGTTTGGGACCTGGGGAAGCGGAAAAAGCTTTTTTATGAAGCTTCTGCGGGAAGAAGTTGACCGCCTTGCTGGCTCCGACAACATTGGCACTTATTGCAAAGAAGTAGTGCATGTATGGTTTAATAGTTGGTATTACTCGGATGCTAACCTTTGGGCAAGCTTGATTACCAAAATATTTGAGGAACTGAAAAAAAAAGGTGCTGAGAAAGAGCAGTCTTTGGAAGATTTGTACAAAAAGCTTAATTCAGCCAAAGAACTTCGCCAGGAGACAATTAGTCGGCAAGCGACCTTAAAAGGTGAAATTAATATGCTGCAAGGAAAAGCAGATGAGATAAGTAACGACATCCGGCAAAATGCTGGAACACTGGCTGATATTAGTAACAATGCCATAGTGAGCGCAGTGTTTAATGACACAGAAGCGGAAAAAGATATCAACCTAATTAAACAAAACTTGCCACATTCCTTGGTTAAGAATATTCAGCAAATCAATGAAAATATAATCAGTATTGGCTCTACAACTAAACGATTTTATGACTGTATTAAAATTATTTGGAGTTTCAAGCATGGCAAATTATGGATTGCCCTTACCACGGCAGTTATTTTGTTTGCTACTCCCTTCTTAATCCAATTCCTCAGGACAACAAATGTAGAAGAAGTGATTACAAAATCTACTTTGATCACTGGTACTTTGCTGGCCATCACGTCGCACATTACCATTTTCATCCTGCCCCTGAAAAACAAAATTGATATGGTTCACAGGAGATTGGTTTCTCTAAAACAAACTGTTGATGTGATTGAGAGCGAAGAAATAGCCGTTAAGAAGGAACTGCTTGTAAAAGTTCAAATTGACATTGCAGACCGTGAAAAGAAGATCCAAGAATTGCAAAATGATATTGATGAAATTGCAACGGGCAAAAAACTTTCTAGCTTTATTGAAAGCCGGGTAACCGATCAGAGATACATCAACAGCCTTGGCATTATTTCTTGGATTCGGAAAGATTTTGAAGAATTGGGTGCATTGCTTGATGTTCAAGCTGGAATCAAAAAAGAAACGCAATCGGAAGAGAAAGACAGTAACTTAGAAAAAATTAAAGAAAAAGCAAAAGTGCTGGAAGTGAACCGTATTATGCTTTACATCGATGACCTAGACCGGTGTAACAAAGAAACAGTTGTACGGGTATTAGAGGCTATCCACCTGCTGCTGGCTTTCGACCTATTTGTGGTGGTAGTGGGTGTTGACCCACGGTGGGTGTATAATGCCTTGCAGCAATCCTATACAGGATTTTTAAGTGGCGAAGAGGAAGCAAAAGGTAAAATACCCACACTACCTGATTACTTCAGCCGTCAGGCTACACCTTTCGACTACTTGGAAAAAATCTTTCAAATACCATTTTTGCTAAAGCCTATCAACCAATCCGGTAGGGAAGATTTGATTGCAGCGCAATTTGCAGTACCCACATCTGCAGATAAACAGCAGGAAAAAAATGGACATCAGTCAAGTCCCAATATAGAAGTTGGCAGTGGATCTCAAATCAAAGGACAAGAAACAGTTGGAACTAATATGCCTACCAAGTCAACACTTCCCCCATCAAATTTTAGTCCGAAAGTTGAACCAACCACTGACACAGGCCATATGGATAAAAAAACTATTTTGCTACTGAAAATTTCACAGGAAGAGATTGACTTTATGAAATCGATCTCCGAATTGATCGGTGACTCTCCTAGAACGATAAAGCGTTTTACAAATATTTACCGGATAATCCGTGTGCATACCAACCTGGAAATAATGGGAGAACCAATAGAAACTTATTGTGCTGTCATGATTGTGTTGGGAATTATTACTGGTTTACCAAACGACAGCAATAAATTACTGATGCGAATTAAACAGAAAAAGGAGGGCACATTAACGGATTTAGTAAATGAAATTGATGATATTCCTACAAAACTAAAAATTTGCAATACAAAAAAATACAAGCTTCCTTCCAGCACAGAAAAATTGGTAGGAAGCATTTCTTTGGCAACGTTACGGCTTAATCTTGATTTGGTTATTCGCTTCAGCTTTCGCAGTTACGAACTTACAGAAGAAATATTCAACTGAAATAAAACCTTAAATCTAACAGGTGAACCCACCAAATGGGAAGAGTTTTACAATAAGCAAATATCCCATTCTTCGCTACAAGGCAAAACGCCTTGCGAGAAATACATTGAAGTACAGCAGCAAAAACCTACTCATAAGCAGATTCGGCATCTGTATACTCAGAAGAAAAAAGATATTTTAGCCAGAAATTATACTTTTATCCAATGGAAAAAGAAGCATTTGCTGTCTTGACTCTCTCAGATTACAACAGTTTTGCCGTTGATTAATGCTTTGCAGTTCAATCTAGTAGATACTCCACTATTTTATAAACGCTTTGTTGTGCGCTTCTTTGAGGGTATTTACAATCATATACAAAATCGATTTCATTCCAACAAAATAACAAAATCAAATATTCATAGTTGATTAGTTAAGAAATTTTTATGCTGAATGTACATTGGAATCTGCAGGAATGATTTGCAGGAGATTGTGATACAACTCACTTAGCAAGTACAAATCTTTGCTTACCATTTCAATAGCTATTTGTAAAATTGCAAAAGCTGAATTTTCAGAATTTATAAACTCAGTAAGCTTTACCGAAGTAGAGTCAATAATGTTTTGAGCACTAAAACGCAATTTATATGTATCAGCAAGTTGATTTAAATCTTCAAGAAAAACTTGTGTCAGATTTATCCCATAACTGTTAAAAACAAATACGCCCATTTGAAAAATTTCACTACCATTTTTAAAAATAATATCCGACTTATCCTTAGAATAAATAGGCTTTGATGCAAAATCCTTAAATAATGATATCAATTTCTTCTGATCGTTTATGATTTCAGGCGTAAAAAATGCTCTTACCACAAAAAAGGTTTGAATACTATCATGAAAGAATTTGAATGTCCGTGGTTCATTGCCAAAGCGATTATTGGTGTTAGTTGGCAATAGAAGGCCACAAGTCGTTAATGTTTCTAACAGCTCTGTATTATCAGCTGTTTTAATAATTTCTCTATTACCTGTTTTTCCATAGGTTTCTAAGCAAAGAGATGAAATCTTCTCCATTGTTTTTTCATAATCATTTTGGATCTTATTTTTCAAAAGAATTTGTACTGTTTTTTCATATAATTGGGAGATGTCTTCAATCTGCTCATTATGAGCTATAATAGCAAGCCTTATCAGGATAGGTAAATACTCTCCTTTTTCCGAACGACAAATCTTACGTAAACTCTCTGATAATGAATTTCCTTCACCCAAATAGGCCTGTTCAAATACTTCAACAGTTTTGTTATCCAGCTTTTTTGGGTTCACTTCAATTTTGCACTGGGATTGATTCATTTCCTTTTCAATCCTCTCGTTTGGTCTTATGGAAAAAATTAAAGATGTATTTACTCCTGCTTCATTGCTAAAAGCAACAAAATTGCCAAGAAGAGCTGGTTTTAAATTGGCTTCACTCAATCCATCTACCATTAAAAAATACTGCCCTGCTATCATCTCTTTTACAAATAAATCCTCTGATATTAAAAAACGCCCTAATTCATTTTTTATCAGTTCACTTATGTCATTAATATCCTTGCCACTTCCATTAACATAAATTGGCAAAGGTAAAGATGGATGTTTATCAAAAAGATTTAAATATTGTCCTACAAACTCTCTCAATAAAGCCGATTTTCCTTGTCCTCCCGGACCAATAATCACTATATGGCGGCAAGATATTTCTTTTTCAGGATCAAAATAACTGATCAATTCATCAACAGGTTTTGCGACTACTTGTTCAGTGAAATTGTTTGTAAAGAATACTGCAGGAATAGGTGTGTACTTTTCTATTACTGGCCTAATATTGTAACTTCTCAATATAATCTGTTTTTGTATCCCTATTCTTCCAGAAAGATTTTTTAGATATTCATTATAGTATCTCTTTCGAAAAGTAGGCCAAACAGACACAAAAAATGCAAGGAAATGAAACGGAGCAACACTTGCAATAGATCTAAAGAATGAAGGTTTAATTATTCCAAATACAAAAAAAGCTGGGATAGTCAAAAGCAAATAAAACAATAGAAGCCCAGTATCAATGTAATTTTTAAGTGAAGTTGCTAAAAAATCGTTTATTGTGGTAAATCCAGTGCTTATCCCCCACAATGAAATTGGGAACCATTTACTGAATAAAGGAGCCGATTTCTTTGAAAGCTGCGTTAAAAAGAAAATGACTACTAGCAAGAGAAAGATGATTGTAGTAATAAATTCTTTCTGCTCCCAAAACGATTTGGGGTTGTAAAGAAAGACACCAAGGTCATAATGGTTTTCTTTGCCGCTATCACGATAATCGAGTTCTAGTTTATACTTTGTAGCACCGGCTACTGCACCAATAATGTCTTTACTGAATGAGATAGCATATTCAGTAGAATCTGAATTAGATAAATATGGCTCCTTAGATAGCAGCACTCTATTCATTGCATAGTTAAAAGTCGGCCCTCCTGTTAAACTCAACTGTATATCCCCATTGAAGGCAGGACCCTTTTGAATTTTTATTGTGACCTTGATTGAATCTTTTGTTTCCAATAGTTTGTATTTCCTGGCTTTGCTATAATGGTCCGCTGGTACAACCTCTGCATGGAAAAATTGTGTAACACTAGGCTCTTTCCTGCTTGTCCAAAAGAACCTTCTAAAGAATAAGTGATTATTATCGCTATCATCCAAAGAAACTAAGGTTGAATCAGTAAATGCGCTAAACCTTAATTCAGATATCTTTGCAAAAAGTTTCGTGGGTTTTGTTGTAGGTATAGTTACAACTGAGTCATAGGGATAAAATAATAAGTAGCTTACTGGAAGATTCAATGGATCTGCTGGAAGAGTATTACGAACCCAAGTATTTCCGAAATCAGAAGAATTTAGATAGCTATAGTTAGTCTTTGTTGAGTTCGTATAAACAAGTTTTAAATTAATATTTCTTCCATAGGTAACAAGATTTCTTATCTCTTCATTTGATAATTTAAATTTTCTAATCGTTAGTGAATCTTGTTCCCAGTGTTCGCCCCAATCTGATGTTTTATATATTTCCCCTTTACGGGTTATTATTTTTAATGTATCTTTAAAAAATGCGATGCTTTCTGCAAACTCATTTAAACTGCTCGGTTTTAAACTCTCGTCCGAAAATGAAAATCTATAATTTCCCGATTCATAATATGGACTGTCATTTAAATAATCTTCTCCACTAAGGAATAAATTATTTGTGTTTCTATCAAAATACGAGTTTCGGGATGATAAGAATTTTTTCTTCGGTATTTTTTTTATACTAATTCCTCTATCCAAGGAATAAAATAAGGTATCGTATGAAAGAAAAATTAGCTTTTCACCGTCCGAAGAACTCCAAAATTTTATAATGGGTGATGATAATTTATTGATATATTTCCAGTTTTTTCCTGCATCAATAGATAAGTACAAGGCGTTAGGATTATTTACTGGTCCTAATTTCCAAATCACTGAGTCATTTATAATTTCAATCTTAGGGTCGCTAATGGTAGAGGTTTCCAAACTTGTTGAAGTATCAGAAAATAAAAACTTTAGTCGTAGTGCATAGTCATGGCCATTATAAAAAAAGTTACCATTTAAGTCCTGCCAACTAGTCTTCGGTGAATCACAACCGATTATACAAAAAAGAAATAATACGATCAATATAACTGATGCAGCAAATGCAGATATATTGCGGCTCATACAACTATAGTAAGTTATAATAGAATGACTCTAAAAAATTAGGTATAGTATTCCTCCTCATGATTAAGAAATATTCTTTCCAAATACTTACAGCAGTTTGGTTATGCTGAAGGCGACTATAGAAGATATGTTTACCAACTTTGGTGAGAAATATTCAATCAAATTCGAAGAATACATTTTATAATTAATTCTGTTCTCTTATTTACCCTTTAATAAATTTAAAATAATTATGCTATTCAGTGCAGATTATAATTAAAGAAAATCATTAGAATTAGCAATATCTGAAATTAATAGGTTTATTTTTTTATAAGTGAATTCCCAATACTTACTGGGGAAGAAATCCGGTGATAATGCTATTGTAAAGCAAATAATTTTTCGTTTGCCTTTAATTTGGCGTAATTTTTTAAAAACTCGATTTAGCTTCTTTTCTAATTCTTGAAAAGTTAATTCACTTTTATAAAATTTATTATCCCATTTATTTTTATTATAGAAATAATCGCAATCGATATCCACAATTAGTAAATCTGTATCTATAATATCTTTAATTTCATCAATAGTTACCTTACTATATAAAAAATCATATAAGTTCGATTCTGAATCACTGATATCTAATCTATTAAAAGTTAATTCCTGAAATTGACATTGTTTAAGAAATAATCGTTTTTTTTTCGCAATCAAGCTATGATTAATGTCTTCTCTAATATGTATTAAATGGCAATCTTTAAATTGGGCAATAAAAGGTAAAATAAACGATCCTATACCAATATTACCATATGCGATTGCATCAAAAACATCTTCGATATATAACAAATTATAATTACGATTAGCAATAGGGTCTCTGACTTCATGATAATTTGAGGAATAATAATCCAAAAAAGGACTACCTAAGTCATCATGATCATCAAAGTGTAGAATTGTAATTTTCTTTAAATATTCACAATTAATATTTAACCAAGGTAAAAGTGCCCAAGTATGATCTACTGTATGGAATACCAAAGTTTTCTTAAAAAAGCTAGATTTAAAAGTATTATGGGGCATTAATGATTTTTTATCGAAGATTTTTGGTATTGTGTTATAGACATTATCATCAAAATATTTAATATGCCTATATTCAGGAATCAATAAAATTTTAATATTTGTTTCACTTAGTTCAATAACAATTGCAATTTTGTCTTTGTATAGAGATTCAACAGAGGATACTAATTTATTTACATTAGTAGATGGAGTTATTTCCAAACAAATAGTATGATCATATTTTGTAACTTTCATATGTTTTATTAAGCAATCTCAAATATTCTTCTTTAATTTTATCTTGATTGTTATTGCTCAATAAATTCTTAAAACTTAGATAAAATGAAAGGTCATCTTTGATCTCATCAAACGAACTTCCAATACTTATATATTGCTCTAAGGAGTTTGCGCAATCAAGAAGAAACAAATTTCTAAGATCATCTAATGTTATAAAATCTTCTTGTCCATTCCTCAACAATACATTTTGCTCACTTCCATTTTTAAAGATGACATATAAATGTTTTCTCTCAATCAAACAATATAAATATGATATTCTTTCTGCTTCTGAACCAATAAGTTCTATAATTTTTTCTCTACGATTAAGTGGAAAATTTAAAGCCTCAAAACAGGATGTCCCATAAATACTGTGAAACAATCCGGCTAAAACAAGATCAGTATTTGTATCAATTTTTTGTAATATATTTGCCGTGCCTACTAAATGAGTATAAATATCTCTGGATGAATGATTTGTTTTTTTTGCACCGCTTTCTATTAGAAAAAGATAAATTTTTTCACTTGAAATTTTCTTGTTACATGAAATTAAATCGAATAGTTCAACTTCAATATTTGAATATCTACTATCCCAAAAACTAAGATTAATCGTATATCTGACATTTTGGTTGATTCTTGTTACTGCATGGTATGAATCTTTTGAAGTAGCAAATCCAAAATAAGAGTTGTTTAATGGCCTCAAAATTTTGTGGATATCTTTTTTGTTCTTTGAATTAAATAAAACTAAATGTCCTCCAAACTCATCTCTATATCCTTCATTAAAGTAAATAACAACTCTGTGAGTTTCATGAGAAGGTTGAATAGAGTCATCATTATGGATACCAATTTCTTGGGTACTTATATATTTGCGACAGCTTATCACAAAAAAATCATTAAATGTGCATCCAAATATAAGTGATAAATCAACTTTGATTTTATCAACCCATTCAAAGTTTATTAAATCCTTTAATGAAAAAAGTTGATCATTAAGTTTTATAACTGCTTCGTATTGATCAAAAAAGTATTCTGAGTGAAGTCGCCAAACAGCATCATTCTGCAACCATTTTAAAATTCTTTTACATTCTTTATTTGAAAAAAGATTGGATCCTATAAAATACTGAAATGGAATAGAATAAAACATCCCATTGTTAAATAGATGATTATTGCCCATCTTTAGAAGAATAATATAATGAAGGCTTTATTTTTTGAGAGATATAAGTAAAAATTTCTTTAAAATCGTTGCAATAGACACTTGGATTATTCAACCTATTTAGATTAGACCATCTTGATGAAATATGCCCCCCCCGCATGCATCATGAAATTCACAATTTTTACATGTTGAATGTAAGTTTAATGAAGCATTTCTTATTTCTAGCCATAAAGGATGACTTGATAAGTCCTGAATATCATCTCTTGAAACATTTAAACCTGTGTTTGTTGAAGCATTACCTGCAATTCTAAACACATCCAAAGGTTCAATGGAACCATCTGTTAATATTGTAATAGTGCTAACAGGTCTATATCCTATAGATTCTGATGTACTACGATAACCCATTATACCTTTTACAATTGTTTCAATAAACCTGATTCTTAAATTAACTGATGAAAACTCTGATAGCCAAATATCAAAGAGTGACTTATAAAAAGTAGAAATTTTCTCGGGATTGTCTTCATGTGTTGCATCCGGAACTAAGATATCAAAACTACTTACTTTAAGTTCATTTACATAGAAATTTCTAAACACAACTGGATCAGTATCTGGTTTACAAACACCCAAAACCCCTGTCTGAATATTATGTTTTCTTAATAAAAAAAATGATTCTATGACTTGTTTACTAGTGCCTTTATCTTTGAAATCAAGTCTCCTTGAATCGTGTACTGAAGGTGGACCATCAATACTAACAGTTACTCTGATATTAAACTGATTAAAAATTGAGCACCATTCATCGTCTATTAAGATTCCATTGGTAGTAATACTTAAAAATAGTTTGCAGTGATTTTCTTGAGTGACTTCATTGAGTTTTTTACATAATTTAATGAATCTCTTCTTTCCAAAAAGTAAGGGTTCACCTCCATGTAATAATATGCTAAAGTCCCTTAGTTTATATTTTTTTAAATGCCTTCCTAACGCAGCCAATAGATTTGTTTCAGCTTCTTCACTTAATATTTTGCTTTTAGTAAGGACCGTTTCATCTCGAAACCAGTAACAATAGCTACAATTAATATTACATGTACTAGCTAATTTTAGTAAAATATAATTAAATGGCCTGATCAATGACATAACTTGATTTAAGAACGTGTTTGTAAAAGGCAAAACAGAAAAAGCAGGTGCCAATTGTCAACTTGAAGATCACCTTATCTTCTATAGATCAGTTCAGTTAGCTCCATTTATTATCTAGGCGAGCGGTAATAATTCCAATATAATATGAAAATAAATAGTCACAAACTACAGTTAGCTGTAGATGCGTTGTGTCAGTTAAGTGCCTTCTAAGTATACGCAGTTCACCAATCCGACTCGGCGACTGTCATGTTCAGCTTATACTGATGCCTATCTTGAAATGTTTGGAAAAGCGCTTTTTGATACTACTCAGTTGAGTGTAGTTATATAATTAATAGATACACATGTAGTGGTATCCTAGATTTCTACCTACAAGAAATTGCTATAGCTTTGCGCCCATCATACACTATAAGATGTTGAGACCTTTGGTTAGACGACTAGGTTGTACGATCAAAAGTTCCACGATCATAATGATCTCCATCTCTATCATAAGTCCTGTCAAAACCGCCATCTCTATCATAATCTGATTTATATTTTTCTACAATATCAGATTCGCGTATTGTTGTAATAAAATCTTCCAAGCTTGGAATTTTTGAATGTAGAACATTTTCAAATTTTTCTCCAGCCCTGGCCTCTGAATTATTCTCAAAAGCAACTTGCTTTAACATTTTATTTTTTCTTGAGCTCATAGAAGTATTTACATTAATTTATGGTAAATAACTAATTATGGTAAATAACTAAATTAATGTAAATATTCAAATCTTTCTTTAAAAATTTATTATTAACTTCTTGACTAATTGTAAGCTGCCAAGTTTTTCAGACAGAAGCTAAGAAGAAAAACTTACTCAGTTAAGTTACTAGTTCGCTTTCATTCTCCTACTGAGGATATTTCTATTTTGTTTGCAAGCTCTGCACCGTTGCCTAAAATCGTGAGAATCGGTTCTTTCTCACGATTTAAATTCTTATTATCATAAATAGCTGCCCACTTGATACCAAATTGTGAATGTTCTATGTACCAATAGATTCTATTGCGCCAGTATACAAATCCTTTCACTGGCTCCTTCTGTCCCAGGAATTTGGAGTAAAAGTCCTGCTTTCTAGTTTTAGATTGGGCCGCATCTGAAAAAAAATAAATAACTATTTTGTACTTGGAGCCTTTCAGGTCTTTTGGGGGCAAATTTTTTTTCATAGGTTTATTAAGGATGGTTAAAGGATATTTTCTAGCCTTTTAATATGCATATCTGTGGCAAATACGTAGCTACAGCAAAGCTCTACCTACAGTCACTAGTGTAGAAGTCAATTTATGCGGCCGCACACAGTACATCTCTTTCTTTTAGATTATTATTTTTAGTGTTCAAACTGCAGGTAAATTATTTTCCTGATTTTTTTCCCTTTGATTTTTATTGAGTGTTATTTATTCAATTGTTACTATCATAGAAAAGTTATCCACATAATCCACATCTCTATCATTTTAAACTTTCGTTTAAAACTCTCTTAAAAGAAAGTGTCGGTAACTTTTACTGAGGACAAAAAGAAAGATATTAGGGAATATGCCCTCCTGCTTTATAAATGGCCATATTTGCAAGACTCATAGGGGGTGCCATAAACTTTATGTTCTTTCCTCTATTCACAGGGTTATTCACAGAGGGCGGAGAGGTAAATTCTGAAAATTTTATAATGTCCCTACATAGCTCAATTTCTATACAAGGGGTAAGGGTTTTACCATCGAAACTATGGGCAGTTAGTTTCTTTTTTACCAAGCCTGCCTGCATCAGGCGTAAGAGGTGATTATAGGCAGTTTTCACACAGCAGCCGGCCAACTTAGATAGATTGCCCATGGTGATATAGAGCTTTGCTTTGGAAGCACTATGATGCCTGAATTTGGAGACATAATCTTCCAGTATTTTGTTGATAGTTGTTATCTGAGATGTCGTGACAGTTTCACCATAGCTTTTGCCTTTATTATAGGTTTTGATTTTAAGAAAGGCTGCTTTTTGTGATTGCCACAGGTCAATTTTCCTTATTTTTGTTTGTAGGGGACTTGATTGTTTATTTGCCATTTATTTAAAAATTTATTGTGGTTTAACGAAAAATATTGATTTTGAATAAAATTGTAGAAAACTCATTTTTCTCTTGAATATGTATTATCAAACAGTTACATTTGTCTATATCAAAATGGCTTGTAAACGGCTGTTTTTTTCATATCCAATTAGACAAAAGGCTACCCTTTGGATATAAAAAATCCAATATGATCTAAGAATCACATCTTCGAATCTTAGGTTTAGTCATTTACAAACAATGTTGCCACATTGCTTTTGATATCTTGCAAAAATCAAATGCCAGTGATTGGGGAATTGCTGGCATTTTTTATTGTTTGTACTTTTAATTTATGCCTCTAAACCCGCAGCGCTTTCTTTCGCCTGTAGTATCAAGCGGTTTCGGCGCGTTTTAAATTTTTCATCTTCTAATCGTTGTTCTTCTGCTTCTTTCATCCATCGTTCAAGCTCGGTATAAGGAATCAAGAGTACCCTCCCCTCCTTTCTGTGAGCTAATTGCATCTTTAAACATTTTTGAATAATGACATGTGCCTCAAGCCCTGTTCTTTTAGCAAATTCGATATGGGTAAGTAAACTTGCTTTCTGGGCCTTTAAGGTCTCTTCCTGCAACTCGATAAGTTGATTCAGTTTTGCTTCTAGCTGGTCTGACATAGTAAAAATTTTTTAAGGGTATAAATGATTTAGATTATAGCACTACTCTTAAAGAGAAAATTAATAGCGAATCTTAAAAGTAGTCGTAAAACAACTACTTTTTTGTCAAAAAATCCAACCTTTATCAGAGAAAAATTTCCACACACTCATAAGACATCTTTAACTTACTACATACCAATTGATTACTTATCAAGTCGAAGATTATACATTTATTTTATGGTTTTTAAATAATAGACTTCCATTGGCATGGGTGGCTTTCAAACAAAATCAGCAAACAAAACTTTGAAAACTATTAAAAAGTAGTTTATATTCGACTACTTATATTTTCCTCTAAATTTATATACTATGCTTAGCAATCAGGAAAGAGAATCTTTAACCCTTCAGCAATATTGGTATATCCTTGCGTCTGTGTTAGTTGCTTTATTACATTATTTCCTATTGATTTTCACTCATATAGCTCATTTCATTCCTTTTGAGGTATTTGAGCCTCTAAAAAACACCTATCTTTTTCTCATTCAAAAAGTATCCTGGCTGATTAACCCATGGTATATCGCAGTAATAATACTAATAGGAACCACCTTCTATGGACTAGGCACCAGAGGTGTTAAGAGTACGAGCATCACTGCAGGGCAAGTAAGAAATACCTTGATCGTAGGATTACTTCTTATGACTTTCACCGCTTGTTCACTTTGGTTTGTCCCTTCACTGTTAAAAAATCCAGTTTTAGTTATAAGCTATATCATAATACATTTTATTGGGCAAATCATACTAGCCAAAGGTGCTACACATTATAGCCGGATTTTTAGCCATAATCTGCAAAATGATTTGTTCAATGAAGACAATGAAAGTTTCCCTCAGGAAGAGCGGTTATTAGAAACCCAAAACTCGGTAAACATACCCACACAGTACCAGCTGAAAGGAAAACTGCGGAATGGATGGCTCAATATTGTAAATCCATTCAGGGGTGTAATGGTATTGGGTATTCCGGGCTCAGGAAAAACTTTTTCAGTTTTAGTTCCTGCTATTGAGCAATGTATAGCAAAGGGTTATACAGCAATGGTGTATGACATTAAATTTCCGGATTTATCTAAAGTTGCTTTGCAAGCCTTGCTTCAAAACAAAGGGCAGTACCATGTTTCGCCAAAGTTTTATGTTATCAACTTTGATGATGTGGAACGCAGCCACCGGTGTAATCCTTTGCTGCCAGAACTGATGACCGACATCATTGATGCTTATGAATCCGCTCAAACGATTATGTTTAATCTCAACCGTACCTGGATACAGAAACAGGGTGATTTCTTTGTGGATTCAGCAATCAATTTTGTTACGGCTGTGATCTGGGTATTGAAGAGGATTGATGAAAGGCAGAAGCTTGAATATGAGCAAGCCATTGGGATGTGGAATTCAACTAACGGAACTGCCAAACCTCTACCCCCTCCTACTGTTTGCACGTTCCCACATGTGATTGAATTTGCCAACAGAGAATACGATAAAATTTTTCCAGTTCTGCTCAACTATCCTGAAATTGAGAATTATGCCCGTATGTTTGCAGATGCTTTCCGCAATGGGGCTATGGAGCAATTAGAAGGACAGATTGCTTCTGCCCGAAACGGAATGGCTCGCCTGGTCTCCCCTACTCTGTATTGGGTCATGTCAGGCAATGATTTCACATTAGATATCAATGATCCGGAGCATCCTAAAATTGTTTGTATTGGCAATAATCCGCAACGGCAAGGAATTTACGGTGCTGCCTTATCTTTATACAATGCCAGGTTGATTACCCTAATCAATAAGAAAAATAAGCTAAAGAGTGCTTTATTTATTGATGAATTACCTACACTTTATTTTAAAGGCTTAGATCAGCTGATTGCCACAGCCAGATCGAATAAAGTGGCTACTTTTTTAGGAATTCAGGATTTTAGCCAGCTGGAAAGGGATTACGGCACAAAAGAAGCCAAAGTAATTGAGGGGATTATTGGAAACTTGTTTGCAGGTCAGGTGACCGGACCAAGCGCAGAGGGCTTAAGCAAACGCTTTGGTAAAACCAATCAGATGAAAGAATCCATTACTCAAAGTAAGAATGACACTACCATTAACCGAAGCACCCAATTACAGGAAGTAATCCCGGCAAGCAAAATCTCAGCCTTAAGCCAGGGTTGGATGGTTGGATCTGTAGCCGATGATATGGGTGCAGAAATTAAAACAAAAATGTTCCACGCTAAACTTCTGGTACAACCTAGTGATAAACCACTTCCAGAAATGCCTATCATTTATGATTTTGAGAAACTAAAAAAAAATATACCTACTGAAGAAAAGACCTCCATTGAAGCTTTCAAAACGCAACTAATCTTCAATAATCTTGAAAAAATTAAGCGTGAAGTAGATCTGCTACTCACTAAGGAAATGGAGCGATTACCTGACCATTTACGGCAAGGATTTCAAAAAACAACTACTTAGTTTTTTCTTATAACTGAATTTTGATTGTATCTATCATTACATAATGAAATTAAAGGAAGAAATAGCAAAAGCCATCCACAAAACGAATACCGGTATTTGTGAAATGAATCTATTCCTACTAGCAGTCGCAGGTAAAATCTTCAATATCATAGCCAGGAGCCGGAATGCCATCTATGTTTACTACCTGGTCCAGGCGTATTTCCTCGCCGGTAACAAGTCGCATAAAAGGTACTCCCTTTAATTCAGATATTTCCTTAATGATGGAAGTAGTAGATAGGAGTTCATGGAGAGGGCTAAAATAGAGAATGCCCACATACTTTTTTCGCTCTATGAGTGCGTCAATCTGCTGCCTAAATTCACTTGTAATGGGTTGATAAGGTGTTTCCATAGGATGTCCTTTTTGTAAAAAATGAAAGATCATAAGCATTATTTACTTTAATAAAAGAACATCCTTTGATTGATAAAAGTTACCTACTCATTTTCTCTTTCTAATACTGCCTGCTTACAAAATAATATTGAACAAAATTTACTTGCAAATGTAGTCGTAATTCGACTACATTTATAAAAAAAAGCTATGGAAGAAAACATGCATTCACTTTTACCCGATGAATCAGATGATGTAAATCACAATTCAGGGCAGCATCAAGAGGAAATTCATTTTTTAAATGAGGATACCAGCCAGAATTTTTTAGAAGATGAACATAGTCTGTATAGCACGCCACCTGCAGAAAATGCCCATTTTTTAGAGATGTACAAGAAAATAGTAGGGATTGAACTACTTGCGGAAGATGAAGAAATAAAGCAATTAATCAGACAATTTGAGGCTGAAAGTTTACTGAATCTTCAGCAGCTAGATATTTCTATATCAGAACTTGTATACAACGGTACATTGCTTTCCCTTTCTTCACTCATACCAGCTAAAGTTGGGATTCAGCTGACGGGACTAGTACAGCCTTTAGTTTTGCTGATTCAACCAGGGTTGACAGATGCTCATGTTATTCATCTAACACCTACACCTTATGCAAAGTGCCTCTCTCCTATTCCACTTACGCTTACACAACAAGACGCCATAAAAGGGACCGCTCCCTTTTTCATGTTCAAACGTGTAGTTGATGGAGTGCAATCACAGACATTTGAGTATAAAAGGAATGAGCTATGGGATACGTTGACCTTATCAGTTTCTATTCAAAAGAAGCTTTTTAAAGAACTGATGGAGGTGATAAAGTACAAACCCCTAGAGGCAGAAAAATGGGTACAGAATCAATACTGGACAACGGAACGGTCTGAGAAAGCAGTAAAGATTATTGATTGTATTTTTCCTGTACAACTTGGCCTCTTCACCGGCTTACACTTGCTGTTCTATCCGTTTGAATGCCTCCATCGGTTTCCTCATCTGCAGGCAACAGTACAATCCAGACTGTTTGAACAATAACAACCATTCCTGACTGCAGGCATCTATTCAGAATTCATAGCTCTACATAGATCAGATAGATCTACTTCATACACATTATCCACCTTCAACCAGATTTTTATGTATACAATCGATTGGAAAGAAGCGGCCCATAATATGGACCCCTATAAAGTATTGAATGAGTTAGGTTTCCGTCATAATCCTAAAAAAGGACTATTGCAAAGTGCCAGAAGCCAGACATTTGAAAGGGAAGAAGAGAGAATAACGGTATATCCCAATCCTGGCTCTAAAGCTATTTTCATTAACCACCGTACTGATAAAAAAGGCGATGTGATTGAGCTGCTGAAATGGCAATACAACAATGATGCACGGGAAGTTAGTAAGTTTATTCACAATCACTTTAACAGAATGCCACCTGCATCTTTAGCAGGTGATGCAAAGAAGAATAGTGAGATAAAAGATACCAAGCCGGATGACAAAACTATTGCTGAGATACAATCTAAGGAGTTAAAGGAAAAGTATGGGCTTCAAAATGCATTAAACCAACCCCAATATCTTCAATCCCGTGGATTGACCTTAGGCACCATCTTTCGTCCTGAATTCTTTAAACAGGCACTCAACTCTCTCGGCTGGAATGCTAAAGAAGAGAAAACAGTTGACGTAAACAACACGGTTTTCCCAATGCGGAATGACTTTGGCATTACCTCCATGATTATCCGCAATGGTAGTTTTAAAGGATTTCCGGCCGGAGAGCGAAGAGATGCCATCTGGCTTTCAAACCCTCCGCTCACTTTAAACCAGGATGTAACCATAGGGTTAGAAGAAAAGAAGATCATATTGCCTAAAGGAACAGAAGGCACCCTGGTAGCTAACCCCGAAAAGCCCGGACGTTATCAGTTTTACTTTCTGGACCCGGAAAAAAAAGACAAAGAACTTCCATACAATAAAGTGGAAGTGTGGGGAAAAGCACTCACCTGGCTGACATCTGCATTAGACCCATTGAAAGTAAATAGAATGGTGCTAACAGAAAGTCCCATTGATGCCATGTCTTTCCACCAGCTCTCCCCTCCTAAGTCTGGTGAAACCAGGATGTACGTAAGCACCGGTGGCCAGCCTTCTGATAAACAAACAGCTTATATCAATGAACTTGTTGGGCGGATCAGGCCAGACCAGGTGGTACTGGCTAATGACAATGAAAAGAATGGTGTTCGATTTAATATGAATTTGATGGGATCTATAGGGCATCCAGCTATTCCCGCACAAAACCTTTTTATGGCCCGACTGGTGGAAGTAGCACCCAAAAAGGAAGATAATACCATTGCTTCATCAACCGAGCAGAAACGTAACTTGGGAGAATATCACCTTAAAATTTTTGGAGCCAAAGAACCGAAACGAATGGAAGAAGTAGCCACTAAAATTATGGAATCCATTAATCAGTCTGTGCCAAAAGGACAAGAGCCACCGGCACGTATTACTGCCTCTAATAGCGCTCCGGGAACTGGCTCAGAAATTACGGTTGCTTTTCCGAAAAATGATCTTCTCTTGGCAGCGGCTCAGAAGGAACTAGCAGAAATAATTAACGCAGGAGCACCAGCCGAAGTTATGAAAGTAATAAAGCCTGTTAACAAAGATTTCAATGAGGATTTACAAGCGGAAAAACTGGAGGGCAAGAAAATAAAGCATGATCTGGGTGAGGTTCCAGTCTATATGAAAACAGGGGCCAAAAATCTTTTGCAACAGCTTTCGGCTTACTCTAACAATGCCTTTGATGCACTTTTTGGCGGTATCCCCGGAAGTTTGCCCAGAATGATAGATCCACCAAATGAGAAAAAAGCTAAACCAGAACCGGATAGTAAAAAGGAATCTGCGCCAGAAGAATCAAAAAAGAAGGAGAATAATGCTAAGGATTTCTCAGCTACTCCGCAGACAAGTATGCATAAATCAACTAGTAGCACTAACCTAACTCATTCCCACAAGACAAATCATAAAGGGGATAATTCGCTTGCTGAAAAAGAGGCACCTGCACATAATGTATCGAAACAGCTGCCTCATAAACCAGGAATTCGCATGAAAATGCGATAGCGTGAGCAGGAGATAATCAGGAAAAACTACCCTTTCTGATTATCTTCCTCTTTTAGTTTAATTTGATTTAGAATGGCCTCCAGAACCTGGGCAGGAGTAACTGTAGCTGGTTTGTTAGAAAGATGAGCTAAGCGGACAAGTACATCTGCCATGGCCTTAATTTCCTCAACTGAAAAGTTTTGTGGTTCCTGCATTCTTCTGTACCAGGTAACTTTCGGAATATTGCATAACTCCCGGAATTGGGTAATAGATAATTTAGTATCGCCCTGCAAAGCTTCTTTTATAAGAAAATCTAAAGTGAGAAGGGGCACCGGTTGAAATTTATCTTTCGTAGCCTGTTTATTTATAGGTTGCTGTTTAATATCACCTTTCATTACGTTTTTAGATACTTCTGACGAATAGCTTTCTTTACCATATTTGCTGTTGACTTCATTTGCTTGGCAAAGATTAAATAAGAATAGAAATTCTTAATTTAAAAGCTTAAATATTAATTATCTTTCTTTATTGCGGGTGATTTGTAATGTTTAGCACTGTTCTAATGACATTGGAGGCCGCCTATTTGGCAATTAGGATAGCAAGTTCATTATTCGACAATTTATCTAATTTTAATATAATAAAAAACAGAAATATTTTTAGGTCTAGTTTCGTCCCCACCAACTTCTTCAGTCCAACCAGTATTATGATCAACCCAAGTATTTGCATATGCAAAACCTTTTACTTGTTGTTCAGTTTCCAGATATCCAAATTTTTGAAATTTCTTGTTAGTTCCAGATTCTAATCTTGCACCATTATCGTGTTTATGCTTTTTAAATGACTCATTTTGGAATTCCCCTGCTAATTTGGTTTCATAGTTTAGTTGTTGTGGCTTTATTATGCCAGCTCCTAAATTATTAGAATACATGATATTAGTGCCTCTAAGAAATACACCCCTCAAATCAGGTGTATTTGATGCCCCTGATTCAGCATAAATGCAATCTGTTGGAATTGTTCTGCCATCGCAAGGTAGCCATGAAGTTTTAGTCAAATCTGGATCAATTTTATTTACTCTGCAAAATGTATTAAAATCAAGGATTGTAGCCACTATTGTACCAACGGGAACTAAATTGTCTTTATTCTTTTGGCTTTTTATGACAATCGGATCAATTGTCACTCCGTCAGTAAAGTTTAAGGTTAAAATTGCGTCCTTCTCTTTATTTGTTTTTTTAAAGCATTGAATCTTGCTTTGCCCATTTTTTATACTCATTCCCTTTTTAAAGATGTTACCGTCGATTGGCTCACAATTGGTATATCTTATATCTTCTTCGAGTGTCAAAAACTCTTTTCCCGCAGTATTATTAAATACAACTTTGAAATAAAATATGTCATCTGGGTTACCATCAATTGTTAATAACACTCCGTTACGGTTTCTTCGATCCTCAATGCAGGCTTTGATACATGTTGTATATGCAGTTAATTGGTTTGTACTAAACTTATTAGTGATTATCAATTCAAGTTGTTTGTCAGAAAAATAGCCTTCATTTTTTACTTCTCTTTCTATCTGACGATAGAAATTATTGTCTTGGCTACTTTGTGCATCAGAAGAGAAACCAATTGGAATGGCATCAATAACAAAATCCATACCCCATTCAGATTTGCTTTCTTTTTTTATCTTTCTTCGTTCTACTTCCTTTGCTGAAAAATACCTATAAAACCAATTTTTAACCTCGCGAGAATTATAAGTTACTGAATTGTCTTTTAAATCTTTATTTAATGGATCTGAACAATCGCAATCTCCAAATTGTGCAAGCGCGACTTTTATAGAGAAAACCATAGATACGAGAAGTAATATTTCTTTTTTCATTTTTGATTTTATAGTTTAGTCGAACATATGTAGAAACCCAAATTTTATAAAACAATATAAAAATTAAATGTCTACATAGAAAGCATATTTTAATTTTTAACAATTTAATACTCAGAACTTAACAGACACACTATCAACCATGTAAAATCCAATAATAATGAATGGAAAATCAGAGTAAGAAATTGTTTGCTTAGCCAGAATCTTTCTATCCCCAACATCACAAGTAATCATCCACCCTTCTTGAAGTTGTTTCTTAAGTTCCCAGTGTTGAAAAGCTTCATTTCTAATGTGAGTATGCATCTGATAAGAAAGGACAATATCAAAAAGCCAGTACGCTTGGGCCTCCTCTGCTACATATTTGCAGCCATCGGTTAGCAATATTTTTAGTGCGCCTATCCCATGTGTATAATAATTCTCAGTACCGGTAAAATACTGTAAGTTAAGTTCTTTAGGTTCTTTCATGTGTTTAGATTTTAATGTGAAAATTGTTTGAGCAGCGTTACCAATTAAAAAGGCTTCCTCTACAGAAAGCCTTTTTAAATAATAGACTAGAATCCTTGTTAGGCTACTTTGGGTGATAGTTGCCCATTAATTGGATTTTGCCCTTTGGAAGTATCTTTACAGTCTATCTTATTGGCTGCCTGTATTTTTATTTCTTCCATATTAACTCCTATCAGTTCTGCCATTTTTATTGACTGGGTGCTGTATTCATTACTAGCCATTTGCTGAATGAATAAATCAATAAACAGTTCTAACTTACGTTCTACCGGGGTTTCACTGATATTAGCCGCTATCTGCTTTGTCCTGTTTTCGTAGTCATTCCGGTCAATAGGTACCTGCCAGCTATAGCAATTAATAAAATGAGACAGAAATTCTTTACTTTGCCCATTCCCAAGCCTGTCAGCTATCAGGTAATCCATTACTTTAGCATATACCTCTTTTCCCAATTCTCCTTTCCTATTTGCAAAAAGATCAATCACAGCAGTGGCAGCCAGTTTTTTGGTTAGTTTTTCGATTTTATTTCTGCGGATGGCTTCTTTGCGTTTGGCTTTTTCCTCTACAGGATCTACACTTTTAGTATAGCTTTTTCTTAACCGGATAGGTACAATTTTTCCCAGGTACTCCCCTTCTACTATGATACCTTTCTCACAATCTAAACCCATTTCTTTTTTATTTTCTACCATTTCAAACTCCCAACTCCTGAGTACGTTGGGCACATCAGTATACCGTGTAGCAATCTGGTGGAATGGAATTTTTTCCTCTTTCAGTTTCCGGAGTTGGTTATTCAGGTGCCGTTTATTTTTCTCTGCAAAACAATTCGCATCCAGGCAGTAATCCTCTTTATCTAATTCAGCAAACAGCAACTTATTGCAGCCTGTACGTTTTGGGCAATCAGTACAAGCTCCAGCCTGTGGATACAAATCTTTATCCTCCTTTTTAAAATGAGTAGAATGCAGGTTCAAAAAGAAATTCTTCCGGATCACATCATCAATAGAGTTTGCCGAATAGCTGCGGATAATTTTCCCATCCTGCTCTACGTTTTTTCTGGGAAATGTATTTTCCAGCTTTGTCTGATTCTCTTTTCCAAGCCTTGCAATCAGCAGGGTAGCAGAAAGGTTAATTCCTCCATCAAAAAAGAGTTTCTGCCAATAGTCATTTAATTGAGTTAAACTTAAACGCTGGGAGACAAACTTTTCAGATTTACCTACTTTTTGCGCTATGGCTTTTGGCGTGTGTAACCTTTTCAGCATATCCAGATAAACCGTTGCTTCACTTAACGGGTGCACATCCTGCCTGTGCAGATTTTCTATGAGCCGGATTTCTTCTGCTTCTTCATCTGTGAGGTTTTGTACCCGTACAGGTACTTCTTTTAATCCTGCCATATTGGAAGCTCTTAACCTTCTTTCCCCTGCAATCAGTTCATATTTATCTTTTTCTACAGGATGAGGCCTGACAGTTAGCGCCTGAATAACACCATGCATTTTGATGGAGGCAGACAGTTCCTCAAGTGGTTCCTGCTCAAAGGTGGTTCGGTAATTTTTTGAGACTAGAATTGATTCTATGCTTACATTAATTGTTAGATTTTTCATTAGGCAGAATGTTTATAGTAGTTGTTGGCAGAAAGATTATAATGGGCTACATATTTCTTCAGGAGGGCTTTATACTTCTTACGTCCATATTCCAAAAATCCAAAAGCCTTGTTTGCTTCAAAATAAAACAGGTCATACGGCTTTACCTTTTGAACGCCTATAAAAATGAATCTTTGTGCATCAATGGAATCCGTATAAAAAGCTGCCTGTCGGTCGTAATCGTACCCTGTTAAGGAACCCACAAACGTAGCATAGTCTCTGGCATAGGTAGTTTTAAAATCTAGAATGGTTTTACTATGGCTGTGTGTGTCTTCAAATTTTACATCCAGCTTTGCTTTACATTTGGCTTGTGTGGTGGGGTCAGTAAATAAAACCAACCCCTCTTTTGCTCCATTGGCCAGATATCTTCTGCAAAAAGTGTCTTGCTTTACTTTTTCTACTAGCCGGTTAATTAGTGTATGGTTTACACCAGTATAGGTTTCTATAGGTAGATGAGGCTCCAGAAGTAGCGCATGAAACACTCTACCAAAATTTGTTGCTTTTTCAGGTCTTTTATACTTCTCCCCAAGAATAATTTCTGATTTGAAACGGGATAAATCAGAATTGGATATGCGGTTGATTTCAAAATAATCCATATTTTTACTGTTAGATTTTAATGTGAGTTAATTCATTGAATTAGCTTGCGGATTATAAAAATAGGGCAGCTCGAACTACCCTATTTTTATTTTACAGCATTTTGTACTTATACCTCTTCCCTATTTTCTTTTTCTCCGGTTATCTCTTCCGGCAAAACATGAAGCGGATTAAAGAAAAGATGCGATACTTTTATTTCTGCCGTATCTGTTAAGGTTTCTTGCCGGTATATGGGGAAATCTGATGCAAAACTTTGCAATTCTTCTACCCTTTGTTTATCTGCTACCTGATAGGTGAATTGAGCAATATAATACACTCCTTTGGGGCTGATTTTGGTGTTTTCCTTCTTTTCTGCTGTGGCTGTAATCACTACATCTGCCAGGGTGAGGTCATCATAGAAAAGAGGTTCAATCAACTTATATAGGTTGTCCACTGTAAAACCATGAAAAAGCAGCGCGGATACACAATTATTATCGTCAATAAAAAATAATTCTGCCCATCTTTTTTTACCCATCTGTAAAATATCATCTTCAAAAATGCGCCAGGCTATGGGTTGAAAAGTAAAACTGCTGCCTAATTTTTGTATACCATTGATGTTAAACTTCCCTTCTTTTGCATCAAAACGGTACTGCTTCGGTCTGCCAGGAAGATATTTATACTTATTGAAAACTTCACCCGTTGTTGTGTCCAGTTCCTGATAGGACTTCATACCTTCTGTAGAAATAATTGATTCTGATACATTGTTTTTAAATTCTTTCGTTTTCATGGATTGTTAGATTTTAATGTGAGATATTGATTTTAGTCAAGTCGCGAGGGAAAAAATCCCTCGCATCAGGCAGGTATTACATAGTAATTTCTTGTTGCTCCTGTAAATAGATTTCTCCATCCTTGCACCCATTGCATTCATCCATCCAAACCAAGCCACAAGGGCAGGTTTGTTTTTCTTCTTCTATGGTTGCTTTTGCAGATATTCTTTGCTGATACTGACTTTCCAGAAAGTCGTATTGCTCGTTGAGTAGTTGCAGATAAAAATCCATAGATGATTATCTGGTATATGCCCGAACCATGTCAAGGAGGCTATTTTTTAATAATTCTTTTTCTTTATAGACTTTTTCAAGTTCTATCTCCATAAAGCGGTAAGCCACAGAGAACTTTTCTTCTTCGGTTTGAATATATTTTACATCCTCCAGTAATTTTACCTTACCCCAGATAGCTGAAATTTTAGTATCAACATCACCTGCTTTATTGTTTCTACCCTGATGTAGCGGAGAGATAGTATTTCCAACTGTTAATTGATCAAACTTTTCCATACTTGTAGATTTTAATGTGAGCATTAACTGATTTTACTTGCTTTGACTATTTCTCCTACCTTCAGTTACTTGCCTTGTGTATCCTATCATTTCAGATTACACTTTTCACTAATTAAACAGTTGATTCAAGTGCCAGAGCTTTCAATTTTTGGGAGCTATGATTATTTTATCCTGCCATATAGTCTATGGCAGTCGGCCTGTTGAGTAGCTTAGAAGTAGCTTTCAGATGGGCTCAACAAACAATTTCAGCATGTCAAAGAACAAATTGCCACGTTTGGCAGGGAGGGTTAATGATTATGTTTCTTATTTAATTATACATAAATATAACACTTTTGTTCCATTTTCGGAACAAATTAAGTAACTTATTTGATAAAATTTAGAGATTTATTTTATCAGTATTTTAGAAGTGATTGCGTATTTTGGCACAGCATATGCCTTTTCTTTCCCTTTGATTGTATATTTCGAGAGGAGAATAATTTATTATCTATCCTATTGGTATGACAAAGGATGTACATATTAAATCATCATTTGAGAAGGTCATATCATCCGTAATAGGATATTATTATATTTTGGTGACTGTATAATTACTCCTGAGGAAGGAATAATCTGATTAGAATATTCAATACATATCAATTAAAAATTTTGTAGTATACAAAAAAAGTTGTAGCCTCTACTTGACAAACTGCGTATAAATTTCATCATTTGTTAAACAATTGGCAATTAAACCGAAAATGATGTAGTATGCAGCCTTTTACCCTCTATTATCCTATAAAGTATTCGAAGGTGAAGCCCCTTCCCTTGTTCTCGTGTAAAGTATCAGCCGGATTCCCTAGCCCAGCAAATGACTATGAACAAAATCCGTTGAACCTGCATGAGTATGTGGTAGACAATGAAGCCACCACCTATTTTGTCAAAGCCGAAGGGGATTCGATGACCGGTGCGGGTATTTTTGACGGAACCATGCTTGTAGTGGATAAATCGCTGGAAGCCATAGATGGCGATATTGTGGTAGCATTTGTTAATGGTGAGTGTTTTGTAAAACGGCTGCGCTATGAGAAAGGCAAAGCTTTTTTATGCCCTGAAAACAAAGGTTATCCAACATATGAAATAAAAGATGGGGTAAATTTCCAGGTCTTTGGTGTAGTCATTGCTTGGTGTCATAAGTCCAAACGCAACAGATAAAGCTATGTTCTCTTTGGTCGACTGCAACAATTTTTATGTCAGCTGTCAACGGGTGTTTAACCCTGCTTTGGAAGGAAAACCTGTCGTGGTTTTGTC
This sequence comes from Rhodocytophaga rosea, assembly GCF_010119975.1. Classification (GTDB taxonomy): domain Bacteria; phylum Bacteroidota; class Bacteroidia; order Cytophagales; family 172606-1; genus Rhodocytophaga; species Rhodocytophaga rosea. The sequence continues at coordinate 250,143 of NZ_CP048222.1, forward strand.
CAATAATGACGGCTCTATAATAGCGCGTTCTAATGAAGTAAAGGGATTTATTCAAATGGGTCAGCCTTATTTTCAGGCAAAGAAAATGATTGATGAACATAAAGTGAGAGTATTTTCATCTAATTATGAACTGTATGGGAATATGTCTGGCAGAGTGATGAATGTACTTTCAGGACTGGCACCAGAGACAGAAGTATATAGCATTGACGAATGTTTTTTAAACTTTCCGGGTTGGCAACCAGACGAATTACTAAACCATGCACACCTGATCCGGGACCGGGTAAAAAAGTGGACAGGTATTCCGGTTTCCATTGGCCTGGCTCCTACCAAGACACTGGCTAAAGCCGCCAATAAAGTGGCAAAAAAAGCCGAGGGAATCTACTTGATCAGAAATAGCAAAGACATCGACAGCTTATTAGAGAATTTGCCGGTAGATGATTTGTGGGGTATTGGAAGGCAGTACAATAAGTTGCTAAAGGCAAATAATATTGGGACTGCTCTGCAATTTAAGAACCTGCCAGATGGATGGATACAGAAGCACATGACCATTATGGGTTTGCGTTTAGCCTATGAACTCAGAGGTATATCCTGCCTGCCTCTAGAAAAGGTGCAAGGAACCAAGAAAGCCATTTGTACCTCCCGGTCTTTTGGCCAGTATGTATCTGCTTATACAGAGATGGAAGAAGTGGCAGCTAATTTTGCTTTCAAATGCTGTGAGAAGCTACGCAAAGAAGGAACTGCAGCAAGCGTGGTAACGGTATTTATACATACCAACTCATTTAATACTACCCTTCCGCAATACTCCAACAGCCGCACCTTACGCTTACCAGTAGCCAGTGATAGTACTCCAGAAATCATCCACTATGTGCTCAAAGCTTTAAAAGCTATTTACAGACCCGGGTATGCTTATAAAAAAGCAGGGGTGATTGTCACAGGTATTGTACCCAGTAATGCGGTGCAGCAAGATTTATTTGATCAGGTGGACCGGGCAAAACAATTGCAGTTAATGAAAACGATAGATGAGGTAAATAAGAAAACAGGAACAGGAAAAGGTATATTTAATTCACCAGTGAAATTTGCTGTACAAACCCATGCCACAAAACAAGTAAATTGGCCTATGCAACGAAAATACCTTTCACCTTGCTATACAACCAGGTGGGATCAGGTACTGAAGGCAAGTTAGTGCCATAGAAATGAGACTATAACTCAAATGGTTTTTACGCTATTTTAATACCAAAGAGAAATTTTAATTTATTCGTCTCTTCACTTTTCTATTTTTCACTGATCGCAAAGACTCATTTATTTTCGCTAAATCTTTTCTGGTTTCAGTAGCATTATTGTGCTCAGAAATCATTTTTGAAACAGGCAGGCTTTCCTTTTGAGAAGGGAATTTACTCTTTATAACCGTGTTTAGATTTTTGCTACCTGATTGATCGCTGATGGCAATTTGCTTACTGTTTGGTGCTTGGAGTACTAAACTTTTTCCTAAGCGACTTTCGATCTGACTGCGGCTATAGTGACGACTCAAAGCTGAGCCTTTGAATGTAACACCGCTATTGCGGTCAGTAAAGCTGATTCCTCTGCCTAAATACATAATAACATCTTGCTTTTTCAAAGCTATACTTAGTTCGCTCAATGTCTGGCAAGTGGGCAGGTGTTTATCTATCAGCTTTCTTAATTTGTCTGCCTGAACACTGCTGCTTTGAGCATAGGATTTTTGTTTGCTCTTTGTGACTTGCAGCCCATACTTATTTTCCATCTCTCTGCAAAAAAGCTGTATCCGCTCATAGTTTTTCCTGTCGGTAGCTGTATTCTGCCCATTCGCATTGATGCGATTGGCAATAATGTGAAAATGTTCATGCGGTTTGTCACGGTGTCGGAATACCAGATACTGGTTATGTTCAAAGCCAAATTCTCTGGCAAAATCACAGGCGATTTTCACCATTGTCTCATTACTCACATTTTCGCCTGGTGGAAAGTTAAAGGTTTGATGCCAGATAAACTTTTCAGTTTTTGTATTCAATTGGGCTACTTGATGATACTGTGCTGCAAGATATTGAAGATGCAAATGTGTATTTGGCAGCTTAGTAATGAACACCTCGTTACTATAAAGCAATTCTCCACGTACGGCTTTTTCTCCATTTCCGTCTGTAGCCTTTTTATCATAATAACAGTAGCTGATTGCTCCGACAGCACCAGCACCCATGGATAACTTACCGATCATGCGAGCGTCAGGTATTGATAGTGTAGCAAAAGGAGTTGTTTTATCTTACCCAAAAGCTCATTTAATTGCCTCAAATGTTGTGCAGGCATTTTGTTACTCTCTCTAAACTCATCTCTCATTTGCTCAATCTGAAGTAATACTTGTTGTAACTCTTGGAGCCCGTCTGTTTTTTCTAAGCTGAGGAATACACTCCGCTCCAGCCGTTCAATAGCCTGCCTTAAGGAACGATGGCTTCCTATAAGTAAGTCTTTTTCAACCGAAGAAAAATCTTTGTCCCTATGTACAAGCAGCTGGATCAATCCTGATTTTTTCTTGAAGTCTGTTAGCAGTTCCATGAGCTGGGGAGGGGCAATACGGGCTTTAGGAATACGTAAGCCTTGATCAAACAATCCATACCGGAACAAGTCTGCCGGGCTTTTGCCAGTTTTTTCCTGCATCTGCCGGAGTTTTTTGTCTTCCGCTTCCGATAAAAAGATGGTGTATTTACTACTGCGTACTTGTGAAACTTTCTTGGGAGGTCGGCCACCTTTTGGTTTAGCCATTGGTTTTGTTTCAAGTTGATCCTCTGCTTTCATAAGTTGCCGATTAATTTGAAATTACTTTCCACGATTATGAGTCTTAGCGAATAGAACCCGCATACTTGCGGTAAATTGCCTGCCGTTAAACGTTTTGCTGATAGCAAAACATAGCTTGCTTCTCCAACTCAAACCTGACATTCTCTTTTATAGGTTACTTAGCGTAAGTAATTGTGCTTGCTTTATGCTGCTATATATCCGAAGAGCCAACTTTTCATTAGCTTTTCAGAATCCTTTTACTATGCTTTCATTTTTTGGGTTAATTAGCTGCATTTGTCATTTTCTTTTCACTATTTTGTCATAATCTTTTCATTAAAACCTGCTATGAGTATTGTAACTAAAGAGGATATTATTCATGCGTTTCAGACCAATCAGCGAAAACGTAATTTGTTGCTATATACCTATTACAAAGACACTTACTTTTCTCAAGGCTTTACAGCTAAATTTATAGCTGCTAAACTTTCTCAGGAATTAGGGTTGTCAATTTCTGAGAATATGATATTCCTGATTATCCACCGGATTGCAAAAAAGGATAAACTATCACTACCAACACAAGCAACATCTTCTTCTATCACACCTTCTTATCTTCAACAACAGGGAAAAGAAGAATCCACAGCCGGACATCCATCAGAAGAGTTTCAATTCAAGAATGCCGATGAGTATCCAAAAAGCAATCCATTTGCACAAGTACTGAGAGATATATAGGCTATTCCCCTTCTCTCCTATTCAGCATACCTTTACTAACTTCATTTTTAATTTTTAAAATTATTTCTTTTTAAAGTAGTCGAATTTAAACTACTTTTACCAAAGTTACTAGTCATAGTATTAATTTATCTTTTATGAAAAAACTTATCTTTATTACCCAATCAAAAGGTGGTGCCGGAAAATCAATCCTTTCCTTTCTCTTAGCGGAGAAATACAAGGAAGCTATCATTTTAGATATGGATGATGCTACCAAAACTACTTCCTTGCAGCTTGCCTACCGTAAGCCATTGCAGATTACTTTTCTTGATTCCAATAATGTAATTGACCGGGGCTTATTCAACGCCTTCCTAGAGCAGATTAGTGAAGCAAAAGCAGAACTGATCATCTGTGACTTGGGAGCCTCTATCTCAGAACAACTACCATTTTATCTTTCAGATGTACATGAATTTTTACCCCATGTTTTAGAAGAATTAGGTATTGAACTCCAGTTATATAGCATAGTAGGAGGTGCTAATATATTTACTCAGACTATGACTTATCTGGATATTCTTGTAAAATCAGCTAATGGGAAGTTTCAACTAAAAGTACTGAAAAATGAATTCTATGATTTCACTAGTGATCAGAACCAAACTTTAGAAAAATATGGGATCAAACACAATCTGGAGGTAATCCCTTTTAACATCAGTAAAGACAAAAACGAAAGTACACAGAACCGTATAAGAGAAGTTTTAAAATCCGGTGAAGGGATAGCCAATGCCAGTATATTCTCCAGAATGTACTTCCAGAATGCTATCAAAAATTTAGCCCTTTAACATGAACGCTGAAAAAAGTATATTGTCTGAACAAGATAAAAGGGAATTCTGTGCCCTGATGCTTGGGCAGTACGGTTTGCAAATTGATACAAATAATGAATTATTGCCTGTTTTCTATCTAGCTTATAAGTCTGCACGGATCGGTGAAGAAATGAGCCTGAAATCCAGAGAAAACCTGCAACAGATCATGGCTGATTTCGAAAAGAATACCGCATCAAAAATCAGTAAACTGAAAATGCAGCAGTATCATTTCAGCAATCCTAAAGTTGCCTTCTGGTTTGCTTTTGGCAAATATGGCTTGATAGTAATCACGCTATGTTCCTTACTGTTTTCTGGCTGGCTTTATACTCGTATGGCAGAGAAAAAAGAAAAAGACATAGAACAAATTTATTTTTTGCTTGAAAAATCCCCTATCCAGGAGAAAAAATTAAATGACACGATTACTACCAGGATGATTACCTTATTTCCGGCAAAAGATTTAGAAAGTGCAGTAGCCGGTAAAAATTACATATATGTGCAAAGCTGTAACTGTATCGAAATACCTCTTCTGTATCAAAAAACAAATGGTTTGAAATAATAGGACCAAATACCCAGATCATTCCCTATAGGAAGTATGCATGATTCATTTTCATGTTTTAAAATTTTCAGGCACTGTTTCTCTTCATAGCTGCCTCACATTCTTCTTCCAGCATACATATTCCTTCAACTACACATAAGGTAACAGTTGAAAAGGAAGCATGATGTCTGCCGATATCTACCATCAATGATTGGATTGTTTTCCCATGTATATCATAGCAGGTAATTAACATTTCTTTTTCTTGCTTGCAGAAACACCACCGCAGATAAGGTTGTTGCATATATTCTAGCGTCTGATATAGGTCGATCATCTCAAATACCCATATATTGGTTTTGACTTGTTTCAGGGGTTTACACTTTTCTGATAAAGGCAGTGGGTTATACTCTTTTTTAAAATATACTTCGGGAATGTATTTAGATTTCATAGCGGTAGCTGATAGTAAATAATCTTCTGTAACAATTCTTACTTTTTAAGTAGTAATTATTTCCTAAACTATAGTATTATATACCAACCTTAAATACTCCTTACAGAGTATATCAATAAGCAAAAATGACTATTTTAATAAACTCATTCTTATTCAGTTTGCAAAGCAAGATTAATTTATTCATAATTGTTTGACTCTATACTATTTTGAAAAATTAGGAAGTATACTCCAATCAGAGTATTTATCTACTCTTTTATGACTAACTTCTATAAAGAATAAGAATGATATAGTGAAAACTGATCAATGGGAAGATAAAACCAGTTGTTCTTATATCTAAACATTTTTTAGTTGCATTAGTGGACAAGAGAGGAATAGTTGAATGGGAATAAAGCATCAATACTGCTGTTGTCGTGGCTCCGTACATCACTTCCGTCCTAAGCAGTTCAGTGATTGGAATTGGCGTTATTTATTTTCAATTATCTATGAAAAAAATTAGTATCTAAGTCGTTATCTTCAACATGCTTCTGAAAGTCCTTCTTATTAAAAAAATCAATTACTTCAGCACCACTCAACGATCCTTTATCGATTAGTAGTTGAGACAGTTCTTGATGGATTTTTTGTACAATAGTATATTCCTGAAAAAGTTGAATCAAGTCCATGATTTTAAACTTGTAATAATTGTAATCGCTTGTATCGAATACTTGAGAGAGCATTGATAGATATTTATTAACTAATTCGAAATCCCCACTACAACCTGTTATATCTAGTATGTCTTTAAAATGTTTTGCCTGTGTAATTTCATAATTAATCATATCCCTTTGTAGGATAATTTCAATATTCTGACCAATAAGACCTGCTAAAGCAATTGAGGAAACTTCGTTAGCTCTCTGGAGTGTGAATTCTGTTTCTACATTAAATTTTGGCGAAATGTGTAAGGCACCCTGCATGCTTTTATCTGGGAGTCCTTTTGGGTCGATTGTAATTCTGTTTACGGTCCAATATTTTTTAAACAAAAACCAAACAATTCCATGAGCAGCTTCATGTTGCGCCATTTTAAATTTGGTAGATCTTTTTTTTCCAAGGTTTAGCAAGATTGATTTTATTTTTTTGAATAGTTCCATTTTCGCTTTTTCAATGTATCAATAATTCTTTACTATAGGTTAACAGTTAATGGTTTGCCAGAAGGCAGTCGAAGATAATGTTGGCAACTTGTTTTATTAGACGCTTACGGCAGGACTAGAACTACAGCATTGGGACTGATTAATTATTCCAACTAGCCATGCAGTATGGGTTTTAGATGTATGCCTCAATAATTCCTTGAAATACCTATTGTTTCATTTATGCCTCTTTTACTAATTAGCCTGAGAGAAAGGAGACTCTCAACAATAGCTTTTGCCCTGGCACAGGCTAGATTAGCAAAAAAAAATGTGAAAAATATAGCCTAAAGTGGACAAGTGGGGAAAAGTTGAACCGGTTAAAAATGGAAGCTATCTAATAACTTTTATATGAATGGGGCATGGTTACAGCATATTGCCTACACAGAGCTTTCAAGTAGGTTTAGGCTTTCATATTTGGACTTATCTATTTCCCTGAGTGATTTATACCACTTTGTTGTCGTGTATAAAGATTTTATACTATTTTTACTTTTCAGGCTTTTAATAAATAGCATATTCTATGGTAGTCGAAGCCTTATAAGAAACTAAATATTCATTACAAAGTCTTCCTCTTATGATTGCAGCTGGTACTCCTATCTCTTGTGCAAATCTGTTAATTGAAACATCATCAAAGTGATAAGAATCTTTGATTTTTTGCCATTTATCCTCTGGTATCAAATTCTTCTGAGCGTATTCATTGGCTTGAGCCTCCTCCAACCCTGTTTGAGCTTGTTTGTTTTCTAGATTATCAATAAAGGGTTCTACGTTTTTCTTATTCTTAATATGTAAATAAATATGCCCAAGTTCATGAAACAGAGTAAAAGCAAAATTATCTATTCGCTTATATCTTCCAGTTAACGCAATTACCGGATTCTTGCCATTGTGGAATGCCATTCCATCTACAGGTACTTTTTCAGGCTTACCTTTATAAATAAAAATAATTCCAAAATCAGCTAGCTGTTTTCTGGTTTTTTCAACCACATGTGTACCCATCAAAATTTTTTTTAACTTTAAAATCAGCTCATTCTGATTTTCTAAAGTAAAATCGCGAACCTGTTCTTTTTCAGATAAATATTCAATGTACTTAATCCAGGAAGTTAGATTTATTGGATCAGTAACAAAAAATTCTGATTTTCTGAAGCGAGAATAGTTTCCTGCTTCAATGACTTTGGGGATATCTTCAATCTGATTGACTTTAAAGATTTCTTTGATTTTTTGTTCATCTTTCTCCCGTAGATCTATTAACACCTGTTCTTCTTTGAAATAAGAAAAAGCAATCCATTGCTTTATTTGTTTCTTCCAACGAATTAGATCAGCCTTTTCCAGGTTGGTTTTTTTTACTAAAGCTACCTCTAAATCATACTTAGCTTGTAGATTGGTCCAAAAAACAGCGGGAATACCTAAAGCAGCATCCAATATAATAGCTAAATCCGCACTTATGCTACGTTTACCTTTGATAATTTCATTCAGCTGGCTATAGGCCATCAAAAGCTCTTCTGCAAATTCTGATTGTTTTATCCCTCTTTCTTTTAATTCTTGAGCAAGAATTTCACCTGGATGAATCAGACGATTCTCTGTGATTTGATCACGTTTTATGGGCATATAAGCGCGTTGAATTGATCTTAGAATTTTATTCACAATTTTAATGAATCTGCTATTCATACCCAAGTGTATGCATAGAGTAACTTTAGGCAAACAACAACTTCCAGCAATCTGTATTTATTTTAGTAAATTATAATAATAAATCTTACATTCTTAAATAAAATTTTAAAAATTTTATTCCTAACAAAGTACAAGCCTGTCTCAAAATGCTCTAATAAGAGTAAATACCTACATTTCACAAATTTCTGTTTTAGAGTCAAATATAAAAATTCACAAATAATGTGAATTTTTATATTTGACTCTTTGTGAATATTTTTATTACATTTAGCTGATATTCATCTTCTATAATATCGGGTTACGCATGCTTATTCTATTGTATTTATGTAAAAAAGGAGGAGCATATGTAATCCATTTTCAAAACTGCCCATCTAGCCTAGGGCTTGGTAAGCAAAACATAGCCATACATTCAAGTGAGTGATATATCCACACTCTAATCTGGATACAAAAAAAAATATAATATTTAAATAACTCCAGTCATGGAAATCAAAAATAATAATCATGAAAAGCAATCATCGGGAGTGGTGAAAGAGCTTATTGATATTGAAGAATATGCTGAAAAAGGTAAGAATCCTCCAAAAGGACAACGTTATCAGATCAGGGTGAATCACACTAAATATACTGTAGATGTTGAGCTAATTACTGGCCGTGAAATTTTAGAATTAGCTGGCAAGGTCCCTGCAGAAGGGTTTTACTTATACTTAGTAACAAAGGGTAACCGTAGATTAATCAATTTAAATGAACAAGTAGATTTAACTTCTCCTGGCATAGAACGTTTTGTAAGCAAGCCAAAAGAAGCAACTGAAGGAAGTGTGCCGGTAGAGATTCTACCGGCTTCTTCAGTAATCAAAGCTCGTCGTCAACACATAATGCCTGAAGAAGATGAAGATTTCTTAAATAAATCAGGGCTTTCCTGGGAAACAATCTTAGAAGGCTCACAAAAGTGGTTGTTAGTATATAATTATCCTCTTCCTGTAGGGTATAATATAGATAAGGCTGATTTTGCTTTGCGTATAGATGCCTGCTATCCTTCTACTCAAATTGATATGATTTATTTCTCTCCACACCTGTCACGGAGAGATGGCAAAATAATTAATAATCTTACTACTCTACCCATTGATGCAAAGACCTGGCAGCAATGGTCACGCCATAGAACTAGTGAGAATCCTTGGGAACCGGGTGTAGATAATGTATCAACACACATCGAATTAATGCTTTACTGTTTAAAACAAGAATTTAATAAAAGGTAGCTATGCAATATCATTTAAAGATTTCAGGGAAGATGCATACAGATTTGAAGAGGCATCTATTCCCCGGTGATGGGCGGGAAGCCATTGCCTTAGCTCTATGTGGTAGGCATAAAAACGACAAAAATGATTATTTTTTAGTGCATGATATATGCTTTATTCCCCATGAGCAATGTAGTATTCGTGAGTCCTACCGTGTTACTTGGCCCACTGAAGCATTGGAGCCATTGATAGATAATGCCATTAAAAATGGCTTTGCTATTTTAAAAATTCATAGTCATCCAACAGGGTATAATTCATTTTCAGATACTGATGATGCTTCTGATAAGGCTGTTTTTGAATATATTCATGCATGTATAAATAATGATCTACCACAAGTCAGTGCTGTAATGCTTCCTGACGGAAAAATATTTGCTCGTGCCATTACATCTACTTTAGAGTTTATTCCTGTACAAATGGTTTCTGTTGCTGGCGATAATCTTCATTTCTGGTTCCATGAGCGGTTGACTTCTAACGATGAGATGACTAAACGTATAAGGCAAGCTTTCGGTGAGGGTACAGTTGATTTACTGAAAAATTTAAAGATAGCCATAGTAGGTTGTTCAGGTACTGGTAGTCCTACTATTGAGGCATTAATAAGAAATGGAGTAGGCAAAGTAGTTTTAGTAGATCCAGACAAGGTAGAAAAGAAAAACTTGAATAGAATACTGAATACTACCTTATCTGATGCTATAGAAGGGAGATTAAAAGTAGAAGTATTAAAAGAAGCTATCGAACAGATAGGTTTCAATACAGAAGTTATAGTGTATCCTGTCAACTTATTTGATAGCAAAGAAGCAATACGGGAGATTGCCAGTTGTGATATAATTTTTGGATGTACAGATTCTATCGACAGTAGGCATTTGCTAAATCATATTTCTACCTTTTATCTTATTCCCTATTTCGACATGGGGGTAAAATTACTTTCAGATGGGCAAGGAGGTATTGACCAAATTACTGGTGCTGTACATTACATTCAACCGGGTGGCTCATCTTTATTAAGTAGAGGCGTATATACCTTAGAAAAACTTAGAGCTGCAAATTTAATTCGTACAGATCCTGCTGAATACGCCAGACAGAGAAAGTTTGGATATATAGTAGACATAGAGGTAGAAAGTCCAGCTGTAATTTCAATAAATATGCATGTGTCTAGTATAGCTGTAAACGATTTTCTTGCCAGGATCCATCCATACCGATTTATGAATAATAGCAAGTGTGCATGTACACTGATGGATTTTTCTGACTGGAATATGCAAACTTTGGAAGACGGTGAGCCAGACAAATACCTGAAAAAATATGTAGGCAGAGGCTATATGCCTAGATTATTGAATCTGCTTTAAATTATCATTTAATGAAAAAGTTATTAAGGTTATGCTGTCAATTCATGGACTGGCTCTTCCAAAGGCCAGTCCATTACCGGGCTGTGGTAATTGATGAAGAGCCTGAAAAAGTAAAAGCAAGTTTTATATACCTTATAGGTAATCACAATAATTTTTGGTTAGCCTCTCTTCAATGCCCTTGTGGATGTCAAGAAACAATACATTTAAACTTATTACCAGGAGATAGTTCACAATGGAAACTCAAGCGACATTTTAATGGAGACGTTACTTTATTTCCTTCTATATGGAAATCTAAAGGTTGCAAAAGTCATTTTTTTATTAGAAAGTGTAAAATAGTATGGGTAAAACCATAACTTTTTACATTGATTTATGGTATTTATTTTACCTTAACTGTAGCTGTCTCTAATAAATGGCTTCAGAAATACGCATTCCTGACTGAGACCCAACCCTCATGTTTGAGTTTTTACCACACAATGTGAGATTAATTTTCCAGTTTTTTTCTTAATGCCAATTTGTTCTGAACTTCCACTTTCTTGAATATATTCTGAGCATGTGTCTTTACAGTATACTCAGAGATGAATAACTCCTCTCCTATTTTCTTATACGTGATGCCTTCAATCAGTCTCCTGGTAATTTCAGTTTCCTGAGAGGTAAGATTATATAATTTGCAGTTATACTCAAATTTGATTTTTTTCTGCTCCACCTCATCTGTAATTATTTCTTCTTGCCCATCTGACATGATTTTTACAGAATGAGAAGCAAGCTGATTAAGTAAAGCTTTCCGCTGCCTGCTATGGCTAGCAAGCACAGACTCCACCTTGTACTGTAATTCAGTCATAGAGAAAGGCTTTTGAATAACATCCAGCGCACCCATATTTAGGCCTGCTAATTTGTCTTTTTGGGTAGATTTAGCTGTTATAAACAAAAAGGGAATATGATGATACCGCTCAGTGTCAGAAATAATTTTAGCTAGCTTAAGGCCATCCATTTGGTCCATCATGATATCAGAAATAATCAGTTGCGGAACCGGCATTTCTTTTAACTTACGTAAGGCCTCGGTTCCATTACGGGAAGCATACACATTGTATTTTTTACTCAGTTTTTTTAGTAGATAGCTAAGCAATTCAAGATTATCCTCCACTACAAGTATCGTATATTTTGTATCGATAAATACAGGCTCCTCTACCTGATAATTCTCAAAGCTATAGCTTGGCCGGTCATCTACCTGAAATTCAATCTCCAGTTCTTTATCAGTGCCTATATGCTTCTCAAGGGTTATAATTATTTCTGTACCTATCTCTTTTTCCGGATTACTATGGATAATAATATGCCCGTGTAAGCTGTCTACAATACTTTTTACAATAGAAAGACCAAGCCCCATACCTTGAAAATTACTTTTCTCATTATTAATCTGATAATAGGGTTCAAAGAGTTTGTGATGAAGCTCTGGAGTAATCCCTATGCCCTTATCTTTTATTGAAAAATGAATTTCATCAGCATGCGCCTGGAGTTTCACTTCTATACTCCCTTCTTCCGGAGAAAACTTAATGGCATTCTCAATTAAATTATTAATAATGCGGTCAAGCGATTGGGGATGGGCTTTGATTAACAAATCAGGCTCAATAGATTCAGTCAGTCTAATTTTCTTTTTGCTGCAATACACCTTAAATAGAACCAGATTGTCGGCAAGGATGCGGCTGAAATTGGATACATAGCGGTGGCTGTATACATCTAAACCTTTGTTAAACCGCTCCAGATCAAAGAAATTAACAATGTCGTTACTGAGTTTGTCGATATTACTTTTTACTACTTTCAATTCATCAGCCAGATCTTCCGGATCATCCAGATTAGAAATATATTCATCAAAATAGTTTTTTATCAGCGTCAGAGGGGTTTTGGTCTCATGTGCCAGGTTTACAAAAAAGTTTGTCTTTTGTTCATTACTCAGTTCTAATTGCCTGGTTCTTTCCTTCACCTTTTCGGTCAGGTTATCATTCAACTCCTGAAGCTTGTTGTATTCATACCGTTGCTGATGTACCGTTTTCCTGACAAATAAAACAGTCATTACAAAAAAGCCTGTATTGGAACACAGATACTCATAGGCCTGGCTGGCCTGAAAATAAGTGACAATTGGTACGCCAAACCAGGAAGAATAAGCGATGTAAAGCCCTACCATTTCCATCACATCACTATTCCCTTTATTTTCTTTATATTTTCTGACAACTGATTTTGTGATGGAATAGAAAAGAATCAGAGAATAAACGATAGGTATAGACATGCCTACTTTTGCTGCATACACTAGGTCATCTGTTTTGTAATACAAGTATACGAACAGGATATAAGGAAACAACAGATAAATACACCAGCCATAGTAGGTGTGAAACCTGAGGTCTTTTAACTCAAAACCTTTATAAAAATAGTAGGGAAAGTAAGCGGCCATCAGAAATCCGGTACTATACGAAAAGCAATTCTGCAACTGTACCGGTATATCAATATTTTGATCAGGCAACAGCCCTCCCACTACGTTATAAATAATGAGCAGGAACAATAAGATCAGATATCTTAACCTGCTTTTATCTGTAGGTCTGGAAATAAAAAAGATTAACTGGTAGAAAAACATTACTATCTCCAAGGCAGAAAACACAAACGTAATCACGTGCATTTCCGTACCCGGTATACGCATTTCAAGCAAACCCATAAGAATAAATTGAGATTAGGAGGTTGTTCTCATACAATACAGTGTATGACCAAAATTGAGTTGATTATAGACTTCGAAACCCCTTTTTAGGTAAAAGGGAACATTATCCGGCATGGAAGTTTCTAAATACAGAGGTCGCTTCTTTTGCTTGCTTTCCGCAATAATTTCGTTTAATAAAGACTTTCCAATACCCTTTCCCTGGTGTGCAGGATCTACACCCAGAAACCATAAATAGAAAACTGGCTGCTCTTTGGGATATCCGCTGTGTATTTTCGATTCTCTGCTTAATACACGTTTTACCCGGTCTAAACCTATTACCTTTATGGCTAGCTGGGCATCTAGTGCTATCGTTTTTAGGGTTGTTTTTTTACTTTCAGGCAATAAAGTGAGTGCGCAGGCTATTTTGTCATTGGAAAGGTAGATCGTTCCAAACAGGTAGCATACATCGAAGGAGTACTCCATTAATTTCTTTATCCGCTCCTTCCGTTTCTCATCCTGCTTTACTGTGTAGTTGACACTATTATTAGTATCAAATGCTTTAGAAAGAATTTCTACAACAAGTGGCTTGTCATTACTGGTTGCTTTGATCATTAGGCTGGTTTTATTTTTATAAACAAACGAGCGCAAATATTATATTATTTCAAGTTTATATGCATTACTTTTTGATTATTTTTTCATAAAAATATTATAAACTATTCATTTAAACTATGTATTTACCTGCTGTTCAGGTAAATCAGCATCTTCCACTTTTTCAATAATATACACATCTTCTTCCTTTTTATCAGGCATAAATCTTCTGGTAATAGAAGCCCTATAACCTAGTGCACTTAGGATTTTAAGCAGAAACTGAGGTACATAATAGCTCATGCTGCCATTCTTGATCTTTACTACGCCTTTATAGTTCAAATTATGATCCGTACACCATTTTTTTAATGCACCATGTTTTAGGCTCATTTCTTTTAAGTGCTGCTGAATCAATTCTACGCACTGACTATAACTGCGTGTATGCGGTACATTTTTTTCCATTCTTTTAAAATTGCCTATAGCAATAGAGTAAAGCTTCCAGTTTATACAATAAAAAAGCTGTCAGACAGGCATTTAACCTACCTAATTAGTGTTAAATCAAATAATTCGATTTAATTTTTTGTAAATAAAAGATTGTAATTTCAATTCACTAGCAAAAAAATAATATTTTTTTCTTGCAAAAGTAGTCGCAATTAAACTACATTTGATAAAGTAGTCGTAAAACAGCTATTAAACTAAGTATTAATCATTCCCTTAGTTATGCATTGTATGCTTCTTTCTATCCAACTTATACCCCATTACCTTATCCTGACGGCAATTGTAATTGTTGTACACTGGATCTGGATATTTGGCATCAAAAAAGGTAGGCACCAAAGTAGAATTTCTACTAAAGGGTATCAAACAGGCGGTAGTAATTCCAATGCGTCTTCTCAGTATAATGCCGATCAAGAGGCTTTGATTATTTCAAAACCCTCCTTACAAGAACAATTTCTTGTAAATAAATTTTCAGGTTCTACCCACGAAACTTTTAATGCTACAATATTAGAGCAACCAGAAGCCAACCAGACACCTGCAGAAGAACAGGAAGACAATCACTCCTTAGGCGAGCTAACCCAAGAGCAGGCTGATTTGGATATTGTATCTGCCATACAAGCATTAGCAGCAGGGAAATTAGAGGCTGATGATTTGAAAACACTTCAGGAGATAGCCGCTATTACTGTAGCTACAGACAAACAGTATCCCAATGTAGCGGAGGAGAGCAAAGATATACTTACCTCTCCTGCCGGTGAATCCAAGAACATACCATTTATCATATAATCATTAATTCACAATCAATATTTTATCACTCAAATCCTTCAATCCATGAAAAAGCGTTTTCTTTTAGTCACAGCCATGTTTATTCTATGTGTAGTAACCCTGCAGGCACAAGATGAAATTGAAGTGCTGAAAAATCAGATTGCCTCCACTAACACCAGTATGCGAAGCACTTATATCATGATCCGGAATCTGATCTATGTGATATGCGGCATCATCGGTTTATCTATTCTACCAGGAAAGTACCAGAAAATGCAATCCGGTGATCCGGATGCAGGAAAATCTATGCTGAACTGGGGTGGTGCACTGGTATTTGTTGCGGTAGGTGCATACGTTCTTCAACTCATATTTTTTGCCGGATAATGAGGCGGAGAGGTTGGTTGGCATTAGGATGTATCCTGTTGTATATACCTACACAGGCGGAGAGCCTTTCAGGATATTATCTCCGATTCCTGCGCAATGAAAGCATTTTTCACGCACTAGTAAGTTTGGTGTATGTGTTTTGTGGGATCTTGAGTTTCTACAACCTTGCTTTGGCTTTTCAGAAATTTGCAGACGGAGATTCGCATGCTGGAGCCAATGCCAGGAACTGGTGCCTTTCCCTGCTATTAATTGCTGCATTTACTTTCTTTTTGAGCACTTTGATGGCTGACTCCGGCTCAATTGCACAAATCAATCTCGGAGATGCCCTTCGGCAGGTAACCGGAAGTATGAATAGCACCTTTGATGTGATTAGCCGATTGGTGTATGTCACCTGTGGTATTATAGGCTTGATGGTGCTTCCTGGTAAATTCCGGGCACTGCAGGAAGGACATCGGCATGCCGGCCGTTCCATAACCAGCTGGGGTCTGGGACTTGTATCCATGGTTTCTCTTGTATTTATCATTCACCAAATCTTTTTCCAGTAATGCTATTACAAACTGTTATTAGTGAGTTTAGCTCCCGATTTGTGCAAACAGAGCGGGCCAACATGGTGCAGTTAGTTACATTACTATCTTATATCACTGCATTGGTAATGGCTATTCGTATGGTAAGGATGCTGCAGCGGGGAGATCAAGGGTTTAATGCATCACTTTGGAGATGGTGTATGGGAATTCTGTTTACTATTCTTTTCCCAAACTTTCTCAGCACTGTACTCTTACGGCAGCAAGTAAGTGAGGTAATTATGGATGTACCTGTTGCACCCGTTAAAGGTAAAAATTCCGGTTACCTGGACGATGCAGAGATACAGCAGTGGGTAAGCAATACCGAGACAGAAAGACAAAATCAGCCCTTTCCATCACCTAATAACAGCAATCATACAGAATCAGAATTAGGCGGCACAATTATTAATCCGAATGCAAAGCCTGAAAATTTTGGAGAAGATCTGCAAATCTCTAATCAATAAGTTGTCTATGGGAGAGCTGTTTAAAATTCAAAACGATCTATTATTTACCTGTAAACTCATCACGTTTATCGCCTTGATGATCGCAGGGCTAACTATTGCCATCAAACTGTATCAGGGACAGGAAGTGGATGAACGCCTGTTTAACTGGTTTAAAGGAATAGCTCTTGTGCTTGGTTTCTCTTATATGTTAGGAGCTTTTATCAATTAATGTTTATTCAATAATAGTTATGCCACAATACGAGGTCATCCGGGGTGCAGATAATGAAATCGAGTTTCAAGGACTTAAAGGTAAGTATGTGTATTACCTGTTTGGAGGCCTTGCTGGAGTAGTACTAATGGGATTATTATTCTTTCTGCTACTCCCCTCTTCTACACTTGCCGGTCTGTTAACACTAAGCGGAGCAGCAGGGGTCTTTTACTTGTCATTTCAATGGAATAAAAAGTACGGCCGTTGGGGAATGGAGAAGCAAAAAATTCAAAAACAATTACCAGGTTATGTAGTAATGAGACATCCCTACACCCTTATAAAAAGAAAAAATGCCTAAACTTAAACGCAAAATTGACGAAGTATTTCCTATTCTATCCATTGAAGAAGAACTGATTGTGGGCAAAAATGGGGATCTTACTGTTGGCTTTGAACTCTCGATGCCGGAAATATTCACTACCTCTACAGCTGATTATGACCGCATGCATAGTGTATTTTCCCGTGCCCTTGGAGCAATAGAAACCAATATTATTGTGCACAAGCAGGATTGGTACCTGGTAGAAAAATATGAAGCGCAATATGAGCGGTACCCAGACAGTGTGGCCATCTTAGGCCGAAGTGATGAACGTAGTTTTGCGGAGCGAGATTACCTTTGCCACCGCTGCTTGCTATTTATCACCCGCCCCATGGACGTTGTGCTGAAAAAGAAGAGCAGTCACTCTTCCCTCCTGTCTCCTCGGCTGGTTCCCAGAGAAGTAACTGATTCTGCCTACAAACAACAGTTACTGGAAATTGCCGAACAGTTTGTCCGCACATTAGAAGAATCTAAGCTTTTTAAGGTAAGGCGACTGCAGGAAGGAGAACTGGACTATCAGCTGACAAAAGAGAGTATTTATCAAAACTATTTCTCCTTATCATCACATGATTTATCTCTCACAGATATTGAGATGGATGGGGATTTCAGGGTAAACGGGCAGTTCTGTGGTATCACAGCGATAGGAGAACTGGATGAGTTTCCGGTTCAATTAAGGAATAGCTCTCCGATTGAGAAGTACCAGGTAGGCAAGCATAATTTACCTGGAAGCATGGGCTACCGGGTGGGTTTAAGTCTCCCTTTTAACCATATCTATAACCAGATTTTCTATATTGATAACAGCCCGAAACTGTTAAAACAACTGGAAGGCGAAGCTCGCCGCATGACTAGCTTCTCTCTGCAAAGCCGGCAGAATATAGTGAACCTGGAACTGAAAGAGCAGTTCATACAAAAAGCTTTAGAGACTGGTGAGAAAGTCATTAGGGTCCATGCGAATGTACTCACCTGGCATGCTGACCGTGAAAAGATGCTAACTCAACGATCCATGGTAAATGCCGGATTTTCACGGATGGGATTCACTCCCAGGCAAGCTGTAAGTGATGCTCCGGTGTTGTACTGGTCTTGTATTCCAGGGAATAGCGCAGAAATTGGCAAAGACAATTTGGCCATGTGTTTTGCTCCGGAAGGTACTTGTCTGCTGGCACTAGAAAATAACTATCAGGATAAATTATACAATAACCTGGGTGTAAAGCTTAATGATCGTTCCGGCAGGCCAGTATGTGTAGATATTTTTATTGAACCCCGTAACAAGGGAATTATTGATAACCGGAATGCTTTACTCGTAGGCCCCTCCGGCTCCGGTAAATCTTTCCTGACTAATTTGATGCTGTATCATCTGCTGGAGCAAAAGACAGATGTAATTATGGTGGATACTGGCCATTCCTATAAAAGGCTTTGTGCATTAATGGGCGGCGTGTATGTGAGCTTCGATAAAGATAGACCACTGGAATTTAATCCTTTCTATTTCGACACAAAAAAGCTCTCTGCAGAGGAAGTAGATGAAAGCAAACAAAATGTAGTAGCGCTGCTTTTATCTCTCTGGAAGTCAGAAGCGGAAGCTATTTCTAAATCAGAAGAGGTAGGTATTGAAAATCTGGTGAATGCATACTATGCGTATTTAGCCGGCTGTGAAACCTACACCTATCCTTGTTTCAACAGTTTTTTTGAATTCTTTATAGAACAGTACCTTCCAAAAATGGAGCAGCTCAGCATTCGTGAGAAGGATATTGACCTGCATAATTTCAGGTTTGTGATGGCAAGATTTTATAAAGATGCTTACCTGGGTTATCTGCTCAATGCAGGTCCCGATAACCAGATCAACCGCTTACTGGACGAGCGTTTTGTGGTGTTCGAAATGGACAACATCAAAGATAACCCTACCCTGCACACGGTTACTACCATTGCAATTATGACGCTGTATGTTCGCAAATTAATGCGGAAGAATTCTGTTTTTAACATGCTTGTGATAGAAGAAGCCTGGCGACTCGTAGGTGATCCCCGGTTTGCTAAGTTCCTCAAATGGGTAGCCAAAACGGCCCGTAAACACTTTGGTAGCCTGGTGAGTGTCACCCAGGAACCAACCGATCTGATGTCTCCCTTGGTACAGGATGCCATTATCAAGAACAGTGCAATTAAAATTTTACTGGATTTTTCTTCCTATAAAAACCAGTCACATATGGTGCAGGAAATCCTGGGCTTATCGGATGAAGAGACAGCACTATTGATGTCTGTAAACCAGGGAAAAGATCCGGAACGCAAATACAAAGAAGTGTTTATCTCCTGGAATGGCTATGCCAAAGTATTTGGGGTAGAGGTAGGCAAAGAATCGTATGCAGCCTATACAACAGAAAAATCAGAAGTGAGAGCCATTGAAGATTTGCAGAAGAAATATGGCAGTATTGAAAGAGCTATTGTTAGTTTTGCCAGAGGAGAACATTTGTCCTCCTACACATAAATTAACTAATGGTTTTACTTAATATTTAAATGCATGAGAGTTATTTGTTTTTACTTACTGATGTTGACACTATTTGCTTGCGAAAGTAACAATCAGTCTTCTACCCAAGGGAAAGGAAATTTGGAGACAACCACTGAAGATACACAAGGGGCACAAAACTCACAAGTTTCCCTCGCTGAAGGCGCTGAAAAGTTTAAAGGTGAGTACCGTGACCAGTCTAATGAACGCATCACCTCTACTATCCGCGACTATCCAGGCAAGCCAGAACTATTAGCATTTACTCTGAAGATTGGTTCAAGAGAGCCTGGTACTGTAGGTTTCTGGTACGATGAAGCTCAAGATGTTCTTTCAAGCAAGAAAGCAGATGAGCAAAGAAACTTCTCCACATTACGCCTGGATGAAAAGGGTAATCAGCTCATAGAAGTACATCATGACTGGAAAAATAATACAACGGACACCACCATTTATATACGCACACATTAACGATGGATACTACTATATATGATGCGCTGAATAATTCCTTTGTACATGCGTATGAAGGAGCCAAGGGATTCCTGCAGCTAGGCGCCTTTAATGCGGCCGCCAGAGCCATAGGCATGATTGGAGCGACCATCTATATTTTCTCACGGATCTGGGGACCTATAGCGATGGGTGAACCCATTAACTTTTTTCCTTTGATGCGGCCATTTGTGCTGCTTATTGCCATCATATTTTCTAATCCACTTTGCAATTCTCTGGAACTGATTTTTAAAGATATTGACCGTATTTCTACTCTGGATTACCATATGAGTACATCCAGGGCTAAGATTGACCAGGCCATAGTGTTGAGGGAAAAAGAATACCTAAAGTATGTTCAATTACGGGAGCAAATGCAGACGGACCGTTACCTGGATGCTTTCAAGAATGAGGATGGCTCCCTGAATGTAGGTTCTACCATTGATCCTGTAGGAACATTGGGAGGTGTATTTGTGCAGAATATGACCGATGATGCCATTGATGGCATGCAGGAAGCTTTTGTTAAGATGATGGTTTATATTTTTGATGGAGCAGGACTAATTGGTTATTTTCTGATCACTCTCTTCTCTCTATTCCTGACCAATATTTTAACTTTTGTTGCACCCCTTGCCTTTGCTTTTGCCATTTTTGATGGCTTTGCTAATAATGCTGCTGAGTGGTTTGCTAAGTATATCAATGCAAAGCTGATGATTCTGATCTGTAAGGCTTACACTATTTTCACCTATTACTTAGAACAGCCTTTTATAGCTAATTCATTAGAATGGGCAACAGGCCGGACAGCGCTGTATGTGATTGTAGTCTGTGTGTCCGTTATAGGTTACTTCTTTGTACCTACCATGGCCAATATGGCACTATCTGTGGGTGGATTTGGACCTTCTGCTTCCATGGCTGGACAACGTACCATTGCCATGAAAAACCTGGTGACTAATACGGCAATGGGTGCAGGTAGGCTGGTAACAGCACCCTTTAAAGCGATGGGTAAACTCATTTAAACGTATAAAGTATGGAATCACTTCGAAACATTGATACAGCCTTTCAAAAATTAAGACTGCATGCCCTGGTAACAGTACTGGCATCTGTAGGATTCAGCATAGCTGTATGCTGGTGGGCTTTTGATTATGCCAACAAAGCATCTGACCGGGTTTATATTATCAACAATGGCGCTGCCACAGATGCACAGGCTTCATCCGTGAAGGCGAACCGGGAAGCAGAAGCTAAACACCATATCCGGTATTACCATGACCTGATTTTCAATATATCTCCTGATCCACGCTCCATAGATTATAATGCGCAAAGGGCATGGTACCTGGGTGATGGCAGTATCAAGCTGCCCTATGAGCAAAACAAAGAAAACAACTTTTACAACCAGCTCATTGGAGGCAATATGCGGCAGGAATTCAGGGAAGACAGTATCAGGGTTAATATGAAATCCATGCCTTATAAAGCCTTTATTTATGGAAAGGTCACCATTACCCGGGCTAGTTCCAGACTCACCAAAACTCTGGTTACTTCTTGCGAATTAGTGGATGTGAACCGGTCGGATAACAATTCCAACGGCTTTCTGATGCAGAATTTTACCATACTGGAAAACAAAAAGCTTTCTTCTGAATCAAGGTAATATATTTTTTATTCATATAGTAGTCGAAGTTCGACTATAAAAAAGCAATATAACTAACCAACTTATCCTATGCCATTTAAACCTATCCCACAGAAGTTTTACTACTCCTTGCGTAGTAAAGGCTGGCACAAATGCTTAATAATCCTATTGTTTTGCACTTGTATATCAACTTATAGTTTCTCACAATTCGTTGTCACAGACTTTTACAATGGTGTGATCAATACGGTATCCCAGGTAATTCAATCTGCCTCTAAAATCATCAATAGTGAGGCATTTAAGCAGGCAAAGAAGGCATTGGAAAAGCTAAAAGAAATTGAAGGAGGTGTGCAGCAATTCCGCCGTATTCAGGAAACCGTGGAATTTATCCAAAGTTCCACACAAAGCTACAAGCAAGCCCTAAGTGTGATTGCCGAAGATCGCCACTTCTCACCTAAAGAAATTGCTTCTTTTTATTCTGGCCTGGAGAAACTAGCTAAACAAGATGCCAAGTTGCTGGATGATCTGAGTGCTGGCATTAAAGCGAATGTGGTGGAAATGAACAGCTCAGAACGGATGCAGTTCATTATGAAAATTCACGGAGAGGCAGCCGCATCAGCAGCCAGATTGAAAGCATTCGTTGGTGGTATTGAATATCTCTCCTTGAGACGCTCAAGGACCAAAAAAGACAGGCTGGCCACTATGCAGTTATATGCCTTATCCCGCAATGCTAATTTCGCCGGAACTGTCAGTCAGGTGGATTTTGGTTTCTACACTGGTAATGAGGTAGATATAGAAAAGCTTGAAAAAGAAGGCAGAACTGCGGCTAATGAAGCTACTAAAGAGCAAATGGAATGGCTTACTGATCCTAATAATCCACAGGCCAAAGAAAATGCGATCAAAAATATTTTGAATGATCCCATGCCTCAACGGCCGGAAGTACCAGGAAAAAAAGCCACTGCGGAGGAAGTTCAACGATATTTTGAACTCAACCACGTTTACAATGACCGGCTAGAAAACTGGCAAACCAACCACAAGCAGGATCTCGAAGTTTTAGGTCAGGATAAAGCTAGCTTCGTAATTAATAAACCTGCAACTCTTACTGATAAAGAGTGGATGGAAGTGATCGTCAATAAGCTACGCAAGGGACAACTATAAAACCACTCCTTATGAAATCCTCCAGCAGAATTACCCATATAACCTTACGGATCTGGAACAGAACGATAATACCGGTTGCCCAATGTCTAGACAACTGGCAACGTAAAGTTAGCATCAAAACCCGTAACCGGTGGGTGCTCTCTATAATAAGCATATTACTAATGTATAGTTTTTTCTCACTGATTGTATTATTCTTCTAAACTTATCTAGCATGCAAGAACAAAAAGGATTGGCAGCCATTTTAACAGAGGTTCTTTACAAACCTTATTCGAGTGTAGCTTTGATGGGAGCTTTAGGGTTACTTGGAATCTCATCTGGCTTTATTACCTATCAGGAATCAACTGAGCAAGCTATGGTTTCACAAACCCTCGACACTGCCCTTCCGGCAATGTCTAAAAAAGTCTTTAAGAATAATAAATATGATAATGCTTCCTTAATTCCTTCAGATGATGAGCAGAACACCATTATTCTCCCTGACTTGTCAGCGGAAGAAGATGAACCCAAAGATGTAGAAAGTAAGCAGAACAAGAAGCCGATAGATAATGGTTTTTCTTCCAATGAAGATCTTTCATATCAATCTAAGGCCAACTCTCAATCACCTTCTAGCTGGAAAAGCCGCAACCAGGTTCGGTCTTATTATAATCAACGATTAAATGAGCGAACAATGGATAATGAGCAACGAATTTTGCAAATGACGGCACCTGCTCCATTGTCTAATGAAGAACTCGCAGAACGCAGCGCCAGGGAGGCATCCTTGAAAAAAGCAGAACAATTAGAGCAAATGGCCATCAGTCAATTAGAAAGGGCTCAACAGGGTCCTGGAGGTATGGCAAGTACAGGCAGAGAAGGATATAGTAATTCAACCAATACAAATGCAAGAGTATCTGCTGATAACTATTCTACTGACAGAGAATCTTCTCTTCCTGCGGCACAGGTTACACTTGCCAACCTGGATGAATATGTAGATGTTCCAAATGGCAGACAAGCTCAGAATTCATTTTATGGACTAAAGGGAGAAAGAAAACAGCCGGAAATGGTTTCTGCTAAACCTGTTCCCAATTCCATAGAAGCAGTCGTTCATGGAGATGCCAATCAGGTAACAGTGACTAATGGTTCTACCATTAAACTGCGCTTATTACAGGATATACAAGTAGGCACATATCTACTGCCACGCAACTCATTACTATCCGGAGAATGCATGATCAGTGGGGAACGTGTACAGGTCTTTCTTACTTCTGTACGGGTGAACAGCAGTATTATTCCTATTAAAATGCGGGTGTACGATATAGATGGCCATTCCGGCATTTATGTACCAGACCTGGCTGTGAAAAATCAGATTGCCCAGACAGGAGCTCAGACAGTAACTGGTGGATCGTTAAATATGCCCTATATGATTCCCAGTGGCGGGAGTATGACCGAGATGCTGGTGGGCCAGACAGCTGTACAGGGAGCAAACCTGGCAGTAAATGGCATCCGGACATTAGCAGCCAAAAAGATCAGCCAGCAAAAAGTCAGTATCCGGCCTAATTATAAAGTCTACCTCAAACAAGATCAAAATTAATTGTATGAAACAGTATTTAATTGGCTGCATCCTGTGTAGTAGCTGGGTAAATCTCCCTGCGCAACAGTTGTCTGCAACGTCAGATAGTTATGTAGAAAAAGGGGAAATATCGGTAGGAAAGGATTCTATTGTACCTGCTGTTTCCAATACTATGCCCTACCTCCTTCCCATTTCGGAAAAAGCAATCCGGGCCAGTTATCCGCTTGAAACTTCGTATGGAAAAACTACCCATATTATTTTCCCTTCCAGGATCATTTATTTAGACATTGGATCAGATGGGGTAATTGCCGATAAAGCAGATCCATCCGACAATGTACTGCGCATTAAGGCCAATGTGAAAGGCTTTGAACAAACCACTCTGGTAGTAATTACAGAAGAGGGCAAGTACTATCCTTTTCTGGTAGAGTATAATGATGATCCCAGGCTGCTCAACATCAATATGGCTGGAAATACTGAGCAGGATGTATTTTATGCACAGCAAACAGGTTCTATCCGGTCCACAACACCTGAAGGAATTATAGTAGCAAATCAACATTTATCTGCGGATGAGGTACAGGATTTGTCAGAGAAGATTCTTCACCGCAAACGCTTTATCCGCAATGTGGGCACAATGAAAATGCGGATGTCTTTTATGCTAACAGGCGTATATGTCTATCAAAAGACACTTTTCTTGCAAATCACTTTTGAGAATCGCTCGGAGATAGACTATGATATTGACTTTTTTAAGTTTTTCCTCAAGGACCGGGATGTAACGAGACGAATGGCTTATCAGGAAACGGAGATTCCTGCTGTTAACCAGTATCCAGCAGCTAATATCAGAGTGCCTCATCAGGGAAGTTTGACATTAGTATTCGCGATGCCTATGGCAACCTACGGCGAAGATAAAGTAATGGAAGTGCAGGTCTATGAAAATAAGGGTGGCCGCCATTTACGCTTTGAACTGGATTCTGATGTCATTATTCGTGCGAAAGGCTTATGAGATATTTACTAGTATGCTTGTATTGCCTTTTGGAATTATCAGCAATGGGGCAAATCCATCAACCTGGCCAACGGTTCATTGAAGCCGGAACTGGTTTACTAGAAAGTGGACAAGTTAGAAAAACGGCTAACGCCGGATATTGGTTTAGAGTTAGTCTGGGGAAATATGGCAAGAAGGAAGGAGTATATGGAATTGGCTTGCTGATGCAAAGGAAATATTATCAGCCGGTAGAAGAGCTTCTGGCTGTTAATCAATACTTCCTGGAAGGCACTTTTGCTCCCAAATCTTTTGCAACTGCTGACCGGCTGTTTTACTTAAATCCTGTAGCAGGTGTATTAATAGGCTATGAAGGAATCCACTCTGGTAAGGCATTTTCTACAGACTCTGCTGCTGTGAATCCCAATAGATTCCTGGTTGGTTTTACCGGAGGATTAGCCGGAGAATGGAATATGACAAGTAAGACGGCTTTCATTCTATTTGCCCGGGCTACCTACTTACCTTCATCGGCTATTGAACGCTTTCATTTTCAGTATGGAATAGGTATCCGGTTTAATTATTTTAAAGACTAAACTGCTTATCACATACTTCACCAATCCGTTTCCAGCGGTTTCTGGATACCAAGATTTATGTTTACATCTGAACCAATATCACAACAAACTCCCTCTTTTCTAACTTCTGAAACGGCTAAAGATAGAATTCAGACCAGTGAATCAGAATCTTTTATAGTAAAAAGACAGGCTGACAACCTTCATATAGGTAGATGCATGCAGCTCATCTGGAATGAGGTGGATAGACTCACTGCTTTGGGTGTCATCAGATCAGAAGAGGATAAATGGTTTTTTGCCTACCGGAAAGCGATACGGATTCTTTCTGGTGATGAGTAGCCCCTATAAAATGGTGACATTAAAATGTGAGTTATTTTCTTAATTCTTTAAGCTCTTCAAGGTTTTCAGGATAACCAATATACTCTTGACCCATGTACTTTTTAAGAATTAATCCTTTAGAAACACCAAAAGGAGTTATTCTATCCTTAATTATAAGACCTTTTCCTTGCATAAAGCTGATTATTTCCGGTTGGGCTACACCTAAAAGTTTGCTTATCTGAGAGGCGGATAAAAACTTAACTGTTGAGTACTCCAAACTTGCTGATTTGGACACACTTATTTCATCATTCCTTTTTACTGGGTAATTATTTTTTTCTTCAGATTTTGCATCAAGGTCATTAACCGCTACTTCATATCCATCTAGTTTTTTTCCTCCAAAAACTCCAACAAATCCACTTTTTGCACTAATCTTTGGTTGTGTTTTGTATTTTAAAACTGAGTTATTGAAAATTGTTCCAAAT
The DNA here is from genome assembly GCF_010119975.1 of Rhodocytophaga rosea. Lineage (GTDB taxonomy): Bacteria > Bacteroidota > Bacteroidia > Cytophagales > 172606-1 > Rhodocytophaga > Rhodocytophaga rosea. Next base: position 277,009 of record NZ_CP048222.1, read on the forward strand.
TTTTCAATGGGATCTAACTCTTTGCCCATGCCAAATACATTTTCCTTTATTTTATCAACGCCCTGTGATAGGAGTGCATCAGGAGTACCTAAAGCTTTGTTCAGTATGCCTTTATAGGCATAATTAACTTTAATCCCTACTTCTATGTTTTTAGCTAATGAAAAGTCATATAGATTCAAGCTTGTAAGGATAAAATCATAATCATTCATGTAAAATTTAGCATGAAGTCGGTCATTATATCTTATCTCAATGTTGGGGAAATCTTTCAGAAATTCAATACTATTTCTTTTGATACTTCTGTAGATATTATCTTCATTCTTTCCAAAAAGCACTTGTATAGAAAAATCATGGCGTTCTTTCTTTTCCCTTAATGCATCTTGAATGCGACTATCTAAATCAATGTAAGGAGAGACTAATAATAATTTAGTTTCTGCTGAGCGAATCAAATTCTCTACCTCAGCAATTAAATTGTTATCAAAAAGAAAATCCGCATCTATGGTTGCCATTATTCAAATTATTTATTAAGCATATTTAACTCAACAAATATAGCTGAGAGGCTATAATGAAATTGCTGCTATTTTCAATTTTGAATATACTTGTAATAATTTACTTATAAAGAGATTAGATATTTGGGACGAACCTCTAAAACAGTATTTACATCAATTACGAACCTAATATCCTCTTCAAAGTATCTTGCATAGCCATTTTAAAAGCATCGTCTTTAGAAATTAACCTGTACAAGTCGAGTTCGTTTTTGCGGTGTTTAGCGATTACTTCATCAAATATTTTCATGAAAGCGATATCCCTGTTCTGGGCATCAGGATTCTCGGCATATTTCTCCTTAAAGTCCGGGTGGGATCTCATACTTTGAGCCAGGTTCACAAATTTTACCCTTTGTTCTTCAGGTGTTGCTTCCCATCCCTGAAACCACCGTTCATTGAAGCTTTTGATTATTAAATCCAATGGATCTGCAACTGATTCATCACCATGCACCCCCCGGGGATTTGGATTTTGTGGGTCAAGTTCTGTTTCTGAGGCATCCAAACCTATGGCTGCATTCAACTTCACGCGTTCTAAACCATAGGTTGAAAGGTCAACAGAGTCTAATAATTTATCTAATGTATCTTTTGTAGGATCGGTAATGATAAGTTTGGGAATAAGAAATTTTAAGAACCAGAATAACTTTTCCCATCTCACTACTTCATAGGGTATGATAGAAGCCATCTGTCCATATATTTTTACAAATTGTTTGGCTTTGATCTTAAAATCGGCTTTTTGCTTATCGTCCAATTCTAATCCCGAATTAAAACGGTCAGCAGCTATATCAATAATAGGGCTTAATTCCTGTGCATTTACACCACTGAAATACTTTTCTACAAAATTTTCTACTTCCAACCACTCATATACTCCTACTTCATCCATGGTAGTCTTCAATTCATGCAGTACATTAACATCAGTAGCTTTGCTTAAAGTAGTAGAAGTGTAATATGGGTCGAAAGATTTCTTTATTTCCTCAGTAGAATTGAAGAAATCCAGTACAAATAAATCTTCGGTTTTCTTCCCTAGTTTGTCAGCTGAACGGTTTAATCGGGATAATGCCTGGACTGCCAATACTCCTTGCAATTTCTTATCAACATACATAGAAGTTAATTTGGGCTGATCAAAGCCAGTCAGGTATTTATTGGCAACTACTAATATACGGTATTCATCCATATTAAAATAGCGGGCTATTTTATCGGATATATATCCGGGATCTGTTGGTTTATCTTTGTCTAAATGTGGTGGAAAATTGTTAATATCATCTTCAGAATATTCAATACCATTTACCTTTTTCTTACCAGAAAAAGCAACTGCAATTCTAAAGGGATTCCCTCTACCTTCTAAATGTTTACGGAGTGCGAAATAATAATGGATAGCCGATTCGATACTTTGTGTAACAACCATTGCTTTGGCTTTCCCTTTAAGCTTTTTTGTATTGACCACTTGGGTAATAAAATGATCAAGCATAATTTCAGCTTTCGTGGCAATTGTATCCGGATTACGTTCTACAAAAGCCCGTAATTTCTTCTGAGCTTTTACCGTATCAAATAGTGGATTATCTTCTATGGATTTTGCTATTTCATAATAGCTTTTGTAAGTGGTATAATTGGCCAGAACATCGAGAATAAATCCTTCTTCGATGGCTTGCTTCATGGAATACAAATGAAAGGGTTTAAAATCACCATCTGCTTGTTTGACCCCAAATTTTTCCAGGGTAGTATTCTTTGGTGTTGCTGTGAAGGCTAAATAAGAAGCATTGCCCCGCATTTTACGCGAACGCATTACATCCAGAATTTTATCCTGTGGGTCTGGGTCTTCTTCTTCGTCACTGTTGTTGCCCATCGCCCGGTTCATATTATCGGATGCCGAGCCACTCTGGCTGCTGTGAGCTTCATCAATAATAACGGCAAAGCGTTTATCACTTAAATCAGCAATACCATCAACAATAAAAGGAAACTTTTGAATGGTGGTAATGATAATACGTTTCCCACCTTCCAGGTTTTCTTTCAACTCTTTGGATGAATACGCAGGAGCAACGATATTTTTAACCTCTGAAAATTCTTTGATATTTTCCCGTAACTGTTTGTCCAGTAACCTTCTGTCGGTTACCACAATCACTGAATCAAACAAAGGATTCGATATACCTTTGCTTCCGGGCACGGTATTATTTTCAGGATAAGTTTCTATCAGCTGGTAAGCTGCCCATGTGATGGAATTGGATTTGCCTGAACCAGCTGAATGCTGAATTAAATAGGTTTGCCCAACTCCTTTTTTACTGGCATCAGCTATGAGTTTCCGTACCACATTCAGCTGGTGGTAGCGTGGAAAGTATAAGTTTTTTTTGCTTAACGGATCGGTTTCTTTGCCATCGAAGCGAACAAAGTGCTGGATAATATTAGCCACACTTTGACGGATTAATACCTCATCCCATAAGTATGCTGTTTTGTGGCCGAATGGATTGGGTGGGTTCCCTTTACCAAAGTTATGTCCCAGATTAAAAGGCAAAAAGAAGGTGTTGGCTCCATCAAGTTTGGTAGTCATATACACCTCGTCGGTATCTACGGCAAAATGTACGATGCAACGCCCAAAATTGAGAAGTGATTGTGTTATATCTCTTTTGAATTTGTATTGATTTTGCCCATGCACTTTGGCATTTTGACCTGTCCAATGGTTCTTTAGTTCCATAGTAGCGAATGGCAGTCCATTTACAAAAAGCACCATATCAATTTCTTCGCCCGGATTGCTCAAAGAATAACGCACCTGGCGGGTAACACTAAATTCGTTGCTTTCAAAATTCTTTTTAATGCTATCGCTGCTACTGGCCAGGGGCAATACATAAAGCAGGGTAAAATGTGCATCTTCCACTTCCAGACCTTTCCTCAACAGGCGGACAATCCCATATTTTTTAATCATCCGGTCCAGCCGTTCCAGAACTTTTAACTTCCAGTCACTTTGCTTCTGCAATTTGGCCAGTTCGTCTTTTTGAGTAGTTTCCAGAAAATGCCAGAAGCGATTTTCATCTATGGCGTATTTTACATTAAAATCTCCTGGCAATCCAATGTAGTAACCATTACCTCCACGGTATATAGCTGCCCTTTCGGCCACATTGTTCAGAGATATGCCTTGTTCTTTTTGTTCTTCTAGGCTGGTGCCGGTAAGACATTTTTCAATTGTTGCTTCAAGAGCTTGTTCATTGGTCTGGCTATGCATCTGGATACTGTTAATCTCTGAATGTAAAAGTGTAACCATGGGGTTGGATTGTGAAATTACTTCCTTCAATCCTTGTTAGCTTTTCTTTTATCTCGTAAATCGGATTCCCAAGGAAAATTATTTTATTAGGTGTAACCCGCACTATCATATAATTCTCATGTTCCATAGCTTCATTCACCTCACTATTTGAAATTTTAAAACTAGGATTTTCTTGATTCTGAGTTGATTTAACTTCTACTAAAACCGCCTTATTTTCAAACCAAGCAACTATATCAATAAAAGCGTACTGGTAATGCAGAGTTATATAATAAAATGGAATCAACGCTTTTGCCAGTTCTGTGTCATCGCTTATATATTTCAGACAAGCTTTATACAATTCAGTATGCTTTTGATGGGTTTCATCATCTTTACGTAATTGCGTTAATATCAAATTATTAACTTCATAAAGGGCTTCTTTTCTGAATTCAGTATTTTTAATCTGAAGAAAATACTTAATCAAAAAACTGACTACTTCTTCCTCTCCGTATGTGCCAATCGCTTCAAATTCATTAGAAGGTAATTCTTTGCCCTGATATATTACTTTCTTTGTTTTGACAGGTATGGAATTAACAACTATATTTTGGCCAGTTTCAAAACTTGCAATACTTTTAGTTGAACTTTTACTTATATTTTGATAAATCCTTTCTACCTTAGATTGTATAGTAATTTCCTTGGATATTGATTTAATTGTATCACTGGAGATATTAGCAGAAAAAGCATCTGGAAACATATTCCTTATTTCATTTTCCAAGCCTTTTAACTTATCCTCTATTCCTATTTTCCCTGTTAGGTCTTTTAATTTGGCTTTCAATCCATCTGCTGTTGCACCTTTATAACTACGCAATATTAAATCCAGCCGTGCTAATTGATCATTATACATATCATAATCAATTTCAAGGTCAAAATCCGAGAATATGCCATCCTCGAAATGCTGTTTCTCTGTAGAAATTGCCGCCTGTAAAGTATGTAACTTATTAGCGGTATATATTTTTGTTATACATTCGCTTTGATGAGTGGAATTATACCTAAACCATAAGTGATCTGATAAAAAATCTTCACAATCAAACTGGTGCAGTATCCTTTGGGAAAAAATTGTAAACTTCTCTTCGTAATTAGTAATCCAGTGCCTTTTAAATATATGCTCCCAAGCCTCAATTTGATCCAAATACTCATTTTTAAGATCTTTCTCATTTTTGTGAAATAGTATCAGCTCTATAGTTTTTGCGATACTGCTATTGTTAAAAATACTTTTGGCTATGGCTTGCGCTCGAATATTACTAGATATGCTTTTACAAACAACTAAGGCATCTTCAGTAAAATCATAGAGTCTATTTTCTGAAAATTTCTTGATTGCGCCTATATTAATTTCTCTCCTCAAACTATCTGCTTCATAAAACTTGAAGTTTGAAAGCTTTTTGGAAAGTTGCGTAATTCTTTCAGGAGACTCAAAGAAGTCCGTATCGGAAAGTTTGCTAAGGGATATTTCTGTCAGTATATAGAAAACTTTAGGTAATATGTCTTTTTGAAAAATGTCAGTAATATCTACATTAGAATGAGCTATAATTTCTCCTTCTTCTAACTCAAGAAGTTTCCCTTCAAACTGATAACTTTCAATTTCAAGTTTACTTTTATAGTAACAAAGAACCAGTATATCTAAATTTTCAACTAAACGAAAATCTTGCTGATTATTCACCACATAAAAATTGGTTGATGCTGTAAATGACAGTTCTCCATTTTTTATGATAAGGTATTCTTTAAGATGCTGATGTAAAGGCTCAAAAATGTTTTGGTAGAACCTGATTAAATGCTCCTTACATTTTAAACTCTTTTTACATGCAGCAATAAGCAGTGACAAATACTCTTTTGGAAAAACTTCGTATCGTTTTATCAGCAATGGTTGAGCTTCTTCACTAAATTCTTGAATCTTTAATCTTACCAGAAACGGATAATCATTATCATTAATAAGTGCGGGATGAACAGGTTTTCCGTGAGATATAATGTGTATATCTTCTAAAATTTTAGTGTGTCTTAAATGGCTCTCCTGTGTCTTTTCTTCTTGCCATAATGCTGGAATATAATCCAGGCCATCCTGCAATACATCCCAAATAGGCTTATCTACAAAATAGTAATTGTTATGATAGGAAACTCCTAGATATTTCAGGAAAGTATTCAACTTTATATTTTCAGGCATTCGGGGTAGAAAACCTTGATCCAACTCGTAAGAATTACAAAGCTGCGCGGGTTTGTATTTACCTGTCTTTGTTTTAAGAAATATTGTTGAAATGCTGAAATCTGCCAGATTAGCAGGCGTGTTGTCAATGTTATTTCTATTTATAAAACCATTATATCGGTGCGTAGAAGCTATATTTTCATCTGTTTTACCCATTAAGGTACTAATACTACGTAAAAGATCCTTTTGCTGTGTTTCGGTTAATTGATTTTCCGGACCATGAAACTTGCCGGATGGAGAAACTTGCCGGTAATATTTGAGTACTTCATTTCTGTCAGTAAATTCTTTTATTCCTAAAGCTTTTCTAAAACCCTCATCTTCTATTTTATAACTGGTAATATTGATAGCTAAAAAAGAGGGAATAAAACTTTGAGAGCGATCCAATTTTTGTTCCCTATAAATTATTTCATCGTTAATTGAGCAGGAGTTACCGGCTTCGGAAGGGATAATCCGGGCATCCAGCATTTTCAACTGCTCAGCTAATTGCAGCTTGAAATTTCTCGGCCATTCCCATAAGCCACCATAATTCCTTGAATAGGTATAGATGAACGAGATACATTTTTCATAAAACTGGTTGTAATCATTTGAATCTAGAAATTCAGTTTGATTAAAATATTTCTTAGCTATACTGGAAATGAATTTGGAAGCCGTTTTATAATTATTATCCCATATATTTAATATTGCTCTAACAGTGTGATAAATTATATCAGTTGCTTGTATTGTATCTAAATATTGCCAATTAAAATCTTCTAATGGTCTTTGATAAACTTCCGAAACCTCAACCCAATAGAAATTATCAAACTTTACCCTACTCGCTTCATCAATGTAGCTATTGAGGTAAGCAAAATATAATTCTAAACATCCCTTGAGTAAGGCTCTGTTATATTCACCTACTTTTCCTTCAAAATTGATAGATTTTCTGTCTACAGTAGTATGAAAATCAGCATGAAAATCTACATACCTAAAAGGCGACTTTACTTTGGTAGGCAGATAATTATATAATAACCCTTCTGAACCTTCTTCAAGTTGTTGTTCTGTATTTTTCAGATGGATGGCTACTTGTGGGTTGTAGATATTAATATTTGCCGCTTTTGCCAGTTTTTTTATCTCCTCCTTTAACGGGCAAGATACAATGGAGGAATGATCAATGGAGGTGTTTATCGTCTGTTGAAAACACAACTCAGGCTTTTCCTCAAAATCAAAAGAAATATTTATTTCTTTTGGAATCCTAAGCTGTACGAATTGAAAATGAATATTTTTAATCTCTTCAAAAAGACCTGCTATTTCTCTAGCTGTGTTCTCTGCAAACGGGATTTGTATTATCGTAACAAATCCTTGACTGAATAAATAATGAATATATTCTTCCTGTTCCTGCAATAATACCGGATAATAATATCCTGGCACTCCTCGCTCTTTGCGTTCGCATTGGAGTTGCTTTATTTGCTTGATTAAGCCTTCTTTTAGTTCCTCTGGCAACTGTTCTGGTAAGCCTGCTAAGTTTTTAAAAGAGTCGTATATCCGAAAGCTGATGGGCATTGTTATATCCTGCCTATTGCCTTGTATTACTTTTCCTTGCGTATGAATATCTGCATACCCATGTGCAGCAATGGAAAAAACGGATTTGAAACCTACACCTTTATTCCCGATACTAATATTGGCATCTTTGGTGGAAGTAGATATAGAGCATAATGACTGAAAATCGGCACGTTGGGAAGTGCCATTGACATAATCATAGTTACTTTGATAGGTAAATGCAACACCATCATTGGCGATAAAGAGATTGTTATCTTTTACCGTTACCAGGATTGATTGCTCTGCTTTATCAAAAGCATTTTGCAATAACTCAAAAATTACCCTACCCTGGTAATCGGCACTTACCTGTTCTACCTGGCCTGCCTGCTGTTTAATCGTTTCAATTCCAATACCTCTATAATATGTATGATGCTTTTGAAAAAGGGCTTCAACAATAGTTTTAGAAGAAATTAACATACTTAACTCACCTTTATTTTACCGGTTACTACACTATTTATCAAGGTGGTTTTGTATTCTTTTAGCTTCTCAATTTCTTTTTCTTTAATTGAGATAGCGGTTTCAATTTTTTGAGATACTTCTGCAATGAATTTAGAGATTGCAGTTTGTTCACTTATTGGAGGCAGGATTGTTTTTAATTGCTTAAACTCATCCCAATAAAGACGCTTTCTAAAATCTGTAATCCCTTTTGAAAACCGGTCCATTTGTTGGATAAAAGCTTTAGTGCGGTACTGGTATTCAAAAAAATCTGCATCTATTGCTCCTTTAGGCTTTGCTACAATGTAAGCCGGACTTACCATCCCTTCGGTCCGTACAGCGCCAATAGCCCCCTGCCAGGCTCTCATCATATTGAAAACAATATCGTTGACTTTAACTAGCTTGTAATTGCTTTTATCTTCTATTCTAATCTTGCCTCGCAAATTCTCTTCATCATTTAATTCTTCTGAAGAAACGGCTGAATGAATAGACACGGTAAGTAGAGGTAAACTCTCATTTCCAGGCTGGTTACGTTCCTGAAACAAAATGTGGTTTTTTACAATTTGCCAATGTGCTGGTATTTCTCCAATCCACTCTACTCCACTGTCTTTCATAGATGCATTCGGATTAAGGCCACGGGTTACAGCATTATGTATAAGAATTTGCCTGCGTTCTTTGAGCAGTTCTATTTGTTTTTCCTTAATTGCAACGGCTTTATCTATTTGGGCTGTTTTTTGGTCGAGAAAGGTTGCAATGGCTGTTTGTTCTTCTAATGGAGGAAGGAGAGTGACTACTTTTTTAAAATCTTCATAGTGCATATCCCATTGCCCAACTCTCACACCATATGAAATTCGATTATATTCACCAATATAATTATCACTCCTCAATAATCGGTGAAGATATTCTGAATAAACCTTTTTTGAAGTTACTCTACAGGTTATATATGCAGGACTAACAATCCCTTTATAAGCACTAATCCCCATCGAACCCTGCCAAGCTTTCATTTTGTTTACTACCAAATCTCCTGGCTCAACTGCTTTATAGGTTGTAGTATCAAGGGAAGTTGCATTGTGGTTGTCATCACGGGAATCTTTTGGGATTACACCATATTCTCTATAGACGGATAAAACTTGGTAATTAGGATGGTTTTTATCACTCTTCAATTCTAATAGAGAACCTAAAGAAACTGCTTCCCAATGCACTGGAATCTCTCCTAACCACGCCGCACCAGAATCTTTATAGGTAGGATATTTTTTAATTGTCTGAAATGCAGCTTTAGTAGATTTTTCAGGAGACACAGATGGTTTATTATCCACTGTCAGCACTGGTTGGTCTATTATATCTTCAAACAAGCTGTATTGATTATTTTTACTTTTCATCAAATCATTCAATTTTGAGATTTCTTTACCTGGTTTATAAAAGCCAATAATCTGCTCACAATGTTGCTCAGGCAAGGTTTAATATTTCACTAATCAAGCCATCACTTTCTTTTTCCAGCATTAAAATATCATCGCTTACTTCCTCGAGGCTCCGCAGGGGTTTGTGCTGGTAGAAGTATTTATTGAAGCTGATTTCGTAGCCAATTTTAGTGGCATCCAGGTTTATCCAGGCTTCGGGCACATGAGGTTTTACTTCCCGCAAAAAATACTCGTAAATACTTTCTTTAAGCGGTACGTTTTCAAAGTCCCGCAAATCATTTTCAGTTTCATATTCCAGGTACTCTCCTTTTTTACCAGTGGCGTAATAGCCATAATCAGCCAGCTGGCTTTCTTCACAGCCTAAGTGGGTAAGCAGTTTCTCTAATTCTTCACCGGAAAGTTTAGTAATTCCTTTTATTACTTTTTCTGCATCTGCATCATACCAGCTTACTGCATTCAGAATAGCATTTTTCTCTGAAGTGGATAGTTTGGCTTTATCCTCTTTTAATTGGGCATCTACTTTTTTCCGAAAAATGTTAAAGTCGTTGTATTCATCGGTACCAATGGCCTCCATCAGTTTAGTGGCTGCATTGAGCAATTCAAGTTGTTTGTCCCAGGTGGCTGCACTTACCAGGGTTTTGGCTTGTTTGGTATTCAAGTTCAGTTCCTGCTTTTCGCACCACTCTAGTATGGCTTTCTCGTGTCTGGCAAGGGCGGTGTATACTTCTTCACCAAATGCCGAATAAGCCCAGGCCATAGGTTCAAGCAAGGTCTTATCAAAACGCAGTTGGGCTAACCGTTCCGCAGTAAACTGTGCCTTCAGACGCTTAGGCCGCTCAATGGTTACTTTACAATACCCAAAATCGCTGTTGTCAAACACCTGCGCCGCTATGCCTTCTTCTCCTTTCCGTTCAATAGTTTGCATCTCTGCATATACTTTTACAATTTCTCTGATATGTTCTGGTGAAAATTCGCAGTTTTTCGCACCCAGGTTTTTGCGCAGTTTCCGGTATAGCTGTCCGGCATCTATCAGTTGTACCTTGCCATTGCGGTTGGCAGCTTTGTTGTTGCTTAAAATCCAGATATAGGTAGTAATACCGGTATTGTAAAAAAGGTTATTGGGTAGCTGGATAACGGCTTCCAGCCAGTCGTTTTCAATGATGTATCTGCGGATGTTGCTTTCGCCTCCCCCTGCATCGCCTGTAAATAAGCTGCTGCCATTGTGTACAGAAGCAATACGGGAACCAGAAAGGCTTTGGGAAAGAGGTTTCATTTTATTGACCATCTCCATCAAAAACAACAATTGTCCATCTGAGGAGCGGGGCGTAGCATCTGCCTCTTCTTCCTTGCCCCAGTAATCTTTTAGTTTAACCTGGAAACGGGGATCAATAATAGCCTTGCCATCTCTTATATTTTTCTGCTCACTTGCCCATGATTTTCCATAGGGAGGATTAGAGAGCATAAAATTGAAATTCTTGCCGGCAAATTCATCGGTAGAAAGCGTAGAGCCATTTCTGATGTTCTCAGGATTATTTCCCTTAATCATCATATCCGATTTACAAATGGCATAAGTTTCGTCGTTTATTTCTTTTCCATATAAATGCACATCACTTTTGGCACGAATCTCACCCTCTGGGTCTTTTATGAAATTCTGTGATTCAGTAAGCATCCCTCCACTTCCACAGGCAGGGTCATAAATAGTGATTACCGGAGGAAGATTGTTTTTTACAGGATCGAAAACAATGTGGGTCATCAGGTCTATCACTTCCCTGGGAGTAAAATGTTCCCCGGCTTCTTCATTATTCTCCTCGTTGAATTTCCGGATCAGTTCTTCAAACACATAGCCCATTCCCAGATTTGATAAAGGTGGGAGTTTGCGGCCTTCCGGGTCAGTCTTTTCAAAAGGCGTCAGGTTAATATAAGGTGAAGTAAACTTATCCAGCACAGTCAGCAATACATTCTTAGATGTCATATGCTTAACCTGGCTTTTAAGGTTAAACTTTTCAATGATTTCTCTTACATTCGCGCTAAAGCCATTCAAATAATCCTCAAAATTACCTTGCAGAATTTGCTGGCTGTTGGTAGCTGTATTCTGCAAGCGCTGTAATGTCCATTCACTGATATTGTAAAACACATACCCGGATGCTTGCCTAAGTCCATTTTTATCCCATTCTGTAAACTTGGCTTCATCACGCTGGAAAGCCAGTTCTTCCATTACAGCCTTTTTCGTGGGTTCCAGCAAAGCATCTAATCTTCGGAGCACCACCATAGGCAATATTACATCACGGTATTTTCCACGAACATACACATCACGCAAACAATCATCAGCAATAGACCATATAAAAGAAACTAATTTATTATGTACGGCGGTGTTCATTATATTTTTATTATTAATCAAATTAGGTTATAATCACTCAATTGTAATTCATCCTTAAGTTCTTTACAATACAATAGATAATAGTATTGGTATTGCCAATATAAGATTAAAAAAATTTATACAAGCCACAATACCTTACTTTAACTATTGGCATACTGTAATATTTTAGGATTAATCAAGTGTAAATTTTTATAGCTTTAGGCTAACAAAAATTAAATAAAAACAATCAAAGCTATTAAAAGAAGACGTGCATTTCATTTAATCTCTTTGGCTTATAATTACACTGAATGGCTGAAATATCAAATAACAATACAGGTCTATCAGGGGAATATTTTGTAGCGGCAGAACTCTATCGAAGAGGTTGGTCTGTTGGGATGACCATTGGTAATGCTAAAGCTGTTGACCTTTTTGCAGAGAAAGATAACAGGAAGATAGCCATCCAGGTAAAATCGATTTATAAAAAGAAAAATGTAGGTTGGCCTATTATGAAAACCTGCATTAAGGATGATTGCTTATACATATTTGTCAACTTAAATGCTGACAAGATGGAATCTCCAGATTATTACATCTGTACATCTACAGAAGTTAAAAATAATATGAAACAGTACTCCACAAGAGGAATTATAACTTTATCTGCTTTGAATCAGGAACAGTTCAAGGGCAACTGGAAAAAATTAGAATTAACAAAAGATTTACATGCCAACTTTATTTAAAGAAGTCAATTACAACTTAGCTACCATAATACAACAGATTGATTTAGGAATTATTGGTTTACCTGATATTCAACGTCCCTTTGTTTGGCCTGATACCAAAGTCAGAGACCTATTTGATAGTATGTATAAAGGATATCCCGTTGGCTATTTTCTTTTTTGGGCAAATGCCAATGTTGAGGGGACCAAAGGAATAGGTACAGGCAGCAAGCAAAAACATCCAAATTTGCTGATTGTGGATGGCCAACAACGACTTACATCATTGTATGCCGTTATTAAAGGTCAGCAGATCATTCGGGAAAATTATGAAAAAGCCACTATCGTTATAGCCTTCAATCCTATTGAGGAAAAATTTGAAGTACCTGATGCGGCTATTCGTAAAAACCCACGCTACTATCAAAATATTTCTGAAATTTGGAAAGCTGATGCGGATATTTTTGACATTACTGATAATTTCATAGAAAAACTGCAACAGACAAAAGAGGTAACAAAAGAAGAAATCAAACATATCAGGCAGGCTTTCAATGCTTTAAAAAACCTAGAAGGCTATCCTTTCTCAGCGTTAGAACTTTCAGCTAACATTGATGAAGAACAAGTTGCTGATGTGTTCGTCCGTATCAATTCTCAGGGTAAAACACTCAATCAAGCAGATTTCATTTTAACCTTAATGAGTGTTTTTTGGGAAGATGGTAGGAAAGATTTAGAAGAATTTTGCCGTCTTTGTAGAGTCCCATCAAAGGATTCAGCTTCTCCATTCAATTATCTGATAGATCCTAACCCAGATCAAATGCTTCGGGTTTCTGTTGGCTTGGCCTTTCGCAGAGCAAGACTACAATATGTATACAGCATACTGAGAGGTAAAGATCTTGATACTGGAGATTTTAGTACAGAAAGAAGGGAAAAACAATTTGATAGGCTTAAAGAAGCACAAGCGAAAGCTTTAAATATTCAGAACTGGCATGAGTTTATTAAAGCTGTAAAAATTGCAGGATTTGCTAAGCAGGATTATATCAGTTCTAAAAACAATCTTCTATATGCTTATATATTCTTTCTCCTAGGCAGAGAAGAATACAAAATGGATTTATATGAGCTAAAAAACCTTATTGCCCGATGGTTTTTCATGTCATCTATTTCAGGCCGTTACACTGGTTCGCCCGAAACAGTGATGGAAATGGACTTAGCTCGATTAAGGGGAGTTGAAAACGCTATTGATTTTAAAGCAATTTTAGAAGAAATTATTATCTCACAGCTTACTCAGGATTTTTGGGATATACGCCTTCCAATGGATCTTGCTACCTCATCTTCCACAAGCCCATCACTGTATGCTTATTATGCCTCTCTTTATGTATTAGATGCCTATGGCTTATTTTCAAAACTGAAGGTATCAGACTTATTACAGGAAGGTTTACGCAGTAAAAAATCAGCTTTGGAGCGCCACCATCTTTTTCCAAAAGCTTTATTGCATAAGATGGGCATTACTGAACAAAGAGATACTAATCAAATAGCCAACTTTGCTTTGGTAGAGTGGAGCGATAATATATCTATCTCTGATGATCACCCGTCTATATACTTGCCAAAATATCTGGATCGATTAACCTCTGAAGACAAAGAAAAAATGTATTACTGGCACGCACTATCTGAAGGCTGGGAAAATTTAACTTATATGGATTTTTTAGCTGAGAGGCGGAAGAAAATGTCAGATATAATTAAGAGTGCCTATATGAAAATTAGTAATTAATTGTAATATCAATTCTTATGTATGGCTGTAACACTATATAAGGAGAGCCTTTTTGTATGAAAAGGCTCTCCTTATATCTATCAATATAACAAGATTAGAATGTTTTTTGGCTCTGTCACAGAAAAACAGCCTATACTGCTAATTCAGGTCAGTTAATCAAAATCCCACTTCTCCATTTGCTTAACTTTCAACTCATTTACCACTTTAGCATAGATCTGTGTCGTTTTCAGCTGGGTATGGCCAAGAATATTTGAAATCACTTCCAGGCTGATTCCAAGAATAAGTGAATTAATGGCAAATGAATGCCTGGAGCAGTGGAAAGTGATGTACTTATTAATTTTTTGCAAGGCTATAATTTCCCGCACATCGTTATTCACCCTACTATTACTCTGCTTAAGTTTTCTGCTAAAAATTCCATTATTACCTAATAAATCTACCTCTTCTAAAGCTGGTGTATGCTCCACGCCTGCCCTTTTCAGCATCAATCGTACAACCCGGTTGCTTAATGGTATTTCTACTACTTTACGTGTCTTTTTCATTTGCATGGATATAAAATACCTGTTTCCTGCCTGCTTCAGATACAAGGCATTCAGACGGCCTACATCCGAAAACCGCAGGCCAGTATAGCAGGCAATCAAAAAGTAAAACAACGTATTCTGAAGTTTCTCAGAGAGTGTATTGGAGTCATAAAGATTATGCAGGCTTTCTACCTCTTTCAGCGTTAAATATTCCTTCACAGCTTCCTCAGAGGGTATTTCAAAATCTTTGAATGGATAGTTTTTAGTGAGTCCTTTCTTGATGGCAATATTTAAGAACTTGCGGATCATCACAAAATCACTTTTCATGGTATTGGGCTCATTGCCCTTTTCTACCAGGTAATACTGATACTTTTGCAGGAAATCAAAATTGAGTTGTTGGATAGTCAGGCCCGGACGAAAGTTATCGAGCTTCTCCAGCTGATATTTTGTGGTTTTATAATACGTATAAACGATTGTAGATTTGGAAGCCTCTAATTCCTGCCTGCAAAAATCTACAAAGAGCAACTTTCCATCACTTTCATACGCATTGATAATTTGATCATGGGTAATATCTTTTCCCTCATGCTGAAAATCTAATATTATTTTTTCTATCAGCGCCAGCTTTGCGCCAAAGTAGGAATTCAGCTTCATTGAATTTGCTTCTCCTCTTCCTACTCTACCTGAGTTATTATCAAATTGATCATGGCTTACATACTTACCGGTTGCAATCAATTTTTCCTTATTGTTTATTCTCAAAATAATATAAACAGGTGCTGTACCATCCAATTTACGTTTATTTTTTTTACAGTATAATTTAGCGGATACACTCATAAGCTGGTTTGAATGGGTCTGAAATAGGTCTGAAAAGTTTAGATCAAGTGGCTAAAAATATGCCTTTTCGCTATAAAAAACAACGTGGGAGAATTGGCTAGATGAAGGCCTAAAAACAAAAAACCGCTAAATTTTGAAAATTTAGCGGTTTTTGGAGAGCCCCCAGTCGGAATCGAACCAACGACCTACTGATTACAAGTCAGTTGCTCTACCAGCTGAGCTATGGAGGCGTGCTTAGTTAATGAAAGCGTGTGCAAAATTACAGCCTGCTTTTGTTTTTCCAAATCCAGCAGCAAAAAAATACTTATTTTTTAAGCCTGGTTACTGATTTTCATAAATCATCTGTATCTGCCTTTTTAGCGATAAGTATTCCTGTTCAGCCGCCTGGATCTTTTCTGTAAATTCCTGCCTGAACTTATCAGCATTTTTCGAATGTCCAAAAAACTCCATATTATTTTTCCAAATGGCAATATCACTCTCCAGCTGGCTCATACGTTTACGCATAAATCCCTCCTTCTTTTGCAGATCTTTGGCAGCTTTGGGATTATTCCGGGAGGCATCTACTTCTATGGCAATCTGAATTTTGTCTTTCTCCTTATCTGTCAGCTGCTTACTTTGCTGCAAATAACGGCTAATGGCATCGGAGTACCGTTTTTGAATGGTATGCATGTGTTTTTTAGGAACAAAACCAGTATTCTGCCATTCGTTACGTAAGGATTCAAAAGCTGGCATATCTGTTTGTTGCTCTTCTGCCATCTTTTCTATAGCGGCACAGATCTGTTGCTTCTTTTCATAATTTACTTCAAACTCCTTTTCCGTATTGTTGCGTTTACCCCGGCGCTTGTCAAAGAACGCATCGCAGGATGCTTTGAAGCGGTCAAAAATCTGATTACGCTGTTTTTCCGGAACTGGCCCAATGTCTTTCCAGTTCTGTTGCAGTTTTTTTACCTGTTCGGCAGCAGTTTCTAAGTCTACTTCCTCACTGGCAAGCAAGGCTTCTACCTGCTGGCAAAGCTCTGCTTTCTTGTGAAGATTCTGGTCACGATAGGCTTCCAGCTTCTTAAAAAACTCATTTTTGTGGTGGAAGAAAGTTTTAAATGCTGCCCAGAAACGTTTATTTACATCTCTGGCTTTTTCTCTGGGAACGATACCGATCGCTTCCCATTGTTTCTGCAAATCCAGAAGCTCTTTTGTTTTATCGTTCCAATCGTTGATTTTACTGGAATCAAAAGAAGTGTACTGTTCCGCTTTTTCGCAAAGGGCAATTTTACTTTGCAGGTTGGTATCCATCTCCTTACGCAAGGTATCGAGTTGGGCCCGCCGCTTATCATATACTACATCAGAAGCCGCCTTAAAGCGCTGCCATAAAGCTTCCTGTTCTTCTTTAGGGACCGGGCCTACGTGTTTATACTCTTCATGAAGATCATTAAGTTCTTTAATTACCTGGGAAGAAGGTTCGGCCTGTGCCAGTTTTTCGGCTTTATCGCAAATTTCCTGCTTTAATGAAAGATTTTTCTTTCTATCAAGTTCTTTTAACTCAAAATAAATACTGCGGTTGCTGTAAAAGAGCTCTATGAGGGCATTGTAATTGGCCCACAGATTTTTAGAATGGGCAGCGGGAACTGCACCAATGGTTTTCCATTCGTCCTGGATCTGCTTTAATGCAGCAATGCTGGCTGTAGTTTCTTCGGCATCGGTAAGTTGCCTTAACTTTTCCAGCAAGGCTGTTTTTGTCTGTAAATTCTTTTCTTTCTCCTTTTCGGACTCATGTTGCTGGCGGGCTTTTTTGTCCCGGTATTGCTTCACAGCCTGATCGAACCGCTGGGAGAGAGTATCTGTTTTATATTCAAATCCATCTGCTTCTCCGCCTTCGGCTATAAATTTATCAAGGGCTTCCTGCTTTTCTTTTTCCCTCAGCTCATCAAATACCGGTTTGATCTGTTTCAGAATCGCATCAGCTTTTTTATAATCAGTTTCCTTAATCAGATTTTCTGCCAGCCGAACCAGGTCTTCTTTGGGGTGGTGGGTATAATCGGTAATATCTTCGGCCAGTTCGTGTTCTGCTTCCAGGGTATCCGTCAGCTGTTTGCCCAATGCGTCCTGTTCCGTATGTTCTCTTTCTTCGGTATTCATCATTTTCCCTTTTACAATCCTACAAAAATATGAATATTACAAAATTAATAAATAATATACACTTTCCGCAACAAAACATACATTATCTACTCGGAAATGGCTGAAATTGTTAGGCTACACATAGTTTTTGAATAATTGATTTAAATTTACTGCCAAACCTAATAAACTATGAATTCTACCAGTTCGCTTGCTGATATCCGGAATGAATATACCCGGCAAGAACTTGATTTTGATAAAACCGCTGCTGATCCCTTCTCTCAATTCCGCCAGTGGTTCGATGAGGCATTACAGTCGAAAGTACCTGAGCCAAATGCCATGCACTTATGTACCGTTTCTGCCAATGGCCGTCCATCAGGCCGCATTGTGTTATTAAAAGGGATGGAGACACAGGGATTTGTATTTTACACGAATTACGAAAGCCGCAAAGGAAAAGAGATGGCTCAGAATACATGGGTAAGCCTTACTTTTTTCTGGCCCGAACTTGAACGCCAGGTTCGCATTGAGGGCAAAGTAACTCTTACTTCAGCTGCCCAGTCTGATGAATATTACCACAGCCGTCCCAAAGGTAGCCAGCTGGGCGCATGGGCTTCTCCACAAAGCCAGGTGATTCCAACTCGTGCCATTTTAGAAGAAAATCTTACGTCACTGGAAGAAAAATTTAAGGCCATGCCTGAGATACCCCGGCCACCGCATTGGGGAGGGTATTGCGTACTTCCGGACGCTATAGAATTCTGGCAAGGCCGCCAGAGCCGCCTTCATGACCGTATCAACTATGTAAAACAACCGGATGGAAGCTGGCACAAACAAAGGCTTGCACCTTAAATTACAGACTCATAGACTTACTGAAGGTCTGAATGAGTAAGTAATGAAATGTAATTCTAATGTGACAGGTTAATTACTTCCATCTGCTCAATGTTATACTGGCCGGTAGTAACCGTGAAATTGAAGTTGCGGAACATAGAAAACAACTCTTCAAAGCTCATTTCCATTTTAAATTTGTGTACCAGCAACTTGCCATCTTCACCCGTCCGGTCTTGCATTTGTTTATCCAATGCATACAGCGTAACAATAGGCTGCTGCTGAATATACACTCGTAAGGCAACCGCTTCAAACCGTTCCGGATCGTAAATGGCAATTCTGGAGGCAATCAGGTTAAGGTTTTCTCCTTCTTTCAAATTAATGGAAACAACGCCAACAAGGTCGTCATAACGGGTTTCACTGGGAGGCAACTGTGGCTTTTGCATACTATAGCTGTTTGATTCCTTGTACGGCAAGAATTTACCCGAGGTTTACATGTTGATGAGTGGCAGTAAAATAAAAAGAATTCATCTCAACCATATATTCAATCACTTCCCAACACCAATAGGAATTGCTACTTTCGTCTGGTCCCAGGCAAGCAGCATATCTACCCGGTTATTGGCATCTACAAAATCGATGGTAAACATCTCTGTTACTTGCGGCGTTTGCGAAGCAGGAACTTGTATCCTTGCTACATCTTTAGCTTCATTATAATTGAAAGCGCCCCACTGGTCTAATTCACTATTGAGAATAACTGTCCACTGGTCTGGCTGCGGAATGGTAAACAAAGTGTAGGTCCCTGCTGCTACCGGCTTATCCCCAAAACTCACAGGCTGAGTAAATGTGATTTCGGTCGCTTCATTGGCTCCGGTACGCCATACTTTTCCATAGGGTTCCAGTTGTCCGAAAACCACTCTTCCTTTTTTGGAAGGCCGGCAATATTCAACTTGTATTTTTAATCCGCCTTTATCATACACAGCAGTCGCTTCCGGACTGGATGATTTGGTATACATACGCATGCCATAATAAGCCGCCGCCAGCACAACTATTATAATTCCAATAATGATCAGAGCCTTTTTCAATGTATCTTTTATTTAGTTTGTAAAATCCAAATCTAAGAAAATTGTACAAACAGGCAATATCAAAATCATGCTGATCTTGATTTACCCTTCATCCATAGTTTAATTGCATACACATGCAATATTTACCGGAATCAAAGTTTTACTTTTACTGGCTGCAGTATTTTAACTATCTTTTCAAACCAGATTAGCAGGCATTCATGCAAACCAAATTTTCAGATACAAAACCAGCCGGTCAGACATAGATTTCTAACAATAGAGCTGATAATTACCCTCCGGCAAAACTCAGATAAGCTCTAATTGCTTACAATCAATTGTAGCTTGACTACTAAATAATCTTCAGTTTATTAATTTTAAAACTTCAGATCAAACGTATGTATATTAATAAATTCAACCTTGAAACAAATTTTGACAGTATTCTTCCCTTTCTGAAAGAAAACAACTTTGGCATTCTGGTGACCGCAACAGCCGGACACCTGGTTGCCACACACATTCCATTCGAAATTACCAGTGATACTCCAGATCAATTAGTATTAAGAGCTCATCTGGCAAAGGCAAACAAACAATGGAAACAACTCTCTGCTAATACAGAACTACTTGTCATTTTTCAGGGACCTAATGCCTATATTTCACCACGATGGTATGATCATATCAATGTCCCAACGATGAATTATATAGCAGTACATGCGTATGGAAAGCCCCGGATTATTGAAGATAGTGAGGAAGTATACGCGATTTTGAAATCGCAGATCGAATCTTTTGAAAAGGAACATGTGTCAGCTTATAATATTACCACTATGCCTGAATCTTTCCTGCACGCTGAAATGAGAGCCCTGGTTGCACTTGAAATTAAGGTGGAACGTGTAGAATCTAATTTTAAACTGAGCCAGAACCGGGATGAGAAAAATTACAGAAATATTATTGAGGAGCTTGAAAAACGCAACGATGCAGGCTCACAGGCAATAGCTTCCCACATGAAAATAGTATATGCCAGAGAAGGGTATAAGAAATAATTACTGAATTACTGAATTACTGAATTACTGAATTACTTTTATTTATTCAGCTTTCATTCTGACCTTCGGTAAGACTGTAATCTCTGTAATTTTACTCAATCACTCATTCTACATATGCAACCCACAGAAAATAACAATTTGAGTTATCCCATCAGGAAATATCAGGCGCCTAATGTTATAACGCCGGAGCACATTCAATCCTATATTGCAGATATTGCCCTTGCCCCTCTTCATTTAAAAAAGGTGGTTGCCGGTTTATCTCCTGCTCAGCTAGATACGCCGTACCGACCTGGTGGCTGGACAGTAAGACAGGTTGTACACCATGTACCAGACAGCCATATAAATGCGTATGTGCGTTTCAAGTTTACACTTACAGAAGAAGAGCCAACCATTAAACCATATAATGAAAAATTATGGGCTGAAACATATGATGTGCAGGTTACACCTATTGAAACTTCGCTCACCCTATTAGAAGCCCTGCATCACCGCTGGGTATTATTGCTCCAATCCCTGTCTGCAAAAGAGATTAAACGTAATTACCGGCACCCGGAACTTGGTATAGTTTCCCTGGAATGGGCTATAGGTTCGTATGCCTGGCACGGCAAACATCATGTGGCACATATTACTTCCTTGCGGAAAAGAATGGGCTGGATGTGATTTATCTATGGAGTAAATACAATTTTTTTATATAAAACGCCTTGTGAAGTGGCCAGTTGAATCACATATATTCCTGGCTTTAAACCTGAGGGCTGCCATTGTACTACATATATCTGTTCGGCATCAGCAGTAGTTTGGGTTAGGTCAGCCACCTGTTTGCTTTGCATATCATACACCTTTAGGCTGGCTGGCGAGTGTACGGCAGAAGAAAAACGGATTTGTGCATGAACCTGAAAGGGATTGGGATATACTTCCAGTAATACATCACTTGTAGGATCAGTATTGACAGCTAGTCTGGCTGTAGAGGTATTAACCTTGATAATGGGAGCAGCAGGCAGTTTTACCAGCCAGTAGTCGGTACTTCCTCGGCTTGCCTGTGTTTTATCGCCGCTGATGCCAGAATCTGATCGGCCACCCATGACGAATGAACCCTGCTTGGTTTGTAACAGGCTTCTCAGTTCATCTGCGGCTAAACCTCCGAAACGCTTATCCCACTGTTTATTGCCTGCCCCATCGGTCTTTAACATCCAGAAATCAGTACTTCCCCGGCTGATTTCCGTCTTATCTCCACTGATGTTGGAAGCTGATTTTCCACCCATCAGGAAACCTCCGTCTGAGGTTTGTATAATGGTCCGGAGTTCTTCATTTTCAGTGCCACCAAAGCGTTTATCCCAGAGTTTTACACCTGATTCATTCAATAAAAGCATCCAGAAATCAGTACCTCCCCGGCTTGCCTGTGTCTTATCTCCTCCGATACCTGACGTTGTAAAGCCGCCAATATATAGATTGCCGGTTGCTGTTTTACCGATGGCATACAGTTCATCGTTGCCACTGCCTCCATACCGTTTGTTCCATATTTTACTGCCACTCGAATTAATTTTTAACAGCCAGTAATCTCTGCCTCCCCGGCTGTTTTCCGTACGGTCGCCACTGATGCCAGAAGCAGAACGCCCGGCCAGTACGAAACTACCATCAGCTAAGCTAACGGCTCCTTCCAGAAAATCATCGCCACTACCGCCAAACGTTTTGTCCCACATTTTTACGCCATTCAGACTCAGTTTAACTACCCAGTAATCTTGTCCTCCCTGCGAGTTCTGTGATTTATCTCCATCTATGCCGGAATTGCTGTAGCCAGCCAGAAAGTAGCCATCTGCCGTTTGAATCACTGTCCGTAAATCTTCGCTTCCTAAACCTCCGAAACGCTTATCCCATTGTTTGATGCCTGTACTCGTAATCTTTACAATCCAGAAATCAGTTCCTCCTCTTCCAGCTTCTGTTTTGTCGCCGCCTATTCCTGAATTTGAATTGCCACCCAGCAAAAATCCACCATCTGAAGTTTGTATTACTGCATTCAAATACTCAGCGCCCGAACCACCAAAGCGTTTATCCCACTGTTTATTGCCTGCCCCATCTGTTTTAATGATCCAGAAATCGGTACTTCCCTGGCTAATTTCCGTCTTATCCCCATTCTTCCCGGATAAACTATACCCGCCCAGTAAAAATCCACCATCTGAAGTAGGAACCATCGCTGCTAAATTATCTCCATAATTACCGCCAAATGCTTTATCCCATGGCTTTTCGGCAGTTAGAGTCTCGATAATAAAATTTGTTTGGCTTGCAATAATTCCGGAGGGCAAAGTCAGGCGGATCAAACCGGTGGAAGCACCAGCCGGAACAGTCGCCTGAATGGTGTAATCATTGATCTTAGAAAAAGAAGCATTTACGGCATTAAAACTTACCGCAGTGGTACCGGAAAGACCAGCGCCAGTGATTTTCACAATTGCTCCTGCTACACCAGAGGCTGGAGAAAAGCCAGAAATAAATGGACTTACCGTTCCCAGCGTAAACCAGACTTTTCCTTCTCCATCTACTGTGATATGACGTATATTAATCCCTGTTTTAGCATTAGTATAGGTTAAAGAACCAGGCTGGGTACTTTCATTAAATACAGTTTTGCCTGCGCTGCCAGGATACAGATCTCCTGCATCTCCCCGGTTATTCTGATTGTCAAGTTGATTCAGGCCATCAGCTTCCTCCAGATCAACTCCTTTTAGTTCTTCCTCCGCATTTACATAATTAGCACTGGGATACATTGAAGTTTTTGTGGTATTGATGTGCCAGATGGCCAGCCCGCTTCCTTTGAGCGAAATATCCAGGCCAGTTTTTTGACGGTTCTCCAATAGAAAATATTCATTGGAAAGAGGTGTATTAATTCTGTACACCTGGTTCGTGTTACTGGCAGCCTGTAAGGAATAGGCTCCCTTGCCTGAAAGCACTTGAGGTGTAGTCCAGCCTAATGCGCTTCTGCTCCAGGCACACATATTTCCCGGGGTATGTTCATTTCCCAGCCAGTTGGCACTGGCCATCAATGACCATTCTCCTGCCCCTTCAGAACCTCCATCTGTGTCATACAAATCTGGTAAGCCCAGATTATGGCCAAATTCATGGCAAAAAATTCCTCGTCCCACCATATCGTTCGTATACATACGGCGCTCTGGTGTAATCATATATTCGTCTATCAATACCCCATCATACATCACCTGATTGGCGCCTATAGACAATAACCAGCGGTGCGACCATATGTATTGCGACTGGCTTCCTTCTTCTGCTCCCGGCCCTGCATGGGCAACAATAACTCCATCCACTTTCCCATCTTTATCATTATCATATTTTGAAAAATCTACACCAGCCGCCTGTGCTGCATTTACTGCTTCTCTAACCAGGGTTGTAGAAACTGTCCAGCCATTCTGGCGGCCATAATAGGCGTAATTATTGGCAGCTGTGTACCACCCAAATACATCCGTAGAAACATTCAGTTTTCCTGCCGAACTGGTAACATAAAAATCTTTGAAGCTTCCAGTTCCTCTATAATTTACCTGGTTCATTAAATTATTAAACTGGCTGGTTGTATAGGTATTGGGCAGATCAGGATATTTGATTAAAATAAGCAATGCCTTCACGGTACCTGATGTAATGGCACTTTCAGTGATCATCGTAGAAGAACCTGTTATGCCTTGTGTAAAAACTGCTGCATCTGTAGCCACAACACCGGGCCGTATAGATTTGGTTAAATTGCGCAGAAAAACTTTTTCCGCAGCGGTTCTATCGGCTGCATCTTTGGCAGGAATTCCGGAAGGTAAAAGTTGCCCATTGCTCTTTCTCGCATATTCATACTTACCCTTGTTAAGTACAACTGTATAGCCATCCAGGGTTTCTGTCCAGGAATGGAGCATATTGCCTTTCCCTATAATGGTTAAGGCCGAGCGATCAGGTTGCTGTATAGTTACCGGATACGGAGATGCCGGACAGTTGGATGGTGATTGAGCTATTGCTTTACTGCTTAGCAAACAAAGAAAAACAAATACTTTTAAACGCAGAACGTATAAGTATATCATAAATAATAATAAACACTTCTTCCCTTAACAGAAACGAGAAATAAAAACCTTAAGACCTTGGAAAACAGCCAGTATCAGAGAGCAGGACTATCAAATATATAATTTTTACTGGGAATATAATAATTGTCCGGAAACAATATTTTTTTCTTACCAGTCAGAGAAATAACACAAAAATTCAGAAGTAATATATCATCCGGAAGTTATATTTCAGACACAGAAAATTGATATTTTACTTTTCTACCAACGTTTTAATAGGTTGACCGGTACATCCATTTGGAAAAGAAGTATTGAGAAAAGCAGCTAATGTAGGCGCAATATCTGTGATGTTAACAGGCTCAAAGGTACTGCCTGGTTTTATCTGCCATCCATACCAAAGCAAGGGCACATGCGTATCATAGCTATAAGGAGAACCATGCGTTGTACCGGTTTTACCAATTTCCATCCAGGCTGGCAGCAGGGTAACTATCACATCACCTGAACGCTGTGCGTGGTAGCCCATCTGGATCAGCCGGTTTACTCCATAACTAAATTCACCGGTCCGGAGGGCATAAGACGGAAGCGTACTTGCAACCCCAGTCATTGCAAGGGCATAGTCTGCTACTTTTTGCTCTACTTCCTTCAGGTTCAGATTTTTAGTATGAATCACCTTCTGGTTCAGATAGATCTGCTGGTTAATAAACCTGGTCACTAAAGAATCTCCATACTGCTGAAACAGAAATTTTCTCAAACCAGAAAGCTGTGAATGATCAAAAATTCCGGCAGGTACTTTTCTATCTGAAAGGAAAGCTGGTACATCAGCTGCGGCATGATCTGCAGTAAGAAAAACAAGCACTTTATTTTTGCCCAGATAGGTATCCAGAAACGTTAGTAGTTGTGCAATTTCCTGGTCTAACCGCAGATAGGTATCTTCCAGTTCAATGGCCCGTATGCCATATTTATGGCCGATATAATCTGTAGAAGAGAAGCTCACCGCCAGAAAATCAGTAGCCTTTCCTTTTCCCAGCTTCTCAGCTTGTATGGCTTGGAGTGCAAAATCTTTCACAATTGAATTACCAAATGGGGTGCTGCGGATCAGTTCAAATCCTTCAGTCTTAAAAATTTCCGGCAGGTTATGCGGGAAAACCGGATTTTGTTCGCCTGAATACTTGCCTTCATAGGGAGAATCATCGGAAAGGCTTTCGGTGTATTGATTTATAGCTAACAAGGGTGTCCAGGGTTTGCTCAGGTAGCTGGCAGCCACTCCTTTTTTGTTGAATGCTTCTACCCAATCCGGAAGGGTTTGCATATAGTAGGTAGACGTAATAAACGCGCCATTCTGACTATCGAACCAATAAGCAGCATTGGCCAGATGTCCAGCCGGAAGAATAGATCCCCGGTCTTTGAGCGAAATCCCAATCACCTTTGAAGAAAAATTACTACTCAGCCTCAATTCATCAGTAATTGTGGTGGTAAGCATATTGGCAGGCGACATTTGACCAGCAACAGAAGTACTTCCTACGGTTTGAACCGTTTTATCATCTGTACAATACATACTGGCACCATTTGCCTGTACATGCCAGTTATTACCAATGATTCCGTGCACCGCCGGGGTAGTGCCGGTAAAAACTGAAGCATGCCCTGGAGCAGTATAAGTAGGCAAATAGTTATAATTAGTGTTCCGGCAAAAATAGCCTTCATTCACCAGCCTTCTGAATCCATTTTTACTGTACTTATCCCAGAAGCGATAGATATAGTCATACCGCATCTGGTCTACTACGATACCTATTACTAACTTAGGTTGAGCAGCTGGGGAATTGGTCTGTTGGGAAAAGGCAAAGTGAACGGATAATACAAGTAATCCAATAACAATACGCGTCAGTTTCATGTTGATGTGGACAATAAGATGCGTGCGAAATTAATTTATATCCTTTGCTTTCCAGGCATCTTCACAAAAAAATAATACAAACTTTATTTTACGATCCTTATGCTTTTGTTGGTGTTGAATCTTGTTGTTTCTGCGGTGCTTACCGGACTAATCTGGTTTGTACAGATTGTGCATTATCCCCTATTTCTGAAAATACCTGCGACAGCTTTTAAAGATTTTCAAATGCAGCATATGCATACTACTACACAGGTAGTGAGTGTGCCCATGCTTGTAGAACTTCTGCTCAGTATCGGATTACTCACGGCAACTTACCCCGGAAAATCTACCTTTACGCATTACTGCGTTTTTGTTTGTATTGTGATCATCTGGCTGGTAACTTTTTTTATATCTGTGCCCATTCATAACCAGCTTGTTTTGTTGGGATACAATGAATCACTTATAAAACAACTCGTAACCACCAACTGGCTGCGTACCTTCGCCTGGACACTTCGTACCCTTCTCCTGCTTTATATACTTACCAGATATTTAGAATTTTACAAATAAAGGGTTTTACACAAACCACAATAATCTAGATAAAATTTACTGTAATTTATCAACCACCTACCCAGCCATTTTCGTTTAATATAAGGACTGCCACTATAGTACCTAAATTGTAACTAACAGAATTTGTTACCTCTGATGAGTGAAGGTGTATTTACTATGAAAAATTAAATATTGGCATAAATATTACACAGGATTATGGGATTGGGAAATAGGGTTATCTATAAAAACAAGCTGGGGCTTTTTGTGAGTGTCTCAGTAATACTGATCCTATTTCCAGGTACTCTTAAAAACAAGCAGGCAACTGCATTTACCTTCACTCCTCCCGCTTCAGTCGAAACTATAATTGAGCAAGAATCAGATTCAATCTCTTTCTATCAAACCCTGGAACAAGCGGTTGCTTTCAGAAAACAGAATGAATCTATACAGGGTTCCTCTATGGGCAGTTCAACATCCACCAATAATGCAGAGAATGCATTGCCGCTTGTTGTTACTACACAAGTTCAGGCTGAAAATCTGTTTGATCAGGGGTATTCTGTGAGCGATATTGCAAAAGAACTGCAAATTTCCAAAAAAGAAGTGCGCAAACTAAAAAAGAGACTCAGGAAAGAAGAGAAAGCCGCTATTCAGCAAAGAAAGAAGATTAAAAAGAAAAACGATACTGTTAACAGCTAATTATTGAGACAACAAAAAAGCACTTCAACTGAAGTGCTTTTATATAAAAATGGTTTGTTTTAACCTCATTTACGCTACTTGCAATTCAGCATCAGTTGAATACTTATAAGGTGATTTCAGGCAAGCAATTTTTTCACATAAATCCGGATACATACTGATATCAACTGCATCTACGCCATGTAACTGGGATTGCAGTTTAATCCATATATTCTGAAATTCATGTGTAGTGAGCGTTTTTACATAGGCATTTAACCGGCGTAAACTCATTTTTTCCGCCTGAAAAGAGATAGTATCAGGCTCTAGATCATCCACCAATACCATTTCACGTTTCCTGTTTCTGAGCTTATTATCCAGCATCCATTCCTGCTTGAAATATTGGGCGTCAAAAGGAAAATATTTGTAATAAAGGAATAAAAACTGCTCAGTGCTGGCAAGCTGATCCAGATTATGAGATTCAGTAATAGACCGGTCAATCTTACTGATAGTACAGTTTCTGTGTGTAGTCTTATCCATAAAGATTTATATTGTAAAAGTATAGTCGCAAATTTTCTGCCAATTTATTACAGTGTATGATTTCAGGTGGTTTGTAAGTGTATGTACGGGAATAAGTACGAATATGTTTTGTATTATTCAAATATTATCTGAATGCGTTTTAGCTTAACTCTATATCCTGATTCTCGTGAAATGAACGTTATCGCCTCAAATCTTTGCCCCGTACAATTGTAAGAAAGTACCAGAACCCCATTCTGCTCTCTATTGTGGTTTGTAGAAAAGGTAACCGCTTTACTAAACTAATTTTTTTTGCAAGCAGCGAATAGTAACCTTTATAAATCTAAATGTAGGAAAAAAGGGTGTAAGAATAAAACATTTTCTCTAAGTTTCAGGAATTTATTTTCTACGATTAGCTATATATCTGACACCCATGATCTTTCAATCCATACAAGGAACAAAGGTACCTGCCCTGGGATTTGGTACCTGGAAACTCAATGGTTTACCCTGCGAGGAAGCCGTACAAGAAGCCATTGATATAGGCTACCGGCATATTGACACAGCAGCCATGTATGGCAATGAGGAATACGTTGGGAATGGAATTCAGCTGTCTGGCATAGCCAGGAACGAATTATTTGTGACCAGCAAAGTATGGCATACTCATTTAAGCAAAGAGAAACTGAGATCATCAGCTGAAGATAGTCTTCGAAAATTAAATATTGGCTATCTTGATTTACTGCTTATTCACTGGCCTAATCCGGATGTTCCATTAGAAGAATCTATTGGAGCTATGCTGGAATTACAGCAAGAAGGAAAGATAAGACATATAGGCGTAAGCAATTTTTCGACTACATTGCTGCAAAAGGCCTTACAATTCACTGCTATTTTCTGCAACCAGGTAGAATATCATCCATATCTTTCACAAAAGCCTTTGCTTGATTTATGTCAACAACAGGGTATTCTACTCACGGCATACGCACCTGTAGCGCATGGAGAAGTAATGCACGACCCTGTTTTGCAGGAAATTGGTAAAAAGTATGGTAAATCGCCGATCCAGGTTACGCTCCGCTGGTTACTACATCAACCTTTTGTTGCAGCCATTCCAAAAGCCGGAAGTAATACCCATCGCAAGAATAACTTTGATATTTTCGATTTTACTTTAAAAGAAGAAGAAATGCAGGCTATTTTCAAGCTCAATCGCAACAGTCGGATGGTCAATCCATCCTGGGCACACGAATGGTAAGAATAGTAATCAAAATGGTATTCAATCATATTTTATTATTACACACTTTAATTCTCACATCCTATTGATAATTTTGTACTTTGAGTGTATGGAGTTACCTTTAGAGCCTCAAACGTGATTTATAAATAGGAAAAATATTACACACTATTTACCCATATATCCTGTGAACTACGATATTACTATTATTGGTGGCGGTATTGTTGGCCTGGCCACCGCTCTGCGGCTCAAAGAGAATAAACCAGAGCTCAAAATTGCTGTGCTTGAAAAAGAAAATCAGGTAGCTAAACACCAGACTGGTAATAATAGCGGCGTTATCCATTCCGGCATTTATTATAAACCCGGCAGCTTAAAAGCAACCAACTGTATCAGCGGTTACAATCATCTGCTAGAGTTTTGCCAGAAAGAAAATGTTCCCTATGATCTATGTGGCAAAGTAATCGTTGCCACCAGCAAAGAAGAACTTCCGGCGCTGGAAAATATCTACAAAAGAGGAATTGAAAATGGTCTGACCCAGATAAAGAAGATAAACCAGGAAGAGGTAAAAGCCTATGAGCCACATGTAAACGGAATCAGTGGCATCTGGGTACCCTACACTGGCATTATTGATTATAAAAAGGTATCAGAGAAATATGCTGAAGTATTTAAAAAGAAAGGCGGCGAATTATTTCTGGGAGAAAAGGCAGTCAATATAAAAAACATCAACGGGCATTCTGAAGTAGTTACAGAAAACGCTACTTATAATACCAAACTGGTTGTAAATTGTGCCGGTTTGTATTCAGACCAGATCGCGGCCATGAACCGCAATAAAATGGACATCCGCATTATTCCCTTCCGGGGTGAGTATTATGAGATTAAAAAGGAAAAACAGTACCTGGTGAAAAACCTGATCTATCCCGTGCCAGACCCGAATTTCCCATTTCTGGGCGTACATTTTACCAGAATGATGAAAGGTGGCGTAGAAGCCGGTCCGAATGCGGTATTTGCTTTTAAAAAGGAAGGTTATAAAAAAACAGATTTTAACCTGGAAGAAGTAAGTGCTGCCCTGGCCTGGCCAGGATTCCGAAAGGTAATGATGAAATACTGGAAAACCGGTCTGGGAGAATATTACCGGTCATTCTCAAAAGCTGCCTTTACAAAAGCCCTTCAAAAGTTAATTCCTGAAATACAGGAGAATGACCTGGTACCCGGAGGTGCCGGCGTACGGGCACAAGCCTGTGACAGAACTGGTGGTTTGCTGGATGATTTTATGATTCTGGAAGATAAGTATATCATCAATGTATGTAATGCCCCTTCTCCAGCCGCTACTTCTTCCCTGTCTATCGGGAAAACCATTTCTGAAATGGTACTAAAAAGATTCTAAACCTCTTTTATATACTTTGTAAAAAGGCGTTCTGCGAACGCCTTTTTTTTATGCTTTGCTCATGCCAAGCCGTAAGTACAATTCTCGTACCTGCTCCTGTAACCCAGGTTGATTAGGACAAATTTCTAATACTTTTTCCAACGCTTTTAGAGCGGCTCTGTATTCTCCCATTGCCAGGTACACGGAAGCAAGCCCGGATATAGCTCCAAAATGGCGGTTCTCCAGAGATAGCGTTCGTTCAATATCCTGTAAAGAGGCACTATATTCACCTTTCAGGTAATAAGCAGTAGCCCGTTTATTCCATCCTTCTGCAAACTCAGGTAGTTTTCGGGTGATTTTTGAAAATATATGGATAGCTTCCTCATAATTGCCTTGGGTCATCGATTGATTGCCTTTCTCCATCAGGGCATCAATATCTGCTGTACCACTGCTCATCCAGATTTGCCAGATCTGCGATTGTATGGCTTTTACTTCTACTTCGTCTTTCGCTCGTTGAAGTCTGGCAAATAAACTATTCAGTTCGTGTGAGGGATTAATGTATTGAACATTCATTACTGGCAAAGTCTTTTTTACCGATTGTAACACAGGAGGTTTACAGACAGATATCAGCAATATCAGACATGGCAATATCAGCAACAGAATAGAAATTCTTAATAACAACAATGTTCTCATACGCTGATGATTTAAGGCTGTGTAGGCGTACCAGGTTCTGTTACCGGAGGAACATAAGGATTAGGCACCTGTGGTGTGATCGGCTCTTTTAAAGGTGGTGTTTCAGCAGGTTCAACTGGCGGAATATATGGCTCAGGCACCGGTTGCACCGGCGAAGGCTCATGAATGGGCGGAAATTCAGGATTTTGGCCTGGGCCTGGAGGATATATCATCTTCATCGTTTTAGCTGTGTGGGTAAAACAAGTAATTTCAACACTGGCTGGATCGCATATTGTTGTTCAGCCTGGTATTATCCGCTTACGTGTCAGATGAATTGGGGGTTGTAGGGAAGAGAATAATCTTATAGTAGAAAAATATAAACCTTACTATAAAGTGACTAAGATTAAAAATTGAGCATTTTTCTATTTTCTAATAGATAATCAATTGATCATATACTTCATAACCAGGAATAGTTTTGATTATGTTCATTACCTCATCATACTCTGCATTATTGATGTTTCGGATAAGGGAATAGATAACTTTTGTATGTTCTCTGTCATTGATATCATTTATTGAATGTTCAGTTTCAATGGCAGCTTTTAAAAAAGGCTTAGCAACTGCAGGATCATAAGCCAGAATGGCTAGATATAAAGTAGTAAGCCAAATATTGTGTGAATCCGTAGTTAAAGCTTGCTTTTGCAAAGATTCAAGGGTAGGAAGAAAGGTTGAGTCAGGAAATTGCTTTATTGCATGAAGTCCATCATTGATGCAGTTAAGCTGAAAATATCCATACTCTTGGTCATTCTGTAACGCATCCAGAATAAGTTGCTTGTCATTCGGATTCTGGTATTGGGCTATATGATGAAGCAGGAAAAAATATTGCTTTTTAGTGTAGAGCTGTTTTAACCTTTTATAATATGTATTATTCTGCTTTAACGAATCGGTGTAAATAAACTTATAATAAAAGTCATTTTTTGAGTCAAAATCCGCAAATAAGAGAATACTATCGATTTTCGCGCGCTCTCTTTCATTAAGAATATAAATAGTGTTGTAAACAAAAAAACTGGAAACTGAATTTACATTCACACCTCCTCCAATGCATCCCCAGGTTTCTTCAATAAGCACTGAACTGTCTTGTATATTTTGTAGGAGCACATCATATAGTGGCGCTTTTCTTTGAATGAGTCCCAACAACGCATACCCTTTTATCACTTCATTTTTGTGATTGGTTAATGCATACAACTCTTCTGTTGTAGCCGTATTAAGCAACTGGTGAAATACTTTGTATTGTATTGTGTTGTTCGAATTGTACCCATTCCTCCCACCATAGAATCTTTTACTGATTGATAAAAGCCAAGTTGAGC
The DNA here is from genome assembly GCF_010119975.1 of Rhodocytophaga rosea. Lineage (GTDB taxonomy): Bacteria > Bacteroidota > Bacteroidia > Cytophagales > 172606-1 > Rhodocytophaga > Rhodocytophaga rosea. The sequence continues at coordinate 309,888 of NZ_CP048222.1, forward strand.
AGTAAGTATCCTGGTCGATAGATCAATATTTCTGTAACTGGGGTCCCTGAGAGGACTGATTATAATAAAAGATGATAAGACAATAATAAGCGTAAAAGCAGCAATGAAACGCAGCAGATAACCGAAATTAAAAGTCTTCATAATTTTCTGTTACTAGTCTATTGAAGCATCTACTTTACTTCAGGAGAATGGTAGTGTAATATACTATAAAGTCAGCTTATAGTCGCACCGGATGATGCTCTTTTTCAGATCATCAATTTTTTCATCATTCAGGCACAATTTGATGGATTTCTTGTAGTGCCCAATAGCGGTTTCGAAGTTGCCTTTAAATTCCTCCAGCACACCCAGCCGGTTGTAAATAATAGATTTATCGATGACGGGAATGTGCAGGCATTTGTTCATCAATTGTTGAGCGTCTTCGAAGCGCTCCAGTTCGGTAAGCAAATAAATGAGGTTGTAATAACTATAAGGATAATCCGGACCAAATTTAATGGCGGCTTTATAATGATTTTCTGCTTTTTTATAATCATCAAACTGGCTTTTGTATATCCATCCCAGCGAATTATGTGCATAATAACATTGTGGATCATCCAGCAGAATAGCTTCATAATGCTGCTTTGCTTCGATCATATTCCCGTTTTTAATGGCGTTTTCGCCTTCCAGGTATAATTCTTCAATTCGTGAACTCATAGGTTTACAGAAAAAAACAATACATAAGTGTACGTAAAAATACTGATTTTTCGAGGCTACAAAACCGTTTTCTACCCTTTTTTGGCACTTACCACAGGCACTTTTTCAGGATCTGGCTGCAAAAACAAATTGAATATCCAGGCAATGAGGATCACCAGTAAACAGCCGATCACATTGTACCAGAGGAAGGCAATGCTGGAAAAATAAAACAATGCAAATACAACAACTTCAGTAATAATGGCTGCATAAAAAGTTGCAGCTCCTCTAATTTTCTTAAAATAGAAGGCACAAACAAAAATACCCAGGATGGCTCCGTAAAACAGGGAACCCAGTCGGTTTACTGCTTCCAGCAGATTTCCCACCCGTCCTGCATACAAAGCTACTACTACACAAAATACGCCCCAGCCAATGGTGATCCATCTCGACATATGGAAATAGTGTTCTTCACTGGCATCTTTCCGGATAATGCGTTTGTATACATCTACAATGGTGGTGGAAGTAAGGGAGTTAAACGCAGAGGCAGAAGAAGACATAGAGGCAGAAAAAACCACTGCAATCAGCAATCCGACCACGCCAGCCGGTAAATAGGTAGTTACGAAATTGAGAAACACATAATTCGTATCATTTACATCGGCCAGCTTGTCGTTCTTTTTAATGAGCCGGACCGTCTCTCCCCTTACGGCTGTATCCAGGGCCAGAGATCGTTCCAGTTGCTGTTCAGCGGAAGCAATACTGGTTTCATCGCCGGAGCGTAAGGCACCTACCAGTTGTCTTATCTCTGCCTGCCTGGTCTGGAATATGGTCTCATGCTTTTTTTCTAATACTGCAAATTCAGCAGCATAGGCACTATTGCGGAGTTTATCAGTTTCAACTGTATTAAAAAATACCGGAGGCATCACAAACTGGTAGAACACAAATACCATAATGCCCACAAACAAAATACAAAATTGCATGGGTACTTTTATTATGCCATTAAATAAAAGGCCAAGCCGGCTTTGTGCAATAGAACTCCCAGATAAATACCGGCCTACCTGCGACTGGTCGGTGCCAAAGTAAGACATGGCCAGAAAAAATCCGCCAATAATCCCAGACCATATATTGTATTGGCTATCCGGGTTAAATTCGAGATCAATGGCATTCAGGCGGCCGGTTTTTCCGGCTACTTTTACGGCTTCCATAAATGAAATATCATCTGGCAGCAAATACAGGATCATAAAAAAAGCCGTTACCATGCCACTCAGAATAATCGCCATCTGGCCCAGTTGTGTATGACTCACCGCTTTTGATCCTCCAAAAACGGTATACATCAATACCATCACGCCAATGATGATACTGGTTAAGTTTGTATTCCAGCCTAATAGAGAAGAAAGAATAATGGAAGGGGCATAAATGGACAGGCCGGTAGAAATACCCCTTTGAATCAGGAACAGAAAGGCAGCCAGCACTCTTGTCTTCAGGTCGAAGCGGTTTTCCAGGTATTCGTATGCGGTGTATACATTAAGTTTATGGTAGATTGGTACCGCCGTAATGCATAAGACTATCATGGCTATAGGCAAACCGAAGTAGAATTGTACAAAACGCATCCCATCAGAAAAAGCCTGTCCTGGTGCGGAGAGAAAGGTAATCGCACTGGCCTGGGTTGCAATAATAGATAAACCTACAGTATACCAGGGCATGGCACGGTTTGCCAGCAAATATCCTTTCATATCTTTGTTGCCCCTGCCCTTCCATATACCATACAACACAATAAACAGTAAGGCGGCAACTAAAACAATCCAGTCTAAAATTCGCATGAAACTATTAAAGTATAAACTAATCAGGCAATTAAGTTATTCTGTATGCCTATCAGAAGCAGAGTAATATAGAATACAATTCTACTGCTCCTCAACAGAAAGATAGATAACGCATAAACACAAACGGAAATATGAGAAAAAACAGGGAAAGATTTATTTTTTTTTGATAAACGGATAGAAAAAAGTATCTGCAGAAGCAAAACCTGAAATAAGTTACTGACGCTGCAAAAGTCAATCCCTATTGAAAGTATTGGGTAAACCAGTAAAATAAGAGTATCAGCAAAAGCAGATTAGCCAGAACAGCCAGGTAGATTTTCTTCCAGGTGTTCAAAAAAGGAGGTAGTTCATTACTTGATTCTTCAGAGTGGTCTGACATAGTTCCAATCGATTTTTCTCACAAAACAAATGCTGATAATAAAACTTATTTATTCTTCACTCTATTTCCTCGCTTACTAATTTCTTCTCAAAGAGTGAATATTTTGATTTTATACGTAAAAATAGAAGGTAATTCTTTAAAATACACAGGAAATCTATTTGAATCAACCTGGCTTTGAGAATATTGTTCAATTGATTTGCGAAAAGGTATAGGCGGACGGCGTTTTCTGTTTTACGAAAATTTAATAGTTAATTAACCTCAGATTGTTATACAAGTTATAAAAATTCACAATCTTCGCCCAGGCAAATGTTTACAAATAGTAAACAAAAATTAAGCTATTCAGTCCAGGGAATCCGGATGTATGGATATAGTTTATTAAAAATTTATTATCACCTTTACTCTTATACACACTCATATTTCTCTTACTATGGCTATTAAATTAGTTGTTTTCGATATGGCAGGCACTACCATCCAGGACAAGGATAATGTGCATACTGCTCTGCAAAAAGCTTTCGAAATTGAAGGAATCCGGGTTAGCAGAGATGATGCTAACCAGGTAATGGGGTATCCAAAGCCAGTAGCCATCCGGGAATTATTGCGGCAAAAACTAACCGATGAAACCTACAAAGACGAATCCTATATCACACACATTCATAGCAACTTTTTAAAAGAGATGATTTCCTTCTATGAAACAAGTCCGGATGTGCAGGAGAAAGAAGGTGTACAGGAAACATTTGAGACGTTGCGGAAAAATCATGTTAAAATTGCCATTGATACCGGCTTCGACAGAAGCATTGCCAACGCTGTACTCAACCGGGTAGGCTGGCAGGAAAAGGGATTGATAGATGCCAGCATTACCAGTGATGAAGTGGAAAAGGGCCGTCCGTATCCGGATATGATTTTTCGGGCCATGAAATTAACCGGCGTAGAAAATGTAGCCGAAGTCGCCAAAGTAGGTGATACGGCTTCTGACTTACAGGAAGGGAATGCCGCCGGATGTACATATGTAATTGGCGTAACCACAGGTGCCTTTACCAGAGAAGCGCTCCAAAGTGAACCTCACACCCATTTAATAGAAAAACTTCCCGAGTTGCTCGCTATTCTTGAGTTGGATAAAACACCTGCAGGTAAGCGGCTTTAAAGCAGGTAAGATAGTCAGGAAACTAAATGCGCTATAAAATCAGGAGGTGACTGTGTGTAACAGTCCGGTCTGATCAAAATTCACCTGCTGCCATTTGCCATTCAGAAGTACACTTACCTGTTTATAACCAACAGATGCCAGGAGTACCGCCGTATCTTCAAACTGTAAAATGATTTCTTCCGGATGATGAGCATCGGAATTGATAGTTATGGGAATACCTAATGCTTTCATTTTTTCCAGTGCCCATTTTCCAGGATAGGTCTGGCTGGTTTTTTTCTTGTAAATGCCTCTGGTATTCACTTCTATAATAGCACCTACATCAGCAATCAATCGTAGGGTTTGCTCCAGTTCCTGCCGATACCAGCCGGCTTGCTGGGAGAATAAAGCCCCTTCTTCATCCTGAATTTTGATTTTATCTATATGCCCGATCACATCCGGGCATTCCTGCTCAATCATTTGCCTGGTAAGTTCAAAGTAGCGGCTTACGGCCTGCCGGATATCTCCTCTGAATATTTGTTGCAAGCCATCCAGAAACACCTGGTGAGAACCGTCTATTTCCCATCGCTTTCCATCCGGAAATGCATCCACAAAATGCACGGAGCCAATGGTATAATCCAGGCCAAGGTCTAAAACTGGCAAACTTTTAGGTCCGGTAACGCCAGGAATATAATCTACTTCCAGCCCACAATATAATTCTATATCCCGCTGATAAGCTTGCTGCAATTCCCGGATCTCGGCTACATAGGCATGGGCAGATTCCGGTTTCATTGTCCAGACACAATCGAAAGGCACAGGCGCATGAGAAGAAAATCCGTAGGCCACCAACCCTTTTTCTAAAGAGCTTTTTACGTATTCTTCCGGTGCATATTTTCCATCACAATAATGGCAATGGCTGTGGTAATTGGTCCAGGACATGTTATAGTTCTAAATCGTTGTTCGTTGTTGGTTATTGGCAAGTTCTATGAATGATTGAGTAGATGAACGCCACCTGATCAAATTTTAATAAATACTTTATTCTTAAAGAGCCAGTATAAAATTAACCATTCCATTACCAGAATAGCAGCACCCCTGATCAAAGAGGCATACGCAAGGCCAAATACCTGGTTATATTCCTGTCCTACATGTATTTTAAATGAGCTGTCAATAAAAGAAGGTATGGTTTCGGCAATAATATAGGCAGCAATAGAATTCATGCCGATCACCACCAGAAAAAAGGCCCATTTTTTATATCCCAGTATGTCGATTATCCCATAAAAACCTGCCAGCAGTATAAAGCACCAGCCTCCGCTGAAAATAGTCCAGGCTGGCGTCCATATGCGTTTTACAATCGGGCAGATGCCGCTTATGTGCAGCAATACTCCCAGAATCAGTAGTGCTACCCCTATGGTGAAATATTGAATGATAATTCTTTTTGGGGGAATCCCGGAACGGATGATATTGCCGGCGATTAGTCCCAGAATCATGGTGCCCAGGGTAGGGATAAAACTCAGGGTGGAATATCCGCCTCCATTATTTGCAAATACCGACTCTCTGGGAAACAGATTCAGAAACCAGCGGTCAAAAGCCCAGGCAAGATTGGTGTTTTTATTCCAGTGTGCAGCAAAGCCTGACAAATTATGCTCCCAATCCTGGGTAACGCCGGCGAGTGTATAATCGAAACCGGCTCCCGGCAATGGATATAAGGCAAAGGCCAGCCAGTAGAAAAACAAAATCCCGATGAGAGAAAACAGTTGCATCCGTTTTGAAGCAAAGCCCAGCAGGAAAAGAAAAGTATACCCCAGACCAATCTGCGTCAGGGTATCTTCAAAGGTAAAATAGGTCTGCTCCGCATGCATAGAACGCAGGAAGATGCCCAGAAAAATGAGTATCAATGAGCGTTTGATGGTATGAAGCAGCAGACTGGAAAAGGATGCTCCTTTTGAAACCCGGCTGGCAATAGAAAAAGGCAAGGCTACTCCGACCAGAAAGGAGAAAGAGGGCTGAATCAGATCATGAAGCGAGCAACCCACCCATTCTACATGGCTTTGGTGAAAGGATAAAAAACGCCAGAAACCGCTGTCTGGCAATGCCTCAGACACTCTTGAAAAGGATAGTACTTCTGCCATCATCAGCAGCATCACAAAACCACGGTAGGCATCCATGGATTCCAGCCTTCTGACTGACGTTACAGTTGCGGTCAATGTTGGTTCTTTGGTGAGTACTTGCATGAAGTTTAGGTTGTTTGGATTTCAAAAGTTACAAAAATAAAGCATACCTACATACAAGATTGCCTTCAATATTCGAAGGTATTGTTAAATCTAAAAATCACCATAATATACCTGCAGGCAAAGCAAGCCAATTTCTTTACGCCACATATCTACTACCTGATTCCGGTCGTCGAGTACAAACTCTATATAATATATGCCCTGAATGTGGCTTTCATACAGCTCTTTTTTAACGATAGAATCTTTTCGCATATCTCCCTGCTTTCGCATGAACAGGGCATCATAACTTACTCCCTTTGCTGAAAGCCAGTTGGTAGTTTGTATCCGGTGTTCCGAAGATCTTCCGGATAGTAGTAAAATTACAAATCCTGCTTTCGCATATTGATTGACAATATTTAGCACTGGTTCATTTACCAGATCCTGCTCACACCTGGAAGCATCAAATGGGTTGCGGTCATTAATTAAAGCCAGAGTGCCGTCTATGTCACAAATAATGGCTTTAGGGAGAGAAGTATCTTGCTGGCAGTAAAAAGGAATTCTGCCCACCGGTGCCACATAGCGGTTATGTATTCCCCGGATGGCCTTCTCTCCTACCGGAACCGGCCGTTTGGCATCCCGTTCAATAGATTCTTCCAGCGTTACGTTGAATTCTTTTACCTGGACCTTTATTTGCCGGTCATTTTCCCTGGCATATTCACTGACAAGCTCGCGTATGCGGGCTTCATGTTTGGGGTCTAGGTTGGTATCATCCACAATCACATGTTTGCCCTCTTTCAATGCTTCTGTAATCAGATAATCACGTACTTTTAACACAAAGGCTTCGTTGCCTTTGCTCCAGTAAGCGTTATCCAGCATCGCTCTCAGGTCATCCTTATTGATGCGTTTATACATACCAGGATGTTGGTCCAGCATTTGCCTGGCCCAGGTTGATTTTCCACTGGCTGGAATTCCTTTGAGTATCGTAACGGTGATCATACTTCGGTCTTAAAAGGTTTTTCGTGTTTGGGTTTTATCATTTTCCAGATAGCTGGCTTATAGTCACGGTTGTCGAGCATGGCAAACAGAATACCTGGATAGCGGCAAGTCAGAAAGTAAAGTGCCGTAGTTTTTCTATCTTCCAGCATCCGAAAATCCTGTTTACACTGGGTTTCGATGTTTGCAAATTCCGCTAATAGTTTTTCTCTGGTATGTTTTACCCACTGATAAAATTCATCTGGCACATGGTCCAGCATTTCGTCCAGCGGTTTATCTTCCCTGAGCATTTCCCAGATCATCTGGTTAGAAACACCTGTAAGGATGCGGTGCAGGCGAACATATTCCTCGAATTTTACTTTTACCCGGAATCCGTTTTTAAACCGTACGACAAATCCTTCCCGGTTATCAGCGGCTAGTTTACGCAACTGGCGAATATCATGCAAACCATCATATTTTTTTACCAACGGAAATCCAATGTCTTCCAAAGGCAGATCTTGTCCGGTTTTGTTATCGAGTATAGCCAGTAAGATGAGTTCATTCTTTTGCCCGTAATCTACAACAATCCGGTTTTCCGGGTAAATAATTTCAAACAAATACGTCTGGTCTTTTTGCAGAAAAGGAATACTATGGGCATAGGTCGAATACAAAAACTGAGTGGCTTTACGGGCTTGATCGCTATCAAATGAACCTCTGGTGGCAATAAACGGCTCATCATTGTGCCAGTACAGAATTCCCAGGGAGCCATCCAGCTTTTCATATACCTCAAATGACTCATTAGGAATTTCTTCCGGCTGGTGTTCTTCCAGGTTAAAGAATTTAGGAAACGGACGGGCAATGATTTTACTTGTAGCATCCAGAATTAATCCCCGGCACAGTAAAGTAAGCTCAGTCCAGAGCCGTTCGTACTGGGTTTTTGGGGCATAGTTGTAGATATATAGTTCTGCCTGGGGATGTTTCTGGACGGAAATATATTTTTGGTCGATCATCGACTGGAGTTCTGGTAAGTTGATAGGCATAAATTATTATAAACTTGTTAAATGGACGTGGTAGTTGCTACCCATCTCTTTCTTTAGCTTGGCTGAACTTACGATTGTGATTGCTACAAAGAAAGTAACAAAGAAAAATCCAGAAAAAACAAACGTAAGTTCAGCCAAGCTAATGCTTCTCCGCTCATATCCTACACATTGCCGGCTGTTTTTCAGACTCCCCCGCATGGAATATTATTAATAAGATAGTATGGCTAATTCCTCAATTCTAACCTAATATCAGACAAAACAGACTTATTCAAATACACGTTTACATCATCCAATTCAACCAAGTAAATAATATCCATTTGATTATTGTAGTTAAACAAATTTAAATATGAAACAACGGGAAGTTACGGATGAGAATAATGTTACCTGGACCTGTGTACAGCCTTTATCGGGTACGGAAGGAAAAACAGCCCAAAAAGCGGAGGAAATATTAAAAAGCGAAAATGGAGGTATACCTGTCGTGTGTACACCTTCTGGTGGTGCACAATCTGTCAGGCTGGCACTCAATGAAAACTGGGATGAGCAAGTATCAGATGAGGAATTACTCATTTGTATTCAGGCTCAACAAGGTAAACAAAGCCAGAACCAGGAGCGAAAATAAGATAAAGTTGATTACAGATTTCTTAAAAAGCCTGTTTTTCGTTAAAATACAGGCTTTTTTACTATTAAAATCTCCTATACCAAGTATAAATCACTTTTCAAATTGATTATAAATCACGAACATTTAACCAGCTATTAAAATAATATCTATTAGTTTGCGTATTAGTTACAGCGTAAAAAAAGCTGATTATTAGATACGATGAGATTTTTCCTTTTGATCTGGTTCATATGTTCCGGCCTGTATGTACAAGCACAGGCTTTTTTTCCAGCCTCGTATTCAGCTTTACGTACGCCCAGTGTATACGACATTCAGGCCAGTCAGGCAAAGTTATTCCAGCGGAATCATGGGATGATTATTGGGTTACAACGTGGGAAGTATACTACCATAGAATTTGGCGGGGAAATACACTGGCGAAAAATCAGCCTGACCAAACCGAGGTTATTTGCCACCACGGCTAATATGGAATACAATTTCTCCGACAATGTGATTGGCTATAAGGCCGGTGTATGGTTCAAACGTGGCCGGATTAACCTGACATACGGGGCTAATCTGGTGTATTTTACAGATTTTGATAAATCCAGATTTGGCGTTGCCCCTTCTATCGGCTTCCGTTTACTGGGATTTCACCTGGTGAATAGCTATAATTTTCTGGCTGGCGATAAAGAACTTGACAAGGTCAATACCCTTAATATTGCCCTCAGGTATTATTTTCCCATAGATAATGCCTTTAACTGGAAAAAGAAAAATAACGACGGAGAGAAAAAGCGGGAAAAGAAGAAAAAAGAAAAATCCAAAAAGAAAAAAAAGCGGGAAAAGGAGAAAAAGAAAAAAGCCAGACAAAAACAGAAAAATAAAGATAATACCAGGAAAAAACTGTTTGGCTGATACCAGCCAAACAGTTTAATCTTTTTTATCGGGAAGTTAGTTTTTCTTCTTCTTCACTCATCAACAGGTGTTTGTAAGAATTAAACTCAGCATCGAATAATTGATAATCTGAAGTAATCTCCTCACCTGGGTAGATATCTTTGGAAGCAATAGTTAAGCCCTCAATATCATCCATCGTATCAATAGTATTTGGTTCATAGGAATGATTAATGAACCTTGCATCATCCGAACATAAGATATAACAACCACTAATTCTGCTTTTATAAATGTAGTTGTCTATCCGCTCACAGTCATGTTTCAACTTAAAGGCCTGATATTCTTTTTCGTTGAATTTCAAATCTAACTTAGGTATAAACCTCCATATTACGGTGCCTTTCGGAATGAAAGAATCAGCATACAAACCGATGCCGCTGATTTTACTTAAACCAAGTCTGGTTTTTACTATTAACATGTTACTTTCTTTGTTTGGATAGTGGATGAAAATTTATTTAATAATATGTTTGATTAAAACGCTAAAATAAGAAATTAGTTCAAATAAAATACAATTATTAACATGCTGACTTTCAGTAACTTAATTAGTATAAAATTTACTCTTATTCAGCAGTTCCTTTAATTACTTTTACCTGAGGTTATTGCCTAAAACAGGTAAAAAGATATACTACTTATTTTAATAAAACAATACCCTTAATTAAAAAACATAAGATTATTTGCTATTATTTTTATTAAGCATGGAGAATAAAGGTGAGTAAACTATACGTGATATAATTAAGATAGCTGATGACATTTATAACTCTGTGTACCTTATACAATTATAGGAATTCCTTCCTTCATAATCTTGTTTCTCATAAATAATTGAAAGTGATTGCTAATCCAAAACTAATTTTCTATTCAAGTATTATGTGGATGTAAGATTTTTCCGGCTTATGTCAATCAAAATGTTTTCAGCCTGATTAAGTATCTGACAGGGCTACGCTCATACCGGGTAACCAGTTAACTTATTAGTATTCCTGAAAACTGAGGATTTTCCATATTCAGCATACATCTAGATTAAAAGCAGAAACAAAAATGAGTTAAATTTAATATTATTTATAATTAGTCTAAATTAAAAAATCTAATAAATTTGCCGTAAGTATTTAGACTAATTATAAACAACATGCTAAAACCTATTCTTTCCCGTACAGCTATCGCCTTATTTGTAGGACTTGTATCTTTCACTGCGTGTGATAAAGATGACTCTGAGCCAATCCAGCCATATGATGTACCAGCCACCTATGATTTTGAAGGGGCAGATTATAGTTCTTCTACCCACCGGATTAATATGGCAGTAGAATTAAATTCGTATCTGGGCTCCGGAACTTCTACTATCCTGTCACAGGCTACCGCTAATAACCTGTTTAATAATACCAATACCCCGTTTGCAAATGCTGCCTTAAATACCGCTGGTGTAAACCTAGCTGATAAAACAGCTGATGTGAACGTATTTAAAGGTTTTATAGAACAGCGTGTGACACACAGCAACACTAATAACACGCCTGCTACAGATGGAACAGCCGGATACATTCCCAGAGGAAGTGGTAAGATTTTAGTAGGTCCGCAAGGGCTGGAAAATAACCAGGCCGTAGCAAAAGGAATGATGGGGAGTCTTTTCTTCAAAGAAGCAATGGCCATTCTTGCTGGCATTCCGAATGAGGATAATGCTACTAAAACCGAAGGAGCAACTGCTATGGAGAGCCGCTGGGATGAGGCATTTGGTTACCTGGGCATTCCGGAAGATTATGATACGACCAAAACGTATGCAAATACCGATCCGAACAGGCCACTTTTATGGGGAGGATACTTAACAGAAAGAGGCAAACCAATTCAGGCTGGCGGTATACTTTTCGAAGCTTTCCGGAAGGGACGTGCAGCCATTGGAGCAAAAGATTATGCCGTTCGTGACCAGCAGGTTAAACTTATACAGGAAACCTGGGAAAAACTCGCGGCTATCTCTGCACTGGCCTATGTAACCATTCCGCAGGCTTCTACCAGTGTAGGCAATTTGGGTACTCAGTTTCATGCGCTATCTGAAGGATATGGTTTTGTTCTTGCCCTGAAATACCGCCCGGCAGGCAGCAAGCTTTCAGAAGCCGACTACCAGAAATTAGTAAGTATTCTGACTACTAATTTTTATACACTTGTAAATGAACCTGGCTTTACCAAGCTAAAGGAGGCAGAAAATATATTAAAAACCACTTATAGTCTGTAATAAGTTCTACCTCATATACCAGGCAGCCCTATTATATGGAGGCCTGGTATGTGAGGTTATAATAGAACACCGAAAAGAATGATACTGATTTCTTAGCTACATTCTGTCCGGTGATTATTTTTTCAGGCTTAAAACAGTCAAAAACATATTCCAATGAAATATTATTGCAAACAAAGGCTGTTGATAATAATTGTAGCCCTTATCTCAATCAGCGGATGTATCAAAGACGAGGGTCCAGATACTGGTCCCGACACTACTTTTGATAAAACCGCCATGCTGACTACCTATGCCGATGCGCTGATTATTCCGGCATATGTAGGCATGCAGCAAAAACTCCAGGCGCTGGAAACACCTTTAACCACGTTTTTAACAGATCCTTCACCAGCCAATCAACAAGCACTAAAACCAGCCTTTAAAGAAGCTTACCTGCAATTTCAACGAATTTCTGTATACCAGCTAGGTCCGGCAGAAGAGGCTTTATTGAGCAATTTTCTGAATATGTTTCCGGCAGATATTAGTGTCATTGAGAACAACAGCAGCACAGGTAATTATAATCTCCTGGTAAACTCTTCTGTAGATGAGCAGGGTTTTCCGGCCTTAGATTATTTATTGTTTGCTGAAGATGCACTCCAGAAGTTTAATGGGTCTACGGCAACTACCCGCAAAAAGTATGTTCAGGATATTTTTTCCAGAATGAAAACACTGGTAAATACTGTACATGCCGATTGGCAAAGCAACTACCGCAGCGAGTTTATTGATAATACCCGAACGGATGTGGGAAGCCCGATCGGCTATCTGGTCAACCAGTTTGCCTATGAAATGGACCAGCTGAAAGGTCCACGGATCGGATGGCCATTTGGTAAACAATCGGGGGGAGTAGTTTTTGCAGATAAAAGCGAAGGTTACTATTCCGGACTCTCTCTTGCTCTGGCAATTGAAAACCTAAGCAGCCTTAAAAATGCCTTTACAGCCGGAAGCAGCGGAAGTGGTATTTCTGCTTACCTGGTTGCTTTAAATAAACAAGAATTAAATACAGAGGTGTTAAGCCAGTTTGATGTGGCTATCAACAAACTCAAAGCCATTCCTGATCCCCTGTCTATTGCCTTTACCCAGCACAAAGATCAGGTGGATACTGCATACAAGGAGATACAAACCCTGCTCACCTTGATAAAAACAGATGTGGCTTCGGCTACCGGGGTGCGCATAACTTACCAGGATAGTGACGGTGACTAAAACCAATACAGGCTGGTTTGGGAAGCAGGTTTTAAAAAGTCTGCAACAGCCTGTTCATATTTCTCCGCTTATTACCTTCCGGATACTTTTCGGCCTGATGATGTGTGTGGGCATTATCCGTTTCTGGCTCAATGACTGGATCACAGAATTATATGTAAAACCTGCTTTCTACTTTTCCTATCCTGGTTTTCAATGGGTGCATCCTTTAGGAAATTCGGGTATGCATATCATATTTGCCGGAATGGCTATATGCACCCTTTTGATCAGTATTGGATTATGGTACAGAGTGGCGAGTATCCTGTTTTTTCTGTCTTTTACGTATGTAGAACTGATCGACAGCACCAACTACCTGAATCATTACTATTTTATCAGCCTGATCAGTTTTCTGCTGATATTTTTACCGGCTAACCGCTATTTCTCCCTGGATATAGTCATAAACCCGGCTCGTAAACTGACTGTGATCCCCCTCTGGATGGTAGGTATAATCCGCTTGCAGGTAGGTCTGATCTATTTTTTTGCCGGGATAGCTAAACTTAATCCAGACTGGCTGCTGGAAGCGTTGCCTATGAAAATCTGGCTCCCGGCTAAAAGTCACATTCCACTGATTGGCTCACTGCTATATAAAACCTGGGTCGCATACTTGTTCAGCTGGTTTGGGGCAGTATATGATCTGTTCATCGCCTTTTTTTTGCTTCACCGTAAAACCAGGCCGGTGGCGTATTTTTTTGTACTCGCCTTTCACCTGGCTACTGCCCTGTTTTTTCCAGGCATTGGATTATTTCCCTATGTAATGATGATTTGCAGCCTGGTATTTTTCAGTTCAGCCTTTCATCAAAAGTTATTACAGTTTTTTTCCTTTTCCCGGAAAACACAAGAACAAGCTCCCTCTTCCAGTACTTATCTTAATAATATCAGGAGAAATCAAGTTTTACTAACAGGTATAGGTGTTTATTTTCTATTTCAGATACTCATTCCTTTCCGGCATGTACTCTATCCCGGACATTTATTCTGGCATGAAGAGGGTTTCCGTTTCTCCTGGCGGGTGATGCTGATGGAAAAATCGGGAAATGCATTTTTTTACATAAAAGAACCCTCTACTGGCCGGACATATGAAGTAAATAATGCCGAATTTTTAACACCTTTGCAGGAAAAAATGATGAGCACCCAGCCAGACATGATCCTGCGCTATGCACACCATCTGGCAGAAGTATATACAGGCAAAGGTATCCGGCAGCCGCAGGTATATACGGAATGTTATGTGGCCCTGAATGGAAAGCGGTCCAGATTGTTTATTGATACAACAGTGAATCTGGCTAAGCAGCCTTTGAGTCTGAAGCATTATACCTGGGTACTGCCTTATTCCCTGAAAGCTAAGTAGATGAAATACATACAGATCGTTCTTTTTTTACTTATCTCTGGTTTTGCCAGTGCACAAGGCTTTACCATAACTGGTACTATTCAACTAGAGAAAACTCCTGTTGAAGGGGCTACTATTAGTTTACTGCCTTTAGATATAAAAACAGCAAGTACTTCTGGAGGCGCATTTCAATTCACAAAGATTCAATCCGGCACTTATCAATTAGTTGTAACGTATGTGGGTGCCAGGCAGCATACCCAGGAAGTGATTATCACCAGTAAAGATATTTCTCTTACCATCAATCTGTTGCTGGATAATACTTTGTTAAAAGAAGTAGTGGTAAAAGATGCCAGTGAGCAGGTATCCGGCAATTTGCGCCAGATAGAAGGAATTGCCATTTATGCCGGCAAAAAAACGGAAGTAATTAACCTGGTTAATATCAACGCCAATCTGGCTACCAATAATGCCAGGCAGGTTTACAGCCGTATTCCCGGCTTAAACATCTGGGAATATGATGGTGGTGGTTTGCAGTTAGGCATTGGCGGACGGGGGCTTAATCCCAGCCGGGTTTCTAATTTTAATACCCGCCAGAATGGCTACGATATCAGTGCTGATGCCCTGGGGTATCCGGAAAGTTATTATACACCACCCAATGAAGCGGTTGAAAAGATTGAGATCATCCGGGGGCTGCTAGCTTGCAGTATGGCACCCAGTTTGGCGGACTCATTAATTTTCAACTCAAAAAAGGTCCGGAAGACAAACCCATCCAGGTGGTAAGTCGCCAGACTGGGGTTCTTTTGGTTTTTTCAATTCATTTAACAGCGTTGGAGGGACCGTCAAAAAGTTAAATTATTATACCTATTATCAGTTCAAACGAGGCGATAGCTGGCGGCCCAACAGCCATTTTAACCAGCATGCAGCTTATGCCCACCTGGAATATAACTTTAATGAAAAACTCTCCCTTACCGGCGAATATACGTTTATGCATTACCTGGCCAAACAACCAGGAGGCTTAACAGATGCTGACTTTCAGCGTGACCCTTCGCAATCGGTAAGAGAAAGAAACTGGTTTAAAGTAGACTGGAACCTGATTAGTCTTTCGTTGGATTACCGCTTCAGCGACCAGACCAGGCTCAACTGGCGCACCTATACATTACAGGCTGGCCGGGAAGCCTTGGGTATTCTCAATTACATTAACCGCCCCGACCCAGGTGGCGCCAGGGACCTGCTGGCTGACCGGTATAATAACTTTGGTTCAGAAGTCCGGCTGTTACACCAGTATACCTTATTCAAAGACCTGAAAAGCACTTTACTTACTGGGGCACGTTTATATAAAGGACTTACTCTGCGCAAACAAGGCGAAGCAGATGCTGGAAATGGTCCTCAGTTTGATTTTGTACCGTCAGAACCCAGTCACTCCGATTACCGATTTCCCGGAACCAATGTGGCCGGTTTTGTAGAAAACATTTTTCAGCTAAACGATAAGTGGAACGTAACCCCAGGAGTACGGATGGAATACATTTCTACCAATGCAGAGGGATATTTCTACCAGATTATGCGGTTCGTGCCGAATGTAAAAGTTCAGGAAGAACGGGAGAAAAACCGTTCGTTTCTGCTGGCAGGCATAGGAAGTTCCTATCAATTATTTAAAGGCGTAGAATTGTATGCCAATATTTCGCAGAATTACCGCTCGATCAACTTCAACGATTTGCGGGTACAGAATGAAAATGCCAGGGTGGATTCGCTGCTCAAAGATGAAAACGGATACACCGCCGATGGAGGAATCCGGGGAAAACTCAATGACTGGCTGTATTACGACATGAGCCTTTTTTATCTCAAATACAATGATCGCATTGGTTCTGTATTTACCAAAAATGAAGATAACATGGTATACCGTTTACGCACCAATGTAGCCGATAGCCGCAATATTGGTTTTGAAGGTATTATAGAGGCAGATTTTCTCAAAGTGTTTACCCAAGGAAAAAGCCGGTATAAATTATCTGTGTATACCAATTTTGCTGCCATTGATGCCCGGTATATCAACACCCAGGAAACAGCTATCCGCAACAAAAGAGTAGAATTTGTGCCTCCCCTATTATTCCGGAGCGGAGTATCTTTCGGAGATAAACGCTTTAATATAACCTACCAGTATTCTTATATAGCCAAACAATATTCGGATGCGACGAATGCTGAATTCACCCCTACGGCTGTTGATGGAGCCGTACCAGCTTATCAGGTGATGGATGTAAGTGTAAGTTACCAGTGGAAATGGCTGGGTATTTTTGGAAGTATAAATAACCTGGCGAATACCAGCTATTTTACCCGCCGAGCAGATGGCTATCCTGGTCCTGGGATTCTCCCCTCCGACCCCAGAGGCTACTACCTGACCTTACAGGCTAAATTTTAATTTTTGCGATTATTCTGAAATAATAATTGGAAAAACAGACGTTGAAATCGAAAACTAAAACAATAATATAATGCTATTCCATGAGGGTGTGGATAAATGAAAAGCGGGTGCGCGTTGAATTGTGGGAGGAAGCATTTTTCATTTTGCCAGAACTACATTGGCTTGCTTCGGCTCTCGCCTCACAAGTGTTTTGTTACTTTAATTTTGTGCATGCAATAGAAAAGTAAGACGGCTTAAGTATCAGAAATCGGCATAATCAATAATTTCCAGTATAAATTTAAGAATACAAACAAAAGGTGGCATTTAAATAAATGAAAACGACTTACAGGAGATTTACTATTGACCTGCTACTTAGTTTCCTTATCCCTGGCTACATGCTCCTCTTCCCAGCCAGTGAGTTTTCTATCCAGTTCAAAAGCAGCACTGATTAAACCCAGGTGGGTAAATGCCTGCGGAAAATTGCCCAGATGTTCGCCCCGTAAACCCAGTTGTTCGGAAAACAGGCCCAGGTGATTGGCATAGCCCAGCATTTTTTCAAAATACAACCTGGCTTTTTCGATCTGCCCGGATCTGGCCAGGCATTCCACAAACCAGAACGAGCACATCGTAAAAGTGCCTTCTTCTCCATCCAGGCCATCTGTGGCTCCTTTGTCGGTACGGTAGCGGTATACCAGTGAATCGGATACCAGTTCTCTTTCTATGGCTTCGAGGGTGGAGAGCCATTTGGGTTCATAGGGGCTGATAAAACGCATTAATGGCATGAGCAAGGCAGCAGCATCCAGCACCGTAGAATCTTTGGATTGTACAAAGGCTTTTTTCTCCTCATTCCAGAAGTTGACAAAAATATCCTTATAGATCTCGTCCCGCACTTTTCGCCATTCATATACAGGAGAAGGAAAAGACCGGCTATCGGCAATACGGATGGCCCTGTCTAGAGCCACCCAGCACATGAGCCTTGATTGTAAGAATTCCCGCTTTTCATCCCTCACCTCCCAGATGCCATGATCAGGCAGTTGCCAGTTGCGGCACACATACTCAATCTGCGGCTCCATCTTTTGCCAGAATTCATAAGTAATAGGCCCGCCATATTTATTGAATAAGTAGATAGAGTCGATCAGTTCCCCATAAATATCCAGCTGCAATTGTTCAAAAGCGGCATTTCCGATGCGTACAGGCGATGATTTTCTATATCCTTCCAGATGAGATAATTCCTCCTCCTCAATAGAAAGATGGCCATCCAGGCCATACATCAACTGCAGGTACTGATCCCGATTAGTAATGGTGCCTAGCTCTTTTTCTATCCATTTCATAAAAGCATATGCTTCCTCCATCAGGCCAAGGCGTAAAAAGGCAAACATGGTAAAGGCTGCATCCCTGATCCAGGTGTAGCGATAATCCCAGTTGCGTTCTCCGCCAATTACAGATGGCAGGCTAAAAGTAGGAGCTGCCACCGCCGAGCCAAACTGGTAAGAGGTAAGGAGTTTGAGCGTAAGCGCTGAACGGTTTACCATTTCCAGCCACCGGCCACTATATTTGGATTTGCCTATCCAGCGTTTCCAGTAGTTGACGGTATCATTAAAGCTAGTTTCAGTATAATAACGAATACTTGCCTCTATTGTCCGGTGTTCTTCAGAGCTAAGGGCTTGCATCACAAAATGTGCTTTTTGCTTTTCACATAAGGTAAATTCTGCGATTACATCATCGCCCACGATCTGCAAAGGTACACTGCTAATAAGACGGATAGCAGTCTGCTCGGCATCCTGGCTTGTAAAAATCACTTCATGTTCAGTACCTGATACACTATGTTTGGCTCTGGCATAATCAAACCTGGGCTCACAGTGCATCCGGAAGCGCATATTCCCTCTGGTTGCGGTGATGCTTCTGACCAGGACACAATTTTTTTCTTTTGCTTTAACCGGCATAAAATCGGTTAATTCCGCTACCCCTTTATCCGATAAGAACCTGGTCAGCAGCACATTGGTATCCGGCAAGTAGAGTTGTTTGTAGTCCAGTTCATTCAATTCTGGCTGAATAGAGAAAAAGCCTCCTTTGGCATGGTCCAGGATAGAAGCAAATACCGTAGGAGAATCAAACCGGGTGAAACACATAAAATCGATGGAACCTTGCAACGACACCAGGGCTACGGTATGCAGATTTCCGATAATGCCATAATTGGCAATAGGTTGATAGGGTTGATTTGATTTTTCCTTCATAAGAGAACAAAAGAGATGCAAAGCGCTATATATGTCTACTTCCAGACATCGAGCTAATAATGCGTATACTTCATTTTGAGATAGTAAGTTTTTAAACACCTAAGAAAGTTAGAATCGTTGAAAAATACGTACCTGATCCAGGATAAAGCTTTATTTTAGTCATCTAAATCTATTGAAAAGCTACCCCTCTTTTACGCCAATTCATTCTCATACTTAAACATTTATCCTTTTCTATCGTAGGCTTTAGCATGAAAACAGATAAAGATAAGTCTACCCTTAGCTTACCTCAACTTACACTTGCTAAAACGCAGACAGGTATTGATGGCCTGGATGAAATCACGCAAGGAGGTTTGCCCAAAGGCCGTCCTACCCTGATTTGTGGAAGTGCCGGCTGTGGCAAAACATTAATGGCCATGGAATTTCTTGTAAATGGTGCCACCCTCTATAATGAGCCTGGTGTATTTATGGCATTTGAGGAAACGTCTGAGGAATTAGCTACAAATGTGGCTTCTCTTGGTTTTGATTTGAAAAAGCTAAGTGAAGAGAAAAAATTAAAAGTAGATTATGTATATGTAGAACGAAGCGAAATTGAGGAAACCGGTGAATATGACCTGGAAGGCCTTTTTATACGCCTGGGTTATGCCATTGATTCGATAGGAGCCAAACGGGTGGTGCTCGATACCATTGAATCACTTTTTTCCGGCTTATCTAATCCCTCTATTTTACGGGCAGAAATCCGGAGACTGTTCCGCTTTCTGAAAGAGAAAGGACTAACTGCCATTATCACCGGAGAAAGAGGCGATGCTACTCTCACCCGCCAGGGGCTGGAAGAATTTGTGTCTGATTGTGTAATACTGCTCGATCACCGCATTATCAATCAAATATCTACCAGAAGGCTACGGATCGTGAAGTACAGAGGCACTACTCATGGAACCAATGAATATCCTTTTTTGATAGATGAAGATGGGATTTCGGTGTTGCCAGTTACGTCCCTGGGACTGGCACATGAGGTATCCGATGAAATTATTTCTTCCGGTGTAAAAGGACTGGATGAAATGCTGGGCAAGGGAGGATTTTATAAAGGAAGCACTGTATTGATTACAGGCACCGCTGGAACCGCCAAAACTACTTTTGCTTCCTCATTTGCCTATGATACCTGTAAACGGAAGGAACGTTGTTTATTTTTCGCCTTTGAAGAATCTGAGCAGCAGTTATTACGGAACATGAAGCAGGTAGGCCTGGACCTGGAACCGTTTATAAAAAAAGGATTGCTACAAATCTACTCCTCCCGACCTACCCTGTATGGACTGGAAATGCACCTGGTTACTATTCATAAATTGATTAATAGCTTTAAACCAGATGTAGTCGTAATTGATCCGATGAGCAATCTGGTATCTGTAGGTGGGCTCACCGAAGTACAGGGCATGCTTACCAGGCTTATTGATTTTTTGAAAGTGAATAAAATTACTGCCCTGCTCACCGCTTTAACTATTCCTACCGGTAACAGTTTAGAACTCACGGAAGAAGGTATATCCTCCCTGGTAGATTCCTGGGTACTGGTACGGGATGTGGAAGGAATCGGCGAGCGTAACCGGGGAATATTTGTGATCAAATCCCGAGGCATGCAGCATTCTAACCAGGTACGGGAGTTTGTTATTACAGACCAGGGTATCAGATTACTGGATGTAAACATTGGTCCTACTGGTATATTGACTGGTTCGGCCAGGCTGGCTTATCAAATGCAGCAAACTACGAGTGCAGCGGCCAAGCAGAATGAGATCGATAAAAAAGACAGGGAGCTTGCCCGTAAGCGAAAAATCCTGGAAGCCTCCATCGAAAATATGCGCACAGAATTTGAATCTATTGAGGAAGACCTCAGGCAGATTCACGCTCAGGAACTTTTCCAGCAAAATTTACCTGCAACTGATTCCATTCTAACAAAATCTGGTAACGGTTCAGGTAAAAAGAAAACAAAAAGATAACCTAACAAATGCACATGATACACAACATGGAACCGAAAGAAGAAACCTGGGAATTACGACTCTATGTAGCCGGACAAACCCCTAAATCTGTTACGGCTATTTCTAATTTAAAAAAATATTGTGAAGAACACCTTAAAGGCAGATATCAACTGGAAGTAATAGACCTGCTGAAACATCCGCAGCTGGCCGAAGGCGATCAGATTCTCGCCATTCCGACACTGGTGCGGAAAGTACCTGAGCCGATCAGAAAAATAATCGGCGACTTATCAAATCAGGAACGGGTACTGGTAGGATTAGATATAAAGCCGCTCGAACCTAAAATATGAAATAATGGATCAACACGAACCAGAAGGATTTGAAGAGTCATTAGGTAATTCAGCACAAGATATATATATTCTCCGTTTATACATCACCGGCATGACGCCCAATTCCAAACGGGCTGTAGAAAATGTAAAACAGATTTGTGAACAGTATCTGCCAGGAAGGTATGAACTGGAAGTGATTGATATTTACCAGCAGCCGACACTTGCCCAGCAAGAACAGATTATTGCGGCTCCCACACTTATTAAAAAACTTCCGGGTCCGTTACGTAGATTAATTGGAGATATGTCTAACACAGAAAAAGTGCTGATTGGCCTTGATTTAAAATCTAAATAGATCTTTGCATCCTGAAAGATGAGATATGTCAGAAAAAGAGTTTGGTCCTAGAGATAATGATAAGCGGCTGCTACAGGAGAATATGGAACTCCGGAGAAAGTTGCAGGAATCTGAGGAAATTCTTGAAGCCATCCGGATGGGTACCGTTGATGCACTCACGATCCAGGGTCCGGATGGCCCCCAGATTTATACTATTAAAGGAGCCGATCATACCTACCGGATTCTCATAGAAGAAATGAATGAGGGCGCACTTACCCTCAACCAGGCTGGTGTGATCCTGTACAGCAATTCGCATTTTGCTACCCTCATCAATTTACCTTTAGAAAAGGTAATTGGCGGTTCGTTCTATACTTTTCTACAGCCGGAAGACCATACCCGGTTTCAATACCTGTTTTCACAAGGGTGGAATAAAAACAGCAAAGGAGATTTTTTTTTCCGGACGGATCATGGGGATTTACTGCCGTTTTTACTTTCTATAAATGCACTTCCCGGCAGCGATCCACCCGCTCTGGGAATGATTGTTACAGACTTATCGGCCGAAAAAGAGATTCTGGCTGTAAAAACACAGGTAGAACTCCAAACCCAGATTATTTCCAGAAAAGAGGAGGAATTGCTGAATGAAAAGCAGACCAAAGAAGAAGCACAGCGTTTCCGGATTGTATTAGAAGGTATTCCTCAGATCGCCTGGACCTCCACACCGGATGGGCTGATTAATTATGCCAATCTGTTCTGGCACCAGTATACCGGACTTTCTGAACAGGAAACCAAAGGCAATGCCTGGTTGCAGGCCTTGTATCCCCCGGATGTAGAAGGAACGCTGGCATATTTTAATGCGTGTTTACAAACAGGCGAGCAAATTAATTTTGAAAGCCGTTTCAAAAGAGCCTCCGATGGAATGTACAGGTGGCACGTCATAAAAGCATCGCCGGTACGAAATTTGGCTGGCGAGATCATTCTATGGGTCGGAACCTGTACTGATATTCATGACCAGAAAGAGTATACAGAAAAACTAGCCCTGGCTAAACAAAACTTAGTTGAATTAAATGATCAGTTAACGGAGAAGAATGAACAACTTATCCGTACGAATAACGACCTGGACACCTTCATCTATACCGCCTCGCATGATCTGAAAGCGCCGGTAGTAAATATTGAAGGTCTGATCAAAAACCTGGAAAGAAAACTGGAACGGGAAAAAGTATTAAAAGAAAACGATCAGCTGCTCATCGAAATGATTTATCATTCTATCCTCCGGTTTAAGGCTACCATTCAGGACCTAGCTGAGATAGTGAAGATTCAGAAAACCTTTAAGGAAGACGCGGCGATAGTAAGTATTGAAGAGATTATAGCAGATGTGAAAGAAAGTATCGGCGAAATGCTGATACAAACGAATGCAAAAATTATTCTGGATGTAGCCCGGGTGCCACAGTTACATATTTCCCGCAACAACCTAAAAAGTATTATGTATAACCTGATCAGCAATGCCGTGAAATACCGTTCTAAAGAGCGGGTGCCGGAGATCATCATATGCACAGAAAAAGTAGATCAGTTCGTATGTATGACCATACAGGATAACGGTCTGGGAATGGAACTACCGGATAAAGATAAGATATTTTTAATGTTTAAAAGACTCCATGATCATGTGGAAGGAACTGGTGTAGGCCTCTATATTGTAAAGAAAATTATTGATAATATGGGAGGCAAGATTGAAGTAGAAAGTCAGGTAGGGAAAGGCTCTATCTTTAAAATCTATTTTAATACTGCTCAGAATCTTGACTAGCGTATATCTCACCTGTCCAATATTATGAAACAACTATTTACTTATCCGCTCCAGGGCATTCTCAGCGCTGTATTTATCAGTCTGATTGGTATTGGTTTATGGTCGTATGTAGGAAACAAAGAACTACTATTTACCCGCCAAGCAACCGGGAATACAGGAATTGCCCATCAGCAGAAGCCTGCCCGGCTGATCATCCGCGGTGATGATATGGGGTATACACATTCCGGAAATCTGGCAATTATGAAAGCGTATAAAGAAGGAATTGAGAAATCAATTGAAGTAATTGTTCCTTCTCCCTGGTTCCCGGAAGCGGTAAAAATGCTCGGACAGATTCCTGATGCCGATGTTGGTATCCACCTTGCCCTTACCAGCGAGTGGGATCATGTAAAGTGGCGGCCTCTTACAGATTGTCCGAGCCTGCGCGATGAAGATGGCTATTTCTACCCTATGATCCAGAAAAATAAAAATTACCCAGGCCGGGCACTTACCGAAAATCAATGGAAAATCGAAGACGTGGAGAAAGAATTCCGGGCGCAAATCGAGCTGGCGCTAAAGAAAATCCCGCGTATCAGTCATGTTTCAGCACACATGGGCTGTTCCAATATTAGTCCGCAGGTGAAAGAACTAACCCGTAAACTTGCCCGGGAATACAAAATTGATATCGATCCGGCTTCGCTTGGCGTAACATCTATCAGTTATGCAGGACCGCAGCTCACCCGTGCGGAAAAGGAAAGCAGTTTTATTAATATGCTGGGCCAGCTGAAAGCCGGAGAAACGTATTTATTCGTAGAGCATCCTGGATTTGACGATGCTGAATTGCGTGCTGTCCATCATATAGGTTACGAAAATGTTGCCGATGACCGCCAGGGAGTTACTGATATGTGGACGAGTGAAAAGGTAAAAGCAGAGATCAAAAAAAGAAACATACAAATTATCAGTTACAAAGACCTGCTGAAATAGAGTGTGTTATTTTTTCCAAATACACCATATATGAACAAAATACTGATCACTGGCGCTACAGGGCATATCGGGAACAGGGTGGCTCATCTGTTAAAACAAGATACCAGCATTCGGCTCATGACCCGAACGCCTGAAAAACTATCGGGGTTCGGACAGGCAGAAAAAATTCAAGCTGAATATGGGGACAAAGCTAGTTTGACAGCGGCTTTCAAAGATATTGATACTGCTTTCATTGTTTCTGGCTATGCCGCCCCTGGTCAACGGGCATTGTTGCATAAAAATGCCATAGATAGTGCCCAACAGGCAGGCGTAAGTCATATCGTGTATCTTTCTTTTCAAGGCGCTTCTGCCCAGAGTAAATTTCCTATGTCCAGAGATCATTTTCAGACCGAGGAATTCATCAGGCAAAGCGGTTTAGCCTGTACCATTCTGAGAGATAGCTTTTATATGGATCTGATCCCTGAAATGTTTGGAGAAAACCGGCTGATGCGTGGACCGGGAGGCGATGGAAAAGTTGCCTGGGTAGCCAGAGAAGACGTGGCCAGAACTATAGCCGCTGTACTCAGTAATCCTTCTGCTTACCCAGGTACTTTTAATCTTACTGGCCGGGAAGCACTATCACTTACCGAAACAGCAGGGCGCTTATCCAAATTAACTGGAAAAAAATACACCTATCAGCAGGAGTCAGTAGAGGAGGGTATGCTATGGCGTAATCAACTCGGTGCCCCTGCCTGGGAAGTAGATACCTGGATTGGCTCATATGTAGCGATAGCTGCCGGAGAAGTAGCTTCAGTAAGCAAGGCAGTGTATGAAATTACACATCAACACCCTTTTACTCTGGAAGAATACGTTAGCCAACATCCGGAGATTTTTCACCCATAGAAGAGAGATTTATAAATTCTAAGCTAAGGAACACTTCCTTTATAAAAAGACAGTTCCGGACTACAAATAAAAGGCAAGTGATTCATTAAATCACTTGCCTTGAATGAAGTCAATGTATAATGCTATGCTATTGCAAGCGGTTTACCTGGTCGTTATAATATTTTACGGTTTGAATGACAGAGGGCAGGTTGCTTGGCAGGTCTTCGGCATCCCGTTCAATATAAATATGGCCATTGAAGTTCTGCTTTTTTAACTCATCAAAAACTGCCGGGAAATCAACTACGCCAGTTCCTACTGGCACATCTACTAGTTTAGGATTGTTGAAGGCAGCAATATCTTTCAAATGAACCCCGATAATATGACCACTTAGTTTTTTTACCGCATCTACCGGATTGATGCCACTTTTAGGCCAGTGACCCAGGTCGGCACAAGCGCCAAAATTCGGATGGTCTTTGATGGCGGCTAATACAGAATCAGGATGCCAGTACTGGCTGGTTCCTTTCCAGTGTTCATGAATGGCTACTTTCATTCCATACGCTCCGGCAAGGCTATCTACACTATCCCACATTTTGGTTGGTGGCTCAGCGGTTACAAATTTCGCCCCCAGTTGTTTGGCAATCTCAAACTGCTTTTTCCAGGATAGAACCGTAGAATCTCCTACAATATAAACGGATTCTGCTTTTAATCCCTTCTGATCTATCATTGTTCGGAGTTTGGCAATACCTGATGGCGAAAGCTGTAAAATGAGAGAGTCTTTTAATTCAGGACCAGTTTTATGAAAGGTATTAGGCTCAATATAGGTCAGGTCAGCACTATCCACTTTTGCCAAGGCATCCGGAAAATTAAACGTGTGAAAGGTCCATAAGGCGACACCGAATTTCCAGTCATTGGCTACATTTTGGGTTGCGGCAGGTGTTGAACTACTATCTGCTGAAGCAGTATCCTGGGTCGTATTTTTTTCATTGTTACAGGCTGTAAAAGCGAGCACAGCACATAAGCAGGCAATTAATAGTGTTTTCATTTAGTGTAAGGATAAAAGTTTAGGTACGGGGAATTGAATAAAATTACGTATTTACCATCAACTGGCATCAGCAAAACATAAAGAATATATATCTTCCACCATTTTAGTAGAACCAATATACAGCGGGGAGCGCTGGTGAAGGGAAGATGGCATTATATCCAGAATACGTCCTTTTCCATCACAGGCGATTCCTCCAGCTTGTTCAATGATAAAAGCTAAGGGAAAACATTCATACAACAAACGAAGTTTGCCAGTTGGGTTTTTAGTAGTAGAAGGATATAAATACACTCCTCCTTTGAGCAGGTTTCTGTGAAAATCAGCTACCAGTGAGCCAATATACCTGCCTGTCAATCGCTGTCCTTTACACTTATGCAAATACTGTTGAATGGAAGCCGGAAAATCATCCATATTGCCTTCATTACAAGAATATGTATCTCCCATAGCTGCCGTTTTGACCTGAGGATGGGAAAGGAAAAATTCTCCCAGCGAATAATCATAGGTAAAGCCATTCACGCCCCTGCCGGTGGTATAGACCAGCATCGTGGAAGAACCATACAGAATATAGCCTGCTGCTACCTGCATCCTTCCCTTTTGTAAGGCATCGTTAATATTGGGTTCGGTTCCCATCGGAGTCAGCCTTCGGTAAATAGAAAAGATGGTTCCTACCGATACATTGGAATCTATGTTAGACGAACCATCCAGCGGATCAATGGCTACTACATATTTTGCTTTGTTATTTCCTGTAGCAAGCAACTCCGGATCTTCTTCAGAAATAATAGCACAGACTTCTCCCCCATTTTTTAAAGCCCGGATAAAACGGATATTAGCTATTACATCGAGTTTCATCTGCTGTTCGCCCTGGATGTTCTGGGAGCCAAACTGACCGCTGATATCGGCCAGACCTCCCCGGTTAATATCGCGGTTTACAATCTTTCCGGCCAGGGCAATGTCGCGGAGAAGCTGGGAAAGTTCACCGGTAGCAAAGGGAAAATCGGCCTCATTTCGCATAATGAATCGGTCGAGGGTAATGCCGACAGGCAGGGCTAGTTGATCGTTCATAGGAGTGGTTGTTATAGGATTGAAAGAATCAGATATAAATATTCTTACAAAAAATCAGCCTTGCACTTTGCAGGATTGTTACATCCAATTCCATATATGTTCCCGGACTTTAGCTGTTTAGGCTACATATCTTTCTTATTCCTCGTTAAGTTAACTAAAATGAACATAAACTTACGATGCCAAGCCCTCTTGCATCAGCCTTGTGTGCTTGGTGGACTGGGAAGCGTATAAATCCGATGTTGCACTAAACCTACGGTAGCCTGTTGGTAGGTGGGAATAGTTATAGGAGTATGTTTCACCAAACTCTTACCACTATGTCAACACCAAACACTAACACCCACCCTACTTTTATCCAACAGGCTTGCCTGAAGGTAAGCGGATTTTCTCTCCTTTACAACAAGCTGGAAAGGGATATCTCCCTGTCTGGCAGAAGTCTGAGCACGTTAAAAAACTACTCCCGCCACATGGCTCAGATTGCTCTCTACTACAATCAGTTGCCTACCGAACTAGACGAAGATCAGGTCAGAGATTACCTGTGGATGCTGCAGAAGAAAACGAACAAGCCTTCTAAAAGCTCTTTCAAACATGCTGTCTATGGCCTGCGCCTGCTCTACCGGCTTACCGGCAGAGATGACCGGGCTATCCGCCTACCTTCCATCCCTAAAGTACACAAACTGCCAGCGGTCCTCAGTAAGCAGGAAGTCAAAGCTCTGCTCAAAGCACCCCGTCTGTTAAAGCACCGGGTGCTGCTGGCCTTAATCTATTCAGCAGGCCTTCGCATGCAGGAAGTATGCCGGCTTGAGATCTCAGATTTAGATTTTGACCGCATGCAGATCCACATTCGCCAAAGCAAAGGAAGAAAAGACCGCTATGTACCCCTCTCCCAGCTGATGAAAAGAGGACTGCTCTCCTACCTGTCTGCCTGCAAACCCCACTACTACCTCTTCAATGGCAAGGAATATGGCTCGCAGCTCAGCCGCAAAGGCGTGCAATGGCTCATGCAGGATGCAGTTAGTAAAGCGGGCATCAAAAAGAAAGGCATCTGTGTACATACCCTGCGCCATTCCTATGCCACCCATCTGCTAGAAGATGGATTGGATATTGTCTCCATCAAAGAACTTTTAGGCCATAGCTTCCTGGAAACTACCCTTGTATATCTGCACATGGCAGGACTTGGCAGAAAAGCTCCTTTCTCTCCTCTAGATACCCTCTATACAAAGGAGGCATGAAGCCTGCCCTAGAGTTAGCCCATATACTGTCGGCTCACTTACATGAGTTTATGGCCACGCATGCAGTCTCTGCTCACAAGTTCTCCACCCTAAAGGCGATTGAGCATTGCCGTACTGCCAGACTAGGCGGCCATATAGATGCCTGTGATAGTTGTGGCTACCTGCGTATTAGCTACAACAGCTGCCGCAACAGACACTGCCCTAAGTGTCAGACTACCAATCGTGAAAAGTGGATTATGCAAAGGGAGGCAGACCTGTTACCGGTCAGCTACTTTCATGTGGTCTTCACCTTGCCCCACTCCCTTAATCTATTGTGCCTGCAGTATCCCCAAGAACTCTATGCTTTGCTCTTCAAGACAGCCTGGTCTACGATCAACAGCTTTGCCAATAATCCCAAGCATCTGGGTGCTAAAACAGGTATGATCTCCATTCTGCACACCTGGGGACAGAACCTCTCACTGCATCCACATCTGCATTGTATTGTGCCGGGTGGAGGGATCTCTGGGAGTGGCCACTGGAAAAAGGCCAGAAGTACAGGTAAATATCTTTTCCCGGTCAAAGCACTCAGTAAAGTGTTCCGTGCTCGCTATGTCTCACTACTGAGAAGCTTTCTTTCTGCTAATAAAGCACAGGTGGATAATGGGCTATGGAAAGAGTTATTTGCCAAAGACTGGGTGGTATACTGTAAAAGGCCTTTCTTAGGTCCTGCTCAGGTGATTGAATATCTGGGACGTTACACCCACAAAGTAGCTATCTCCAATCACCGCCTCCAAAGTATAGAGGATGGCAAGGTGAGCTTCGCTTACAAAGATTACCGGCAAGAAGCAGCAAAGAAAACCATGAGTTTGGAGGCTACTGAGTTCATCAGGCGTTTCAGCCTGCACATTCTGCCACCAAAGTTTGTCCGCATCCGCCACTATGGCATTTTGTCTTCCAAAGCAAAAGCCCATGATTTAGCACTGGCCAGACAAGATTTGAGAGTAGCTACGCCGGAAAAAAGAGTGTCGGACTGGAAAAGCATCTGCAAAGAACGCTTAGGCTATGATATAGACCTGTGTCCTTGCTGCAGCAAAGGCCGCATGAGAGAAATCTTGCGCTTTGAAGCAGCCCGTTCCCCACCTGATAGGGCTTACCTGCTATCGATAGCTTTACACTTGAAAACTGCCTGAGTAGAATAAAAAAGCCACTCAAAAAATTGGCCGGGAAAGTTATTGCCCATGTTGGAATATAGTCACCTTACTTGGAGCCAACACGGCTGCTCAGTTTACAAATAGTGAGATCTTTTCTCTTCCTTTTTTTACACTATCTTCTTTTAGTGTACTACCGCTTCACCCAGAAGCTTCTTCTCTATTGATTGATTCCCCATAAATAAGGGCAGGTTAAACCACCCGGTTTCGTGCAACACAGGGTTCATGGTGGGTTAAGACCACCCCATGAACCCTTATATGTTATGTCTCGTTTTTCTTCTTTTCTGATAGAAGGTATTCTCTGGGTTCAAAATCTTTTTTCCTCAATAATTCTTGAGGTATCATTAACTGACCTTTATTTACTTGCCCTTGTATTGAGTTAGAGTAATAAATCTTTCCTTCGCTAAAGAATTTGATCCGTATCTCGGTATTGAAATCACCTCGAAAAACGGGTGTTTTACTCATCAACCCACAGTTAGCTAATATTGCTATGGACTGAATACCGCTATCACAGAAAGGAATCTCCTTATTACCTCTCCAGTATTCTAGTTCTCTCCATACCCCTTGCTCGTCTTTCGCCTGTTGGACCATAAAAAGTCTGGCCCCTTCACATTCTAAAGTGAGTAGTGAATCTGTCATGTTTTTGACCAATACCGGATAAGCCTGAAATAAAATTGAATCTTCACCTATCATTTGATGGTTCTTTGTTACTATATGAGTTTGGGAAATAATAACTTTCAACTTTCCACTTATATCTTCCTTTTGGGTCCTGAGCCTATCGGTAGTTTCCATAGGTGGTGGTGGCGGCGGACTTTCAGGAAGAGCTAGCTTTTTTTCAACATATTCATTAATGAAGTATAATAAAAACAATGAATCTATGTGTTTACATAGCTCCTCTGATTGAAGAACATGAATAGAATCTTTTTCTATATCAAAGTAAGCTTCTATGGTTGAGCTTGAATTTGTCATCGAATCAATATCAAGCCTTAAATTCACTTTCCTCAAATTATCAACAATATAAGGCTTCTCTTCTTGGCTATGTTGTTGCTTACAACCATAGAAAAGAATTATAATAGCCAATATAATTTGTAATTTGATAATCATTTTAAATGAGACATAACGTAGCAAGTACAGCCATCAACCATAGCCATTTAGCATTTGCTTTACACATGGCGGTTTGGTTGTCGGCTGTACAGTGTTACATGCTATTTTTTACAATAATTTCCACTATGTATTGAGTTTACTTAAAAATATCTCCAATTCTCTTTTCTGTATAGTCCTGTAAAGAAAATCCATATCTTTTTCTAAGTCTATTTAATTCAATATACGCACCTGAATTTTCGTAATTACTAATTTGATTTTTAATTGACAGTACATATTCTAATAAATAATTATAATAATCAACTTCTGCTTTTTTAAAGTCTATACTCTTCAGGTTATGATCAGTAATTAAATATATTCCTGACTTCATCACTAAAGAATCGATTCTGTATGGTTTGCTTATCCCAAGATCGGTTTTTAAAATTAGTGTCATTGTATCATTCCTATGAATAAATTTCCTTAACAAGTCATTATAAACGACAACACCCGAACCATCATAAAATTTAGTTTTGTCATTATATGTATGCTCTTTGGGGATATTAGAATTTGTGCAAGATGTTTGGTCATCTCTGTTTAACTCTCCCAGCATCTTAAAATTTTTACAAAAGTTCTCGTATTCAACAATGTGACCATTGTTATCAAATAATCTGAATTGAAAACCAACTACATAAGAAGGCTGTCCATTTGAAACTGATGATAAGAAATTTGAAATAATTAAAATTAACGCAAATCGTAATAAATTTTGTTTCACTCTCATTTGTCTACCATTGAAAAAGTATTTATGTGATTCTATAATATTGCAGACAATGAATCAAATATTTACGCAACTATTGCCTAAGCTAGGGTCTGTATTCTGCTGGCATAGTTGTCGTTTAAATATGGTGTTATACCTTGTTATTTATTCATCATCTACTTATAACCTTCAATCTGGCTTTATTAAAGGGAGTGGTATCCATGGTAAAATAAAAAAAATGAAATTTATTATAAATGAAAATATTAAAGGTAAAATCATAATAACTTTGACTACAAATGAGAGTTTGCGGTAAAAGTAGAAACATACAAAGGATAAACAGAAATTTGTCCAACGCATTAACACAAACATGTTATCATCAATTGGAGTGTGTGGATTGAAAAAAAGATCTAATGGCCAATATAAACTTAGATAAGCTATGAATAGAATAATCAAAGTATTCATTATTTTCTTATTCATAATCCTTTCTATGATAAGTTATAACAAATATATACACACAACCAGCTTACATTTCTCCTTACAAAGACTTTATCAGCACAGTCATGCTTTTGGGGCCATGGGCACCTAATACCAGAGACTGCTCTATATCGGCTGTTTTGGACGGACCCGCAATGAAAACACCAAATCCATATTCGGCTGAACCAATCCGGTTATACGCCTCATGCATGGTAGGCACGATGGTATTCACATCCAGAATCGCCACTAAATGTTCACATATAAAAGGCAATACCCGTATTTTCAGGTCGTCTTCCGTCACCCAGATCGCCCCATTTTCAGCCACCCCAAACTGTGCATTAATAATGGCCACATCTACATCCTGCAGGGAATGATGCACAATTGTCAGGTGTTCTTTCAGGTAATGGATTTCCATGGATTCATCCACCGAAACCACCCTTCGGGCTTCCGGAAAAATCGTTGAAATTACCGCAAGTACATCTTCTCCCTCTTTCAGCATATACGCTTTTCCGCCAATTCCTTCCAGGGTGGCACTAAACTTTTCTATATCACCCTTTCTGGCTGAAGTATACTCTTTCTCCGGCAAAGGAAGCGCTGCTGGCTGGTTTCGTTTTACAGCGGCTAATATGGCGTTACGGCTACTCATTTTTTCTTTCTGTTTTTCTGATACCACTCTGTAAACGATTCTTTGGGAGGTTCCGGCATTTCCCTCTCTTTAAACCAGGGATTAAATTGATTACTTACCATAAAAGGCATCAGTTTCATGGCCCATCTGCCTGCTTTTCCGGCAACTTTAAATAAGCCCGGATTCGACAAAGTAGTAGCCATGGCTCTCATGGCAACCGTTTTGGCTGCAGGCTGATGGCCTTCTTCAGTCAATACCTGCCGCCACTGATAGAGCTGCTCGTGAATATTGATCTTAACCGGACATACATTGCTGCAGGAACCACACAAGGTAGAAGCAAAAGGCAGGTCTTTGTTCTGCCGCATATCCAGGTTAGGCGCTAAAATAGAACCAATCGGTCCGGCAATGGCATTGTGGTAACTGTGTCCGCCACTTCTGCGGTATACCGGACAAGTATTGAAGCAGGCACCACAACGGATACATTTGAGTGAATTCCTGAAATCTTCCCGACCCAGTTGTGTACTCCGTCCATTATCCACCAGTATAATGTGCAACTGCTTGCCCTCTTTGGGCTTTTTGAAATGACTGGAATACGTAGTGATCGGTTGTCCGGTAGCACTCCTGGCTAAGAGGCGGAGAAAAACACCTAAATGTTTGCGTTTGGGAATCAGTTTTTCTATACCCATGCAGGCAATATGTACGTCGGCCAGATGAGCGCCCATATCGGCATTACCCTCATTAGTACATACTACAAATTCACCGGTTTCGGCAATAGCAAAGTTTACCCCGGTAATGGCAATCCTCCGGGTTAAAAACTTTTCCCGTAAATGCACCCTGGCTGTATTCGTCAGGAAAGCCGGATCAATTACGCCTTCCGGTGAACCTAGATGCCTGTGAAACAACTCTCCGATTTCTTCTTTTTTCCAGTGAATACAAGGCAGTACAATATGGCTAGGGGTTTCATCTGCCAGTTGCACAATACGTTCACCCAGGTCGGTATCAATTACATCTATTCCCTGATGTTTCAGATATTCATTCAGGTGGCATTCCTCAGTAAGCATCGATTTGCTTTTTACAATCTGCTGAATCTTATGCTCCGTAAGAATGCTGTTTACAATCTGGTTATGTTCTTTGGCATCGGCTGCCCAGTGCACGGTAATACCATTTGCCTGTGCATTCTTTTCAAACTCGGTTAAATACTCGCTCAGGTTGGATAAAGTATGTGCTTTAATTTTGGAGGCTTCTTCCCGCAAGGGTTCCCACTCCTCCCCCAGCGACCAGGCCGCTTTATCCCGCTTCTGGCGAATCCACCATAACGTCCGGTCATGCCAGTTTACACGCTCCTCATCTTTGTTGAACTTTTCTGCTAATGCTGCATGATCTTTTCCTGCTGCCTGACTCATGTAAAGAAAATTTAACTTGTCAATATAGTTTAATGTAAAGACTCCTCTTTCCTAAAAACGAAAGCACGAAGATTTACGGCTCTTAAAATCACTTTAAAAATTATTAAATATGCCAATTTCTAATTCGTAGGCCGTCTTTACTTTTATTTTGCTTGCCCAAAAGAGGGCAAAGCGAGAGCTTTGAGCCAGCTTGTGTGCCAGTAACAAAACAAAAGGGCAGCACCAACAAAGCCTGTTTTACGCTGGAATGGCTGATAGTCGCACAAACCTCCGGCTTACCCACAGGCCAAAACCGGCCACACTGTTTCTGCACCACCCTCGGCACTCTTTCATAATCTATACATATTTAGGAATTGGTTGCAATGACTTTACTTGGGTAGTTCATTGAAAACTAATTCTATTCTTAAATGTCAAACAAAGTTTTATTCTAAGAGTCTGCATTTAAAATCTCGGCAATATGCTTTACCTGAATGTTGCTTTTCTGCCGTCTTAAGATGCCTTCCATATGCATCAGGCAGCTCATATCAGCTCCGGTGATGTATTGTGCGCCATGTTCCACATGATCTTGTACTCTATCTTTTCCCATTTTGGCAGAAACCGCTTCTTCAAATACAGAAAATGTACCGCCAAAGCCGCAACATTCATCTTTCCTGTCCAGGGGAATGAGTTCGATTCCTTCCACCATGCGAAGTAATTGTTCCGGCTTTGAGAACGGGGCTGCTACCAGTTCGGTCATTTGGGAGAGATGTAAACCTCTTTCTCCATGGCAGCTCTGGTGTACACCTACTTTGTAAGGAAATTTAGCCTTCAATTTATCCACCTTCAACACATCCGTCAGGAATTCTGTAAGCTCATAAATTTGCTGGCGGATTCTGGCGGATTCCGGCTCGTTTTTCTGAGAATGCAAATGGTCTTTTATATGCAATACACAACTACCTGATGGGCAAACGATATGGGTGTATCCGGCAAAATTTTTAGTAAATAGCTCATCACAATCTTTGGTTAAAGAAGAATAACCTGAATTAGCCATCGGTTGTCCGCAACAGGTTTGTGCCAGGGGATACTCTACGTCACAGCCTAATTTCTCCAGTAATTCCAGGGTGGCAATTCCTACCTGCGGATAAAACTGATTGACATAACAAGGAATAAAAAGCGCTACTTTCATTGTATACAGTTTCAGTGTTTATTTCAGAACGCTATCTGTAGAAGATATTTTAGAGGAAGGTGAATATCGTTTCAATTCAATAATATCTCCGGGTATCGGTTGTGAATTCCAGGAAGAATGAATAGCCAGAGCAGCGCCCATGGCCGTAGCCTGTGCCATTGAAGCGGCGTAGACCTCTATCTCTGGAAAAGCATGGGCCAGTAAATGCATATAAATCGGATTTTTGCTAAAGCCCCCATCTACAAACAGTTTTTTCACCGGCGCTCCATTCAGCACCAGCTGCGTGGAGGTGATTTGCTGCGTAATAAGATCTGCAATCAACTGGTGATAGGCTTCCTCATAGCTATTAAAATCTGCCAGATTACGTTGCTGAAATATAGATTCACTCACCAAAGCAGTAGCCTTTGTTTCTCCAGCCGTTTGCTTTAACGGTCTATCTATGAGTAACTCCGGATTCAGGCCAACTGTTTTAAAATAATCAACTGGCTGCTTAAAATGGGAAGCCAGTCTTTTAATTTGCTGTTCATGTTCATTTCCTGCAAACAAGCGGGAAGATTTTACGGCCTTTCCCTGATAGGTCAGGTAACACAGGCAGTCTTGTTGTAATTCTGCGGCAGTAAGCAAGGTTTGATTAAAAGGATTCAGGCTAATGCACCAGGTGCCGGAAGAAATTAATACAAAGGGTTCATTGAAACTGGCCAGATACGGAATGAGTGCAGCAGAACTATCATGCAGACCCACACCCATTGGTAAATTTTTGTCATGAATAAGGGTAGGATAGCTTGCATCACCAGGATAAAAAGGAGCAAACTTTTCAGGCAAGCCTTCATCTTTCGCCCATTGATGATAATCGTTGGTGGAAAAATCCCATAACAAGGTATGGCAGCCTACACTGGTGATATCGGTGGCCGCCCGCTGCGACAACACAAAACTTATATACTGGGGTAAATGCAGGGTATATTTAATGCGTTTGAATGCCTCCGGCTGTTCATATTTGATGCGATATAACTGCAAGCCCGAATTTAAACTGCCCAATACCGGAGAAGCCGTTTCTTTGCTGAGCTGGATTTCGCCTCCATAGTTGTTATACAACTGATCGTGCAATGTTTTGGGAAAAGGTTTCAGGTAATTGTATAAGGGAGTAACCGGATTTCCATTTTCATCTATGTGTACCAATGAAGCCCCATATCCCGAAACATTGATCGCTTTTATATCAAATCCGGGTTTAGAAAGCACCTGTTGATAGGCACTCCTTATCCAATCGGTAAGTGCCTGCACATCTTCACATGGAAAACCTTCTTCATCTGTTATTTCCTGCAGCTGGGTACTATCTTCATAGACAAGCTGATATTTTTCATCAAAGAGGAATAATTTTTTGTTGGTTTTACCAATATCGAAAATCGCAATAACCTGCATAATGAAAAAATTGAAAATTGATAGTGGAAAATTGAAACGGTGAAATGGAAAATGAAATTTGAAATTATCAATGATATATTGTCAATTGTCAATTGTCAATTTTTAATTTTCCATTTACTTTACAATCCGGTGGCAACTGTTTTTAAACCCCGTTCTTTGATCAGATTCTCGCGAACTTTCAGGCTGCGGTATACTTGTAAGGGTTGTAAGGCGGCACCAGCCCGCAACCTGGCTTCGGCTACCAGTGGACGTACATCGGTGCGGTAAGCCTGTTGCAGAATTTCCTGCGCTTTTACTACATCGTTTGCTTCCCTGGCCGCTTCCAGTTCTTTAGTATCTACCAGCAAGGCTTGTGCATAGGCTATTTTTATGGCTTCTACGGATTGTAATAAATCTTCTAAGGGATCTTTGATATTATGGGAAGCATCAATCATCCAGCCGAGGTCCGATGCATGGGTCATGCCTCTGGCATTCATGCCTTCTACCAGTTCATTAAAGATCAGAAATAACTGATATGGATTAATGCTGCCTACCGTCAGGTCATCGTCGCCATACTTGGAATCGTTAAAATGGAACCCGCCTAATTTCCCATCCATCAACAGCAAAGCTACGATCTGCTCAATATTGGCATTAGGAAGATGATGCCCCAGATCTACCAGCGTATAGGCTTTAGGACCTAATTTCTGGACGTAATTCAGCGATTGTCCCCAGTCGCCTACGGTAGTGGAATAAAAGTTGGGTTCAAAGGCTTTGTATTCCACAAACATTTTCCAATTGTCTGGCAAGGCGGCATATACCTCTTTTAAACTCTCCAGCGTCCGTTCGAAGGCTTTGCGGAAATTGAGCTGACCAGGAAAAGAAGATCCATCCGATAACCAGACCGTTAATGATTCAGAACCTAATTCTATCCCATACTTAATTACTTCTATGTTGTGCTCTACCGCTTGTTTGCGTACGGTTTTGTCCGTATGCTGCATAGAGCCGAATTTATAGCTATGCGCCTGCCCAGGCTGATCCTGAAAAGTATTCGAGTTCATCGCATCGAAACGCAAGCCATGCTGTGCCGCTAAAGCCCGGATAGAGGCAGCATTCTGTGGAATGTCCCAGGGAATGTGCAGCGAAATCGCCCCACTCGAACCATTCAGGGCATGAAGCAGTCCTACGTCTTCGATTTTTTCTTCCAGGCTGCGAGGTTCGCCTCCCCCAGAAAACCGGCCAAACCTGGTTCCTCCGGTTCCTAATGCCCAGGAAGGAATAGCGATCTGAAAATCAATTAACTGCTGCAGAATACTATTCACATTTTTAATGTCAGCGGCCAGGGTTTCGAAGCGGCGCTGATGCTGTTGCAATTGTTGCTCGTTTAGATTTTCGAGCTTATATTTTTCGACTTGCATAGCAATAGTTTTTAGTAAATGGACAATTGAAAATGGATAATTAATTATAGCGCATCATTATTTGTGGCTGTGTGTTAGTTGCTGTTTGTTGGTATCAGGACTTTCGCTTAAAATGAAAGTCATACATTGATAATCAATTGCCTTTCAATTATCAATTTTCAATTCTCCATTCAAATGAATTATCTTACAAAAGCAGCAGCCACTCCTCCATCTACATTCAATATATTTCCTGTCGATTTATCGAGAAAACCACCTACAAAAGCATAGCAGGCATTGGCAATATCAGCAGGCAAAATGGCTTCATTCATCAGGGTACGCTTGGCATAATACGCAGGCAGTTCCTCCACCGTAATGCCATAAGCTTTTGCCCGTCCTTCTGCCCATCCACCGGCCCAGATATTGGAATCTGCAATCACCGCATCAGGATTTACGGTGTTCACCCGGATTTTATCCGGACCTAACTCAGCTGCCAGTAAACGGGTGAGATGTGCCTGGGCTGCTTTTGCCGAACCGTAGCCTGCATTATTGGGACCGGCTACTACAGAGTTTTTGGATACAATATTTATGATGTCGCCACCAAAACCTTGTTTACGCAATACTTTTACACCTGCTTTCGACACCAGAAACTGTCCTTTTACTAAAATATCATAGAGCTTGTCCCAGTCTTCAATGCTATGATCTACCAAAGGTTTTGATGTACTAATGCCAGCATTATTTACAATAATATCTACGCCACCAAAAGCCAGAGCGGCTTCGTCCAATGCTTTTTCAATCGTATCTTCTTTGGTTACATCCAGTAATGAAGCAGCCGCTGTATCCCGTCCATAGGTTTGCTGGAACTCAGCCATGGCACCCTGCATTCTTTCAGTATTGATATCATTAATGATCACACAAGCACCTTCGTCTGCAAATTTTTTGGCAATAGCTTTACCTATTCCTCCGGCACTCCCGGTAATTAATGCGATCCTTCCACTCAGTGGTTTGGGTTTGGGCATTCGCTGTAATTTGGCTTCTTCCAATAGCCAGTATTCAATGTTAAAAGCTTCCTGCCGGGGCAAAGAGGTATATTCGGAAATAGCTTCAGAGCCTCGCATCACATTGATGGCATTGATATAAAATTCAGCCGCTACCCTGGCAGTCTGTTTGTCTTTAGCGAAGGTGAACATACCTACTCCAGGATACAGATGCACCACCGGGTTGGCATCCCGGATAGCGGGACTATTCGGATGTTTGCATGTATTGTAATACTGCTGGTACATCTTGCGGTAGTCATCATACTGCGGCGCTAACTTTTCTTTTACGGCAGTGATATTTGATACATCTTCACCTGGCTGCAGATTCAGCACCAGCGGACTGATTTTCGTTCTCAGAAAATGATCCGGACAGGAAGTACCCATAGGTGCCAGCCGGTCGAGGTCTTTGGAATTAATATACTGGAGTACCCGCTCATCATCTGTAAAATGCCCGATCATTTTGGTCTGGCTGGAGCAAAAACCCCGGAGAATGGGTGCTAAGGCAGCGGCCTTCTGTAAACGTTCTTCTTTGGGCAATGACTCTATTCTGGCACCGCCAAATACTGGCCCTTTTTTGCCAAGATTATCTTCAATATACTGGGCACACCGCTCGATCACCTCCAGGGTATTGATATAACTTTCGTAAGCTGTATTTCCCCAGGTAAACAAGCCATGAGAACCAAGCATTATGCCTCGTATGCCAGGATTATCCCGCAGGCATTGCCGCAATTGCAACCCCAGGTCAAAGCCAGGTTTTTGCCACTGTACCCAGCCAATGGTTCCATTAAATAGTTCCTGTGTGATCTGCTTTCCATCTTTAGCAGCGGCAATGGCTATGGCTGCATCTGGATGCAAATGATCAATGTGTTTGAAAGGCAAAAATCCATGTAAGGGTGTGTCAATAGAAGGAGCCTTGGAGCTCAGATCGTAAATACAATGGTTGAACAGCTCTACCATCTCATCTTCATGTTCAATTCCCCGGTATTTGTATTCGAGGCTACGCAAACGGTCTACATATAATGCTGCCAGTCCACTCTTTTTCAGGGTTCCCAGATCACCTCCTGAACCCTTTACCCACATAATTTCTTTGAGTTCTCCGGTTAAGGGATCTTTTGCCATGGCTTTGCAGGAAGTATTTCCTCCGCCATAATTGGTAAGCCGTAGATCGGCACCCAGTAAATTGGAGCGGTAAATTAATAAGGCTACTTCATCTCCTTCCATAGCAGCTGCTTTTGCATCATCCCACAGATAGCTTACATGTTTAAATGTGTTTGTTGAAACAGACATAGATTTTAGTTTTAATGATTCTTAATATAATTACTAATTACGAATTACCAATTACGGATTGAATTGTGCATAAGCAATTACTCCTTTGCAAAAAGCTTTAATAGAATTTGTAATTCGTAATTGGTAATTCGTAATTACTCTAACGAGTTGCCGTAGCCGACAATAATAACAGAAGCTAAAATAAAGAGCAATCCTGCAACGAACAAACCCAATACTTTTTTCGGAACCCCTTTCCATTCTTTCAAAAACAAGCCCCACATATTGGAGATCAATATAATAAAAGCCATATGCAAAATCCAGGAAGAAGCGCCATTACCTAACTTACTTTCGCCCATGCCATAGAAGAAAAACTGTAAGTACCAAGTGGTTCCTGCCAGCGCTGAGAATAAATAATTGGCTGTAAGCGGTGTACGTTCATCGGTATAATCGGTATAGCTGCGGTTGCGGATGTTTAGGATCAGGCACCAGATAAAGTTGGTGGTAAGTCCGCCCCAGAGCAGCACAATATATATCACATTATTCTGAAACAGTGGATTATAGCCTTCTTTCACCGCTAAATCGGCCATGGGTTCTCCGGCTTCGATGCCATAATTAAAACAAGCGCTTAGTATACCAGAAATAATAGCAAAAGTTAACCCTTTCGTGAGATCGAATTCTTTGATGCTTTGCTGCTTCTGCTCGGCAGACAAACTTTTTTCCTTTTGATTGCCGGCTAAACCACAGA
This sequence comes from Rhodocytophaga rosea, assembly GCF_010119975.1. Classification (GTDB taxonomy): domain Bacteria; phylum Bacteroidota; class Bacteroidia; order Cytophagales; family 172606-1; genus Rhodocytophaga; species Rhodocytophaga rosea. The sequence continues at coordinate 351,131 of NZ_CP048222.1, forward strand.
TAGCAATGCCGGCCAGACAAACCACCACACCTAGTAATACCAGCTGTCCACCAGAACTGTTGATCATATCTGAGAAGGTAATTTTACCCTCCTGCGGTGCATAATTATAGTAAATGGATGGCAGCAGCGAACCAAAAGCAGCGGTAAGTCCAAGCAGAATAGAATTTCCCAGTGACATACCCAGGTAGCGGATACCCAGGCCATAGGTTAAGCCCCCAATACCCCATAATACCCCCAGAAATAGGTCCATCCTAAGGTAGCACTATCTGTCTGGCTAATGATAGAAGAAAATCCAGGAACGGTTAAAAAAGCAGCCAGTGGTGGTACGATCAGCCAGGAAAACAGGCCGCCTACAATCCAGTAGCTTTCCCAGGACCATTTTTTTACCTGTTTATAAGGCACATAAAAACTACCGGAAGCAAAGCCGCCAATCAAATGAAAAATTATTCCTGAGATAACTTGCACGTATATTGATTTAAGGTGATAGATTAAATATGTAGGCTTTCACTTTCCTTACTTGTTCTACGGCTCTGTTTTTCATTCCACTTAAACTACCTGAATGATTCCCTATTGCGCCGTCCTTACTTTCTTTGTCATTGTTACAAAGAAAGTAACAAAGAAAAATCTAGAATTCTCGAGGCGAGAGCCGAAGAGAACCAACATAGTTGTCAATGCTTCCCCACTCAAGCCTATGCCTTGCCCGCTGTTTTTTCGGGCCCTCACGCATGGAATTTTTATTTTATTAATCATTTTCTCTTTTTAGGATGTAATGCTTAAAATGCGCTTAGGGTAATAAAAATTATTTCATCCATCCATTCTTACCCATCCAGGCAAATAAAGGCTGCATCCATTCTTCTGTGGGCTGAGACAATACAAACCCATGATCACCTTTGGGATACAAATGCATTTCAGCGGGCACTTTATTTTTAATTAAAGCCTGGTAAAACTGAATGCTGTTTTCTACAGAAACAAGCTTATCATCGCCAGTATGCGTAAGCCAGGTAGGAGGCGTTTGTTCCGTTACCTGCTGTTCATTGGAGAATAGTTTGATTTGTTCGGCAGATGGATTGATACCCAGTAAAAGATCTCTGGAGCCTTTGTGCGTTAACTGGTCGGTAAAACTAATCACCGGGTATATCAACACAGCAAAATCAGGACGCAGGTTCATTGATTCTTTATTGGGAATATACGCTTTATTGAAATGCGTGGCGGCTGTAGCTGCCAGATGCCCGCCTGCTGAAAAACCCATAATACCAATCTTATTAACATCCAGGCTCCACTCTTTTGCCCGTTGGCGGACCAGCTTGATGGCTTGCTGGGCATCCTGCAAAGGGCCGATCGATTTATCCTTCATAATAGAATCAGAAGGCAAACGGTATTTGAGAACAAAAGCCGTAATGCCATGCTTAACAAACGTTTCAGCAATCACTTTCCCTTCCGGCACTGTCATTTCAACAGCATAACCCCCACCTGGACAAATAATTACAGCGCATCCATTCGCCGTTTGTGATGAGGGCAGATATACGGAAAGAGAGGGCTCAGAAACACTTCTTATGCCAGCTTTCATTTGTTTATATTCTACCGGCAACTCTTTCATTTTATACCCGGTAGAATTAGGTATAACTCCCTGGTATAATGGAATGATTTGCTGCGCCATTGCACTTATAGACACTAACAGAAACAGAATCATCAGCCGCAGGGTGTTCATCATATATTAGGTAATTTTCTTCTTATACTGAATTATGATAAGTATGTCTTACTTAAATTAAAATAATCAATTGATTCACAACATTATTACAGCAATTATTAACGAACAACAAACAACGATTTGGTATTACACTTATTTTAAAGAAGAAGCCTGTTTAGTTGATACCGCCTGACTGCTCAGGGATACTATTTTTACTGGCCCCATTAACCCGGAAGGCAACAGCTTAGCATCTGCCTGGTAGAAAGGCATGGTGGTATAGGTGATCTTTTTCTCTACGCCAGGTTGTGCATCGCCGATCAAGCGGTTTACCCACAGGTTGGTCACCTTGATTTCTACAGCATTTTGTCCCTTTTTTAAAGCATTGGTAATATCCAGGCGGAATGGCTTTTTCCAGAGAGTGCCGATACTTTTCCCATTTACTACTACTTCAGCCATATTCTTTACGTCGCCTAAGTCAATCACATAGCGGTTCTTCTTGTCGAGTCCGGAAAGGTTAAAAGTATTGGTATATGTAGCAGTTCCTGAAAAGTATTTGATGCCAGCATCAGCATTATCAGATAATGAGCTTAACTGTGTGAATGTTGCACTTTGTGGCGCTCCTCTCCCTTCCTGAAATTTAACAGTCCATGTTCCGTTAATCTGAGCAACGGATGCTTCTGTTACAGCTGGCTTGGTATAGGAGGTTAGGGTAGTATTTTCCTTGAAAACGATGAAATAGGCATCCCAGGATTCAAATTTAAGCGGTATATAAGTACGGCCATCCCTTATCTGATAGGATACCTTTTCTACGGCACCAGTTTGTGGATTCCATAATTCAGGCGCTTTGCCTGTTACCCGGAAACTGATTTCTGCCTCATTTACATTTTCGCTGCGGCTGTTGAGCCAATAGATGTCTCTGTCACTTGTATTCCGGTGTACATATAATATTTCTGCTTTGGGATTTTTAATGAGTACATCTTCTGCTACATTTACCGACTTTAACACTTCCCCTACAGATTTATTAGCCGATACATTCGGGTTGTTCCAGATTTCATTCACCAGGGTTGTAAACGCTGCCTGATTGTCGCTAAGGCTAGGCGATTTTTCTGGTTTAGTGCCGGTCACTTTAGCGCCAGCTTTTACCAAATCGCCTAATTTTTTCAGTACCGGCAAGGTCATCTGTCTGGCACTTTCATCCAGAACAAGCACACTATAGGCCATTCCGCCTGGCGTTACAATTTTGCCATTTTTCACCTCCAATACATTCAGCAGTGCAGTGGCATTCACAAAATCATATTCGTAGCCTGGAACCTCTGGCAGTTTTGTGTTAAATACAGAAGTGATATTCGTATTCTCTCCATAATAATACAGCACATCTGCTACCTGTTTACCTTGCTGCAATAAATAACAGCTCCGGCCCAGGTAATCCGTCCAGGCTTTGGCTTGTTCCGCCCAGGTTTCCTGGCGGCCAAAATACTGACCAAAAGGACCTAAAGAGAAACCAGGTTTTTTATCATCCAATGGCTGGTGTACAGAAGTATGGATCACAAACCGGTTCAGGCCGGAAGCCATTTCCATATCGGCGGTACGTTTTAGCTTTTCAGGGTGGAAAGAAAAACCATTTCCAACGGAGGTCATGGATTCGGCGGCTACAAAAGGTTTTCCATAAATATGGGCAACCGATGCAGATTCCCGGATGTCAGCTTTGCTGCGTACTTCCTCATCTGCCCCACCAGCCAGACTGCCGGGCGTCCACATGGCAGACATCGGTATATCGGCATTGCGTTTTACATCCATGCCATCAGCCAGGTAAATCCGTTTGTTTTCGTGAGATTCTGTATAACGTTTCATACCCCGTTGATGCAAGGCTTCACCAATCACATCGTAATGATTCTCTGCAATCAGTTCACCAATGGTTTTCCTAAAATCCCACAAAAACTTCTCGCTCTCTTCCACACTTTTTACCACCCGTCCGGTTAACACTGGTATCCAGGATTTGAGATCGTACCCCCGGCGTTTGGCAAACTCTTCAAGAAAAGCTTTGGTCCAGGTCATGTGGCCTGCTTCGTAACTATCGAGAACCATGTATTGTAATCCTTTTGCGCCCATTTGTCCGCCGGTAGCATCTTTGTACATGTCCAGATAGGTATTGATGTATTTTGTAACGGCTGCTTTGTCGAGTTTATCTACTTCCAAGCCGGTAGCTTCCGGAGACGCCGGATGATTCTGGCGGCCGGTTAATGAATAGCCCAAACGTATCACCACCCAGTTTCCGGCAGGCGCTTTCCAGTTCAGCGAACCATCGGGTTTTAGTTGAGCGGTTAAGTCCACCACATTTTCGCTTGGAATGGCATCAGCCTGGGCAGTGGCAGATATAGAACCTGTTTCTTTCCAGGGCGTAAAACCTGCTTTATCTTCGAACAGATGAATTCTGTCGGTGTTATGTAATACGATTTCAGCCACGTTCACCCCTTCAGGTTTCGGTGTTTCTGGTTTTGCTCCCATCATAGCTGCAAACATATTTGGCTGAGGGGGTAAAGTTTTAAAAGCGAACCGGAAATATTTCGCTGTAGTAGCTGGAATGCTCAATGTATTCTGCGGCACGATGCTTCCGGGAATAGTTGCCACTTCACGGAAATTAACGCCATCATTGCTCACTTTTAATGTCCTGTTTTCTGGCCCTCCATTAAATTCCTGCAAGGCCGTCTGGCTGGCTCCGGAAATGGAAAATGCTTTGAAGGTTTGTGGTTTGTCGAACTCATATTGAATCCACATATCCTGCCCTACTCCAACAGGGGGCAGAAAATTAGTTTTGACGATGTTCCCATCGGTTAATTGGGCCAGCATAAAGGTACCACCACTGGATGTTACTTTAGGATTGAATGAGGCTAGCGGTTTTTCATTGTCAGGCAACCGGTAGGCAATCACCAGCGCATCCTGGTAATAGGTAGGCAAAGGTTTAGTGGAACCTCCCATCAGGGAAGAATGTCCCATTTCTACCTGCTGAAAAGGACCGGTAGCCGATGGGGGCTGAGGTAATTTGCCGGTAAACGTTTTTCCACCGGTTACTCGCGTTTCTGACCATACATATTTTTTCATCCCATCCTGTGGTTCTACCCAGGGGCCACCTGTTACACTCCATCCGGGTGAGCCGGCAATGGCCATTTCGAGTTGTAGTTTCTGGGCTAAGTCGGTGGTATGTTTGAAGGCATCTTTCCATTCTGGTGTCATAAAGACAAGTTTCTTTGGGACTACCAAAGGCGTAAACAGGCTGGCATCAAAGTTTTGAAAACCGCCAATGCCACTGCGGTTCATCCATTCCAGGTCTTTGGTAATACCTTCCTTGGTGATATTGCCATTCATCCAGTGCCACCATACCCGGGGTTTGGCTGCATTAGGTACCGTAACAAACCCTGTATGTAAACTATCGCTTCCCAGACTTGTATTCTGGCAAAACGCTGCAGTTGACATTCCTATGGCAACCAGAAAGGCGGTGATTGTCTTCATGTTATAATTTATTTTAGTCACTTTCATAGAATCAATAAGCTAGTACCTGAGTTGAAATGATCGAAATGTATTCTTATCAATGCATTGGAAAACAGGACAGAGAAAAGCTAAGCGTTGTGTTTGGCAAGATACTTTCTCCATCAGTACTATTCAGTTCATTCCTCTCCTTTATATAATACCACTCGCTTCATCCATTTTGTTTAAATGACCAATGGAATTTTAAAACACTTTTAGCTTATTCAACAAATTTATTGTATTATTTTTGGGTTGATGTTATCTTTATTGAGATTTGTTTTACACTTTTTGATATGAAAACCTTCAGGCGTTATTTCAAATTTTCGGATGATAAGCTGGATAATAGCCTCAGTGTGGTCATTCATACGCTTGGGTATCATATACATCCGGCCAATACTTCCTACCCCGATGCAGGCCACCCGGAAAGCCATTACTTCGACTGGGAAAAAGGGAGAAGGCTGAAAGAATATCAGATCCTCTATATCTGTAAAGGAGAAGGTATTTTTGAAGCTACCGGTATGCCTCCTCAACTCATTGAAGCAGGCACAGTGATTTTACTATATCCTGGCATCTGGCATCGCTATAAGCCCATGCTCCAATCCGGCTGGGAGGAATACTGGGTGGGGTTTTCCGGCTCATTTGCCAAACATTTATTAGAACAGGAATGTTTTAATCCGCAAAATCCAATCATTAAAGTAGGTTTTAATTCGGAATTCCTGGCTACATTCGAACGCTTGCTGGATGTGGTAGAAATCCGGGATGAATCGTATCAAAAACTGGCTTCTTTTTTACTCATTCAACTGCTGGGCATTCTGTATTCTTCGGTATTGCTTTCCAACCAGAAGTTTTCAAGAAAAGAAAAAGTAGTAGGCGATATCAAAAAAGAGATCAACGACAGCTGGCAGAAGGATATAGATTTTGAACAACTGGCCAACAAAAATGGCGTGAGTTATGCCTGGCTACGAAAAACGTTTAAAGAAGTAACTGGTACCTCTCTGAATCAATATCACTTGTCCATTAAGCTCAGAAACGCCGAACAATTGATCTATGAATCTGACAGCACCTTATCTGAAATCGCCTATACCTGCGGCTTTGAATCGGTTCAATATTTTTCCAGAATCTATAAGTCCAAAATGAATATCAACCCCAGTGATTTACGGAAAGGAAGCTAACCTACAAGATTTATTAATACTAAAATAAAACACAGATTGCCTTTTTGTTAATCACAGCTTTTGCAGGAGGCACCTTATATGTAATTACGAATGACTAATTACCAATTACAAATTGTAGATCGATACTCTCATTAGTAATTAGTAATTGATTAAGGCCTCTCCGGCCCAGGAGGAGATAAGCTTCTTCGCAAAATATCAGTATTGGAAAGCAAATTAATTTTGATACTGGTATAAATTTCATATTTCTATGTTTTCAAATATGCCTTATCAGACCGCAGAAAACAACCGAAACAACACTTATCTTATATATTGCTCTACTTGCGTTTCAGAGCTTCTGCAATGGCTTTTTCTGCCAGAGGTTCCATCACTTTATATCCGGCCAGAGTTGGATGCACCCCATCATAGGTCAGTTCTTTTTTCAAGCCTTTTTGATTATCTACCATGGCAGAAAAATAATCCAGGTAAACGATATTATTCCTGGTCGCATAGTCTTTAATCATGTTGTTGAGCTTCACTACTTTTTCTGCGGGTTCTAATCCGGGGCGCCAGGGAAAATCGTAGGCCGGAAGCACGGAACTGAGGACGACTTTTATATGATTAACTTTTGCCAGTTCCGCCATAGAAACAATATTGCCGAAAGTCTGCTCTAATGTCATCGGGCCTGTATTCTGGGCAATGTCGTTGATGCCTGCCAGAATCACCACCACCGCTGGTTTGAGGTCTATTACATCTGGCCGGAAGCGAAGGAGCATTTGTGGCGTTGTTTGGCCGCTGATCCCCCGGTCAAGGTATGGCCGGCCGGCAAAAAAGCTACTATCGGCCCTTTTCCATCCTTCGGTGATGGAGTTGCCCATAAATACCACCCGCTTCTCTCCTGCTGCCACTGCTGTTAAGGCTTTGTTTTCAGTTTCATATTTTTTGAAATAGGCCCAGTCGTTGCGTACTCTCTCTTCTGCTGCTTTTCTCCGTTCCATCACTTGTTTGAGCGTAACCTGCGATGTAGTGCCAGATGGTTTCTCTGGCCACAATAAGCCTTGTAATTCCAGCCATTCGCCAAAACGGTCTATCCATGAATCCACAGGTAAATCTTGTTTGCGCATGCCAAACCCATGTCCACCTTTCTCATACATATGCAATTCTGCTATTTTCTTTGCCCCGATCCAGGCGTTGTATAAATTAGTGCTATGGGAAGCCATACCCAGCTGGTCGTCGGTGGAGGCACAGATAAAAAGCGGCGGTGCATCTGCAGGAATGGTCTGGTTCTTTAATGCATTCATGTAGGCATAAATAGGGGCTGCAAAATTAGGGCGGTTAGCGGAAGTGGAATTAAACACCGTACCCATCGTAACCGTGCCGCCTGCTGAAAAGCCCATAATGCCAATCCGTTTGGGATTCACGCCATAGTCATCTGCATGCGAACGAACGTACTCTATTGCTTTTAATCCATCCGCTATAGCCAATTCAACAACCGGGGCATTTATCTCATCCAGTTTCTTAAAATCTCTCATTTTAGGCGCTAGTTCTGCCACCGGATCATCGGTGAGGCTGCGTACCAGACGGTATTTTAATACAAAGGCAGCCACTCCTTTAGAATTCAGCCATTTGGCTACCTGAATGCCTTCGCTTTCGATGGAGAGGATATGAAAAGCGCCGCCTGGCGCTACAATAACGGCGGTACCATTCGCTGTGGCGGCTGGCGGTAAATAAGCTGTGAGTGTAGGCTGCGATACATTGTATACTAATTTCGACTGGTAGGGCTGATGAAATAGCTCTTTCTCCTGCCATGTCCAGCTTTCAGAACCGGGTGCTTTGCCAGGATATAAGGGGATAACTTTTTGCTGTGCCTGTATATCTGTTAATACCCAATTTAACAGCAAACACAAGAGAATGAGTGGTCGCATACCAATGTTCATTTTTAGATGGAAATACAATGTACAGAGGTTCTGATAAACCGGAAACCAACCATGAAAAAATATTCTTTGGAAAGATTTTTCCTAGTAACTGTAGAATTTTATACGCACAATGCTATACTCATCTGTAGGATTTTTCTGGAAACGTAATGAGCCGACCTTTGTATTTTTAGGAGCAACTACGCCAATACCGCCACCGCCGGTGCCTTCATCTCCATTTAGCCGCCTGGTAGTTACCCATTTGCCTTTTACAAATTTTCCCTCTTCCAGAAATTCTACGTCCACTTGCGGTTTTTGAGGATCTGGGTTTTGGGGAGTAAAGGTAAGTTCATACTCTTTTCCAACGGCAATAAATTCATCCGGACCGGTAGCGAAAATCAATCCTCCGGCCAGAACAGGTCTTTTGGCAACAGATGCAGCCGCAGGTCCACCCCTGGGTACTACCAGGTCAGCTTTTACAGTATAGCCATTCAACTGGAAGGTTTGCGATTTATCTGTTGAATCTACAAAGATACCCGCCATCGTTCCTTTGCCCTGATGCTGTAAAACCAAGTCCTGTACCTGGGAGATTGCGGCAAATGTTTTGGTGAAAGGATCTTCTTCAGCAGTAGTGCCGTCAATTCCAAACGGAGCCACACATAGAGCATCATGGGTTCCATAGATCCAGAATGCAAGATTGGCTGGTTCAATTCCTTGCCTGATTTCGGGAATAAAAACCGGATTACCCGGACGGTGGTATTGCTCTACTAAATGATAAACGCCCCGTTTGGGTCCATATACATTAGGCGTAATAAAATCAATAGCTGGTGCATTTGCCCGCCAGATATCCAGTACATGCGGCACCGGGCCACCACTGGGATATTTGCCGGGAACACCGGTAAATCCAGGTGCTTTGGGCCAGGCATTCACAAACATCGGTATAGGATAGGCTTCTTTTCCGGCTGCCGCCAGTTGTCCTACGAATTTGGTGTAATGGTAGGTAGAAAACATTTCTTCCGGGAAATAAGAAAAAACTTTTGGGTTCTTATCATCCATTATACTTTTGCCAAAAACATCCTCCCAGCTTCCGGAGGTTTTGGAGCCGTTTGCCTTCCAGATACTGTCCAGTTCAGGTTGTAATTTCCCTGTATTGGCTGCAAAATACTGCATCAGGTCGGCAGGCACACCCTGGCTATATGCCTTTTTTGCGGCATCGCTGTACTCACGGGGCTCATAAAATAAACCTACTTCATTTTCCACCTGCGCCATAATCACTGTCTGGTATTTTTCATCTACCTGACGGATGTGCTGCATGAGCGCTTTGAATGCCTTCGCATCAGCTTTCAGGTTGGCTTCGGAAAATACAGATAATACCGGAAGAGATTCACCCTTGCTATTCTTAGCTCTTGGATATGTATCTGTATTGGTTTTTATCCAGGATGGAACATAGGTAGAATAGGTAGTTTTAAAGGCACCGAACCAAAGAATACCCAGATGCAGGTTTTGTTTTCTTGCCCCATAAATCATACTATCCACCAAGGTGAAATCAAACTTACCTTCCTGTGGCTCCATCAGTTCCCAATATACAGGCACCAACACTGTATTCAGATTTTTCTGCTTCATCTGCAACCAGATGGGCCGCATGGAAGCTGTTGTTGAAACGCTTGAGTTATGTATCTCGCCACCTAATGCTAAAAATGGTTTGTCTTTCACGATCAACTGTATGGCATTTCCCTTTTTCTCCAGGTGAGGCGGTTTAAATTGCTGGGAAAATCCTTTTACACAAGCGAATAACAGAATGATAAATAGACAATAAACTTTCAATGGCTTCAACATGTATTTTTTCAGGTTTCAGGATATACATTATTTAAATAGGTGCCATCATATTCGCTAGGGTACGTCCCATCAATGCGCCTATATTGGCATCCGGAACCGGAGTGCCTTTCCACTCCATTTGTTCCCATTCGCCTATGGTTTTGGATACATTTACAATCATTTTGCACCTGTCGAAACGCCGTTCCATAAATGCAGACAATACCTCAGAAACCGCTCCTTCTTTTTGCAACTCTTCTGCCAGTACGACGGCATCTTCAATGGCCAGGGATGCCCCTTGTCCTAATTGAGGAAGGGTGGCATGGGCTGCATCGCCAATAATTACTACCCGGTTCTGATACCAGGGATCAGGCAGCAGAAGCCACTCTAAAGGCCGGTATACAATATCTTTGGGATCTTGAATTCTATTGATAATATCTGTTACCAGAGGCGTTGTGTATTCACTTAAATGCTCTTTGAGCTTACTCACCATCTGGTCTTCCGAAATTTTTGGACGGTCTCCTTCGGCTGTTACGCAAAGCAGGTACATCGAATTTTTAGTCATGGGCACCAGTCCGGCTTTCGATTTTTTGCCGAAAATCATAAAGCCATTGTCTACTTCTGCCGGACGTTCTGTCGTAAAACGCCACACCGACTGGCCTGTATACTGCGATTTTATCTGGTCACCAAAAATCAGGCTTCTGACTTTGGAATGCAGACCATCTGCTCCTATCACTAAATCATAACTCCCTGATGTATTATCGGAAAAAGTAACATGGGCGGCATCAGACTGGTTGTCAATATGAGTGACCGTAGTTCCCATCCGTATATGTATTCCTTTCAACCGGGCGGCTTCCAGCAAAATATGATGCAGCCGGTTACGGGGAATCCCATTATTGCCCGGAAACCGGCCTAAAGGTAGTGTGGAAGCGGTGGTGAACCTGTGTCCATTGGAAGCACACATATGAAACGTATTGAATGCGTATCCCTCTTCCAGGCATTGATCTGCCACTCCTATCTGATCCAGAGCACGTAGGGCATTGGACGGCTGAATAATACCTACGCCATATACTTTATACTCCGGCTGGTATTCTATAATTTCAGCCTGAATACCTGCCTGTTGTAAGGCAATGCCGGCAGATAGCCCACCAATTCCACCCCCTACAATGAGTACATTTTTTACGGAAGACATACGCGAGAATTTAAGATCATAGAAGGTTAACTTTCAAAAATGGCTACTGCTCTGGTCCATCCGGCACTGCCTCCTTTGATTTTAGCAGGAAAACAGGCTACTTTAAAACCGAATGGCGGTAACTGATCCAGATTTGCTAGTTTTTCTATCTGGCAATACTCTTTTTCGCGGCCTACATAATGTGCCGCCCATATCACACCCGGACGGGGATTTTGCAGATAGTCTTGTGCCTGTAAGTAGAGTGGGATATCCCAGCCCCAGCCATCAGTACCCATTACTTTAATGCCCTGATCAATGAGCCAGTGGGTGGCTTCAGCAGAAACGCCTACATGAATTTTTACAAAGTCTTCATTATAGATTCGCTTGTCTGCATCACAGCGGATCAGCACAATATCAAAGGGTTTCAGTGTATAGTTGATGGCAGCTAACTTTTCTTTCAGGTCGTTAGTAGTAATGCTGTACCCATCTGGTTTATTGGTATAATCAAGCACAACGCCATCAGAGAAAAACCATTCTAAGGGAAGCTGTTCAATGGTGCGGGAAGGTTTTCCATCACAGGTTGGGAAATAGTGCCAGGGGGCGTCGACATGTGTTCCGGCATGTCCGGTAACGGTAATAAATTCCCCTGCCGGGCCATTCCCATCAATAAATGCATCTGCCGGAAGTCCGTTAAACAATTTAGATCCCATTTTTCGTGCGCCTTCTTTATGATCTTCATAGGTAATGCTGGTAGGCAGCGGCTCTTTTATTTCCGGAGAAATGGTAACGGAAAGGTCGATTATTTTCATTTGGGGTTTGTTTAATGTTGTGATTAGTAAGCTTTTGAAATTTGATCATTGACCTTCCTGGCCATCCCTACATTTCAAACTTTAATTCATAGTGTTGTACCACAGGAGCCTTGTCAAAAAAAGGCCCGATCAATGCCCGCCATTCTTTGAATAAGTCCGATTCCCGAAAGCCTTTGGTATGATCTTCTAGGGTTTCCCAGCGGATCAATAAAACATAGCGGTTATGCTGTTCCAGGCACTTTTGAAACTGATGGCCTATGTATCCTTTCGATTTGCTGATGACAAATTGTGCCTGTTGCAGACTCTGTTCAAATTCAGCATTGGTTCCTTCTTTAATGTCAATGGTGGCTAGTTCTAAAATCATGGGTTAATAGAGTTAAATGACTGAGTTGCGTAATATACCAATTCCTTCAATTTCAAACTCTACTACATCACCTGGTTCCAGAAAGCGGTAGGCTTCGCCGTTGGTTTCGATCAGGCTGCCAAAACCCACCGTACCAGAACCGATAATATCTCCAGGATACAGGTTTACTCCATTTTCAGAGGCACGTTCGATCATCTGTCCAAACGTGTAATAGATGGTTTTGAAATTGCCATCACAAATTAGCTGGCCATTGATTTTGGAAGTCATGCGAATATCAAAGCGGTTATCTGGGGTGCGGTATTTATCCATTTCATCTCTGGTGATGATATAGGGACCAAGGGCATTGGCAAAATCCTTTCCTTTCGCAGGTCCTAAATGACACTTCATTTCCTTATTCTGGATGGCACGGGCCGTCCAGTCGTTAAAAATAGTATACCCGAAAATATAGTCTTCCGCTTCTTCCGCTTTAATGTCTTTTCCTTTTTTGCCGATAATACAACCCATCTCCAGTTCATAATCCAGTCTGGTTTCTTTGGGAGGCCGGGGAATACTTTCTTCCGGGCCAAAAATCTGCTGGTGATTGGTAAAATAGAAAATGGGCATTTCGTACCATTCCTGGGCGATCTGGTGGCCAAACTTGGCAGACGCATTTTTCAAATGTTGCTCGAATGATATAAAATCACGAAAGCTGCGGGGATTGGGAAGCGGTGCAAGCAGGGTAACTTCTTCAAGGGTATAAGTGGGTTTTGCATTCAGTAAGCCTGTTTGCTGAATAAGCGCAACATATTCTTCATGCTTGTCAATAAAACCCAGCATATCGGCAGGCAATTTCCCATGGCTGGCAAGGTTCATATCTATTACACCTCCATCTTGCAACCAACCGGCTCTTGCTTGTCCTTCTTTATTTTTAAATGTGATCAGTTTCATTCGACTAAGTCTATAAGTTGTATTGATTTTGGTTAAGCAGTTGCCAGTTTGGTAGCATTCACCTTAAGTGGTGCTGTTTCTATCAGTAATAATCCTATCAAACCTGCCGTGATAGCAGCGCTAGCGGCAATCAGAAAAGGAGCATGCATCCCAAATGTATCTGCAGACCATCCGGCAATAGCTGGTGCAGCAAAACCTCCCACTAATTCACCAATGCCCATCACAAAACCCATCGTTTGCGCCAGGTATTGCCTGGGCACTGTTTCAGAAGGGATGGTGGCAAGCACAACAGGAAAACAACCCATGGTAGAGGCTCCTGCTAAAATCAAGGGTGCTAGGCTGCCAAATGTTTCACCCAGGTATACCACAGCCAAGGGCATAATCATGCTGAGCAGAAAGAAAAATATAACCACCGGTTTTCTCCCCAGCTTGTCTGACAAGGCTGGAACGATGGCTCCCCATATGATGGAAGCAAGGCCAAATATGGCCATGGATTTACCCATATCTTCTTCCGAAAAAAGCTTTTCAGTGATTAAGTATTTCGGCAGAAAGGTAATTTGCGAAAACATCCATGTCATCATGCAGCAACTGAGTAAAATAGCTACCCAAACATTGCGATACTTCAGCAAATCAGTAATGCTTGCTTTTTGTTTGAGTTCAGTTACTGTTTTAGTTGTTGGCTCTTTAATGAAGAAATAACAGAGTGCAGCTAAGATCAATCCTGGAATTCCAGCAATAAAAAAAGCGTTCCGCCAGCCAAAACTGGTCGCCAGGGCTACTAATACCAAGGGTGCCAGCATCGTTCCCAGCAGGTTACTGCCAAAACTTTGCATAAAGCCCATATTAAATCCCCTGCGCTTTTCAGTGGAAGCACCTACCATAATCGATTGCGCCAATGGCAGCACCGGGCCTTCTGCTAACCCCATAATGATACGGGCTACTAGTAAAAAAGCAAATGAAGCCGCTAACCCAGAGATGAAGGAACACAGCGAAAAAATGACTACCGATATCACTAAATATTTTATTCGTTTGCCGGTAGCATCTGATAAGGTTCCGATCACATACCCGGAAATAGCCCATGCCAGGGCAAGTAACGAAGCCAGAAGTCCGATCTGGGTATTATTCAAACCAAGTTCCTTGTCGAAAAAAGGCACCAGAAAGTTGAGTGCCATCCGGTCAAATAACACAAAGCCGAACGTGAAGCTCAGGAGCAGGAGCAGTTTGTTTTCGTAACTAAAAAGAGTGGAACGCATATAGTTAGAAAATAAGTTTACTAGTTTGTATCACTTTTTGGCTAATGGCCTTCCTCCATCCACTGGAATTATCGCCCCAGTTGTAAAAGTTAAAGTTGTGGCAAGTGCATATACCGCATTCGCTACATCTTGCGGGGTGGCCAGCCGGTTCAGCGGCGTTGCATCCAGCTGGCTTTGCAAATAAGCCGGATCAATATGTTTGGTATATTCCCCCAGCACCCAGCCTGGCGAAACAGAAACCACCCGGATAACCGGTGCCAAAGCCCTGGCCAGTGAACGGGTCATGGAATCCATGGCGGCTTTGGAGGCACAATACGCTACATTACTGCCAATACCAGTGATGCCAGCTACCGAAGAAATATTCACCACTAATCCATCTTCGCTGTTGACTAATAATTGCTTACATGCCCGGATCATCGAAAAAGCACCTCGCCAGTTGACCATAAAAATGTTGTCTATCCACTCATCAGTTAATTCCTCCAACCGATCATGTGCAACTGGCGTTGTGATGCCTGCATTGTTTACCAGTATATCAAGCTTGCCATATTTCTTTTCAATATATATTGCTAATTCTTTCAGTGCCTGGCTATCCTGCACAGGCGCATAAAAAATACTATGGTTATCTCCAGCCAGTTCATGTAGTAAGTGTTCTCCCTTTTCAGGGTTACTGTTATACGTGATAATGACCGATGACCCTGCCTCCGCTAATTGCCTGCAAATGGCAGAGCCAATACTTCCTGCCCCACCAGTTACCAGCGCTATTTTTCCTGTCAGGGCTTTCATTTATTTCCCATTAATTCAGCTTCTTTTTTGCCATGCCGTTTTACCCGTAAATCTGCTTGTGCCTGATGTGCTGAGAAATTTTCGATGGCGCATAACCTGGAACAATACTCACCAATCATGGCACTGGCCTCGGCAGTACGTACTTCCTGATAGGTACACGTTTTCAAGAATTTTCCGACCCATAAACCTCCGGTATACCTGGCTGCTTCTTTGGTAGGTAAGGTGTGATTGGTGCCAATCACTTTATCACCATAGGCCACATTGGTTTTATCGCCTAAAAACAAGGCACCGTAATTGGTCATCTTCTCAAGAAAATAGCGGGGATTTTCGGTAAGCACTTCCACATGCTCACTGGCAATGCGGTCACCTTCGGAAACGAGTTCCTCTACCGTATCTACAACAATCACCTGTCCATAATCCCGCCAGGAAACACTGGCAATATCAGCCGTTGGTAAAGTCTGCAACTGTCTTTCGATCTCTTTCAGTGTGGCATGCGCGAGTTCTTCACTGGTAGTTAATAAAATGGCAGGTGTGGTAGGTCCATGTTCTGCCTGTCCTAACAGATCGGTCGCACAGGTTTCCGCATCGGCTGTATGGTCGGCAATGACCAGTACTTCCGTAGGTCCGGCAAACAAATCTATTCCTACCTTGCCATACAATTGACGTTTGGCCTCGGCTACATAGGCATTTCCCGGGCCAACCAGCATATCTACCGGCTTAATTGTTTCGGTGCCCAGGGCCATTGCAGCAACCGCTTGTACACCTCCCAGTATATAAATCTCATCGGCACCTGCCATATGCATAGCAGCCACGGTGGAAGCCGGAATTTCTCCATGAATAGGTGGTGTGCAGGCAATCACCCGTTGAACACCAGCCACCTTTGCCGTTAACACACTCATATGGGCAGAGGCTACCATGGGATATCGGCCACCCGGCACATAACAACCCACACTGTTTACCGGAATATTTTTATGGCCGAGAATAACACCAGGCAAGGTTTCTACTTCAATATCTTTAATGGATTCCCGTTGTTTCTGAGCGAAATTGCGGATCTGAGTCTGGGCAAATTTGATGTCTTCAATCACCTGCTGAGGCAAACCGGCTATTATATTTTCTACCTGTTCCCCGGATAATTTAAAGCTCTCCGGTGACCATTTGTCTAAGCGGCCAGATAATTCACGAACGGCAACATCACCTTTTTCGCCTACCTCCTTGAGCATACTTTCTACAGTCGCCCGCACCTTCAAATCGGCTTCTTTGGATTCAGCGTAAGTAATGCCTTTTTTTATTATTCGTACCATAACCTTAAATAAGTGATTGGAGATTGTTATTTGCTTTACAATACCGTTTGCAACCAATCGAACATCGGATTGATTTTATTGAAATTATCAATATGGCAATGGGATGAACCGGTACTCTCTTTGGGAACAATGTTGATATGCTTCTCGCATTGAAGGGCATCGTATAACTTATAGGCATTCTCAACGAAATTCTGCTTGTCGTCTTCGCCATGTGAGATAAAAGCCGGCATACTGATTTTATCAGCGACTCCTTCCAGGGTAAAATTCTTGAGTTTCTCCCGGGCTTCTGTCATGTTGGCAGAACCGGTGATGTGCATCATGATGCTGGCTAGTGGATGATTATCCGGGCGGTTTTTCCAGATATCGTAATAACTCCAGACAGCCCCCCAGATACAACAGACCTTAAAACGTTTCTCAAAAGCAGCTGCTCTGGCCGCCATATAGCCACCCATCGAAACAGCAATAATTCCGATACGCTTAGGGTCAACCGGCAAGTTGGCTACTGCCCAGTCAAAGGCAGCGGTGGCAGGTACTTCATAATCGTAACGGGTGAGCATATGACGCAGGCGCAATGATGCGCCCTGGCCGGGTCCATCGAGCATTAATAGCGAAATGCCTCTTTCTTGCATCTTCTGCCAAGGACCGAAATACAGTTCTTCTGCGGTGGAATCCAGGCCTCCAAACATGATCATCAGGGGTTGATTTTCTTTGGCATTGGCTGGCTGTAAAAAGTAGCCGGTTATTTCGGAGCCTTCAAATGGAATACTGACAAATCTGGGAGGATTAGGTAATTGATAGGCTCCTTTTTGAAAAGCTTCGGTGGCTTTTAAATAGCCTGGTACTTTTCGCGGGTCATCTGGTTTTAAGAAAAACTCGGATGTTCTTAAATAATTAGAAGCCCGTAGATA
The DNA here is from genome assembly GCF_010119975.1 of Rhodocytophaga rosea. Taxonomy (GTDB): domain Bacteria; phylum Bacteroidota; class Bacteroidia; order Cytophagales; family 172606-1; genus Rhodocytophaga; species Rhodocytophaga rosea. Next base: position 368,729 of record NZ_CP048222.1, read on the forward strand.
TGCCTGCCTGGCAGTAATAGAATATCCTTTTGCGGTAGCTTCCTCAGCCATTTGCAAAGCCTGATTTCCGGCAAACGCCCAGCCTTTATTAAAACTTTCAAAATCGCCGGGCGTAATTTTGCTGGCTGCTTCAATACATTCGTTAAACTCCCCTCCCCCAAAATGACTTTGCGTCAGTATCCGGTTGAGCTGATACGAGAACATATAGTGATCAGGATAGAAATGCCACATGGTGATTTCGGATTTGATTTTAAAAGCTATGCGTTATACATCTTGTGGTTTTACCACTCCTTCTGTCAAACCTAGTTTTTTGCCTTTTCCCATTTCAGCGAAAGGATTGGCGTGTCCCCAGGCATCATTAGGGTTATCTTTCAGATAATGAAGATCCGGCCCATGGTCAGGCGCAAATATCAGCCTGGCTCCGGCATAAAACTCAAATAAATATCCACTACCAGGATCAATGACGTAGATGAAGAAGCCTTCATCGGCTTTATGACGGGTAGGTGCACCCATTACGCTTTTAAACCCTTTTTCTGCGAAATAATCCAGGGCAAGCAGTACTTCTTCCCGGCTATCGAAGTTGAAAGCAATGTGATTAAGTACTGCTTCGTTTGGCTCTATATTTGGATCAGTAAATACAGCAATATCATGCGAAAGATTGCCGATGGTCCATAAGCCGCCGACAGCAGGGATCTCATCGGAGATACGTACTTCATCTGGATTTTTCAGTCCTAAACCTTTCCAGAATGCCTTTTCCTCCACATATTTGAATTTAGCTACCATATAGGTAATATGGTCAAAACGACGGGGATTCACCCCCATGCGGCGATTTGATGCGTACCGGTCAGCATAGATACTTTTCTTCTCCCCCTTTTCTCTTAACCAGACTACCTCCCAGAATACTTCATGAATATGTCCATCTGGTGACTTGAAACGATAGGCTTTGCCATGTCCTAGATCACCATCTACCCAGCCTAAGCCTGCACCAATACCTTCTAAGTACGCCACACAATCTTCCAACGCTTCCGAGCTATCAGCCCGCCAGCCTAAATGTCCCATGCCTTGTGTATCACGTTTGGTGATTTTTAAAGTATGGTGAAAATAGTCACCCCATGCCCGGAAATACACAGAATTTTCATCCCGGCCAGTTTCGTCAAGACCTACGACCTGGGTAAAAAAGTGTACCGACTCTTCCAGTTTGGGACTGTAGATTTCAATATGTGCCAGCTGGGATAAATAATGCGGATTTCTTGCCATGAGTATATAATGGAGATGACTAGTATATGACCAGAGAGTTAGCAATTTCTGGTGTAATAGATATACAAAAGTAATAGCAGAATTATGCAATATTTAGTCAGAATTATGCTATTTATAGTCAAAATCAATCCAACACCCGGTATTGTTTGGGAGTAAAGCCTGTTTTAAGTTTAAAAAATTTACCAAAACTGCTCTGATCTTCTTTACCAATTTTGTACGCAATCTCACTGATATTCAGATCAGACTGTTTCAACAGTACTTTGGCTTCCAGCAGAAGCATTTCATCCAGGAGATCATGAGCCGATTGACCGGTAGCCGCTTTTACACATTTATTGAGGTGATTGGGCGTAATATTGAGTATATCTGCATAGTCGGATACCTTTTGTTTGGCGTAAATATGCTGGGTGAGGGCATTTTTATAGAGCTGCGAAATCCTGAGGGCGGCGTTTTCAGTGATGGTTTCTTCAGGCCGAACATATCGTTTGAGCTCTGTAAACAAGGTCAGCAGATAGAGAACAACCAGATCAAGTTTGTCGGTACGCTTGTGTTTGAATTCATTTTCCAGGCGGTTTAAAATGTTGAGTACAGGTTCCATCGCTTCCGCTGAAATCTGCACCAAAGGATGGCTATTAAATTGTAAAAAAGGAAATTCTTTGGATATATCCGGCTGAACCAGACTTGTTTTGAGCATATCCTGATCAAAATGGCAATAAAAACCTTGGATATCTTCACTCATAAAGGTATCAGTACTGATCTGGTAGGCAGGCAGGAAAAAGAAGGTATAGGCTGAAAATTCATAGGAATTCAGCCCTTTATTCCTTCTCATGGTACCTTGCGTGAGAAAAATAAAATCCAGGACTGTTTTGCGGTGGGGAAGCAAGGGAAATTGCATGTACTTCCGGAAATCTTCTATCCGGTTGATATGAAACAAGTTACCTGACTGCCCCTGCATCAGTACCCTTTCCGGGTTAACAAACAACTGTTTACCTAGTTGCACAGGATTTAATGTAGGAACTTGCTTCTTTTCCAAGGTTAATTCATTCGATAGTTGCCTGAACTATTTGTTTAAGTTTTCTCAATATACTACTATTAGAAACAAGAAACATACTACTTTAACAAGGACATACATTGCTATGGCATATAAATCACCCAAACTCGAATTTGCTTTTGAAGCAACCATCACCCTTTCTCATATTTACGAAATTGGGGAAACCGCTTATGGAAAAAGACGGATCATTCCCATTACCGGAGGTACATTTCATGGGCCAGCCATCAAGGGCATTATTTTACCTGGTGGAGCAGATTATCAATTGATCCGCAAAGATGGGGTAGCCGAACTGGAAGCAAAATATGCCCTGCAAGCCGATGATGGTACACTGATTTATATTATAAATAAAGGACTCCGGCATGGACCTGAACAGGTAATGAAGCGCCTCGCCGCTGGTGAAGAAGTAGATCCTAAGACTTATTATTTCCGCACTTCTCCGGCTTTTGAGGTCATTCCAGGGCCACATGACTGGCTTACCAGATCTGTTTTTATTGGCGAAGGCATCCGGCGAAAAGACAGTGTGGAAGTCAGGTTCTGGCAGGTAGTCTAAAGTCAGTAAATAATTCGCAGATCCCGTGTAAGCTTTATGTTGGCAGAGCTGATTAAATTTTCTCGTATCCTGCAAAAGTAGATGAAGTCTGATATCTATTAGAAACCAGTTTATTTCTCAAATATAATTGCAATATTCTAAGTTAAATATCTTTGCAGTTTATTTATAAAGTTGCAAAGAATCGGATAAAAAATACAAAGAAAGCAAACTAATGTATTAAGATCATTAGCCATGTATAATTTCTACTTTAATTGTTAAAAGTGACTTACAAAGTCATTTTTAATACAACATACTATAAGGCTGGCATTAAAAATACCTAATTTACGGTATTTTATCCTACCATATTTAGCTTCAACTTTGAAAAATGATTGTGTCTGTCAATTAGTATACCACCAGGCACACCAATCTTATCTGATTAGCACAAAAAAACACCTATCCCTATGAAACTGGTAAAAAAACAACTTTTCCCCCATTTAAAAGCTGCTTTGCTTCGAAAAGCTTATGTTTCCGCTTATTGGAAAATTCCGGGATTACTCCCGGATATAAAAAATCCTGAAATCATAGAAGTAGAGCTCACCAACGACTGTAATATGGGCTGTTTGCATTGTCACAGAACCCTGTTCATGAAAAGAGCCGTAGGCTTTATGGAGTTCGAGACTTTTAAAAAGATCGTCGATGAAATTGCCCAGTATCCGGTTAAGTTTTTACGCATTTGTGGACAAGGGGAACCTTCGCTCCATCCGCAGTTTCGTGAGATCATGGCATATGCTTCCGGGAAAGATATCAAGATTGAAATTACCACCAATGGTGAAATATTTGAACTGTTCCCTTTTGAAGAAATCCTTCGGTGGGATATCGATATCATAGGCGTATCGGTGGATGGAATCGACGGACCCTCCTACAATAAGATCAGGAAAGGAGGGGATTATGATCGGTTAAAACAGAATATAACCGGATTTTACGAATTCAGGAACCGGGCTAACAAAAAGTATCCCATGCTTTGTGTGCGTAATGTCATTCTGCCCAGTTATACGCCGCAGCAAATAGAAAATTTCAATCTGCAATGGGGAAAATCAACAGATCAGGTAACCCATAATACGTTCCATGATATTATTCAAAAGTCTTCCACACAAGGATATAACCGGTGCACCGATATTTTCTTTTATGCTCACTTTAACTTCGATGGAAGCATCAGGCAATGTGCTTATGGGTTTCTGTATGGCAGTCATGAAAAAATAGGTAACATCAAAAATGACAGCATTCGAAATATGTGGAATTCACAGACTATGCGAAATTTACGCTGGCGCCACTACAAAAAGGATTTTCCGGAAGTATGTAAAAAATGCCATGAAACTTCTAAAAAACATGTGGGGCATCAAAACTCCCGCATATATAACACCTCTAAAAATGGCGTAGTAAAGCTGCTTAACCGAGTCATTAATATCACTTAGGCAAAACTATGACGCTATTAAAATTTATAAATAAGACTTACAAATTTCTATATTTTAAGTTAGCAGGTTTTATTTCATGGATAATCACTTGGATAAAGTTTAAATTAAATGGCGTTTATTTTAGTCCGGAATTTATTTCGGGTGGTGTTCCCATTATTAAGGTTGAATTAACAGGAAGATTTACCATTGGTAAAAAATTTAAAATCAATAATGGGAAATATCATAATATGATAGGAAGGCAACAGCCATGTTATTTTCTAGTTGGAAAAAATGGTGTATTAAAAATAGGAAATAATGTAGGAATAAGTAGTAGTGCGATAGTGTGTCATCATAAAGTTGAGATCAGTGATGATGTTAAGATTGGGGGTAATGTTGTTATCTATGATACAGATTTTCATTCTTTAAATTACATGGAAAGAAATGCTACTCCCGAAATTTATGATAATATAAAGACTGCCCCGGTAATTATAAAAGAAGGAGCTTTTATAATTACCGGGGCACATAGTATTATACTTAAAGGGGTAAGTATAGGAAAAAACTCAATCGTTGGTGCCGGTTCAGTAGTTACCAAATCCATTCCAGACAATCAGGTATGGGCTGGAAATCCTGCCAGATTTATTAAAAGTATTTAGGAGACTAAAGCTATTGATAAAGTATTACATACTTTATCAATAGCTTGTTTGAATATATCTTAAAGTGATAAGTTTGCATAAAAACCGCTTTTTATTTTGATAGAATATGACCTCAGAAAAGAAAATCAGACACAGAATTAAGATTTTAATCGTGTTATTTATTGTTGGACTTGTACTAAGCGGAGTTACTGCCTTTCCGATAGAATCCCAGCTTGCCATCGCATACGGGAATATCTCGCTTTTCCCTGAGTTTATGAGAGAATGGATTACCAGTGTTTATTTTGCCGTTAAAACAACCAATGAAACTTTCCCCTATTTAAGTTATGGTACTGACTGGCTTGCATTTGCTCATATCGTTATTGCAGTTGCATTTATTGGCCCCTTAAGAGATCCTGTAAAGAATATCTGGGTAATAGAATTCGGAATGATTGCCTGCGTGATGGTATTTCCTCTTGCGTTGATAGCAGGGCCCATCAGGCAAATTCCGTTTTATTGGAGATTGATAGACTGTTCTTTTGGAGTTTTTGGAATGGCTCTGCTCTATGTTTGCTACCAGAATATTCTGGCATTAATAAAATTGCAGGAATCAAATTAAGCCGCCTGACAAACGTTTGTAACGTTCCTGCATCCATTCTACGATTTATTCCTATAGAACCAGTTTAAATACTCCTACCAGAAATTCATCTTTTGCATGTCCCAGAGTACAGGCTTTAGGTAATCCACCCGCTTTAATAGTAAAGCCGCTCCTATCAGATAAGTACGACTACAGTCTGCTTTGCTTATTACTGTTGTAGGATATAACTATTGGTAAGGGTTATCCCGCCAGTTTGATAACTAAAAATCACCAGGATAACATTGGAATAAAAAAGTAACAGAAATACTTATAAATAAATGAATATTCATTTATATTTGAGAAATTTTATTTCCACAAAATGCGAACCAGAGATAGAGAAAAAGAAAAACTGGTTATAGAAAAAGCCATCGAACTTCTGGTAAAAGATGGATTTGAAGGTTTTAGTATGGGAAAACTTGCAAAAGCCTGTAATATTTCCGTAGCCACCCTCTACATTTATTATAAAGACAAAGATGATCTGATTAAAAAGCTTGGCGTGGAAGAGGTCCGCCGGATGATGGAATTGATGACAAAAGACTTTTCTCCCGACATGTCTTTTAAAGAAGGCTTAAAGAAGCAGTGGGAGAACAGAGCCGGGTATGCGCTCACCAACCCGAATAGGGCTGAATTCTCTGAAATTATCCTGAATTCTCCCCACTGTAAATATGTACTGACTGAAGTAAACAGCGATTTGAAGGTGATCCTGGAAACTTTCATTCAAAAAGCAATCAAAAATAAAGAATTACTGCCAATGCCGATGGCTGTATTCTGGAGTGTGGCCTACGGACCGCTATACAATTTGCTACGTTTTCATAAAGAAGCGGAAGTTAGAGGTAAGTCTTTTACATTTTCAAATGAAATTATGTATCAAACACTTGAACTGGTATTGAAGGCATTGAAACCGTAAAATCCGGGAAGATTTCCATTTATTATTTACTACCCATTTAAAAATCACCAACATCTTAATAAAATATGCCAGATATGATTAGTATAAGTCCATTTGTTATTGGTTTTGAGGACATCGACAGATCAAAAATCAGGATAGCTGGAGGTAAAGGGGCCAACCTGGGCGAACTTATCAGGATTGAGGGAATCCAGGTACCAGAAGGCTTTTGTATCTCTACGGAAGCTTTTAAAAGAATCATAGGAGAAAATTCGTCGATAAACGGATTACTTGAATCTTTATCGCTTCTGAAGGTAGAAGACCGAATTAAAATTGCTCAATTGAGCGGTGAGATTCGCAGCCTCATCGAAGCAATCGCCATTCCAAAAGACATTGAAGATGAGGTTACTCACTTTCTCTCCATACTTGGAGAGGAACATGCGTATGCTGTACGTTCCAGCGCAACGGACGAAGATTTACCGACGGCCTCCTTTGCTGGTCAGCAGGATACATATCTGAATATCACCGGAAAAGAAGCTATCCTGAAACATGTCAGTAAATGCTGGGCATCGCTGTTTACCGAACGGGCAGTTATGTACCGAATTCAACATGGCTTCGACCACCGTAAAGTACAGCTGGCGGTGGTTATTCAGAAGATGGTTTTTCCAGAGGTAGCAGGGATTCTGTTTACGGCCGATCCCGTCAATGGGAATAGGAAAGAATTATCTATTGATGCCAGTTTCGGACTAGGTGAGGCACTAGTTTCTGGCCTGGTAAATGCGGATACCTATAAAGTATCTGAAGGTAGAATTATTGACAAGAAGATATCCGCTAAGAAACTGGCTGTTTATGCCGTAAAAGACGGCGGTACAGTACAGCAGGAGATTGACAAGGAACGGCAGAACAGGCAGGCGTTGACAGATGAGCAGATTGTACAACTGGAACGTACCGGCAGAAAAACAGAAGCACATTTTGGCAGTCCCCAGGACATTGAATGGTGTCTGGTGGATGATATATTTTACATTGTCCAGAGCCGGCCGATTACTATGTTATACCCGATCCCTGTAGCCAATGATGGAGAGAATCATGTGTATATTTCTGTTGGCCATCAACAAATGATGACGGATGCCATTAAACCACTGGGATTGTCGTTTTGGTTATTAACGACTCCTGCTCACATGCGTACGGCCGGTGGAAGGCTGTTTGCTGATGTTACTCAAATGCTATACTCACCTGGCAGCAGGAATACGATTATAGAAACCCTGGGAAAATTCGATCCGCTTGTAAAAGATGCACTTACCACTATTATAGAGCGGGGAGATTTTATAAAATCGTTACCGGATGATAACAAAGGCCCGGATGCCGGAAAAGGTCATAAAGCTGTATCCATGCCGAATTATCAGGCATTAAACGAATACGAACCTACAATCGTTTCTGAGCTGGTCAAGCGAAGTCAAACAGCGATAGAAGCATTAAAACAAACTATTCAAACGAAAAGGGGAACGGATCTGTTCGATTTTATCCTGGAAGATATAGGGCAGCTAAAGAAAACGGTCTCTGACCCACAAAGTATGGGGGTGATTATGACTGGTATGAATGCTTCGGCATGGATCAATTCCAACATGCACGAGTGGTTAGGTGAGAAAAATGCAGCGGATATTCTTTCTCAATCTGTGCCCAACAATATCACGTCAGAAATGGGGCTTGCACTACTGGATGTGGCAGATGTGATTCGTCCGTATCCGGAAATAATTGCGTATCTAGAAAAGGCAAAAGAAGATAACTTTTTGGAGGAATTAATAAAGTTTGAGGGTGGAAAGAAAGTCAGAGATGCTATTTATGATTATCTCAACAAATACGGTATGCGATGTGCCGGAGAAATCGATATTACCAGAAATCGTTGGAGTGAGAAACCTTCTGCACTTATTCCTGTCATTCTTGGTAACATTAGAAACTTTGCGCCTGGTGAAAGCAAACGAAGATTTGAGCAAGGGCTGCAGGAAGCGTTGAAGAAACAACAGGAGTTATTAGTCCGGTTGGGGCAACTGCCAGATGGTGAACAAAAAGCAAAAGAAACAAAACGAATGATCGACCTGATCCGCAAGTATGCCGGCTATCGTGAATATCCAAAATACGGTATAATTAGCCGTTATTTCGTTTATAAGCAGGCTTTACTCAAAGAAGCCAACAGGCTCCTGCAATCGGGAGTTATTCAATCCTCAGAGGATATATATTATCTCACCTTTGAAGAACTTCGCGAAGTTGTACGCGCCCGTCAACTGGATTACGGGATTATCAACCAGCGAAAAGACGCGTACAAAATCTATGAAAAACTAAATCCGCCACGAGTGATCACCTCTGATGGTGAAATTATTACTGGTGCTTACCAACAGGAAAATATACCTTCCGGCGCTATGGCAGGCCTGGCCGTTTCTTCCGGCGTGATAGAAGGACGGGCACGTGTTATCTTACAAATGGAAGAGGCCAATCTGGAAACGGGAGACATATTAGTTACTTCCTTTACTGATCCCAGCTGGACACCCTTGTTTATAGCTATCAAAGGCCTGGTTACCGAAGTGGGCGGCCTGATGACCCATGGAGCCGTGATCGCCCGGGAATATGGCTTGCCAGCCGTAGTCGGCGTAGAAAATGCGACCAGGCTCATTAAAGATGGGCAGAGAATCCGGGTGAATGGCACAGATGGATATGTAGAAATCATGTAGACAGAAAAGAAATTTATGCAAGACATGAATGAACGCCCCAAAACATTCTACGAACAGGAAGTAGAGCGGCTCACGAAAGAGTATGGCCTACCGGCACATCATTACGCTTACATCAGGCAATCCAAAGCCTTTATGGAGAAATACCATGCCGACAAAATCGAGTTAAACGAGATGGCAGCAGCAGCATGTATGTCCCGCTTCCACTACATCCGTATTTTTCAACAGGTATATGGAAGGACGCCCAGACAATTTCTCAGAGATTTGCGGATAGAGAAGGCCAAAGAACTACTAAAAAAAGGCTATCCTGTCACCTGGGTTTGTTTTGATGTAGGGTATGAGAGCCTGCCTACTTTTTCAAAAGTATTTAAACAAGGTACAGGTCATTCGCCCAAAGTATATCAGCAACTACATATTAGCAATCCGGAATAAGTATCTTAAATCATAAATGCTGATTTTTGTTTGAATCAAAATTTATCAGACATGATTAGAATACATGTAACAAGCGTACCAGTTCAAAATCAGGACAATGCCTTACAGTTTTACACAGAAAAGCTGGGATTCATCAAAAAAACGGATGTGCCGGTAGGTGAGTATAAATGGCTGACCGTAGTTTCTCCAACAGAACAAAATGGGGTGGAACTTCTCCTGGAACCCACTGCATTTGAACCGGCAAAACAATACCAAAAAGCGTTAAAAGAGGCTGGTATTCCCTGGACATCCTTTATGGTGGAGGACCTGAAAAAAGAATATAACAGGCTGACCGGTCTTGGTGTTCAATTTAGCATGGAACCTAAAGAAGTAGGTCCAACCATGATCGCCGTATTGGATGACACGTGCGGAAATAATATTCAATTGCTTGAAATGCTGTAAACTGGACTAATATTGAAATAACAACTAGATGCGTATTTGCTGATAACAGCTTTGGCAGGAACCACCTTATACAACCTTTGGGCCAGCACTAGCCTAGAGCGGGTTGTATAGAGTGGTGGATGCAAAAGCGGGGCCTCTCCGGCCCTGGAGGAGAAACATTTCTGATCAGAATATCATTTTTATTACCCACATTAATTTTTATAATGGTTTAATTTACCGGTTAAAATATCCAGATTCTGACGTTTCATACATTCTTTACCCAATCATTTGAATAACGGTCTTTACCAGAGGCGATACCTGTTTTTTCCGCCAGGCAATGGCATGATTTACTTCGATTTCAGATGGAACCAGGCTATTTCTCAGCACTTTTTTGGAAACAATTCCTGGCTCTTTGCTAAGGTCAAACAATGAAGGCATAAAGGCAATGCCGATATTTAAACTCACCAGGCTACACATCATTTCATGTGAGGAAACTTCCTGTACAATATTTTTCTCCCGGCTGAATCCGGCTTTCTGGCACATGCGCTCAATGTAATCGTAAAACGGATGCAATGGCTTGTTGATAATCACCCATTTTTCCTGTTTCAACCCTTCCAGCTGAATTGTATCGGATGAAGCCAGCGGATGATACTCCGACATGATCACATGAAGGTGATCCGTTTTATATACTTTATATGCCAGCGATTCATCTTTCAGCGGAAGCAAGGTCATTCCTAGATCTATTTTGTATTCCAGCAAACCATCCTGAATGCTTTCCACTGTAGGAAACTCCATGATTTTAACTTCTACATCCGGAATAAGGCGGGAGACTTCATGCATCATTTCTACGATCCATTCCCGCAGGGCGAGTTTAAAAAATCCCACCCGTAGTTCATTTGTAGATTGACCCAGATTACGGGCTTTCTCGATGGCGAGTTCACTTTGCCGGATCACCTGCATAGCATCCTCCAGAAAAGAAAGTCCCACTTCGGTAAGTTCTACCTTCCGCTGTTTGATCCGTTTGGCACGAACAAACAGATCTACCCCAATCTCTTCTTCCAGCAACTGAATTTGCTGGCTCAGCGCTGACTGGGAAATAAACAGCTTTTCAGCCGCCTTACCAAAATGCAACTCCTGCGCTACTTCTATAAAATACCGCAACTGGCGTAATTCCATATAACCATTTCCAATAAGTAAAACTTATTACCAAATTAGAAAATTATATTGGACTATAGAAAGAATAAATAGTAGTATTGACTTTAGTTTCTGAATGCTATACTCCTTTTGTCTTTTGAAACACTACCTATCTACCTGATCCTAAAAGATGTCATTTAATAGTTTCTCCCGCCAACACCTGGACTTTGTGCTCTACGAAGTACTTGGAATGGAAGTGATACTAGCTGATGCCTATTTCCATGGACACCATCGGGAAACGTTTGATCTCACCCTGGATACTGCTACTGAAATTGCCGATACCTATTTGGCTCCTTCTTACAAATTAGCTGATAGAAAAGAGCCGGAATTAGTGGAAGGGCAGGTAAAAGTACATCCGGCAGTTCATCAATACTATCAGGCCTATGTGCAGTCTGGATTATTATCAGCTACATTTCCGGAAATGTGTGGTGGTCAGCAGCTTCCAAAAACCATAGCGGCAGGGGTTCAATATATTCTGGCAGCAGCCAATAACAGCTTTGTCATGTTTACCGACCTGGTGAAAGGAGTAGCGAATGTTATTCTCCGGTTCGGAAATGTTGAACAAAAAAACACCTATCTTCCCAAACTATTATCCGGTGAATGGGCCGCTACCATGTGCCTGACTGAAACCCAGGCTGGCAGTTCACTTTCTGATATTACTACCTGCGCTATACCTGTGGAAGATGGCATATTCCGGATCACAGGTCAAAAGATTTTCATTTCGGCAGGCGACCATGATATTACCGAGAATATTGTGCATCTGGTATTGGCCAGAATTGCTGGAGCACCAGCTGGTACCAAAGGTATTTCCCTGTTCATAGTTCTCAAAAAACAGATAAATAACAAGGAAAAATGGCAAGATAATGATGTAGCCTCTATTGGCATAATCCACAAAATGGGACAGAAAGCAACACCGGCCATGCATCTTTCCTTTGGCGGCAACAATAATTGTTTAGGCTATCTGCTGGGTGAAGCGAATCAGGGCTTACAATATATGTTCCAGCTGATGAATGCGTTCCGGCTGGAAGTAGGATTGATGGGCGTATCAGTGGCCACCCATGCGTATTATACTTCGCTGCAATATGCCATAGAACGCACCCAGGGCAGAAGAACCAATGCCAAAGCAGCGAATACCCTAGCAGTTCCTATTATTCAACATCCGGATGTACGCAGAATGTTATTGAGCCAGAAAGCATTTACGGAAGGTACGCTTGCCTTTATTCTCCAATGCTACCAGTATATGGATATGCAGAAGATTAGTAAAGAAGCAGCACAGAAAAAACATTACCAGGATCTGCTGGAACTGCTCACTCCGGTTGCCAAAACCTATGGTGCAGAAAGTGGAAATGCTTCCATCCATAATGCCTTACAAGTATTAGGTGGCTATGGGTACACGACTGACTTCCCGTTGGAGCAAATGGCCAGAGATGCCAGAATTTTTTCTATCTACGAAGGAACAACAGGTATTCAGTCCATCGCACTATTAGGGCGGCAAATCGCTCAAAATAATGGAAAATCCATAGATCTCTGGTTAGAACAAGTATTGCCTGATATCGAAAAGGCATCTGAACTGGCTACCTTACAAACTTATGCAAACCGGTTAAAACGAGAAATTGAAAACTTGCAGTCTGTAACGAGCCATCTGTTAAATATAAGATCAGAGAAAGGTGATGAAGTTTTTCTGGCAGATGCCACCCTCTATATGCAGCTGTTTGGAATCCTCAACATCGCCTGGCAGTTGCTCAGAATGGCAACTATTGCCGAAAAAGCATTATATAATAGCTCTTTAGCTGAAGACAAAAAGCTATTCTACCGTTCGAAGGTCAGCACCATGAAATTCTTTTTTACCTACGAATTAACCAAGTGTACCGGGCTTTGCCAGCAACTGATGAATGAAGAACAACTAACGATTTACAATGAACAGGAAGAAATGCTAATCTGAACCCTTTATGAAACAGACCTTAACTTTACCGGTAGAGAAGGCAGAAAAATCATCCTTAAGATATGGATGGTATGTGGTGGGTTTGCTCACCCTGGCCAATATTTCTTCCTTTATCGACCGGCAGATTCTGAGTTTGCTGGTTGGCCCTATCAAGCGGGATATGCACTTATCCGATTTTGAAGTGAGTTTACTGATGGGTTTGAGTTTTGCCTTGTTTTATACCCTTTTCGGAATTATTATTGGGCGCCTGGCCGACCAGTACAGCCGCCGAAATATCATCATTGGGGGTATTACTTTATGGAGCCTGATGACAGTGCTATGTGGTGGAGTCCGGACGTATACTCAATTCTTTCTGGCAAGAATGGGCGTAGGCGTAGGAGAAGCCACTTTGTCTCCATCGGCCTATTCCATGATCGCCGATTATTTTCCTAAAAACCGGCTGGCTACGGCTTTAAGTGTATATTCCTCCGGCATTTTTCTGGGTTCTGGCATTGCCTTACTCATTGGCGCTGGCATTATTGCTACCTTACCTACAGAAGGTACGGTGGAAGTTCCTGTACTAGGTTCGCTGTATCCCTGGCAATTACTGTTTGTCTATATCGGTCTTCCAGGCTTACTACTTTCCCTGTTGATGCTGACGGTTAAAGAGCCCATCCGCAAGAATCTGTTAAAAAAAGAAGGAAAGATTGTTGAAGTAAATTTACCGGAAGCGCTCACCATTATTTTTAGGCATAAATGGGCTTACTTGTCCATTTGTTTTGGTCTGGCTTTTACAGCTTTGGTCAACTATGGATGCAGTGCCTGGGTACCTACCTTTTTAGTACGTACCTATGGATGGAATATGCCGCAGGCAGGTCTGGGATATGGGATTGTACTGGTAACTTCTTCGGGTTTGGGGGTTTTATGGGGTGGTTGGTATGCCGATAAGCTCGTAAAAGAAGGCCGCACAGATGGCCGTCTCCGGGTAGGTTTGATCTCGATGATCGCCGTAACCCTGATGAGTTTTGCGCCGCTCATGCCACAAGCCTGGCTATCTCTGGCCGTGCTGTTTGTTCCTTCATTTTTCACTGCTTCCAACATAGGCGCTGCCGCTTCAGCCGTCCAGGAGCTAATGCCAAACCAGGTAAGAGTACTGGCCTCCGCCATATTCCTGTTTATTCTGAACCTGATCGGTATGGGCCTAGGGCCTACTTCGGTGGCGGCGTTTACTGATTTTGTTTTTAAAGATGAAAGTGCAATTCGCTATTCATTGTCGCTGCTGTTATTGATTGGGGGTGTAGTAGGTACGGTCTGTTTCTGGTCTGGCCTCAAACCTTATCGAAATGCCATCGAATTGAATAAAGGCCAGCTTTCCGAATAAATTAAGTAGATAAGATATGTTATTAAAATCCACGCCCAATACCATCCAGGCAGAAACCATTGGAGAGATTCTTACCCTCAGGATCAGCCGGATAGAAAAACGCAATGCCTTGAATGATGAAACCATTTTGGGCTTAGAAAGACTATTTTCCTGCATGCCTGAAGGGATCAAATGTGCCGTGATCTATGGAGAAGGCAAGCATTTTAGTGCCGGTCTGGATCTTTCGGAATTGAAAGAACGGGATGTGGTGGAAGGCATTTTTCATTCCCGCATGTGGCACCAGGCACTGGATAAAATACAGTTTGGCAAAGTACCAGTGGTAGCCGTATTGCATGGGGCTGTGGTAGGTGGCGGACTCGAACTGGCCAGTGCCGCACATATCCGGGTGGCAGAATCTTCGGCCTTTTATGCCTTACCGGAAGGGCAGCGGGGAATTTTTGTAGGCGGCGGTGCTTCTGTCCGGATACCTAAATTAATTGGCATGGCCCGGATGCAGGACATGATGTTTACAGGGCGGGTGTATACAGCGGAAGAAGGGTATACGATCGGTTTATCACAATATCTGGTAGAGGAAGGCAAAGGTTTTGAAAAGGCCATGGAACTGGCCCGTAAGATCAGTTCTAATGCTGCCATGACCAACTATGCCCTGATGCATGTATTGCCAAAAATTACAGAATCTTCCCAGGACCAGGGGTTAATGATGGAATCGCTGATGGCGGCTATCGCCCAGAGTTCGCCGGAAGCCAAAGAAAGATTGAGGTTATTTTTAGATGGGAAAGCTAAAAAAGTAGGAGAACAATGATTGTGCAACATCATTTAAAAGACACGCCTTACCGGAAAGTACCTTTCGGCGAAGTTTCTATAGATAAAACTGTAAAGGCAGATGGAAGCCTGTTGCTAAAATCCAATATTCCCCTGCAAGCTCATCCCCACCGCATGACCGAACGGCTGCTTCACTGGGCTGAACACCGGTCCAACCAGGTATTTATCGGGCAGCGGGATACGGCAGGCATCTGGTGGACCTATACCTACCAGCAAACACTGACTATTGTTAGAAGTATTGCCCAGTACCTCCTCAATGCCAACTTATCTGAAAAGAGACCTATTGCGATTTTATCAGAAAACAGTGTGGAACATGCAATGGTTGCACTGGCAGCTTTACATGTAGGTATTCCCTATTCTCCCATTACACCTGCCTATTCCCTGCGGTCGAAGGATTTTGAAAAACTCAAACATGTTATCAACCTCTTAACTCCAGGACTGATTTTCGTTTCAGACGGAAAAAAGTATGAACGGGCGCTTCAGGCGGTTGCCGGAGATGCTGAGGTAGTGATTGTAAATTACCGGCCGGATAACATTCATGCTACGCTGTACCAGGATATAGTAAAAACTACACCCACCGTTTCCGTTGACAGGGCTTATCAGGCTATTATGCCGGAAACCATAGCCAAAATATTGTTTACGTCAGGGTCTACTGGTTTACCAAAAGGGGTGATTAATACGCATGGGAATATTTCTACCAACTGGCAGCAGATCACCCAGACGTTTCCTTTTATGGCCGATGCGTTTGAAATTATCGACTGGCTGCCCTGGAACCATACCTTTGGAGGGAATCACAACTTTGGTCTTACCTTATATAATGGTGGCACAATGTACCTGGATGAAGGCAATCCTACTCCTGCCGGAATCAAAGCTACAGTTGCCAACCTACGGGAAATTTCTCCTACCGTTTACTTCAATGTACCCAAAGGGTTTGGTGAATTAATAGGGTATTTGCGGAAAGATCGGTCTTTGCGGGAGAAGTTCTTTAGCCGCTTACAATTACTTTTTTATGCCGGTGCCGGTATGCCCCAGCATGTATGGGATGCGCTGGAAAGTTTAGCCCTGGAAACAGTTGGAGAACGTATTATTATCGCTACCGGACTGGGTTGTACAGAATCCAGTCCTTCTGCGCTTTTTTCTACCAGGCCTGATGGTTTCGCCGGATTACTTGGTCTGCCAGTACCTGGTTTGGAACTGAAGCTGGTACCGGTAGATGGCAAACTGGAAGCCAGGTACAAAGGCGGAAATATTACCCAAGGCTACTGGAAAAATGAGCAGGCCTCCAGGCAAGCGTATGACGAAGAAGGATTCTACAAATCGGGTGATGCGCTCAAGTTTGTCGATCCGGATCATGTGGAAGAAGGCTTACTGTTTGATGGCCGCCTGGCTGAAGATTTTAAATTAGACACCGGCACCTGGGTAAATGTAGGAAAACTCCGGACAGACCTTCTGGCTGCCGGAAATGGATTGATCCATGATGCTGTGATTACCGGCCATGACCAGCAGTTTGTTGGAGCTATTATTTTCCCGGATATAGAAGTTTGTAAAAAGCAGCTGAGATTATCATCCGATACAAACCTACAGGAGATAGTGGCAAATCCAAGTTTTAAACAGGTAATGCATGGGGTGTTGACCGTACTGGCAAAGAGAAATACCGGAAGTACTACCCTTATCAAAAGAGCGTTACTTGCCGATTTCACCCTATCGCTGGATGCCGGAGAGCTAACAGACAAAGGTTCTGTCAATCAGAAACAGGTGTTGAAAAATTACCCGGAATGCATTCGGTTGCTGTATCAACCAGCCTTGACTTCCTTGGTACTAGAAGCAAACCCATAATTTCCTGAAACCTATGAAAAACCTGCTACTCGCTATAATCTTAATCGTATTTGCCTGGAATGCAAAAGCCCAGACGGCAAAAATAGATTCCGGAACAATTAATGGGGCTCGTTACAAAATCATTTTCCCGCCCAACTGGAAAAACAAACTGGTGATGTATGCGCATGGCTATGAGTTTATGAACAGTCCTGCTATGCTCGATAATCCCAATCTGGCCAAGGGTTTTGCTCCTTTTCTGGACAGAGGGTTTGCGGTGGCGGCTTCTGCCTACCGGATACAAGGATATGCCCTGCCGGAAGGAATTGAAGATACAGAAGCATTGAGAAAACATTTTGTATCGAAGTATGGCAAGCCAGACACTACGTTTATGGTAGGCCATTCCATGGGTGGGGGCATTTCTTTAGGAATCAGTGAAAAATATGCGGCCAATTACCAGGGAGCTTTACCGCTTTGTCCGCTCTCCAGCAATCCGTATATCCAGACCAGGAAGGAGTTTGACCTAATCGCCGTTTTTAATGTATTGTTTCCTGAGCAAATTTCCCCGCTTTCTGAGATTATGAAAACAGGGAGTTCTGAGAAATCAGTGCAGCAGGTTTTTGCCAGTGCAGAACCTCTATACAAACATCTACAAAAAGATTCCCTGCTGGCTAAACAGCTAGCACAAACGTTTGAACTCAAACTCAAAGACCTGCCTTTTGCTGTGTTATTTGGCGAAATGGTGTTGCGGGATCTGGTGAAAAAATCAGGGGGCAATCCGTTTGATAATACCAATACGTTGTACACCGGCTTTCCCGACGACTGGATGGTGAACCAAAAAGTGGAACGGTTGTCTGCCTCTCCCACCGCATTCCAGTTTCTCCAGAAAAATTACCGTACCGGGGAAATTTCCTTTCCGGTCGTGATGATGCACACCACTTATGACCAGTTGATACCTGCTCAACTGGCGATAGGCAACTATGATATGATGGTCCGCCAGAAAGGCAAGGAAAAGTTTATGGTTGTAAAATACACCAATGGCCAGGGTCATTGCGAGTTTACACCAGAGCAAACAGGCTTAGCCTTCGATGAACTCCGCCAATGGGTAAAATCAGGAAAAAGGCCAAAATCAGGCAGTATTCAATAAAACAGTTTTAACTAAATAATTAATCTATCACATACACTATGCACAAAATTAAACCTCCATTCAGAGCTGATCATGTAGGAAGTTTGTTGAGAACCCAGGAAGTAAAAGAAAACCGTCTGAAATGGAAAAAAGGGCTCATTTCGACAGAGGAACTTCGTGAAATAGAAAACAGAGCCATTGCTGAAACGGTGAAAAAGATGGAATCTATTGGCATGAAGTCTATCACTGATGGGGAATTCAGAAGGGATTATTTTCACCTGGATTTTTTGAAAGAACTGGCCGGCGTAACCGTAACAGGTGGCATCGAAGCCAATCCAAATGCCAAAGTAGCCCAGGATGGGTTTACACCTCCTACACTCAGTGTGACCGGCAAGATCAAACATGTAAAAGATATTCAGGTGGCTGATTTTAATTTCTTAAAGTCTGTAGTGAGTCAAACGCCAAAAGTATCCATCCCCTCTCCCACCATGATTCACTTCCGGGGTGGACGAAAAGCGATTGACATACATTCTTATCCGGACATGGATGAATTTTTCCATGACCTGAGTGAAGCCTACAAACAGGAAATCAATGCGCTGTATCAGGCTGGTTGCCGGTATATCCAGTTAGATGATACCAATCTCGCCTATTTATGTGATCCAAAAATGAGAGCAGCGGCCAAAGAACGTGGTGAAGACCCCAATGAACTGCCCAGAACCTACGCAGCGCTTATCAACTCCGTAATCGATGGCCGTCCGGATGATCTGACAGTAGGCATACACTTGTGCCGGGGAAATTACCGCAGTACCTGGTTTGCCGAAGGTGGTTACGAACCAGTGGCAGAAGTACTCTTTAATAATATCAATGTGGATGCATATTTTCTGGAATATGACGATGAACGAAGCGGTGATTTTGCTCCGCTCCGGTTTGTACCGAAAAATAAATTAGTGGTGCTGGGCATTATTTCTTCCAAGTTCAGGCAACTGGAAGACATGGATGACCTGCGGGAGCGAATAGATGAGGCTTCCAAATACATGCCTTTAGAAAATATGTGCGTAAGCCCTCAATGTGGTTTCAGCAGCACCCATCATGGCAACGATCTCACGCATGATGACCAGTGGCGGAAAATGGAACTGGTAGTAAAAACAGCTACTAAAGTATGGGGCGAGAGTTAATAGAAAATCGTTGCTGCTTGGTGGTTATTGGTTGTTAGTATGAAACTGGCCAAATAGACACTGTCTGCACTATTTTAATTGAGTATAACAGAAATGAATGTACAAGGAAAAGCAGCAATAGTTACCGGGGGCGCTTCTGGCTTAGGCAAAGCTACGGCACTGAAACTGGCCGCTTCCGGAGCTAAGGTGGCTATTATAGATGTTAATCAGGAATTGGCTCAAGAAGTAGCTCAGGAGATTGGTGGAATAGCGCTTAAAGCAAATGTTGCAGATGCGGATGAAGCACAAAAAGCTATTTTGCAAGCTAGGCAAAAACACGGGACAGCCAGTATATTAGTGAATTGTGCAGGCATTGGTACCTCCGGTAGGATTGTAAGTAAACAAGGGCCTATGCCCTTATCAGCATTTGAGAAAATTATCCAGGTGAACCTGATTGGCAGTTTTAACATGATGCGTTTAGCGGTAGCTGATATGATACCTGCTGAACTCAATGAAGATGGGGAACGGGGTGTAATTATCTCAACAGCTTCTGTGGCAGCCTATGAAGGCCAGATTGGTCAGGCGGCGTATGCTGCTTCCAAAGGGGGAATTGTGAGTTTAACCTTGCCAGCTGCCAGGGAATTTGCCCAGTTTGGCATCCGGGTACTGGCTATTGCTCCCGGCTTGTTTGAAACGCCACTGCTGGAAGGCTTAAATGAAGAAGCCAGACAAAGTTTGTCCACTGCTATTCCTTTTCCCAAAAGATTAGGCAAGGCAAAAGAATATGCCGGCTTGGTATTGCACCTGATTGAAAACAGTTACCTGAATGGCGAGGTCATCCGCATAGATGGGGCTTTACGCATGCAAGCTAAGTAGTTGAAGTATTATGTAAAACTAAATTATAAAACAAAATAAATTCCATGCGTGAGGGCCCGGCAAAATAGCGGGGTGAGGGATGGCTATGTGGGCAGAAGCATTATTTTGCCTAGACTTTTTTTGTTACTTTTTTGTGGCAATGACAAAAAAGTAAAAGATGCCGGAGTAAAGGAATGCCTCAGGTTACTATAAACATCCACTTTTATGAATCTAAATGAAATAATTGCTATAGATGTTCATACCCATGCCGAAGTATCGTGCAAACAACCGCACGACGATTACCGGCCTGAGTTTGACGAAGCATTCGCCAGATATTTTAAAACCACGCACCGGCCTACCATTCAGGAAACCATAGAATATTACCGAAGCCTGAAAATGGCCCTGGTGATGTTTACCATCGATTCGGAATATGAACTGGGACGCAGACGTATCCCCAATGAAGAAGTAGCAGAAGCAGCGATGGCCAATCCGGATGTGCTAATTCCCTTTGCCAGCATCGATCCGCACAAAGGCCGCATGGGAGCCAGGGAGGCAAAAAGATTAATTGAAGAATTTGGCGTAAAAGGATTTAAGTTCCATCCGACTGTACAAGGGTTTTATCCCAACGACCGCATGGCGTATCACCTGTATGAAGTGATTGCCGGAGCAGGTCTTCCGATGCTCTTTCATAGCGGACATTCTGGTTTTGGAAGCGGTGTCCGGGGAGGCGGCAGTTTACGGCTGGCTTATTCTAATCCCATTTACCTGGATGATGTAGCGATCGATTTTCCGGATGTACCCATTATCATTGCGCATCCTTCCTGGCCCTGGCAGGATGAAGCGCTCAGTGTATGCCTGCATAAACCCAATGTATATATTGACCTGTCCGGGTGGAGCCCCAAATACTTTCCGGCTCAGTTAGTACAATATGCCAACACCCAGCTGAAACACAAAATGCTATTCGGAACAGATTTTCCTTTGATCACACCTGAAAGATGGATGAAAGATTTTGAGCAGGCAGGTTTTAAAGAAGAAGTTAAACCATTAATTCTGAAAGAAAATGCCATTAAAATGCTCAACCTGACGTCTGCTGGGAAATGAGTCTTTTAAAGTTCAAATAATCCTTAGTTATAGAATAAATAGACCCTTAAACCTTTGAAAACCTATATGCTATCTTTTACACGCCCATTCTTTTCAACTGCTATTCTTCGAAAGGCAGCATGGAATGTATTATTCTTTTTAACCACTTTTTCAGTCTATGCCCAGGAAAATTCTGCAAACAAACGGCTGCCGATTATCGATGTACATGTACATGCCATGAAGGTAAATCCGGCTTTTGCAGGTGATATGTGTCCCTGGTTTTTAAAAAACATGCCAGGCGGCGATCCTACCCAGGCACCTCCCTCCTTTCTCAATATCGACTGTGCCGATCCGCTAAAAGCGGCTAAAACGGACCAGGAAATGCAGGATGCAGTGCTGGCAACCATGAAACGCCTGAACATGACCATTGTTGCCTACGGCGATCCAACGATTATCCGCAAATGGATGAAAGCAGCTCCTGGCCGGGTGATTCCCGGTATTGGCGTGAGTTCTCCAAAAGATATGACTGTAAAAGCTTTTCAGGATTCTCTCTCCTCCGGATTCTATAAAGTGATGGGTGAAGTAGCGCCCCAGTACCAGGGATTGTCCCCAAGCGATCCTTCCCTGGATGAATATTTTGCTGTAGCTGAAAAATTAAACATTCCGGTTGGCATTCACATGGGTACCGGCGGAAACGGCATGGCTAATATCACCCAGCCAAAATATAGAGCCTCCATGGGTAATCCATTTTTGCTGGAAGATGTGCTTGCCAAGCATCCCAAACTCAAGATATGGGTGATGCATGCCGGCTATCCGATGATCGATGAAATCATTGCCCTGATGGGAGCCAATGCCTATGTATATGTAGACCTGGCTGGTTTTATCTGGAGCTACCCACTGGAAGAAATTCATGCCTACATTCAACGGTTGGTGCAGGCGGGATTTGGCAAACGCATTCTGTATGGCACCGATCTTCTGGTATGGCCCAAACTCATAGAAACGTCTGTAGGAGTAATTGAGAATGCAAACTATTTGTCTTTTGAGCAAAAGCGCGATATTCTCTTCAACAATGCCGTCCGCTTTTTCCGCTTGGATGAAAGTAAGTATAAGTAATGGACTTTTTAGATAAAATAATCTTACTTTTTTTATCACAGCTTTTGCAGGAGCCACCTTATACAACCTTTGGGTCAGCATGGGCCTTGTGCGGGTTGTATAGAGTGGTGGATGCGAAAGCGGGGCCCGTCCGGCCCAGGAGGACGAAAGTAATTGCGCACAGTGTATAATTTGATTGATGCACTAATAAACTATTAATGTATAGATGATCCGTAAAAATATTATGCAGCCTATTTCAAAACTACACCAATACCTCATGAAATCTACTACTGCTTTCCTCTTCGCCTTACTTATATTGATAACAACAGTACATTCGCAATCCTCTAAACAATGGCTGGATGTAAATTATGCCGGCGATACCCTGACCGGCCACCGGATGGATATTTACCTACCCCAAGGTGGTAAAGTGCCTTATCCTGTCATTGTAACCATAGCCGGAAGTGCCTGGTTTGGCAACAATACCAAAAAGCAAGCCTATCAGAAAATGGGAATACCTATACTGAAGAATGGGTATGCAGTAGTAGCTATCAATCACCGCTTCAGCAGGCAAGCCATTTTTCCGGCACAGATCAACGATGTAAAAGCTGCTATACGCTTCATCCGCGCTAATGCAGCTACCTATCAACTCGATACTACTTTCATTGGCATTACCGGAGATTCTTCCGGCGGACATTTATCTGCCATGATGGGAACCACAAGAGGACTCGATCAATATACAGTGGGTGCAAAAAGCCTCTCTCTGGAAGGAAAAGTGGGTAAGTTTCTTAACCAAAGCAGCCGAATAGATGCCGTTGTAGATTGGTATGGTCCAAGCACCTTTCAGGCCATGGATTCCTGTGGTAGCAGTTTTTCACACGATGCGCCAGATTCTCCGGAGTCTACCCTTACAGGCGGTCCTATTCAGCAAAATGATAACATGTGCGCCTTAGCTAATCCCATTACGTATATCGACCGCAACGATCCACCCTTTTTGCTGCTGCATGGAGATGGAGATAAGATTGTGCCACATTGTCAAAGTTTACTTTTAGATAAAGCCTTACAGGCAAAAGGGGTGCAAAGCAGGCTGATCATTGTACCCAAAGCCGGGCATGGAGAAGGTATGTGGCTGGATCAATATACTGCGGAAATGGTAAAGTTCTTTGATGCACAAAAGGCTAAGAAAAAGAAAGGAGATGTTAGGATAAAAGGCTGATAATATTTAAAATGTCACCGGCAGTTATTTGTTATCAATAAGCACATATTTACAATGACTGCTGGTCAATGATTATTTAAGTATTCGCACCTAAAACAATCCGCCTCATTTATGGACATTAAAACGGTAATAGACAACAGAAACCTAAGCTGGCTCCAGTACTCCACCATTTTCATTTGCTTTTTAATGAATATGCTCGATGGCATGGATGTATTGATTATCTCCTATACAGCCCCTTCCATTGCAAAAGAGTGGTCTATTAGTTCGGAAGCCCTGGGTGTTGTGTTCAGTGCCGGATTACTGGGGATGACAGTAGGTGCCATGTTTCTGGCTCCTAAAACAGATGTAATTGGCCGGAAACCCATGATTTTACTCTGTGCCGTGATTATGGGAGGCAGCATCTTTGCCACTGCTTTTGCCCAGTCTATTTACCACCTGGTTTTTTTCCGGTTTGTCAGCGGCTTAGGAATTGGCTCCATGCTGGCCAGTACCCCGGCCCTGGCTTCCGAATATACACCCAATAAAACCAAAGATTTCTGGGTGAGCCTGGTGATCAGTGGTTATCCCATGGGCGCTTTTTTGTCCGGATTGGTAGCGGCTTCTATTATTCCTGTGTACGGATGGCGAACCATGTATCAGGTAGCCGGACTGGCAACAGCTGTAACCATTCCCCTGATCTATTTCCTGCTGGCTGAATCTCTGGATTTTTTGTTTAAGACCCGTCCTAAAAATGCCCTGGAAAAATCAAATCATATTCTGGCTAAAATGGGACTACAACCCCTTTCCCAATTACCAGTAGTGCAATTGCAGGCTTCCAAAGCATCCGTTTCCGCTTTGCTTATTCCGGAGAGAAAAAGCGCAACACTCTGGTTATGGATGGCTTTTTTTATGTCATTCGTTACCCTCTACTTTCTTACTAGCTGGATACCCAAACTGGCCGCTAATACAGGGCTCAGCCTGGAACTGGCCATTTATGCCGGAACCGTTTTTAACCTGGGCTCTTTTGCCGGCATATTGATACAGGGTTACTTATCTGGCATGTTTGGATTACGGAAAGTAATCGGCTTGTTTTTGATTGGCGCTGCCCTGCTTATGATGACGTTTAGTGCATTTTCCGGCTCAGCCCTCATTCTGGTATTATTCGGATTTATTGGCTTTTGTATTCAAGGCGGATTTGTCGGCTTGTATTCTGTAGCAGCCAGAATTTATCCTACCGAAGTGCGGACCACCGGCATTGGCTGGGCAATTGGCGCTGGTAGGATCGGCGCTTTAGTCGGACCATTACTGGGTGGTGTACTTATCGGAATGGATGTATCTATGACTTTGAACTTTATCATTTTTGCTTTGCCAGCGATTGTTGCCGGTTTAGCTACTTTTTTAATCCGGTCAACAGGCGTAAGTTAACCCTATACCATGACAGAAACTACACAAGTCGCCATTATCGGAGCCGGTCCGGCAGGATTGACCCTGGCTTTGCTTTTGCACCAGGCGGGAATTGAGAGTATCATCCTGGAGAACCGGACACGTGCCTATGTGGAATCCAGGGTAAGAGCCGGACTATTGGAACAAAATACGGTTGATTTGTTCCATGAACTAAGTGTTGCAGACCGTCTCAAGCAGGAAGGATTGTTACACAAAGGGGTATATTTCAGTTTTGATGGCCAGCGTCAGCGGATTCCTTTCGATGAATTAACAGGTGGCCGCTGTATCACTATTTATGGGCAGCAGGAAGTAGTGAAAGATCTGATTGCCGCTTGTCTCTCCAGAGGTATTGACATAAGGTTTGAATCGGAAGCTTTTTTGTTAGAAGGACTGGAAACGCACGCACCTTCGGTCATTTATGTTGAGAACAATGTTCAGCAACAGCTAAGTGCCCAGTTTATAGCTGGCTGTGATGGATTTCATGGCATTTCCAGAAAAGCCTTACCCAACAAGCTTTATTCAAGCTTTATCAAAGAATATCCGTTTAGCTGGCTGGGTATACTGGCAAATGCAAAACCTTCCAGCGAGGAATTGATCTATTCTTATACCGAACGGGGATTTGCCCTGCATAGTCTCCGATCCGAATCGGTAAGCCGCTTGTATCTACAGGTAGAAAACAACGATTCTGTCGAGAACTGGCCCGACGACCGGATCTGGGAAGAACTGTCCAAACGCCTGCATACAGATGGTTTTGTACTCAATACGGGTACTATTTTTGAAAAAACAATCACGCCCATGCGTAGTTTTATGATCGATCATATGCAGTACGGCCGCCTTTTTCTGGCTGGCGATGCCGCTCATATTGTTCCGCCTACCGGTGGAAAGGGCTTAAACCTGGCGGTAGCTGATATCAGATGGATGGCGGATGCTTTTATTGATTTCTTCCAGCACAACAGAGAAGAAAAGCTGAATAATTATTCTACAAATGCCTTACGCAGAATATGGCGGGCACAGGACTTCAGTAATTTTATGACCTATCTGTTTCACAAACAAGCAGCGCATGGGTCGTTCGAATACCATTTACAAAAATCAAAGTTCGACTATATCCGCTTATCAAAAGCCTATGCCACTAGTATCGCAGAAAATTATGTTGGACTAAAGGAGGTGTAACATGCAAATTATAGACATCAACGGACATGTGATTCATTACCAATGGCAGAATGCAGGGAAAACGCACACATTTTTGTTCATTAACTCCTTAGGCACGGATTACCGGATATGGACAGAAGTAGCCCATTCGTTAAAAGAATATGGGAATATTTTGCTGTTCGATAAACGAGGACATGGCTTATCAGATGTAGTTCCCGACACGAATGGATTAAATGATTTTGTTGACGATACACAGGCATTACTTAACAAATTAAACATTGAGAAATGCATCATCATTGGCCTTTCGGTAGGTGGCATGATTGCCCAGGTGCTGGGCAGCCGGATACCGCAAAAAACAGAAAAACTGGTATTGTGTGATACCCGCCATAAAATTGGCAATCCTCCGATCTGGAACGACAGGATTAAAGCTGTTGAGAAAGGTGGATTATCCAGAATATCGGATGGCGTGATGCAACGGTGGTTTTCGGAAAACTTCAGAAAACAGCAACCAATCAAAGTAGCTGGCTACAAAAATATGCTGGAACGTACACCTGTGCTGGGGTATATCAAAACCTGTGAAGCCATCCGGGATGCAGACCTTACGGAAATAGCCAGCCGTATACAGATACCTACGTTATGTGTGGTAGGTTCTGAAGATAAATCTACAACCGTGAATGAAGTCAGAAATTTGTCGGAATTGATTGCAGGCAGCCGGTTTGAAATTATTGAAGGCTCCGGCCATATCCCCTGTGTAGATAATCCACAAGTGTTGGCTGAGTTGATACTCAACTTTACCGGCTTACATAGCTAAATGACTTTAGAAAAACCCAGTTCAGTGTTGAAATAATAGTAAGTCTTTTGAAGAAACTTCTACCAATAACTACTTTGAAATGATTTAAGATGTTGTGGACTTAAAGGCTATAATGATAATCGTACAAGAAACCTCAACAATAAATCAAACAAATATTCCATGCGCGCAGGGACAAATGAAAAGCGGGGTGAGTGTTGGCCTTAAGCGGAGAAGCATTTTTCATTTTGCCCTTTTGTTTTGTTACTTTTATTTTGGGCAAGCAAAATAAAAGTAAAGACGGCCGAAGTCTATCAATCACCTCTCTATTAATAAAGAAAACAGTTGACCGCAATCTGATAAATCAATTCAACTTAATGATTTTTTCTTAACACAACATAAATGACTAACGATCTATATACACAAGGCATGCAAACCCGCCGGGCAGTGTTAGGCGACGCCCATGTAGACAAAGCCGAAGCCAACAAGACAGACTTTGACCAGGATTTCCAGGAATTCATTACCAATACGGCCTGGGGAGCCATCTGGAGCCGGCCCGGATTGACCAAACGGGAACGAAGTCTGATCACGATTGCGCTGATGACCGCCTTGAAGCACGAAGGAGAACTGGAACTGCATCTGAATGCATCTAAAAATACCGGTGCTTCTATTGAAGATATCAAAGAAGTGCTGCTTCATACGGCTGTATATGCCGGCGTACCGGCAGTAAACCATGCCATGAAAATTGCAAAAAAAGTATTTTTTGAAACGGATAAAACGCATACCAATGACTCAAAATAAACGGGATTGGGCCATACAGCCGCCTTATCTGTATCCGGAATATAAATCTACCGTATTACGGGCACCTACCAAACCTCTGATTCCGCTCAAACATACACTGAGCGAACTCACCGGACCGGTTTTTGGCCATGATGCGATCCGGAAATACGACAATGACCTGACCCTGAATGCCCGCAAAAATGGAGAGCCGCTGGGCGAACGGATTGTAGTAGCCGGTACGGTAACCGATGTAAACGGCAAGCCCATCCCAAATACTCTGGTAGAAATCTGGCAGGCAAATGCAGCAGGCAGATATATCCATAAAGTAGACCAGCATGATGCGCCTCTGGACCCAAATTTTCTGGGCGCAGGTCGCTGCCTCACCGACAGTGAAGGCAATTATAAATTTTATACCATCAAACCAGGTGCGTATCCCTGGGGCAATCATCCGAAAGCTTTCCGGCCTAATCACATTCATTTTTCTCTGTTTGGCAATCAGATTACTTCCCGGCTGGTTACCCAGATGTATTTTCCTGGCGATCCGCTGATGGATTATGATCCGGTTTTGCAAGGCGTACCAGAAAAATACCGGCATCTATTAATATCCAAATTTAATCTTGATATCACGGAATCAGATTTTGCATTGGGCTTCCAGTTTGATATTGTGTTGCGAGGAAATCGTGAAACCCCTTTTGAAAACAAATGAGCATGGATACTTTTTTACAAACTCCCTCCCAGACGGTAGGCCCCTATTTCGCTTATGGGCTTACCCCTGAGCAATACCTATATGATTACTCCAGCATTGCTAATGGAAATCTGATTAAAAGCGAACTAGTAACAGGAGAGCGTATTACTATTTTAGGACAGGTGTGGGATGGTGCCGGAAAACTGATACCAGATGCCATGATCGAAATCTGGCAGGCAGATGCAGAAGGCAAGTATTTAAATGATCCACAATTGTTTCCTGGATTTGGCCGCCTGGGTACCGGTACACATCCTCATAATAAAGTGGAATTTCACACCATCAAACCCGGTTCCGTGAATGGACAAGCCCCCCACATCAATGTGATTGTGTTTATGCGGGGTTTACTGGTACATGCCTATACCCGGCTGTATTTTTCTGATGAAGAAGCTAACTTAACTGATGCAGTTCTCAACGCTGTCCCGCATGCGAGAAGGTCAACGTTACTAGCGTTGAGAACAGACACGCATGGTAAAGTGGAATATCACTTTAATATTTATATGCAGGGAGAGAATGAAACCGTTTTTTTCGATCTATAAACAAACCCATGAAACAAATACCACAAATTACGGCAAGTGAAGCAGCAGCGCTGGTTAAAGATGATGACACTCTATTAGGAGGCGGTTTTGGCATGACCGGCAATCCAGTTCATTTGTTACACGCCTTAGCCCAAACCAGTACAAAGAACTTAACATTCATCGGAAATAATGTAGGAGAACCCGGCTTAGGTGGGGGAAGATTACTCAGAAATGGCCAGATCAGGAAAATGATCGGATCGTTTTTTACCAGCAATCCGGATGCAGTAAAAGCAGCCCAGTCCGGGCAGGTGGAATATGAATTGCTGCCACAGGGTACACTCGCAGAGGCCATCCGGGCAGGAGGAGCCGGCATTGGCGGATTTTATACCCCCACTTCTGCCGGAACCTTGATGGCCCAAGGACGGGAAACTAAACTCATTGATGGCGTAGAGCAGGTATTCATAAAAGGTATCAGGGCCAATGTGGCATTTATCCGGGCCTGGAAAGCAGATACAGCCGGCAACCTCACCTACCGGATGACTGAGCAGAACTTCAATAAAGCCATGGCTACTGCCGCCGACCTGGTGATCGCCGAAGTGGAAGAAATTGTGCCGGTGGGTGCCATAGATCCTAATTTTGTTCATACGCCTGGTTGTTTTGTAGATTATCTGGTGCAGGCATCTATCACACTGGAAGATTTAGGAACTTCTGCCTCATTGAATACCGCTAGAAAATCAGATGAAGTGCGGAACAATATGGCGAAACGGGCATTCCAGGAACTAAAAAAAGGCGATATGGTCAACCTCGGAATTGGTATTCCTACGCTGGTAGCAGATTTTATTAAGCCGGAAGATGGCATTATTCTGCATACAGAAAACGGCATGCTGGGCGTAGGTCCTTCGCCGGCTGATGGAGGTGGAGCTTTGGATTATCCGGTGAATGCCGGAAAGATACCTGTAACTGCGCTTCCTGGCAGCAGTTATTTCGATAGTTCTGATTCTTTCGCTATGATCCGGGGCAAGCATGTGGACGTTGCAGTAATGGGAGGTTTGCAGGTAGATGAGGAAGCTAATCTGGCCAACTGGGCAGTTCCTGGAAAGCCCTTATTAGGTGTAGGCGGTGCCATGGATCTGGCTGCCGGAGCCAGAAAATTAATTATTGTGATGAACCATACGGATAGCGATGGTTCGAGTAAAATAGTACCCCTGTGTACCTTGCCTTTAACAGCAAAAAAAGCAGTAGATCTGGTAATCACAGAATTAGCAGTTTTTAGTTTTGAACAAGGAAAATTAACCTTAATTGAACTGATGCCAGGTGCTACCCTCGAAGAAGTACGGTCCAAAACAAAGGCAACATTTGTAGAGAAACTGAGTGCCTGAATGGCTGGTAGAGAATACTAAAAAGATTATAATCATGGAAGCATATATAGTAGATGGTATACGTACCCCGATCGGAAATTTTGGAGGCAGTCTTTCTTCTGTCCGGATAGATGATCTGGCAACACTGGTGATCAAAGAATTAGTGCGGCGCAATCCACAGATTCCCACTGACAGCATTGATGATGTGATCCTGGGGTGCCATAACCAGGCCGGAGAAGATAACCGGAACGTAGCCAGGATGGCTTTGCTGCTGGCTGGTTTACCCACTTCTGTACCAGGAGAAACTGTAAACCGGCTGTGTGCTTCTGGCATGTCGGCTGTAGTAAATGCGGCATATACCATAAAAGCCGGTGAAGGAGATGTATTTATAGCTGGCGGCGTAGAAAACATGACCAGAGGTCCCTGGGTGATCTCTAAAACTTCCAAGTCCTTCGGCAACGATGCCCAGATGTTTGATTCCAGTTTTGGATGGCGTTTTGTAAACCCAAAGATGCACGAAATGTATGGTACGGATGCCATGGGTGTTACTGCAGAAAATCTGGTAGATATCTATAAAATCAGCCGGGAAGATCAGGATCAATTTGCCTATCATTCACATATGCGGGCGGCCAAAGCACGGAATAACGGAAGATTCGCCGAAGAGATAGTTCCGGTTGAAATCACAGTAAAAAAGAACGAAACCACTTTGTTTGCAGCCGATGAATTTATCAAAGATAATACAACGCTGGAAAAACTATCACAGCTCAAACCTGTTTTCCGCAAAGAAGGCGGATCAGTTACAGCCGGAAATTCCTCTGGCATTAATGATGGTGCTATTGCCTTATACATTGTATCTGAACAAGCCCTGAAAAAATATAATCTTACGCCCAAAGCACGAATTGTAACCTCAGCCGTAGTAGGTGTAGAGCCACGTATTATGGGGATTGGTCCGGTAGGTGCCACGCAGAAAGCATTAAAAAAAGCAGGTATGCGATTAGAAGATATGGATATAATCGAGTTTAATGAAGCCTTTGCTGCACAAACCCTTGCCTGTATCCGGGAATTGGGCTTATCCGCTGATGATCCCCGCATCAACCCCAATGGAGGAGCTATTGCCTTAGGCCATCCCCTGGGCATGTCTGGGGCAAGGATTATTTATACTGCCGCTCTTGAACTCCACAAACAGAACAAACGCTATGCACTTGCCACCTTATGTGTAGGCGTAGGCCAGGGGTATGCAACTATTATAGAAAGAGTTTAAATTGTTGTTGTTTGTTCGTAGTTGTTAGCAGAATAGTTGTAAATCAATATTTTGCTAACTGACAAATTCACAGCATAAGTTTTTAAATAGTATCAACTATATTATATGCACCTATACCAAAGCATTTTCTATGATAGGCAAGTATCTTCGCTTTTTTCATCTGAGAAAGTGATCCAGTATATGCTTCGGTTTGAAGGGGCGCTTGCCCAGGCGCAAGCAAATCATCGCGTAATACCGGCAGCAGCGGCGTCCATTATAGAATCTGGTTGCAAGGCCGATACTATCAATATAGAACAGTTAATACAGGAGGCTGCTTTGGGTGGAAATGTAGCCATACCCTTGGTAAAACAGTTAACAGCTCGTGTAAAAGAGAAGAATTCAGAAGCGGCTAAATATGTACACTTCGGTGCTACCAGCCAGGATGTGATTGATACCGCTTTGATGCTGCAACTGAAAGATGCCTTTATTATCATTTCAAAAAATCTGGAAAGGCTCATTGGGCAATTAGTCTCCCTGATGAGAG
Source organism: Rhodocytophaga rosea (assembly GCF_010119975.1). Classification (GTDB taxonomy): domain Bacteria; phylum Bacteroidota; class Bacteroidia; order Cytophagales; family 172606-1; genus Rhodocytophaga; species Rhodocytophaga rosea. The sequence goes on from NZ_CP048222.1 coordinate 400,925, forward strand.
CGCATACATCCACGGTTATGATTGGGCGGTCATTTATGCAACAGGCAAGACCAATTACCTTTGGTTATAAAGTTGCCGGCTGGCTGGAACCCTTGCTCCGGTCTCAACAATCCATTCAGAAATTATTAACAAATGGATTTTTACTTCAATTAGGGGGGCAGTAGGCACATTGTCGGGTATGCCTGAACAAGGTATGAAGGTAAGTGACACCATGAGTGAATTATTACACTTAAACAATCCCGGGCGTTCCTGGCATACACAGCGGGACCATCTTGCTATTTTAGCCACTACTTTAGGTATTTTAACAGCAAACATCGGAAAAATTGCCAAAGACATTAGTTTGCTGATGCAGACCGAAATAGCCGAAGTAATGGAGCCTGCCGCAGCAGGGAAAGGAGGTTCTTCCACGATGCCGCACAAAAGAAATCCGGTGGGCTGTGTCGCCATCCTGGCAAATGCCACCCGTGTACCAGGACTTACGGCAATTATGCTTTCGTGTATGCTACAAGATCATGAACGGGCAACCGGGCAATGGCATGCAGAATGGGAAACGATGGCTGAGATCGTACAACTTACCGCCGGGTGTGTTACCAAAGCCATAGAAGTAACCGATGGATTGGAAGTGAGAACAGAGCAGATGTTACAGAATCTGGAACTGACCATGGGTTTAATTTATGCGGAAAATGTATCGCTTGTCTTAGCTGATAAAATTGGAAAACAAGAGGCACATACCCTTATAGAAAAATACAGTAAAGAAGCCTTACAAAAAAACATGCATTTGCGGGAGTTACTTGTATCAAAATCAGATATTACCCGGCAGTTGAGCATTGTTCAGATCGAAAGCCTGTTTGATCCTTCCACATCAACCGGTTTGTGTGAAGAGATTGTAAACCGGCTGCTGGAACAATTTTCAACCGATTAAAAGCTTACAAACTTTAATAAACTAAGTCATTTATGGCCTATGACACTTTTGTCATAAAAATGTCATAGATAAGCCGCAATCAAAACTTCTAAGACCTTCTACCTTTACTTGCAGAATATGAAGTATAGCCATGGAAAAATCAGCGCTTAACAAACGGGTAAAAGAATTGCGGTTGAGAAAAGGTCTTTCCCAGGAACAACTGGCAGAAGATGCTGGCTTAAGTTTAAGAACAATTCAGCGGATCGAAAATGGAGAAACACTCCCCCACGGAGATACCCTGACAAGATTAGCCATTGCCTTGAAAGTATCCCCAGATGACATTATTGACTGGCAGATCATTGAAGATAGGAGTGTACTGATGCTACTCAATTTATCTCAATTTGGGTATGTAGCTTTTCCCATACTGGGCATTCTTATCCCTCTGGCCATCTGGATTCTGAAAAAAGACAAAGTAAAACAGGTTGACGAAATCGGGAAAGCTATTATTAATTTCCAGATTTCCTGGGTAATCCTCCTATTCCTTTTCTACATCACTATATCAGCAAGCCTGCTTTTTAATTTAGGATTTTATCCGCCTGTATTTCTTCTGATAGGTATTATTGCTTTTTATATGTATAATGCCATACTCATCGTGATCAATACCTTAAAAATCCAGAGAGGAAACAGGGTTCGATATATGCCGGCATTTACTTTTTTGCATTGATAGCCAAATGTATTCGTAGCAAAGCACGTACAGGTAAATAATCTGCTAAAACTGATGAATCAAAAAGTTAGAAATCGTGCTAATTTGATCTCAGGCGTTCTTCCTTTACAAATGCTTCTGCCAGGTCATTGGTCACAATGTAAATAATGATATTTGATAAATAGTGGTAGGATATATATTTCATAGTTGTAAGTGGTTTGTGAGTATATGGCTTAATGTTAATTACTTATTCAAGTAATCTCTTGACAGCCTATATTTACACTAATTACACTAAAAATTAGATAAACTCCTATTTTTCAAACACTTGACAAATACTCTTTTGTGCTAAGCGGTTATAATCAGAATAATACCACTTATGGATAGCCTAAATACATTGCGCCTTTAATTCAGCAATAATCTGATTCAGCAGACGCACTTGCTCATCTATTGCATCAAGTAAAAGGGGAACGGTGTTCATTATATGCGGGCTTGTAAAATGATCTATTTGTAAGCTGTTACGCAATGACAACTGAGCATCTATGATCTGCTGATAAAATTTAATTTGTTCTTCCATGTGACAATAGTAGTTTAAAAAGCAAACTCTTACCAAAACGGAATGTTGAGATCGTGAGTTGTATACTTTTAAGCTTAGTTCACATTATATAAGGTGGCCTCACTATAATATTTCTCTTCGGGCAGGTAGATATTCCTGATTTAACATTCCTAATTATTCTGCTCAAATAACATATACTTGCTTCTCAACTTCAGAAATAATATCAAATTATTGCTTTAATAAACTCCAATAATTGTGTTGGGTTTGATGGTTGAATATAAACTCAACCTCTGATAAACTTTAATTTTTTACCTACCTGTATCATCCATTTCCTGGCCATCAGTTCGTGTCCTGCCGGCATCGGATGAATGCCATCCCAGATCCAGTAGTCGGCTGGTGCTTTGGTTAATGCCTTATTAAATGCCTGTTGAAACTCGACCAGAATGGCGTTATATGCTGTACTTAACTTTTTCACAATGTCCCGCCGTTGGCGAACTTCACTGCTATAGGCTTCCCATTTGTCTTTTATATTTCCAACCGGTAAAATAAATGGCTCGCAAAGCACGAGTTGTACATCTGGCAACTGCTGAACCGTCTGATCTAACAAGTTCTTGTAGCCGATCTCATATTGTTCCGCAGAAAATTCTTTATTTCCGTTCAGAAAAGCAGAAACATCATTGATTCCGATTAAGATGCTGAGTACATTGGGTTTTATATCGAGTGTATCTGTTTTCCAGCGGGTTGCCAGATCAGGGATTTTATTGCCGCTGATGCCCCGGTTATAAAAATGAAAGCCTTTCCCCGGAAATTCATATCCTAACTTGCTGGCAATAATATAGGCATATCCATGCCCCATTATATGATTCCAGTCGTTGTTGCGGGTGCGGTTGCCATCTGTGATAGAATCGCCCTGGAACAAAAAAGTATAACCCTCACCTTCTTTTCTGGCCTTCGCTTCAACTACAGGCATTGCTTCTGTTAGCGAAGGGGCTAAAGAAGCGACTGTGCCCAGGGCAGTTATTTGTTTGATAAAATTTCTCCGGTTATTTATCATTGTAAAAAGCTAAAGAACTGTATTCATCTCAATTTCGCTTATCAGTATAGTAGTATTAGGGCAATTGATATTGTTTGAAAAATTCCCACAACAGGTCATTCGCATCAATAGCCGTTGAAGGAACATCAGCTCCATCCCTGCCAGGTAAACCTCCAGGCCAGGCATGTCCCCCATCTTTTGTCAGATAGTACGCAATAGCCGTTTCATTATCACAAGCGAGCCATTCTGTTAAGGTGTAACGGCTGTTATCTACTGCTACTTGTGCAGGAATAGAACAATTATTAAGTAAGGACCATACATTCAAAACTGAATCAAGCGGTGGATTGTCGATACCAGTGATTCCGTTACCAGTGCCACCTTTATAAGGTACATGCTGGTCATTTACGGAGTGCATATGTAGAATAGGAACGGCACGTTTGGGAGAACAGAGTTGCGAAACTACCATGGTACATCCATTTGGTGCAATGGCTGCAATTTTATCAGAAAGTTCGCAAGCCAGGCGGTAACTCATCATACCTCCGTTAGAATGACCGGTCGCATATATTTTTCCGGGATTAATTTTGTAAGCTGAAACCAGCTGGTCAATTAACAGGCTGATGAATTTTACATCATTAATGTCTTGCGAGGCAGCATACCCACAACACATGCCTGCATTCCATGTAGGAAACACTCCGGTACCTTCAGGATAAACCACAATAAACCCGGCCGCATCCGCTTTTTCGCTCAACCTGGAGGTATTTTCAAACTGGCGTGGATTACCGCCACCTCCATGCAGGGCAATTATCAAAGAAAAATCTGAAGATTCATAGTAATTAGCAGGAAGGTGGATCGTATATGCCCTGTTAAGGCCATCAATGCGGATGATTTTATCAAAACGGTATACCTTTTCCAGCGGTTGGCTCTCTTTTTTACAGGCGGAGATAAATACTATGGAAAAAAAACACACAAGAATAAATATGCAGCGGATATAGCTCATAGACATAAAATTATCAAAATCAGTATGACCCGGTTCAGTATACTCATTTGATATAGTACAGGTAAAAAAGTTTAATCTGCAGTAGAATAAAATGCATATAAAGCCAATATGGCTACCATAAACCGCAGAGCTTGTCTGAAGAATATTGCACAACAAATGTTTACATCCTTAGAAAAATGCTCTTACACAGGGCTATACTTCTGCGGCTAGAAAGATAAGATTACAGGCACTACTGAACTGAGTTACCAGAAAATATACATCCTGCCAATATTTCCTATTGTCACGGATATGGTATAGGTTTATATGGGATATAGTGTTACTTAAATATTGACTGGAGTTTTTCGGGTGTAATGGGCTTGGTAATAAATCCGGCGATTGGATACCGGTAAGCCTTTTCCATATCCTTTGAATAGGCCGATGAAGTAAGAACAACGATTGATAAGTCTAATTCCTTTAACTTCTCATGATGTGTAAAGGCTTCTAAAAATTCAAAGCCGTCCATTACAGGCATATTCAGATCTAAAAATAGCAAGGCCGGACAGAAATTTCTTTCCTTACTTTCTAAACATTGTTTCGTGAGAAAATCTAAGGCTTGATTTCCATTATATACTGATTGTATCTGAGAACCTATTTTGGCTCCCTTCAGTATAGCCGTGGATACAATACAGCTGATTTCGTCATCATCTACAAGTAAAACGTTCTCAAATTGAGGTTGAGCTTTCATTCCATGAGCTGTTTAAGTGTACAGTTAATTCTGTACCAGCTTTATCAAAAACCCGGGCTATGGCCCAGTAAGTTACCCAATCAGCCTGCTAAAACAATATTTACTGAATTAGCCATTAATTAATGATACGCAAACGTATTTCTTCAAGCAGGGTTGCTGTTTGCCGTTTAAATTAGTATAATTTCAGTTAAACACTATAGCCTGAATATAATCAGATGCCAAACAACAGCAATCTCTATGATATTCCTGCAAACATACGGGCTTATTTATAAAAAACCTCTCAGTTGTAATGGCTTTTTATCAAATAAACAGTTTTATATCTGCTGACGGAAGATCAATAAATGTGGTAAATCTGAATAAAGCAATCGCTCAAATAGCTGACAAGTATAGTATTAAGTTCATACTGTTCACCCATTTAAATTTTTAATCAGATTTTAATCTGGCCAAATTAACAATTCATTAACTTTATTATTCTTGTGAAGGCTGTATATCAAATGTACTGTAGAAAGAATTAAGAATATTCCTGGTCGGAAGAATCAAATGGATAAGCTTCAAAAATTATTTAAACTATGTAAATCAGGTGTATTTATCGAATACAACGAGCATAAGCTTTATAATGATACGGTTGCAGAATTTTTAATTGGGCAGGAAGAGAGAGGTTTTATTGATACAGATACCTGGGATAAAATGATTGAACGGGATACGATTGTGGGTATTGAATTCTTTCCTGAAGCTTCTTCTGATGCACATACAGTATATCATTACGATTTGGAAAAGGCACTGGATAAATGCCTGGAAATAGTAGCAAACCTACAATCAGTTCCAATGGAACTTTCCTCCGAAAACCTGAACTAATTCCCGCCTCTGATCGTGCGATCATTGCACAAAGCTATATTCCTTAATTCCCTATCTACCGGAATACCTATGGCAGTATCTCTAGGATATTCAAAGTTTTGCTTTACTTCAACCATTTATCCAGCCAGGCAAATGCATCTTCCTGCATAGCAATGGTTAAAGAGTGGGGCACATCGTAATAATTACAGGTAAACTTATCCTTTGCTTTCATCCAGGTGTATATAGCTGAGAGTTTCTTTTCTGCGGCCTTCATCCCATCCGGATGAAAAAGCGCATCTTGCTTACAGTTCAGTACTAGTAAAGGGCGAGGGGCATTCAGTGAGGCTACATCCGGCAGATCCAGATACTGGTATTGCCGGGGTACGTACATCATCCAGGTATGGCGCACATATTCCTGCAGCATATAGGCATAGGTAGTAGAAAAAGCGGCAATAATCCCGGCTTTGACACGGGCATCCATACCAAACAAATAGGTACTACGCAATCCGCCTAAGGAAAGCCCCATACACGCAATTTTTTGCGGATCTACTTCTGGCCTCGATAACAGAAAATCAATAGCTACCCGGTCACTTTGCAGAATTATTCCTAACCAGGTAGTACCAGCGGTAAACATGGTTTTGGCCATGATCGTTTCCTGGCCATTCGCCAGTTTATTGAATGCTTTGATCCTGGTTGCTTCGTCTGCAGACTGCAAATCCGGAAAGTTTTCTTTTGTGAGGGAAGGCATTTTATCCAGATCCAGTTTCTGGGAGCCAAAATACAACACATCCGGACATAGCACGACATATCCCCGTTTGGCTAGTTCATCGGCATAGGTTCGGCCTTCATACAGATTTTTGATATAATCCACCAGAATCTGCGGCCTGTTATCGGTTAAGGTATGTTTCTCCTTTCCATAAAAATAAAACCCTCCGTGATCATGCAGGGCAATTACGGCTGGTGCTGACTTGGTTAAGTTATCTGGCACAAGTAAAAAAGCTTCTGTCTGCTGCAAAGCATTTACATTATACCTCACCAGATATTGCGTATAACCTTCTCTTTTAATCGTGTCAAGTATTTGCGTAGCGAGCGGAGCTGGCGGAGGTGTAAAAGCAAGCAACTCATTCAGCTTTGCTCTGGCTTCTTTTCTCCATTCTTCCACATTTTTCCGCTCTTTGGCCAGAAAGGATAAACGGCAGTTCTGTCTGGCAGAATAGGCTTCCAGCAATGGATAAAAGTTACCTACATCTGATACTTCTGTTTGAGCTGCTGCCCAAAAGCTGGTAAATACCAGAAACAGGCAGGCAAGGGCAAATCTTTTGAAGAACATACGCTTATACTTTACTTGATACATACATTTTCTAGTTGTAGAATAGCAGGCTACAAACATGCTTACTGATGATCCTATATTTCTACACAAATCCTTGGTTTAGTACAAAATAAGGATTTAGACAGAATTTTGTATAAAAGTAAGCGTTTGGACTTTCTTTGGATGGTTTACAGGAGAATAAATTCGTGGCAACGATACCGAGAACGATTGCATAAAAAAAGTCAATTGTATATTTGTTTTTTTATAGTATTGGTCATAAACTAGCTAGTGTTATCCTTTTATAAAAATGTATACTGGAAGCAAAAACAGGAATAATTATACCAGTAAGTAGCTGTTTTATCTCTTGATCGCTTCGATCATCGCTGTGTCTAATGTTTGCTTATGAATCTTTTATATACCCTATACCTATAGTTTTATGAATAATCCAGAAAAAGTATCCACCCGGAGAAGCTTTTTAGCCACTACCGGAGCTGCAGTTACAGGAAGCTTATTGCTCAATCCGTTTGCTATCACTGCACAACCGCTCACTAGGGCTGCCGGTAAATTACGGCTGGCCATGGTAGGTACCGGGAGCCGGGGTATCGGCATGTGGGGCGTAGATGTAAATCAGCAATATAAAGATCACATCGAATTTGTGGGCCTTTGCGACACAAACCCCGGACGTCTGGAATATGCCAAAAATAAAATAGGTGTTTCTTGTCCGGTTTTTACGGATTTTGAAAAAATGATGAAAGAGGCAAAACCTGATACCCTCATTGTAACCACGGTAGATGCAACCCACCATGATTTTATAATTAAAGGCATGGAAATGGGGGCCAATATTATTACCGAGAAACCCATGACCACCGATGAAAAGAAATGCCAGGCTATTATCGATGCAGAAAAACGAACCGGAAAAAAAGTTACCGTTACTTTCAATTACCGCTACTCTCCCCACCGGGCCAAAATGTATGAACTGCTCCGCCAGGGGGCCATTGGCAAATTAACTTCCGTAGATTTTCACTGGTATCTGGATACAAGCCACGGAGCCGATTATTTCCGCCGCTGGCACCGGCTGGAAGAAAAAAGTGGTTCTTTATGGGTACATAAAGCTACGCACCATTTTGACCTGCTCAACTGGTGGATAGACAGCGATCCAACCGAAGTATATGCCTCTGCTGCTTTGGAACACTATGGAAAAAACAATCCGTTCCTGGATACCAATTGCCGTCCTTGTCCCCATAAAGGCAAATGCAATTTTTATTTTGATATCACCAAGAACAAGAACTACATGGAGCTGTATGTGAACAACGAAAAGCACGATGGCTACCTGCGTGACGGCTGTGTGTTTAAAGAAGATATTAATATTTATGATAAAATGGCGGCTACCATCAAATACATGAATGGGGTACAGGTAGCGTATTCTCTCACAACCTACTCACCCTATGAAGGATACCGCATAGCCTTCAACGGCACCGAAGGCCGGCTGGAAGCCTGGATTGAAGAAAGTAATCCGGTAGAGAAAAAAGATTATGATGAACTGATGCTGACCAAAAACTTTGGCAAACGGGAATTCTTTAAAATTCCGCATGGAACCAGCGGTCATGGTGGAGGCGACAGACTATTAAAAGATAAAATATTTCTGCCCAATAAACCAGATCCGCTCCGGCAGTCAGCAGGTACACGAGATGGGGCTTTATCCGTACTGGTGGGAGTAGCTGCCCGGAATAGTTCTAAAAGCGGACAACCAGTAAAAATAGCTGATCTGACTTCTATTAAACCACAGGTACAAAAAGCATAGAATTGTTGCTGGTTGCTCGTTAGTAGTTGTTGGTAATATAAAAATCAATAATAAAGGGGAATAGTTTTTCATATGAATCATAAAAGCCTTTCTGCAAAACAGGAAGGCTTTTATTTATTCAACACACCGCATTACAAAAGTTTAACAGCTTGCCGGGCGAGTAGTTTCCATTGCCCCTGCTGTTTTTGCCATACGAGTAATACGCTCAGGTTTACCGTTCCAGCCTGGCCACCGTTATTGGTTTCGCCGGTAAGTTTATGCCGCACCAGCGCTGTATTGCCCGCCATTTTTACAGTTTGTTCGGCTAAGTTAATAGTGACAAAGTCATTTTTGCCACTGGCCAGGGCTTCTACAAACTCTGCTTTGTTTTCAATTAATCCGTTGGAATGGCCATAACTGAGTTCATTTGCGGCTATATTTTCCAGATCTTTCCGGGTTCCATCCAGCATAGCTTTTTTCAGTGTTTCTACGGCTGTCGCTACCTCTTTTTCTTCTTTTGATTGCGCTTGTACACAAATAGCTACTATCACGCACAGAAATAATCCCAGGAGTTTTTTCATTTGACAGATATAAGTTTAGTTAGAATGTTTAGCTGCGAAAAGTAATAAAAAATCATGCATTAGTAAAAACAGAGCGCAGGGAATTTCTTTGTCTTCTATGCTTATTGCCGGTGATTATACATTGGTACCGGAATCGATACCGGCAACGATTGCACAGAAAAAAACAATTTGATATTTGATTATTCTTATTATTTAATGTACCATCGTGCATAAGCTCTGGTTTTCCTGGAATTGACCATAAACATTTCTCCTGAAAAACGCATAGTCCCATTTTTACTCCCGACCGTATGCAAATCCTTGAATCTGCTCCCCAAACCACTCTCACCGGTAAAATCGGGAATTTCCGCTGGCGCATTGTAGCACTGCTCTTTTTTGCGACCACCATCAATTACATCGACCGGAATGTACTTAGCTTTGTGATGGCTGACGATGGATTCCGCAGGGAAATGCTGGGTCTGGCAGCCAATACCCCTCTTACCGATGCTGATCACAGTGCATTTCTGGCAGAATATGGACGGGTAGATGCTGTTTTTAAGTTTGCTTATGGGTTAGGTTTTATTTTGATGGGATGGTTTATCGACAAGATAGGTGTACGGAAAGGATATGCAGTAGCCATTTTTTTATGGGTAGGTTCTGCTTTATCGCATAGTTTCGCCACTACCTTTGGGCGTTTACGGCTGTTCCGGTTTACGCTGGGTATTGGAGAAGCCGGCAATTTTCCTTCTGCGATTAAAACGGTAGCGGAATGGTTTCCCATCAAAGAACGGAGTAAAGCGGTAGGTATTTTTAATTCAGGAGCCAATATTGGCATCATCTTTACAGCCGCTCTGGTGCCTGTAATTATTACTTCCTATGGCTGGCAGGCTACGTTCCTGGTCACCAGTTCATTGGGTTTTGTCCTGCTTATCTGCTGGCTGCTGGTATACCGTCGTCCGGAAGAACACCCCAAACTGGGAAAAGCGGAACTGGCTTATATTAAAAGCGATGGAGAAGACGAAACAGGCACTGTAAAAATCAACTGGTTTAAATTGCTGAGCTACCGCCAAACCTGGGCTTTTGCCTTAGGAAAATTTCTGACAGATATGGTCTGGTGGTTTTACCTGAGTTTTCTGCCCGATTTTTTCAAACAGGCTGGCACCTTTCAGCTCGATCTCAAACAACTCTCCCTCCCCTTTATTGTAATTTATATCGTATCGGATGCCGGCAGTATTTTATTCGGATGGCTTTCCAGCAAACTCATCAGTATGGGCTGGACACAGAATGCAGCCAGGAAACTCACCATGCTCATTTGTGCGCTTTGTGTACTTCCGGTTTTTTTTGCTTCTATTACCGAAAGTTTACCGGTTGCCGTAGCTTTAATTGCTGTTGCTGCTGCCGCCCATCAGGGCTGGAGTGCCAACTTATTCTCCACGGCTACCGATATGTTCCCTAAAAAAGTGGTGAGTTCTGTAATCGGAATCGGGGGTTATTTGGAGCCATTGGCGGTGCCTTATTCTCCTACAATGCTGGAACCATCGCCGGCACCTATGGATATTTACCCTTATTCATCATTGCCTCCTCGGCTTACCTGCTGGCATTGGCCGTTATTCAATTTTTAGCCCCTAAACTGAAACCAGTACAGCTATAAGTGTAAGTGCTAATGCACAAATAATGACTGAAAATGAATACTGCTATGCGGCACCGAAAACATAGTTCATTAATCTGTCGATCTGTTCCTGCATGTCATTCACCGACTTTTTGGCCTTAAGAGAGGCTAGTTTTGTTTCCATATCCGATAATGAATTTTCTATAAGCTGAGTCAAGTGATCAATTCCTTTTTCCTGTGGTTTTATATTTTTATACTTTTCAGGAACAGGAAATCCTACTTTATCCTGAACATTTTGCGAAACGTAGATTGGGCAGTTGAACATCAATGCAATAGTAATGGCATCGCTAGGTCGTGAATCATAATTTTTAATACCCAACTCATTTTTCAGCCTGAGGGTAGAAATAAGAATGCCATTCAAAACTTCGGTAATGAAGGCACCTTCTGGAATCAGATGATTAGTTCGAATAATTTCAGTAATGAGGTTAAAAGTCAAAGGCCTGGGGAAATCAATACCTTTCATAGCAATTAACATGTTTTCCGCTTCTTCCTTGGTGATCACCATAGACAACACCTTTGATGAATCTTCTTCATACAATAATATGCTGCAACTTTGGTTATTCTCTCCTCCGAGAATCATGTCAATTATCCTGACTTTTTTCATACTAGTTTTGTTAATGAAGTATTGTTGGTATCCTTTAAATTCCGAATCTAGTTCCAGAATTGCTTTTAATTCTTTTCTTGCCCGATGAAGTCTGACTTTTACTAACGGCTTTGAAATCAAGAGCTTATTACAAATATAATTTATACTTTTTCCTTCATAGTAAAACAGATATACCACTTCCCGGTATTCTACATCCAAGCGTTTTATCCCTTTTAGAATAATATCCACTATTTTTTCTTCTTCGACATTCTCCCGGTTGCGGAAGTCATCATAGTACTGTCGTAGTGACAAATACTTTTTTTATTATCGCGTATATAATTTTTGCAGATATTAGTAACAATTCCGCCAAGCCAGAATTTAAAAGAGGTTTTATCTTTCAGATTGCCCAGAGAGACATACGCCTGTATGATCCCATTTTGCACGAGGTCTTTTGCCACCTCCCTATCACCCATTATTCTACTGGCTTTATCAAGGCAATATTTGTAATACTTGTCAACCAGAATATTAAACGCCTTTTTATCGCCTTTTAAGACTTTATCTATTAACTCAATCTCCTGATTGGATTTCATTCAATACCTTTTTACACTTAGTGGCAAAACACACCTTAAAGGTTACAAAACACTTAATAATTTATCAGGAATTTACAGATTATGCTTTTTACCGAGGATTGCCGATGATGGGCCAAAGCTTCTCAGAAACATAGAAGGCCAACATTCGGTTGAAGCTAATATTGAGTGTTAGCGCTTTATAGTATTTATTTTAATTATAAAAATTTAAGGAGTTCAACATATAAGCTTAATACTTCCACATCTAACTTACGGCTATAATTGCCAATTGGGTGATAAAAGCTAAGGAAGAACATTCATACAATTAACCGGAGTTTGTCATATGGAATTCTGGTTATGGAAAGATAGTAGTCATACGTATGCCATTCCCCCTTTCCAGAGGTATAAACCAGTACGAAAGAAGAATAGTGCAGAATATAAACTTAGGAACAGTGATTCTTTAGAAACCAAAATAGGTTTTGGCATTATAGTAGCAAATATTCTGCACCACTTGCCCCAGCCATGGAATATCAGCCGGGAGTTCTCCATTCTCTACATCTTTGCCCAGCAGGTTACATAAAATACGGCGGAAGTACTCATGCCGGGGATACGAAAGAAAACTTCTGGAATCGGTTATCATCCCAATAAAACGGCTCAGCAAGCCCATGTTTGACAAGGAATTTAATTGACTGATCATCCCATCTTTCTGATCCAGGAACCACCATGCGGAACCAAACTGAATTTTTCCAGCAATAGAGCCATCATTGAAATTCCCGGTCATGGTTGCTATCAGGTCATTGTCTGCCGGGTTCAGGTTATACAGGATAGTTTTGGCAAGGCGGTTCTCTGCATCCAGCCGGTTGAGGAATCTGGCTAATGATCTGGCCTGCGAAAAATCGCCAATCGAATCCCAGCCTGTATCCGGACCCAGGGTGCGCATCATGCGGGAATTATTATTGCGTAAAGCACCCAAATGGTACTGCTGCGTCCAGCCTTTTTCCCAATCCCAGAGGGCAAACTCAAACAGCATCGCCGATTTAAATTTGAGTACTTCCTGAGCCTCTGGTTTTTCTCCTGCCCTGAGTTTATTGAAAATGGATTTGATCTCCTGCCCGGTATAATCTTCAGCATAGATTACCTCCAGTCCATGATCGGATAATTTGCAGCCCATCGAAGCAAAGAAGTCGTGCCGCTTTTTGAGGGCCGCCAGAAATTCATCCAGGTTATCAATGGTCTGGTTGGTTATTGCTTCCAGCTGATCTACGTAGACGTTAAAAACGGCGGGATTTTCGACAGCCATGGCTTTATCCGGACGGAAAGCCGGTAACACTTGTATGTCAAATCCGCTTTCTTTTATTTTCTGGTGATATTCCAGTGTGTCGGTAGGGTCATCGGTAGTACACACTACTTCCACTTTCATTTTCCGGAGTAAGGCTCTTACCGCATACTCTTCTGTTTGAAGTAAAGCAGAACACGTATTGTAAATCTCTTCTGCCGTTTCTGCATGTAACAAGTCATACACATTAAAATACCGCTGTAATTCCAGGTGCGTCCAGTGGTAGAGTGGATTGCGAAGGGTAAAGGGAACGGTTTGCGCCCACTTTTCAAATTTTTCATAATCAGGTTTATCACCCGTGCAAAAACTTTCGGCTATGCCATTGGTGCGCATAGCCCGCCACTTATAGTGATCGCCATACAGCCAGATCTGCGTTAGGTTGGCGAATTGTTTGTTCTCAGCAATCTCCTTAGGCGGCAGGTGACAATGGTAGTCAATGATGGGCATATCCTTCGCAAAATCATGGTAAAGCTGCCTGGCTGTTGGGTTTTGTAAGAGAAAATCTTCATCTAAAAATTTCCTGGTGATGCCTGCGAGTGAATACATAGTATTGAACTGATGATTGATTATACGGACTTAATCAGAGTGCATTCCTAGTAGTAATGACGCTATGCAAGCCAATGCACCTTCGGATTGCAAGCGTTTCAGATTTTCTGTTACTGAAGCAGCAAAACCAGGGAGATTGCTTAGATTTTCTCCCCATAAAGCTTCATTCTGAAGTACGTCGGCTACCAGTTCTTCTACTGACAGTGTATTCCATTTTTCATAGTAATAAGCCGCTTTGTCATCACTGATCAGATAATTTTCGCCGTTTATTTCTCCATAAAATTCTTTCCGCTCTTCTCTTACCGCTTTCATAAAAAGCAGATAGGCAGCAAATCCCAGAGATACATATTCCGGCACCCGGTTGTGAACACGGTAATAATTCAGAATGGAGGCCACATTCCGTGTTTTCATTTTAAAGCTGTATTGGAGAGTAATGCTGATCCACTTGTGCTCAATATACGGGTTGCGGAAGCGGTCGAGTACCTGCAAACCAAATTCCTGAGCCTTTGCTTCTGTTATAGAATCAGGCAGGGAAGCCGCTAGTTCGCTCAGCATTAGTTTGCTGATAAAACCAGAAGCCGTTTGATGTTGCATGGCTGCTTTTACCGTAGAAAAGCCGGCCATAAAAGCGAGTCCACAACTTAAGGTATGCGTGCCATTGAGCAAACGAAGTTTTAATTCCCGGTACGTATCAATACTAGGTTCAATCCTTACCCCTTCATCCACCTGATAAAACGATAACACAGATTTTACCGCTTCATTTCCTTCAATTGCCCAGAGTCGATATACCTCCGACATGGCAAGTAAGGCATCAGTGTAATTCAACCGCCCTTCCAGTGCTTTGATAAACTGAGCATCTGGTTTACCTGGCACAATCCGGTCAACTAAAGAATTGCAGAAGAAATTATAGTTTTCTATCCAGTCCAGAAAATCTTCCTTCAGGCCATTCCGGTAAGCCAGTTCCAGTACAATCGATTCCAGTTTTTTGCCATTATCCACAATGAGTTCTGTTGGCACAATCACCAGTCCGGAATCTTTGCTTCCACCAAAGGCTTTGAAGCGTTCATACAGGAAAGCCAGTAATTTTCCCGGAAAAGATACCGGCGGTTTCAGGTCAATCGTATCCATTTCAAGGAGTTGAATTCCCACTTCGGTTGTATTGGAAATAACTACCTGCATATCCGGATTTCCGGCACATGCCAGAACGGACTGCCATTGTGTTTTGGCAGATAATACCCGGCTGATGGCGGAGCAAATAATATCTTCTTCCACCACCTGCCCGTTTTCAATACCGCGAACACAAAGGGTGTATAAATTATCCTGCTTGTCAAAAGAACTACTATCGCCGGAATCGGTAGATTTGACCACAACGATGCGGCCATTAAATATTCCCTGCCGGTTGGCTTTATCTATAAAATAATCTGGTAAACCTCGAAGCAAAACACCAGTTCCAAACTGCAATACTTTCTCAGGTAAGTTGAACAAAGCCTCATCTGGAAGTTGCAGGTCAGATGCAGGTGCAACAGAGGGCAGGTAGGCACGGGATAAATGGTTCATCACTCAATAATCATTGGAAATAATTATGCTGGTATATTTGGTAAGATACATTCGGTTGTTACCTGGAATCTGTTACGAAGAAATCAATTCGCTTACCGCAGGTCTTTGATGGCTACAAAATCCATGTCTGTGAAAGTATAGTTCTCTCCTGCCATGCCCCATATAAATGAATAATTGCTGGTGCCAGCGCCGGAATGAATAGACCAGGGTGGTGAAATAACGGCCTGATGATTCGCCACCAGTAAATGGCGGGTTTGTGCAGGTTGCCCCATCAAATGAAAAACCCGTTGTTCTTCTGGTACATCAAAATAAAAATAGGCTTCCATGCGCCGGTCGTGTATATGCGCCGGCATGGTATTCCAGACGCTACCAGACTTTAGTACAGTAAGTCCCATCACCAGCTGGCAGCTTTTGATACCTTCGCCATGAATATATTTATAGATTGTGCGCTGATTAGAGGTTTTTGTTTCTCCCATTTCCACTGGCGATGCTTCGGATGAAGTCATCAAAGTAGTGGGATATTTTTGATGGGCTGGTGCAGAGAGCAGGAAAAAACGGGCCGGTTCAGCTGCCTTTTCACTCTTGAATACTACCTGTTTATTTCCCTTTCCTATGTATAAACAGTCGAGCTTATGCAGGATATACTGCTTTCCTTCCACTTCAATACTGCCAGCACCTCCCACATTAATTATTCCGATTTCCCGGCGTTCCAGGAAATAGTCGGCTTTTAGTTCCGGATAGGTAGGCAAGGAAATATCGCCAATCGGAAGTATCCCCCCAATAATTACCCTGTCGTAGTGAGAATAGACAAATTGCAGGGTATCTGGAGTGAAAATATTTTCAATCAGGAAATTTTCCCGGAGTTGCTCCGTATTGAAGCTTGTAACCTCATTGGGACTACTGGCATATCTGGTTTGCATCATCAGAATTTTATTGGTCAATCTTCATAAGTTAATGGTCATTAAGTATCCGCATTCTTTACAAATGGCTGTTGTCGAATGACTGTATTATCGTCCCATCCAGCCGCCATCTACCGTGAGAATAGTGCCATGAATATAATCGGAGGCAGCAGATGCCAGAAATACAGTGGCTCCCTGCAAATCGGTAGTTTCTCCCCAGCGGCCAGCCGGAATACGTTCCAGAATGGCTTTGTTGCGGACAGGATCGGCACGTAAGGCAGTGGTATTATCGGTAGCGATATAGCCTGGGGCAATGGCATTTACATTTACGCCTTTACCAGCCCACTCATTCGCCAGGGCTTTGGTAAGTGAACCTACTGCACCCTTACTGGCCGCATAACCAGGTACATTTACACCTCCCTGGAAGGTGAGCAGCGATGCTGTAAAAATAATTTTGCCCTTTCCCCGGCTCAGCATCCCTTTCCCAAGTTCGCGGCTCAAAATAAACTGGGCATCCAGGTTAACGGCCATTACTTTATCCCAGTACTCATCCGAATGTTCTGCCGCCGGGTTCCGCAGAATGGTACCCGCATTATTTACCAGAATATCAATGACCGGATGTGCTGCCGTAACTTTACCGATGAAGGTATAGATGCTTTGCCGGTCTGTAAAATCTACCTGGTAGCCTTTGAATGTTCTGCCCAGCAACATTACTTCTTTTTCAATATCACTTCCCTGTAAAGCCAGAGAACTGGAAGCTCCAATAATATCTGCTCCAGCCTGGGCTAATGCGGTTGCCATTGCTTTCCCAATACCCCGGTTACAACCAGTAACTAGTGCGGTTTTTCCAGTTAAGTTAAACAGATCCAGTATTGCCATACATACAATAGGTTATAGCCAGGAAGGTATTTATATATGCTCCAAGTATAAAGGATAAACTTATACTTTCTCAGGAATTATTGAAATTTTCTAATATCCTTTCAAAAAAGCATAATGATGGTAAATCCTGGTATACCCGAGTATAAGGCAGGAAGATTTGGCAAACAACAGATCAAAGGCATTTATTTACGCAATCGTTACCGATAACGATGTCAGCCAATACCCCGGATTTTAATTATTACCTATGAATTGGTATTCGTTTGAGAGAAAGCTACATTTACTAAAAATCGTACCACATCCATCCAATTGTACTAAACAGATAAGATGAAGTTTGAGGCGGTAACCATTAAAGATATTGCACGGGCTCTGGGGCTTTCTACCTCCACAGTTTCGCGGGCATTGCGTGGAAGTTACGAGATTAGTGCAGATACCAAGCAACTGGTACTGGAGTATGCAGAAAAGATGAATTACCAGCCCAATCCTATTGCCAAGAGCCTCAAAGAAAACAGGAGCTGGGCAATTGGGGTGATTGTACCGGAAATTGCCAACAACTTTTTCTCTCAAACCATTAATGGAATAGATGCCACTGCCTATAAACGGGGCTACCATGTAGTGATTACCCAAAGCCATGAATCGGTTGAAAGGGAAGTAGCAAATGTGCATAATCTGGTGGCCAGAAGAGTGGATGGATTGCTTGTTTCCCTTTCTATGCAAACAAGTGACATTGCACATTTCAAAAGCCTGCAGGAAAGAGGATTACCTATTGTATTTTTCGACAGGATTTCTGAAGATATTTCAACCTTTAAGGTGAAGGCAAATAATTATAAGGGAGCCTATTTAGCGACCAGACACCTGATAGAAACCGGTTGCCGCCGGATTGCCCATCTTACTACTGCCTCCTGCCTGTCTATTACCAGAGAACGTCTGGAAGGCTATAAAGCTGCCTTATCTGACTGCCATATTGATTATCACGAAGACTATGTAAAATACTTTAACGACCAGTCGGATGTGGAACAGGTGGCTACTGACCTGATTAGTATGCCTGAGAAGCCTGATGCTATTTTTTCGGCTTCTGACCGCCTGACAACAGCCTGTATTGCCGCTATTCAGAAAGCCGGCCTGCAGGTACCGGATGATATTGCGCTGGTGGGCTTTACCAATTTACATGTAGCGGAATTTCTGAATCCGGCCCTTACCGCCGTTACACAACCTGCCTATGAAATGGGACAGATCGCGACAGAGCTGTTAATTAAACTCATTGAAAGTAAAAAGCCCATAGACACTTTTGAAACCCGCATTCTTGACACTACCCTGGTGATACGGGCTTCATCAGGAAAAAAAAGCCTGCCTCAATTGCTGTAAATATCTGTATTCAGTAACAAGCCAACAAACTCCTACATATACTATTTATCTACAATGGATTGCCAACAACTGTCAATGAACACCTAATAACGATTGTGTATTAGCGCCTGGTTCTTTGTTCGAGCAATGCCGTGGGTGGGTAACCAAACTGTTTTTTGAAGGCATATGAAAAATGGGATAGGTTTTCAAAACCCACTTCAAAATACACTTCCACCGGGTTTTTCTTTTTTTCTGCAAACTGGTAATGGGCTAGTTCCAACCGTTTTTGGGTAAGCCATTTTTGGGGTGTCGTATGGAAAGCCTTTTTAAAATCCCGCTTAAAGGTAGTCAGGCTTCTGCCGGTGAGGTAACCAAATTTTTCTATCGGCATATTGAACATATAATTTTTTTCCATAAAACTGACCAGATCAATTTTTCCGGGTTCTTCAAAGTTGGCTAACACGCCATCAATCTCCTGATCAATCGCCCTGAGTATACTGATGGCTTCCGTTATTTTTAATGAGGCAATGTTTGCCGGGAAGGGTTGTTTCATCTCAAAATAGGGAATGAGAGAAGCCAGGCAGCTTTCCAGCAGCGGATGATGAGTAAAGCGATGGATTTTCGGTGTAGGAGAAGCTTTATGCACTCCCTCAAGATTGGCATAAAATTCCTTAAGTCGCTCTGCCGATAAGTGCATGACAACTGTTTTATGAGGTAAGCCATCTTTGGGATAATTGATAATGGTAGCCAGTTGATTTCTCGGAATCAGGAAAATGTCTCCTGCCTTAAACAAATAGCTGGCTTCTGCCTGAACAATTTTTGTTTCACCGGAAATAAACCATATCAGCATGTGATGCTCGAAAGTAACTTCTGTTTTAAACAACTTGTCTTCATAGCATGAAAGCTTAATTTCTGGCGTTAAATAGGTGGATGTATGCTCCATGTTACCGTTAATGATTACTCTTTGTAGTAAGTCAAAATAGCTAAATTATATTTTTACATCCGGGGTTGATTTGCTGAAAGTTGAAAATCGCAGAAACGGGAAGATACGTTTTCCTCCCTGTGTTCCTTTAAATAACATATTCTTCCATTTGGCAAATACTACCTTTCTAATCCATCTGGAAAGAAATTTATACAATTGAATTCCTGTTGGTTTTAACTTTCTTATACTGTACTTTATCAGTCAACCTGAAAGGATAAGCCGGTCATTTCCTCACTCAGCTTCCACAATCGCTTTGCTGCCTCTTCCTCTACCGAATAAGGCTGCACCCCTCGCAAACTGGATGGATCATCATACCTGTGTTCAATATTTCCTGAGTCCAGTTCGGCAATATCTGCATCTTCACAATAAACGCCACCAATATGATTCAACATAGGACTGGTTGCACACCAGACGGTTGTAGCAGCACCCTGGGGAATCGTTTTGAGTGTGGCCGCTACCTCCGGACGAATCTTACCATCGTCGCTATGGGTGCCCATTTGTTTAAATAATTCGATTGGTGCTTCACGGCCTAAATCTGTGTCATTTACAGAACCAGGATGTACAGCATACGCTCTCACCTGAAAGTATTGGCTGCGGTTATCCAGTTCAACAGCAAATAAATTATTGGCTGTTTTTGATTGTCCATATCCCAGTAATGTGGCATATTCCCTATGTTCAAAATTAGGGTCATCGAAGTTGAAAGATGCCATCTGATGCCCATACGAAGAAACATTCACTACCCTTGCGCCATGAGCCATTTTGAGGGCAGGCCATAACCTTGCAGTGAGTTGAAAATGCCCCAGATGATTGGTTGATAATTGCGATTCATACCCACGGCTATCCCTAGCAAAGGCACCCACATGATACCAGCATTATTGATAAGCAAGTGTAATGGACGGCCGGAAGCTAAAAACTTTTCTATAAAGGTATCTATGGAAGCAGGATTCATTAAATCCATAGATGCCATTTCAACGCTTTCTAATCCTGCCAGATTTTTCTTTGCTTTATTGATATCTCTTGCCGGAACAATAACGGTTGCACCAGCAGCAAGTAAGGTTTTGGTAGTTTCTAATCCTATGCCAGCATAGCCTCCGGTGATGATAGCAATTTTTCCGGTAAGGTCAATGCCTTTGATGACTTCTGTGGTGGTAGATGCAGCATTAAATCCTGAGCCAATTGGTTTCTGTAACGCTCCTTGATAATTATTTTGTCCCATTGTTATATTGTTTTGTACAGGACAAAAATAGAGGGTAGTAACGCTTTCGAGTTTGTTTAAAAGTCCTAATTTACTTTGTTTTAAAGGCCATATATTAATACTGATTTTGACACAAGATACGCTTGCCAGTTACATTCATCCTATTACTGTCCTACATCCTTAGCCAGACGTTGAAATACTTGTAAGGGTCCATTATTGACACCAACCACATAATAGCTACTCCCCTGCCCTTTCACTCCTATCACGCTTTTACAATCACCATCGGCCAGGAAGCCGCTTTGAGGAAACAACATTGGCTGAAACTCTCCTTTTCCATCTCCTTTCAGAAATAATCCTGTGAATGCATCATACTGCCCGGCAATGGGTTCGGCATCATAGGCATTCCCAACAAGCAAAGCATCCAGATTTCCATCCTGGTCTATATCTTCTGCCCAGATACTTTGAATGGGTGCCCATTGGGCCAGAGCAGGCAACGGTTTTATCCTGAAAGAATTTCCATTGTTTTCCAGAATAACACTTTCCTGCCGGTATGCCCTGACCACCATGCTTGCTTTTAAGCGTTCTGGTGGCATTAGGTCAGATACCTGGGCTTTGGCATAGCTGGCATAATTGGTAAACCGGAATTTGATTAATGGTAGCTGGCGGCCTAATTCATCACGGGAAGCAATAGGGTATTCCTGCCCATTCAAAAAATAACTGGCAATGGCATCCAGGCGGCCGTTGCTATCATAATCGCCTACATAATAACTAAGTGGTTGGCTAGGAGAAAGCTTATACCGGCTGTTCAAACCCATATTACCGGCAATAAAATCAATATCGCCATCTTTATCGAAATCTCCGGACCGGATGCAGTTCCAGAAACCCTCCGACTGTTGCAGACCTTCTATAGATGTCCTACTCAGTTTTCCACTATTATTTTTAAATACAGTGATAGGCATAAACTCTCCCACTACGATTAAATCTACCCAGCTATCTCCATCCACATCTGCCCATACCGCATCAGTTACCATTCCTACATCCTGTAATCCTGCCGCCAGTTCTGCTGTAGCATCTGTAAAACGCTCTCCTTCATTTTTCAACAAATAACTTTTACCTGCCAAAGGATACTGCAATGCTTTACCCCTGCCTCCCCGGAACAGATCCAGATCGCCGTCTTTATCGAAATCAATTGCTGTTACACACGATCCACTATGGCGAATCGGCGGAAGAAAGTTAGCCGCATTTTTAAAATTTCCCTTTCCTGAATTTAAATAAAGCCGGTCCTGAAAATATTCTGATCCATCGTAGTATTCATTGGAACCACTCACGATATATAAATCCTGGTCGCCATCCTTATCTGCGTCAAAAAACAATACCCCCACATCTTCTTCATCTTTCGGCTTCGATTCATCTGTATAGGCTTTTTCTACAAACTGCTCTGCAGGGGTTTGGATTAATAGTTTTCCATAATGCCGGAACGAACCCCCAACAAACAGATCTTCCAATCCATCGCCGTTTACATCTCCAGCCGCCAGTTTAGGTCCTTGCTGCGAAAGTTTATGCAATAACATGGGTTCCTGGTTATAATCCAGATACGATTCTTCCTGGTGCTCTACCTGTACACCTACTGAGTCGGTAACTTCCGTCAAAAGAGTAGGCTGAACAATTTCCTTCGAAACAGTTGCAGGCTTGCTCTGCGCATAGTTTACGGTCAATATTTGATTAATGGGTAGATTTTTCAAAACCTGAACCTTACCATCCGGCCAGATGACAGTGAGGGAATCAATTTGTTTCGCAGAACCAAGGCCAAAATGCTGGATATATTCTACGGATGACTGATAACCCCGGCTCACAGCTTGATGGGACGTTTGCTCAATTCCATTGGAATACAAAATAAGTTTTGTTCCCAATCCAAAAGGATTACCTGAAGGTCCTTTCAGCTTTACTTGCAGATAATTCGCCTGTGTAATATTGTTTTGGAGAATATACGCTTCCTGGTTTATGTTATTAACGAGCAGATCCAGATCTCCATCCCGGTCGAGATCGGCGTAAGCTGCGCCATTTGATAATGATGTTTCATTGCCAAACCAGGAGGCAGTTACATCTTCAAAAGTGAGATCCCGGCGGTTATGAAAAAACCGGTTGGTCTTCCGTAAGGTCGACATTGTAACAGCGCCTTTGCGGAGCTGGGCATTAATAGTTTCTACCGTTTGTGTACCAGAACGAGCCAGTTTATCATTGTAGGCTACAAAATCCATATCGGTAATATCACGAAGATAGCCATTGGTAATGAACAGATCCCGCCAGCCGTCATTGTCCAAGTCTGCAAGTAATGGAGACCAGCTCCAGTCAGTGCTGAATACACCTGCAAACTGTCCGATTTCGGAAAACACCATGCGGCCATCCGGCGCTTTTCCCATGTTCACTTGCAGCATATTCCGCATAAACTGTGGGTGATAACCAGCCCGGACCGTACTTTCAAACCGCTGGGAATTGGCTGGTCCGGCCATTTTTTTGCGTTGCTCATTGTCGGCTGGCAGCATATCGGCTACAACCAGGTCAGTTAATCCATCGTTATTGATGTCAGCCGCATCGCATCCCATCGAAAATTGGCTATGGTGTTTGAAATAGGTTTTGCCTACCTCGGTAAATGTGCCGTTTTGCTGGTTGAGGTACAGAAAATCATTGGCCAGAAAGTCGTTGGCCACATAAATATCTTCCCATCCATCATTATTAAAATCAGCCACAGAAATTCCTAAACCAAAGCCATCATGTAAAATACCTGCTGTCAGAGTAACATCAGTGTACCTGGGGCCTGAAGCGTTGGAATCATTGCGGTATAGTTTGTCGTTCGCCAGACCAGAGCCATCGGCAATAATCGGCCGAACAATATTCGGATTACGTACCTGGTTGGTGCTTGTTAACAGATATAAGTCAAGGTCTCCGTCTTTGTCATAGTCCAGAAATGCAGCCTGGTTGGTATACGTTGTATCGGCTAATCCATACTTTTTTCCACTCTCCTGAAACTGTAAATTTCCCTGGTTAATATATAATTGATTCGCCCGTTTTGTACCCGGATAGTTACCGGATTTGCACACATAAATATCCAGCAATCCATCCGCATTTACATCAGCCATGGTAACGCCGGTTGACCAGCCACCTTTGCGAATGCCTGCTTGTTCGGTAATATCTTCAAATTCCAGATTGCCTTTGTTGAGATACAGCCGGTCGCCTACCTGATTACCGGTGAAATAAATATCCGGCAGATCATCATTATTCAGGTCACCTACGGCTACTCCTCCCCCATTGTACACATAGTAATAATCCACCAGATTGAATGAATCATTTTCTACAACGGTATTCTCAAAGTGGATGCCCGTATGTGAGCTGGATAGGGTGGTGAACAAGGTATCGGATTTTTTCTTGCAAGCCCACAACAGAGGTATCAGAATGAGAAAATAATATTTCATACAAAGAAAGTCACTGCAAAAGATAATCAAAAAAGGGCTTTTACAAGCCCTTTTTATAGTTCATTTTAACTTTACTGCCATTCAGGATTTTGTTGAACATTGGAGTTACCTTGTATTTCCTTGAGCGGAATGGGCAATACGTAGTCCTGCTTTTTCGGAACACGCCCCACATTGTATTTGGTGGAATAGTGCCGGATCTGATCGCCCAGGTAATCAGGTTGTCCGCCAAAAGTGCTCTTGCGCCTTAACTCTGGGTACATCACTTGTTCGAAAACAAATTCCTGCATACGTTCCTTTACAATGGCATCCCGCAGGGCTTGCTGGCTCAGGCCACTTAAGGGTGCCAAACCTGCCCGTGCTCTCACCATGTTGATACCCATATAGGCATCCCCCTGGCCACTTTCGTTGCTGGCTTCTGAATGGCCAAGTAGTATATCTGCTAAGCGGATGTACACCGTATTTCTTTCCGTATTGTTGTAATTAATTCCCAGTTCCACCAGTTTACCTGACCAGGCTTTGCCGAAAATCAGTTGATTGGGATCATTGGGATTCGCATCTGTCCGAACAATACCACCAAACCTGGATAAGTTATAGTCGGCATTGGGGCTCCAGTGTACCACAGGGTATTGTCCGTTTACTTTACCCAGACGGCCAGTCGGATATTCTTCAATGAAACTGGCATCAATCCGCTTATCATTGTTATCATAGGAAGCACGGAAGTCCTGGGTAGCACTAAGCCAGCTCCAGCCGGCTCCACCTAATTCGCTCGGATAATCTTCCGGATTGAAGTGGGCCGAATGATTGTTGTATTCACTTGCATTGGCAGCCGCAGAAATCTGGGCTTCAAAAATCCGTTCTCCCTGATTTTCGTGTGCTATGTCGAAATTATGGCTAAAATCTGTAAATAAGGATAAGCCACTGTTATTCACGATGTCTTCTGCGGTTGCTTTGGCATCTGTCCACTTCTGGTCCCATAACTGGGCTTTCATCAGAATGGCTTTGGCGGCCCATTTGGTAGCCCTACCGGCATCGGCTCCGCTATAAGAAGCAGGTAATACTTCAGCTGCAGCGATTGCATCTGCATAGATCTGGTCAATCAAAGCCCGTTTTCCACCACTGTTGGTAGGGAATTCGCCAATACCTTTGGTTGATTTCACAGTAACCGGGGCGTTGTCAAAATAACTCAGTAAACCATAATAGTAAAATGCCCGCAAGAATTGCGCTTCTGCTTTTAAGCGCTTCACCAGATCCACATTGCCCGGATCATTCATAGTCTCGGCAGTTTCGATAATGGCATTAGCCCGGTTAATTGCCCGGTAGCTCTGTCCCCAGTAAGGTTCAATATATTCATCAGCCGGGTTTACATTTCCCAGGTTATATTGCAAGGGCCCTTTTTCCCAGCCTACCTGATACCCAACGAGGCATTCAAACACGTAGCGGTTATAGAAATAATTGAACCAATCGCCGTTGCCCATGCCCAGGTCGTCGTAAATGGCATTTACGCCCGTTTGTAATTCACGAGCTGATTTATAGAAAGTACCTGGGTTAATGAAATCAGGTTTTTCTTCCAGATCGGAGCAACTTAGCCCTACTATGGCAATGGGAACCATCAGCAGGGATTTAATTTTTGATTTAATTATATTTTTCATAGTAAAGTCAAATTTTGATACTCAATTAGATTAGAAGCCGATATTTACGCCCATGGTATACATTCTGGAACGTGGATACGCATCGTAATCATCGCCACGATTCAGGTTGTTTTGTCCCTGGTTGTTTACTTCCGGATCGAAACCTTTGTACTTGGTGATCAGGAACAGATTCTGTCCGGACACATATACCCGTGCAGTGCGGATGTATTTATTTTGTATTGGAATGTTATATCCCAGGGCCAGGTTTTGCAGACGAATAAAGGAACCATCTTGAATAAAGAATGAAGAACGGCGGAAGGAAATAAAATCTCTGCGGCCATCAATCACCGGACGGGAAGCGCCTGGGTTTGTGGGAGTCCAGGAATCAGTCAGGATATTTGAAATCTGGTTGATCTTCTGCACCCCATCGCCCATTTCAGACTGTTGCAGGTTCCGTACATCATTTCCTTGTACACCACGGAAGAATACCGCTAAATCAAAGTTTTTGAATTTTACGGTTGAATTAAAGCCCCAGGTGAATTTAGGATTTGGATTGCCAATGGTGACAAAATCATCAGCTGTGTATTTGCCATCCTTATTCACATCTTCGTATTTTGGATATCCGGCCAGAGCTGAATAGCTTTTCGCCTCATCATCTGTCTGGAATAGTCCTACATATTTATAACCCCGCCAGATACCAATTGGATTGCCTTCCTCTACCCAGCTGCCAAATACGCCCAGGTGATCACTGGTGCTGTTAGCGAAGAAAGGTGTACTGCGGCCTAAATCCAGAATCTCATTGCGGAGGATGGATACGTTTCCACTCACATCCCAGTTGAAAGCGCCTGAGTTGAAAATTTTATAATTGGCTGCGAATTCAAGTCCTTTATTAGCCAGTGAGCCAGAGTTCAGCATAATGGTATTAAAGCCGGTACTCTGCGGAATCGAAACGTCCAGCAGCAAATCGGTAGTTTTGTTTTTAAACGCGTCAAACGTTAAAGATAAACGGTTTTGGAGCAATTCCAGGTCTAAACCCAGATTGAGCATACTGGTTGTTTCCCATTTTAAATCAGGATTAGCAATCCGGTTGGGGCCATACCCAGGAACCAATACGCCATTGAATACATAATTATAAGATACCAATCCGGAAACAGAACGGTACACAGGAATTTGAGAATTACCGGTGAGTCCATAGCTGGCCCGCAGTTTCACATCATTAAACACTTTACTAATGCCGGAATTTTTGAAGAAATTCTCGTTGCCTAAACGCCAGCCCAATGCTGCTGATGGGAAAGTCGCCCACTTATTATTAGGTCCGAATTTGGAAGAGCCATCCCGGCGAACAGTTACGGTCAGCAAGTAGCGGTCTAATATGTTGTAATTAACCCGGCCTAACAGCGATTGCAATTCCCATTCAATCCGGCCAGAACTAGGCACCTGAGGCTTGCTGCCATTTTGCATGTTCACCGCTGAAGGATCATCTGAAGGAAGTCCGCGGGTCGTATTTTCTTCCAGCATATTCCGCTCTTTCTGGTAGGTATAGCCCACGGTTACGTCAACGGTATGCCCAGGCACAATCTCGCGGTTATACGACAAAATATTTTCATTGAGCAGGTTGGTAACATTCCGGTTAGCCCGCTCCAGTTGCCGGTCATACTGACGGCCAGTATAGGTATAGCTGTTGTAAAAAGAAGTCCGGTTCGAACTCACTACATCCGCACCTATGCTGGTTCTAAAATTCAGGCCTTTTAAAATCCGGATCGTAAGTGCTGAGGTACCAAACAAGCGGTTTCCATTATCACGGTCGTAGCCTTCTCTGGCTTCGGCCAAAGGATTGATATTGAAACGTTGATCATAACTTGGGTAGTTATAATTGCCAAGATCGTTATACACCGGAACAGTAGGGTCGAGTCCCAGAGCTGTTATAATGATCCCTCCTGGTCCGCCCCGGTCGGTGGCTACGTTGCTGGTACCAGTCCGGTTATACGACCAGCTGTTGCTCAACGTGGCGATTCCTCCCAGGAAATCATTGTCGAGATTCATCCGGAATCCATAGCGCTGGAACCGGGTATTCTCAATAATACCTTTATTATCGAGGTAGTTGCCTACAAAAGCATAACGCATCCCTTTCGTACCACCTGTAAAACTCAGCTGGTGACTGGCCAGGGAACCAGTACGGGAAACTTTATCCCACCAGTTGGTACCAGCACCGATCTGGCTGATCTGGGCATCTGTATAACGGGGGCTACCACCCTGGCTTTGTTCGAGTAAATTGATATAACGGGCATAATCAGCCCCATTCAACACTTCAATCGGACGAGCAATTTGCTGAAAGGAATGAGAACCTTCATAATCTACCCGGCTTTGTCCTTCTTTTCCGCGTTTTGTGGTGATCAGCACTACCCCATTTGAACCCCGTGAACCATAAATAGAAGTAGCAGAAGCATCTTTCAAGATTTCAATGGATTCAATCTCATTCGGGTTAATAGTTGCCATCGCATTGGTAGCCCGGCGGTTACCACTGGTTCCAATCGCCTCATTATCCGGATACATCGGAAAACCATCAATTACATATAGGGGCTCACTCCCACTATTAATAGAGTTCGCTCCCCGAACCCGGATGGAAATACCACCTCCCGGCGCTGCAGAAGTTTGTGTCACCTGCACTCCTGCCGCCCTAGATTGAATGGCCTGGTCTACCGAAACTACCGGCATTTCCTTAATAGATTCAGACCGGATAGAAGAAACGGAACCAGTTAAATCACTTTTCTTTACAGTTCCATATCCCACTACCACTACTTCTTCCAGGTTGCGAACATCCGGGTTTAGCTTAACAGAAAAAGCAGTACGGCTGCCAACGGTTACTTCCTGGGTTTCATATCCTAAAAAGCTAAAAACCAACACCTCTTCAGGGGAAGCATTTAAAGTAAAGCTTCCTTGTGGATCGGTAATGGTGCCACGAGTAGTACCTTTTACTAAAATAGAGGCACCAGGAATTCCCTCATCTTTCTCGTCAGTCACCCGCCCGGAAACAGAATTCTGCGCGAGTGCAGCCAGGCCAGTACATACTATCAGGCTGAATGTGAACAGGTATCGTAAGTAATAGTGCATAAAGGTATTTGGTTGTAAGTTTTTGGAATAGGTGTGAACAAATAATGGATACTATGTTAAGAAAATACAATCCAATATTTAAAAATTCATAAACAAAAATGATGGCAATTTGCTAGGAAATCAATAGAGAGAATTCTGTTAATGATGGATAATTTTATGGTGATTATTCAATAATATTCTGGACAAAAATAATACTGTTAAATCAAGAGAATACCTCAATAAAGATCAGGAGAGAAAAAACAGAAGAATAAGCCATCAAAACCTTCCTATCAAAAATTATGATATTGCTTGTTTGATTTACTCTTCTTTATTAATTGAATAAGCAAGTATGATAAGGAATGGCTTCCTTTATTGTTCTCTATATCTGATATAATCCATTCAATCATATCTTGACTTTAGTTCAGAGTTTACTAAATTGAATTATAGAGTTTACGGTTAGCTTTATTGAATTCTTACGCCGTATTTACTTTTATTTTGCTTGCCCAAAATAAAAGTAACAAAACAAAAGGGCAGCAACAACAAAGCCGGTTTTACGCTTGATTATGACTGCTCGCACAAACCTCCGGCTTACCCACATGCCAAAACCGGCCACACTGTTGCTGCACCATCAGCCGCACTTTTGCTTTGTCTATAGTTTCTTTAAAACGCCTATAGCTTTTTATATTTCAATAAAACAAAAATCCCATGTGTGATGGCCCGAAAAAACAGCGGGCAATGCGCAGGCCCTAAGCGGGGAAGCATTGACAACTACGTTGGTTCTCTTCGGCTCTCGCCTCGAGAATTCTAGATTTTTCTTTGCTTACTTTCTTTGTAGCAATGACAAAGAAAGTAAGGACGGCGTAAGAGATAAAATAACAAATAGTTAAATCGAAGTCTACATTTGACTATAACCACTTAAAAGCAGTGTGGTATTCTAACAACCAACAACCATACCCCCTTATGCTTTCTCAATTGTCCGGAACTGCTGGGGAGAAAGACCAATAAACTGGCTGAAAACCCTGGAAAAATGATAGGGATCATCAAAGCCGATCTGGTGGGCAATTTCTTTCACCCTCAAATTTGTATTCTCCAGCAACTGGCAAGACCGCTGTACTTTCAGAAACATAAAGAAATTGACAGGAGAGTTTTGCGTTTTTTGGCGAAAAATAGCTGAATAGTGTGAAGCCGAAAGACCAGCCTGTTCGGCAAGTTGCTGCAAAGTAAACTTTTGATCCAGATGGCCTTTCATAAACTCAATAGACTGCTGTACTACATCTCCCTGCTCTTCTGTAATAGCATGCTTATACACGGAATCCCGGAACGAAACCAGAAAGTGATACAGGCAATTATTCGCATAAATCACATTATCCAGGTTGAAAGACATGTTGAGGTGGGCGTAAATATCCTCAAACATGCGGAACCGTTCTTCAGTAGGCACTACAGTTAAGGGCGCATACTTATCATTCCTGTACAAATACTGCAAAAAACTACTAGCCTGGCTGCCTGTAAAATGTAACCAGTAGATAGTCCAGGGATTTTGGTTTTTGGTTCCGTATTTATGGCTGAGGTGGGCGGGTAAAATAAATAGTTGATTTGGTTTAACTGTATATTTTTGATCCTGAACCTGGTACCATCCTTCTCCCTGCACACAATAAATCAATACATGTTGCCCGCTTCCTTTCCGGCGTTCGCGGGTATGAAACCGGGCTTTGGGATAATAGCCAATATCAGTAATCAGCAAGCCCTGGCAAAGTGGAAGCTTCTCCACTTCCTCTAATAACGGAGCCGGAAGTATATAGGACCGCTGTCCTTCAAACCCTTCTTTTTTACGCATGGCTAGGCAGAATAATTTTATCCATCATTTTCGTGAAAACCACTATTTAAACTTAACTTATGACTTAGCATTTTTGCAAGAAAAAATTGAAAAAAATTAGCAGATGAACAGCTCTACTCAGGTATTTAATAGTTCATACATCATCGGTATCTCTTTTATTTCTGCGCTGGGAGGGTATCTGTTCGGGTTCGATTTTGCAGTAATTGCCGGTGCCCTTCCCTTTTTACGGACGGAATTTGAATTAAATGCCTGGTGGGAAGGCTTTCTGACAGGCACGCTGGCATTAGGCTGCATGGTAGGCTGTTTAATGGCTGGCAGTTTGGCCGACCGGCTGGGCCGCCGTCCGGGACTCATGATGGCCGCCGCTATCTTTGCCCTGTCTTCACTGGGAATGGCATTTGCCACCGGATTATCCATGTTTTCTATCATGCGGTTCATTGCCGGCATTGGGGTGGGAATGGCTTCCATGCTTTCACCGATGTACATTGCAGAGATTTCTCCATCCTCCATCCGGGGCCGCAATGTTGCCATCAATCAGCTTACCATTGTAACTGGTATTCTTATCACTAACCTGGTGAATTATTTTCTGGCGGATAATGGTCCGGATGCCTGGCGGTGGATGTTCGGGCTAGGTGCCTTGCCGTCTCTACTATTTTTACTTGGTGTACTCTGGTTACCAGAAAGTCCCAGGTGGCTTGTAAAAGCTGGTTACCCGGAAAAAGCGGAAGCCGTACTGACCAAAATCGGAAACCGCAATTTTGTGGCTACTACATTTGAGGATATTAAAGCATCCCTATCCGGAACGCATTTGAAACAATCTTACCGGGATGTATTTCATAAAAGTGTACGGCCTGCCGTTCAGGTGGGAATTATCCTGGCAGTTTTTCAGCAGTTATGCGGGATCAATGTAGTATTTAATTATACGTCTACTATCTTCGAATCAGTAGGTGCTTCGCTGAACCAGCAGTTGTTTGAAACTGTAGCCATCGGCACAGTAAACCTGTTGTTTACCTTAGTTGCCATGTGGCAGGTAGATAAACTCGGCCGCCGCCCACTGATGCGTTTTGGTGCCTTGGGTTTGGCTATATTGTATGTAGTGCTGGCAACTTTACTACAACGACAGGCTGCTCCAGGCGTGGTTTCACTGGCTGTTCTTGCTGCTATCAGCATCTATTCCATGACCTTAGCGCCGGTCACCTGGGTACTTATTTCCGAAATATTTCCCAATAAAATCCGGGGACTTGCTTCTTCAGTAGCCATTGTAGCTTTATGGGGAGCTTATTTTGTGTTGGTATTTACCTTTCCCATCCTGGCTGAAAAACTGGGTACTTACGGACCATTCTGGCTCTATGCCGGTATCTGCTTACTAGGATTTTTTTTTATTACGGCAAAAGTGCGGGAGACAAAAGGCAAAACGTTAGAAGAGCTGGAAGGAGTTTTTACACCACATTAATGACCGGTATTCGCATCAGACTTTCCTATAGAATTCATGTTTAATTTTTCATCATTTGCCCATGTTGAACAATAGCCTTTCTGAAGTAAAAGCCTGGGAAGAAGTAGTAATTATTCCTACCTATAAGATCGGTGAACCTGATAAAAACCCCATGTTCTTAGAGAAACGGGTATACCAGGGCAGCAGTGGCGTGGTTTATCCGCATCCGGTTATCGACAAAGTATACAACGAAAAAGAAGACAAACCATATAAAGCCCTGGTCCTCGAAAATGAGTACCTCAAAATCATGATCTTGCCCGAACTAGGGGGACGGATTCAGATGGCCTATGACAAAACCAACGATTACCACTTTGTATACTATAACCGGGTAATTAAACCTGCTCTGGTGGGACTGGCCGGCCCATGGATTTCGGGCGGTATTGAATTTAACTGGCCGCAACACCACCGTCCCAGCACCTTTGACCCGGTGGATTACAGTATCGAAGAAAATCCGGATGGCAGCAAAACGGTATGGGTGAGTGAAATTGAAAAGATGTTTGGTACCAAAGGTATGGCTGGCTTTACCTTGTACCGGGATAAAGCCTACCTGGAAATTACCGGCAAGCTCTATAACCGGACTTCCCTGCCACAAACATTCTTGTGGTGGGCCAACCCAGCAGTGCATGTAGATGAACATTACCAATCGGTATTTCCGCCGGATGTGCATGCGGTCTATGATCATGGGAAGCGGGATGTGTCTTCTTTCCCCATTGCCACAGGTACGTATTACAAGGTAGACTACTCTCCGGGAACGGATATTTCCCGCTACCAGAACATTCCGGTGCCTACCTCTTATATGGCTGTGAATTCAGCCTTTGATTTCGTGGGTGGCTATCACCACGGTAAAAAGGCAGGTTTGCTGCATGTGGCCAATCATCATATATCCCCAGGCAAAAAACAGTGGACCTGGGGCTGTGGAGAATTCGGGCAAGCCTGGGACCGCCAGCTTACGGATGAAGATGGGCCTTACTTTGAATTGATGGTGGGTGTTTTCACAGACAACCAACCGGATTTTAGCTGGATTATGCCCAATGAAGAACGGCAGTTTACACAGTATTTCATGCCCTACAAAAACATTGGGTATGTGAAAAATGCTACCACCGAAGCAGCCGTTAATCTTGAAATTGAGGATAATCAAGCCACCATACAAGTATATGTCACTTCTCCTCAAACAAATGTATCTGTGCTGCTACTGAATGCAGAAGAAGAGATATTGCAGGATACGGTTATTCTCTCCCCAACACAGACGTATAAAAAAAGTGCATCCATTCCTGAAGGAATAAATCCGGAGAAATTAAAAGTAGTAGTCAAAGACCAGAAAGGCCGGGAATTGGTTAGTTATACACCTGTCACCCGTAAAGAAGAAGCCATTCCTGACCCGGCTACACCCATCGGCGAACCGAAAGACATTGCTACAAATGATGCCTTGTACCTGGCAGGGTTGCACCTGGAACAATACCGCCATGCCACGTATTCGCCTGTTGCATACTATGAAGAAGCCCTCCGCAGGAACCCGGCTGATGTTCAGAATAACAATGCTTTAGGGCGTTGGTATCTGAGGCGGGGCCAGTTGGCCAAAGCTGAGCCTTTTTTCCGCAAAGCTGTCGAATCTATGGTACGGCATAATCCCAATCCGTATGATGGCGAACCTTTATACAACCTGGGATTGTCGCTGGTATATCAGGAAAAATGGGACGAAGCCTACGCATTTTTCTTCAAAGCTACCTGGAATGCTGCCTGGCAGGACAATGCCTATCTGCAACTAGCCCGGATCGACATGCGAAAAGGTAATTTCACCCAGGCCCTCCAATCGGCCACTCATTCAGTAATTCGCAATTACCATGGCTTCAAAGCCCGTCACCTGAAGACAGTTGCCTTACGGAAACTGGGACGTCTTGCAGAAGCGGAGGCTTTTGCACAAGAAACGCTTTCCATTGATTCATTTAATTTTGCCTCCAACAATGAATTATACCTGATTTTGCAAGCAAAGGGTGAAAATGAGGCGGCAGAACAAATCCTTCAGAAGCTTCTTCAGCAGATGCGGAATAATAGCCACAGTTACATCCAAGTTGCGCTTGATTATGCTCAGGCCGGTTTGTATGCCGAAGCTATTGAACTACTCAAGCGAATCTCCGCTATTGATACACATCCCCTGACGTTTTACTATCTAGCTTATTTCTACGATCAGTCCGGTCAATCACAAAAGGCACAAGAATCAGCTGCTGAAGGCTTTGCCTGTAGTCCTGATAGGGTATTTCCCAACCACCTGGATGATATTGCAGTATTGCACAAAGTAGCTGAGCTAAATCCGAAGGATTATAAAGTTTGGTATTACCTGGGCAATCTCTGGTACGATAAGCGGCAATACGAAGAAGCGATAGCAGCCTGGGAAAAGTCCAGAGAAATTTTTGATGCGTTTCCAACCGTGCACCGGAATCTGGGCATTGCTTACTTTAACCGCCTGGCACAAGAACAAAAAGCCCTGGAATCGTTCGAAAAAGCCTTTTTGCTGGACCGCAGCGACTCCCGTATTTTGTTTGAACTGGACCAATTATATAAACGGTTAAACCGCCCCATAGAAGAACGTCTTGCCTTCCTGAATAGGTACCCAGAACTCATATGTGACCGGGACGATCTT
The DNA here is from genome assembly GCF_010119975.1 of Rhodocytophaga rosea. Taxonomy (GTDB): domain Bacteria; phylum Bacteroidota; class Bacteroidia; order Cytophagales; family 172606-1; genus Rhodocytophaga; species Rhodocytophaga rosea. The sequence goes on from NZ_CP048222.1 coordinate 436,021, forward strand.
TTTATTGAGTACATAACGCTGCATAATCTGACAGGCAATCATGCAGAAGCCTCCAGGTTATTGGCTTCCCGAACTTTTCACCCATGGGAAGGCGGAGAAGGCAAGGTTTCCGGGCAGCACATTCAGACGCATGTGGAACTGGCCAAACAGGCGATGGCAGAAGAGCAATACGGGCAGGCAATCAACCTACTCCAGGTAGCAGAAGTTTATCCAATGAATCTAGGGGAAGGCAAGTTGTATGGAGCCCAGGAAAATGATATCCACTACTGGCTAGGCTGCACTTACGAAGGATTGGGTGACCGGGAAAAAGCTAACTCCTATTGGGAGAAAGCAGCCGTGGGCATTTCTGAACCAGCTCCTGCCATTTTCTACAACGACCAGCCACCTGACAAAATCTTTTACCAGGGACAAGCACTTTTAAAACTAGGCCACCGGGAAGAGGCTGAAAAACGTTTCCAGAACCTGATTGCCTATGGAGAGGCACATATGGATGACCAGGTAAAGATTGACTTTTTTGCCGTGTCATTGCCCGATTTGATGATATTCGACGATGACTTGACCAGGCGTAACCAGATTCATTGCCACTACCTGATTGGCCTTGGACAGTTGGGAGCAGGTCATTTTAGGGAAGCAAAAGTACACTTAGAACAAGTATTGGCTATGGATACAGCCCACCAGGGAGCACTGGTACACCGGCGCCTGCTACAAAATCTTGTAGACAAACAATATAGCATACGTTAATTATCTACACCTAAACCTGCTGGTTATTGCCCAAAGTAATGTACTCTCTTGGGAAGCTAGCCTATTATCCTTTTCTTCATGAAAAAAGTAAAAAATTACCGATTACACATCGCTCTATGGCTTTCTATTCTTTGTATTTCATCTTCTTTTTCTGCACATGCTCAGGGGAATGAAAAAATAGACCTTTCGGGAGAATGGGCTTTTGCCACAGATCCAAAGGATGAAGGTGTACAAGGTAAATGGTTTTCTAAAAAGCTGGAAGACAACATACAACTACCCGGTTCCATGACCTCCAATAGCAAAGGGGATGATATTACCGTAGAAACGCCCTGGACCGGTAGCATTTTTGATTCGGCTTATTTTAAAAACCCAGAATACGCAAAGTACCGGCAGCCAGGAAACGTTAAAGTGCCATTCTGGCTGCAACCCGTGAAGTATTATAAAGGACCAGCCTGGTACCAGAAGACTATCACCATTCCTGACACCTGGAAAGGAAAAGGCATAGAACTCTTCATTGAACGCAGCCATTGGGAAACTACCCTTTGGGTAGATAATACACCCATAGGCATGCTAAACAGTTTAGGCACACCGCATGTGTTTGACCTGACTAAATCATTAACTCCCGGAACACACCAACTCACCATTCGTATCGACAACCGGGTAAAAGAGTTTAATGTCGGACAAAACTCCCACAGCATATCCGATCATACGCAAAGTAACTGGAATGGAATGGTAGGGCAACTGTTCCTGGCTACCCGTCCAGTTGTTTCTATTCAGGAAGTGCAGGTATATCCGGATCTCCAGAACAAGCAAGTTACCGCCAAAATAACTGTTCGCCGCCCTGCTGGTAAACCCGGAAAAGTCAGTATTGAATTGCTCGCTACCTCCACTAACCCACAAGCCGAAAAATTAACGCCTCTGCGTAATGAAGTAAATTTAACCGGAGATAGTACGGTACTTGAATTGGTTTATCCCATGGGGACTGCACCCTTGCTTTGGGATGAATTTAAGCCCAATCTTTATTCATTACAGGTACGGCTTACGGCTGGAAAAGGGATTTCGGAAGAAAAAGAAATTTCCTTCGGAATGCGGGAGTTTAACACGAAAGGCACCCAGTTTACCATTAACGGCCGCCCTACTTTTTTGCGTGGAACATTAGAATGCGCCATTTTTCCCAAAACCGGGTATCCGCCTACAGATGTAGCTTCGTGGGCTCGCATATTTGAAGTATGTAAATCTTATGGATTGAATCACATGCGTTTTCACTCCTGGTGTCCGCCCAAAGCAGCTTTTGAAGCCGCCGACCATGCCGGATTCTATCTGCAACTGGAAAGTAGTTCCTGGGCAAACCAAGGCGCTACCATTGGCGATGGTGCTCCACTAGACCAGTACATTTACGCTGAAAGCGAACGCATGGTAAAAGCATATGGCAATCATCCGTCTTTTTGCATGCTGACCTATGGCAACGAACCAGCCGGTAAAAACCATGTAACATACCTGATTAATTTTGTGAAACACTGGCAGCAGAAAGACCCCCGCCGGCTCTATACTACAGGTGCCGGATGGCCGGTGGTTCCAGAAAGTGACTATAACAGCACACCAGATCCGCGGATTCAAGCCTGGGGAGCTGGACTAAAAAGCATCATTAACAGCAAGCCGCCGAGTAGTAATTACGACTGGACTGATACGATTGCCAAGTGGCAGCACCCCACGGTAAGCCACGAAATTGGTCAGTGGTGCGTCTATCCGGATTTCAAGGAAATAGCCAAGTATGATGGGGTACTCAAAGCCAGGAACTTTGAAATATTCCAGGAGAAATTGCAAAATCATGGCATGGCCAGCCTGGCAGATAGTTTTTTATTGGCTTCCGGTAAGTTACAGGCATTGTGTTATAAGGCAGATATTGAAGCAGCCTTGCGTACCCCAGGTTTTGGCGGATTCCAGTTACTAGATTTACATGATTTTCCAGGTCAGGGAACGGCACTGGTAGGTGTGCTCAATCCATTCTGGGAAGACAAAGGCTATATCACTGGCAAGGAATACAGCCAGTTCTGTAATACCACAGTTCCCCTTGCAAGGCTTCCTAAAATGATCTACCTGAATAATGAAGAATTACGTGTGCCAGTAGAAGTGGCTCATTTTGGCGAAAGTGAATTGAAAGAAGTAATTCCTACCTGGACTTTAACCGATGCCTCCGGAAAAATAGTGTTGAATGGGCAGCTTGCCAAGACTAATATTGCTTTAGGAAATGCTATTAAGTTAGGAGAGATCAGGCAGTCACTTTCATCCATCACTCAACCTGGTAAGCTGGTGCTAACCGTAGCTGTTGGCAACTATCAAAATACATGGGATCTTTTTGTATATCCATCCGCCTTACCAACCAGCAAAGACAATATTCTGGTGACGCAGCAACTGGATGAAAAAGCCTTGAAAATCCTCCGCAAAGGGGCAACGTATTACTTACCCTCAAAAAAGGCTCGGTCAAACCCGACAAAGGCGGAGAGGTAAAAATCGGATTCTCCAGCATTTTCTGGAATACAGCCTGGACTGGTGGGCAAGCCCCGACTACCCTGGGCATTCTCTGTGATCCCAAACATCCTGCCTTGCAAGCATTCCCAACAGAATATCATAGCAACTGGCAATGGTGGGATGCCATGAGCCATTCGAATGCCATTCGCCTGGATGCAGTAGCTCCGGATCTGAAACCCATTGTCCGAGTGATTGATGATTGGGTAACCGCCCAGCCGCTCGGACTGCTGTTTGAATGCCGGGTAGGGAAAGGAAAACTGCTCATTTCGGGGATTGACCTGCTGGATAACCAGGATAAACGGCCTGAAGCCCGGCAATTACTGCATAGTCTGCGAAGCTACATGGCAAGTGATACGTTTCATCCTGCTATACAAATAGAGGCAGAAAAGATAAAAGGATTAATAAATTAATTTCGAGTGAACATCATTAAAAAGCCTTGAACCGGTTGATTCAAGGCTTTTTCTTTATACGATTTTATCTGAAAAATGAATATATGTAAAGCATTCAGGCAAGTGGGTGTCGTATACGCCATGTCGGTTCCAGGCCCATGCCGGGTGTGGGTTTACTTCCTGTCCGCTGGGGGTGAGTTTCTGGAATCTACCCAGAAAAAGCCGCCAGGTATCCCCGTCTTCGGGTGGTAAAGACCGGCCGTTGGCCAATGATTTCATTCCTTGCCAGGGAAACGCCAGTTCTACAGTCCAGCCCTTGTCTATATCGGTATTTTCATTGATCGTTCCTTGCACTCTCACCGCAGATTGCAACCCAGGAAAATCCCAGTTAATAAAGGCCCAACGGGTTTTGCGGGGATGGCGGCCATGCCAGAAGGAATCAGCCATCCGGTCTTCGTTGCCGCCAAAGGATAAGGCTTTCTGGTCAATCAGGTCAAACTCCGGCACATCGAACTTTGAACCTCTTTTATAGGCATCCTGCCAGATAAAAAAAACTTCGTAGACGGTGCCCAAAGCATTGATCTCAAATTCATAATAGGCATCTCCACCATCTATAAACACTTCAATGTCATTCTCATTAAAGATCAGGGAATCACGCTCGGTGAGGTGTGCTTGTACAAATGGCTCTTCCACCCAGAAAGCGATATATAGGTTTTTATCATCCCATAACACCGCAGACCGGGTATCAAACATGCCGGGTTCCCCCGTAACCATATCTACAAACCTGGGTGATTTCTGAGCTCTTTGCCAGACAGGCTTTTCCAGGTCACCATTAATCTCAATCGGTTCAGAGGTTCTGCAACTGGTATAATGCGCTATATGTTCCTGGGAACAGCCGTATTTTTCTTTCATATATCAATTTGCTAGATAATCTCAAGAAAACAAAAATTTAAAAAGAAGAAGGTTTGCTAACGCATTTACGCTCTCCTATTATTTTTTCCTGGCATACATCTCTAATGCTTCCTGCAATCTATCCATTCCTATGCATTCAAAATAGGTTTCAAGAGCTGTATTGATCGCTTGTTTCTCATTTAGCCGCTCATAATACGCAATGGCTTTTAACTTGTACAGATTCTCTTTGTTGATAATAAATGTGGCACGTTGATAACTATCCGAATCTGGCTTCTTTGGTCTTCCTGCTGAAGGCTTGTTTTCCTTTTCCATAAGCTGATATTGTGAATTTACTACAGCGAAAATAGAAGTTAAAGCAGCAATAACAATTATATCAATGAATATAATATTATGCAGTAATTATTTATTACTGATATTACTTGTATTACTGAGCACCTATTGCTTATTTTACTTCTGTATTTATGATACAACATAAATAATCATTTGTGGTTTGTTGTCAAACCATATCTTTGTAAAATGAGCACCTATCAGTTTATCTATCTGCATCCACATAAACCTGATGATGATGAAAAATTGATTACCCTAAAAAACGAGTTTAATGAGTTAGCCAGTAGATATAATACCCAATGGCCATCACTTTCTGTAGAAGAAAAGGAAGAAATGATTGCTGCGCTTGCACTGTTGGAATGGGAGATACTTAACTATATGTCCCAAAACAGACCTCAATCCAAAGAGTAAATTTTCGATAAACTTTAGCTTTTATCCGCATAAAATAGCTGCGTAACCTCACACTTCCGGATTAACTCTACCGGACAAGTAGTTTACCATTAAATATCCCTTCATCCGTCTGAATTGAATATACATAGAGACCAGGCAAAAGTCCATTTAGTGGAATAGTTTCCCGGCTGGAAAGAAGATGAGTAGTAAGCTTTATTTTTCCATTCAGGTCAAACAGCCGGAATACCACCTCCTGACTGGCGAATTCCTTTGAAAATACCTGTAATTTCTCAGCATTTGAAACAGGATTAGGAAAAACCATCACCGGAGGATCAGCGACAAAGTAACTCCTCACTGTTTCAGAAATGATTTCTTTTCCAGTGGGAAAAAGTATCCGGATGCGGTAAGTATTTAATCCCTGAAGCGGATGGGTGTCCTGAATTCTGACCTGTTTACTTTCTGGTTGAATGGTATGAATCGTCTCGAATATGCCATTTTTTTGTCTTTCAACCAGAATGCGATCTATCCCATAGATGGTGCCTAATTCCGCCAGAAGATCGATTCCATTTTCACGCACAGTTTCCACACCAAAAGAAACAAGAAAACACGATGAACTGAGCGAGGCATAATCAAAAGTATGTGCCCGTAACCCATGGCCTCCTTCTTTTAACAAAGACTGAATGGCAAAAAGTGGTGAAGTTAATTGCGTTTTTTTCAGAACGATGGCTGTATCGGAAGTAACTACAATGGTTTTTAATGAATTCCCTTCAAAAACGGACAGCTCATATTCCTTCACATTTTCGGCAAATGGCCATTGCACCAGCAGGGAATCGCCGCAATTAAACCCAACTGTAATAGGTAATGGCCAGGAAATAGTAAAAGACAGGGTTGGAAATACTTCGTTGCCCACCACCATTCTTGCTTGTGCCCGTGTAGTGAGTTCCGGGGTTTTCCACATATAAGTTCCATTCTTTAAATTTACATGGTCATTGATACTTATCCAGGTAATTCCCTGATCCAGAGTATATTCCAGCTTTCCCAGGGTATCTGCTAACGTACTTTTCCAGGAGAAATAGGTATCGGATTCCCCATCGAAAGGCATATTATCACTGCCTGTGGGAAAAAGCCATTCAAACTGGTTGGTAGTATCCCACTGATAGGAGATATAAAATGACTGGGAACCTGCCGCCAGATCAAATCCTTTTACAGTGATGGTATAGGTACCTGCAACAGGCTTATCCAGCATGATTTGTTCAATGGTATTCAGATGGTCTGCGCCTCTGGTGGCTGCTTTGGTGAGTTTTGCAAAATCGGCTGAAGGATCTAATTTCCAGGGCAACCAGGTATTCCCTTCGGTGGTAAGTTGCATATCCAGGTCATTTACCAAAGCAAAGCCCGCATTAGGCAGGGCAGCCGGATCATTCCATACCAGGGTAACCTTTAGTTTTCTGGCTGTAGCAGGCACCTGCAGAGGAAAAGATTTAGTTTGCCCCTGACTGATACTTCCCGAAAAATACCGTTTTGCGGTCAGGTTCTGTAAAGTCCGGTACGCATCTACATTTCCAAACCCGGTTATATAGTCAATACCTACCGGACCAGCATCTTGTGCACTATTGATTAATAGTGACTTCAGTAACGCAGCAGGCGGTAAATTCCCTTGTTGTTGCTGGTATGCCTGCTGGAGCAAGGCTGCAATGCCAGATACAAGCGCAGCGGAATTCGATGTTCCGGCAGTACTATACGCTACTACTTCTGGTTTAATACGTCCATCATAGGCTGGTCCACGCGAAGAAAATGCCACAGGTTGACCTACAGCATCCACGGAGCCTACCGTCAGGATATTTTTAGACATTTTAAAATTTCCCGTAAGATTAGCCAGCCCTTCAATGCCCTGATAGGGACCGGTAGCCGAAGTAGCAGCTCCTTCATTTCCAGAGGAAAAAACATGGAGAAGGGTAGGATTCCGGTTTGCACTTTTATCAAAAGCCTCCGCCCGGGTGCCATAAAAATTTTCAATTTCAGTGCCATACGAATGATTCTGCACCCAGCTATTCAGCGTTGCATAATCCTCATCGGCATCAGGCAATAAATCTTCGAAATCTGAGGAAGTAACACTCGCTCCCCAGGCAACGCCCTTTCCGGTAATGAAAGAATTACCTGCACCAGCTGCAATAGTAGCCATATCTGTGGCATGCGTACTGGCCTCACCGGCACTGATAGAAGAAGGAATATGCCGTCCTTTTAAGTCAATATCTTCAGTATTATAGGGTTGTTCCTGAATAGAAATGGTTATGCCTTCTCCGGTTAAAGCCGGGAAAAAATGATGGATACGGTTCACTGTGTTGGGATTAAGATTCATATCCTTTACAGGACTTTCCACACGGGGATTGGTTGCTTCTTTTCCCACGTACAGCACCCCATTTACCGCAATAACTTTGTTAATTATCGTTTCAAGAGTGGTTGTTACTGTAAGTATATTATTTTTTGAGCTGAGTATAGAAAGCTGTGGAATAGCAGAAAGAATACCAGGCACTGAAGGGTCAGAAACGCTGATGGTAAAGGTTTGCCTGGTTGTTTGATCGCCATGCAGTAACAGTTCATCAGAAAGTTTCCATAAATGATTGACTGTCCATTTTTCTTCATATAAGGTCTGAGATAAGGCTGACTTGGTAGGTTTTACAATCAGGTAATGCTGGTCAATGGTTCTCAGAACAGTGATTCCATTTGTTATTAAGGATTCTTTTTTAACGCCTGGTTTTATCTTGATCAGAAATGGCTGTTGAGATGTTGGCTGAGTTCTGAGCCCCTGGTTTACGTCAGGCGATTTAATGATTTTGGCTAACACCGCATCCAGATTCCTTTGCTGGGCAAAATTAAGAGTAGGATAAGCCATGAGCAATACCCACAGTAAAAAGACCAGTTTTTTACCTGGAATTAATTTCTTTAAGTAATACAAGTGTATCATTGAAAAACGTAACAGTAAAACATGAAAAACCGACTACAAACAGAACTTGAATTGTAAAAGAGAATAGGCTGTTATGGCTATACAAAAGCCCAATAATAGAAAGCAGAATGGCAAGCAAAGTCTAAGGAAGCAAACGGTTTAGCGCAAAACCGAAAGCTATAAAATAGGATAAGTCAAATTCTTATTGCTCCTAAAATATATACTTTATGTTGATTTTATTTTAAAGTAAACTTTATAACCCAGGTTCTTTTCCACTTTGTAAATATTTTATTAAGAACCATTTATTTATTAAGAAATAAGCGGTTTATGCGCTGCTACATTACTTATGAAGCGCTCAAAAAATAAAGATGAAAACCAGTTCCCCGGTCTTCATCTTTATAAGCTTTATCAAACCATTAAGTTTTAGTATAACTCACGAAGTGATACCCGGTCGTAGTATCCGAACTCACCAGTCTCGGTAGAACTAAAGCATGAATTCATAACAGAGTTTACATCCCAGCCGGTAGGAGTTTCGGGTACATGGATGGCGCCCACACCTGCAGAGCCTTCATTAATAGCAGAACCGCCACAAGACAAAGAACGGTTAAAGAAATCTGAATGACGCATACCCACACAATGGCCGATTTCATGTGTAATTACGTGCTCAACTACATCCTGGCTATAGGCACTGGTTCCTGGGAAAATTTGTACCCATTTGTATGGATTACCTCCGGTAGGGAAACCAGCTACACCACCAGCACCAGAACCATTTTTATACACAACAATGTCATACCCGGTGGAATTAGCGCCAAAAGCCAGCGTGAAATATAAGCGGAAGGTAGCGCCATACAGGGCTCTGTAGTTATTTACTGCATCTGTTAAGGCAGCTCTCGTTTTTGTATCTAACGCGTTGGCTCCACTATTCCATCCCAGCACCCGAATGGTACGATATGCAGGATAAGAAGGCGTTGTAACTAGATTTGTGGTGTGATATTGTTCGTTTACTGCACCAATATGATGGATTTTGCTCCCGATCATAGCCTGCAGGTTTTCAGGAGTAATCACTATATCGTTCTCCAGCAAAAAGTTTTTCTTCCCTGCCTCCCCGGATAAAGGATTATCATCCCGGATGTAACGGATGTCACTTACATCAAATCCTAATTTAGTAAACTGCGCCTTTACTTCATCAGAAATAATATTTTGCGAAGTTTCAGCTGAAGATTTAATCTCCTTGCTGGGATTCACTTCGTTTTTGGAACAGGCTCCCAATGTGCACAAAAAGAGCCCGGCAGCCGCCGTAGCAGCAGAAAATTTGTTAAACGTGATCATAGATTTTTAATTTGTTAAATGGTAAAATGAATTTGTTAGTTGGTTGAAAAGAATTGAATGGAAGAATTAAATATAGACATGGATAGTACCTGTGCCTGAAGCAATAGCGAGTATTTTGGAATACCAGCCATTATAAGGCAAAGTCACACGCAGGTAGATCTAAAAATTAAGAGAACAAAATTATTTGGCAGTTACACTACCCAATAAAGTGCAGCGAAATAGGTTGTAAAAAGTGATCCGTTCTATCAACTAAACCAGAATCACAATTTATTATCGGATTCAAGGCTTAATGTAACAGATGTTTTGATGAAGGTGATATTAGGATAAATTTAGGTTAGGTATAAAGGCAAATAAAAAAAAACAGAAGATTGTATTTCTCAAATTTGATATAAAATGCTTAATGTGTAACGGTACAAAAAGTAAATTTTACTGAAGTATGAAAATGATTTAAATAGGTATCTGTTTACTTAAATCAGCAGGTATAGCTTTTTCAGTAAGCCAGTTCTAATGGCCTTTTTGAATAAATAGTATGAGAATTGTTTAACCTTTTTGTTGATGCTAAATTACAGCAGCGAATTAAGGTACGCAATACCCGAAAGTGGGTATTTTTTCATATATTTTAAAAATTCTGGAAGAATCTACGCAGTATCCAAAAAACTATCATACATGGCTTAATTTATCGCTTTAGATAATAAAAAACAGCCATTTTTGTAATTTCTTGGTCTTATTAGCCTTATATATTAGTCTGAACAAAGCCTGATTTATATAGTAGCGCACGATAATTACTCAACTTTTCTGTCTTTATTTCAGAAATGTATTATGCCATTTGATGTGTATAATAAGCAGGTAGCGAAAGTAGAAGCGGATTAAATCAATAAAAAGTTTATCAAGCAAATCATTGAAATCCTTATTAAGTAAACTATCTCTTATACCCCTGAAAGCTGTAATCAGGCTATAAAAAAACTATATTTTACTCTCTAGGAATTTCAATATAAAAAGTCGTACCCTTATTCTCCTTACTTTCAAACCATATTTTACCTTCATGCCATTCTACAATAGTTTTACTAATAGACATACCAAGGCCGACTGACGGTTCGCCTTTGATCCCTGGTCTTCTGGCTTTGGTGAATTTCTCAAATAAGTCTTCCTGCACATGTTCAGGAATACCAATACCATTATCCTGGATACTGGTAATAATGGTATTCTTCCTTTCTTCCAGACGGATCGAGATTATACCTCCATCATGGGTAAATTTAATTGCGTTGGAGATAAGGTTATTAATGACCTGCATAAATTTTACATGGTCTATTTCTACGTATATTTTTTCCTTTGAGGAATCAAAGTGAAAGGTTTTGGCAATACTTTGCTCAGAATACTTATACTGCTCAATGACTTCTTTAATTTTGGAGACCAGATCAACTCGTGTCTTAATCAGGTCTACATTGGCCGATTCTAAAAACTCCTGTTTGACAAAATCTCTAATGAGAATTATACCTCGTTTACTGGTTTCTTCAATGATCCGAAGAAGTTCAACATCTTCTTTTTTTTCTGCCCTGCGTTCTAATACGCCAACTAATCCTTGAATAGAACCAAGCGGTCCTGCTAAGTCATGGGATAATATTTCCAGGATTGAATTTTTCTTTGCAGCGTACTTCTTTAATGTATCACTATATTTTTTATATTCAGTAACTTCTGTTGCAAACCCGGTTATGGCACTGTTACCTGCTTTGGTTTTGATCAAAAATGCAGAAAGACGAATGGTTCCCTCTGAACCATCAGGATGGATAATACGGAACTCCGTGTTCTGCTTTGTGCCATCCATTAATTCTTTGTAAGCCAGGGTCAGAAAAGCGATATCATCTTTATGTATCCTATCCACCAATTTTTGTGGGTTAGCTGTTATGCTTTCCCTTGTCAGTTGCCAGACTACCTCAAAGGAAGGATTTAGATATAGAAATTGCTTTGTATTAGTATCGAAAACAAATATTACTTGATCGGCCTGCTGGGCCATTTCAACCAGAAATTCAGCATATTGAGCGTTGACAAAAGGAGCAAGATCTTCAGATGATTGTGACTTTGGCAGCTTCCTTTTCATATAAGGTTAACAATCTATTTAGGTGACAAAATAATAGCATCCATTAGATGAATATAGCATTTAATTTTTACTGTATACCAATTAAAAAATTGGGTTTGATTTGTTAGGCATGATTATTTTTTCTTTGATAGGGAACACTAGTATTTAGAAATATTACTTTTGTATATAATACCTCGATTAGTTTAGACCACTTTTCTTGTTTTCTTAGTTGAATTAAGCTGCCATTTTATAAAGATTAATGGGCTTGTTTCGGTCAATTCCCTGGTGTGGCCTTTGATTGTATTTCTCCATCCAGCCACTGATGCCCTGGTAGAGGGAGATGCCATCAGTGGCCGGGTTCAGGTAAATATGCTGGTATTTAATGGTCCGCCAAAACCTTTCTATAAATATATTATCCAGTGCCCTGCCTTTGCCATCCATACTGATACGGATAGATTCACTTTTTAAATATTCTACATACTCTTTACAGGTAAACTGGCTACCCTGGTCGCTGTTGACAATCCCGGGCTTACCATGCTCAGCTACCGCTGCTTTCAACACCTGCAAGCTAGCCTCAGCATCCAATGTATTAGACAAGCCCCAGCCCACAATATAGCGGCTATACACATCTATCACAGCCGTCAAATACATAAACCCTTTAGCCATCGCAACATAGGTAATATCTATAGCCCATACCTGGTTTGCCCGCTCTACTTTTAAGTTCCTGAGCAAATAAGGATAGATATACTTTTTGTCCCCTAACTGCGTCAGTTGCTTTCGGGGGTAGATAGGCCGGATGTTAGCCAGCCGCATCAATCTTCTTATCCGCTCGTAACCTGCTTTATAACCCTTTTCCTCCAGCATCGACTGCATTGTCAGCACTCCGGCCGTTGGTTCTTCTAATATATGGGCATCCATGAGCTGCATCATTCCTAAATTATCTGCATTCTCTTGTTTAGGCTCATAATAGAAAGAGGCCCGGCTGATAGAAAGTAAACGGCATTGCTGGCGAAGGCTAAGCTTTGCTTGAGGACTAACCAGTGATTTACGCTCCATTACAGTCCGGTCTTCTTCAAGCTTTTTTTTAAAAAGTCGCGTTCCATCTCCAGTTGCCCAATCTTAGCATAAAGCGCATCTAAGTTTACCTGCTCTTCTTTTTCTTTCCCTTCTGTGGAAGAGAATACCAGCTCCGAATTAGTTAAAAATTCCTGCTTCCACAGCGATATCTGGTTGGCGTGTACCTCAAAGCGGGCCGACAAAGCCGCTAATGTTTCCCGCTCTTTAAGCGCTTCCAATGCCACTTTCGCCTTGAAAGCAGCTGTAAATTTTCTCCTCGTTTTTTTCATCTTTTCCACGTTTAATTTGTATTGCTTTTCACTTTAACGCGTGGTCTGATTTTACCGAGGTATTATAGTATAACAATAAGAGTATCAGAACAAATGCCTTCATTGCGAAAATAAGCGACCTTTTTTATATAACATTTACATGAGTATCAATACACATACAAATGTTTCACACTTTGTTTTACACCTTAGATGATAAAAAAAGAGTTACTTTCGTAACTCCTTGATTTTATGTAAGTTGTAGCCTCAGCGGGAATCGAACCCACATCAAAAGTTTAGGAAACTTCTATTCTATCCATTGAACTATGAGGCCAGTATTTGTATATAGTACACTTAGCGTTATTTATTTATAGAGTAGATTATTTAGCTAAATCCTACAATTATTGGCTTGCAAATTTAAAAATTAATTTAGTTATACCAATCTCATTTAGGGTTTCCGCACTAAATATTAAGTTTTAAGAATAGCTAACAGGAAATTAGTGTCTCTGTTAGCTTTTTTTCTTTTCCGTTTGACACTCACGCAAGAAGGCTCTTTTTTGAGCAGATGCAAAGACCACTTTCTAATCAGATGCAGATTGATGGGTCCTTTATCTTTCCTGACTTTAGCCTCATCTTCCCTAAAGGTAACATCTAGTTGCCAATGCAAGCCATTCTCTATCGCCCAATGGCCTCTTATGTAGCGGCTGTACAAGGCAGGGTCTGTATCTGTTAAACTGCTTATATAGAACAGGGTTTGTTCTTGCTTTTTGCCTGCTATAATGCGTTTTCTTTCTACCATGACTAAAGTATGTAAGTCCTGCCATTTTTCCTTTTCCTCTACCAAATCAATGCATTGAGCAATATATACCCTACGTTCTTCTCCTCTGCCATGGGCTTTATCTAGTTGCTGATTAAAAGCGAGAGCAGACTTATTGATTTGCATAAAATGGGCTACCTGCTCATAGAGTACACCTTGATTAGCCTTTAGGGCAATCACATAATGGGCTTGCTTATCCCTGATCTTTTCTACAATTGCCTGCTGACAAGCAATAGCATCTATAGTAATGATACTACCTTTGCAATCAAGGGTATCTAATAAAGCAGGAATAGTTGTAATCTCATTACTCTTGGCTTCTACGGCTACTTGTCCAAAGCTTAAGCTATGTTCCTCTACCCATACATTGACCATACGAACCAAAGCATGCTTTTTGCCTGCAGGTATAGTACCTCTCAATTCTTTGCCATCTATACATACCTGCTTGCCTGCTAAGGAGAAGCCAGCTACACACGCTTTGAAGCATTGCTCCAAACTATGGCTATCCAGGTGTCTGATCACCCGATTTAAAGTGTCAGCAGAAGGTATACCATTAACAAAACTTAATCCTAGTTCTTGCTGCAGAAACGCTGTATTATCTTTGCCATAATCTGCTATCTCGTCAAAGTCATCACAATCGGCTATTACCCCACATAAAACTAAGCCTAAAATATCTGCTAATAGATGTAAGCAGCGGCCTTGCACCCGAAAATCAGCTACTTTGTTTAGTATCTTTTTAAGTTCCATGCACAAAGTTAGCCCCTCTTTCCTTTTTCTCTATCTTTGGTGCGGAAACCCTAAATCTCATTTAATAATTGATATTTGAATTTATCCACTCGAAATTTCAAGAAATAACCTTCATTTAATTAACTCATTCTGACAAATAACCTTCCTCTTGACTAATTTTATTACCAGACTTATATCGTCTTTTCAAACTATCGTTTAGTCTCATTTATTCCTTTCAAAAAATACACATCAAGTTATAGATTCCCGCTGTTGTAACATACCTTTGTAGCAAATGTAATTTTTTTTAAAGATACTATTCCTGCTTGCTTTATCCCTACTGCCATGTTGAAAACCGAAACCGAAAATAATGTGATCCAGACGCTCAATAAATGCATCACTGCCTGTGAAACCTGCCTGACCATGAGTATACAGGAAGGGCTTCCTGCTTCCCTGAGAGATTCTGTCAACCTTCAAAGAGATTGTATAGATATTTGTGCACTAACCGCCAGATTTATTTCCCGCAGTTCAGCGAATATGCGGCGGATAATTAAAGAATGTATTGAAATATGCCGCAAATGTGCAGAAGAATGCTACAAACAAAGCCAGGAACATTACCAGCTATGTGGAGATATTTGTCAGGAATGTTACCAGACCTGCGAAAAATATCTCCAGAAAGAAACGGCCATTAATTCCAAATGGCTGTAAGATCAGTCTGTGTATATTTATTTTTATTGCACTTATTTTTACCCGAGGCGGAATGAGTTGTAAAACCTATCTGTATCCTAATAGGTTTTACAACTCCTAACAGCATTTGTGTGATCAGGCTATTGCATGGCTATATTCCCAACTACTACCCATCCTCTGTTCAATTTAGCAATTTTGTCGGCCTGTAGTTTTAATTCTTCCTCCTTATAGGTAAACACAATAATGGGATTGTGAATAACAGGTAAGTTCCCTTCATTGGTGGTTTTATCTGCATTTTCTATCCGGAAAAAATTTACTTCTTTCCAGTTGATTTGCCTGGAGATTCCTTTCTGAATGATTTCCTCAAAATTATTTTTGTAGGCTTCTTCCAGAGTATCAAATGATTCAGAATCGGCGTCAGAGGTTTTCTCTTTTTTAGAAGCAATCTTACTGCTTTTACTGGTCAGTTCTTCGTAGTCTTTTTTATTAATATGGGCTTGCAGAAAAGCATCCGGATCATTGTTCTGCAGTGAGGAAATGATGGAATTGCCTAAATCATTTAAGTCCTGCTGTTCCTGGGCATATCCGGTAAAAGCATATCCGGTGGCAATCCAACTGTACAATAGTATATATTTAAGTTTTTTCATAGGGCTGATGGTTTTCTATTCAAACGGCAAAACAGGCGGTAAAGGTTATTTTGTTCTGACAGAAAGCATAAACCTGATTCTATCCTTTTGAATCTGTTTAACGGATATAATAGAAGATAAAATAGTTCATGGCCAGGTTAAAACCAGCATGGGAAGCAATGGCTCCCAGGATGGAACCACTTTTTCGCCTGGAAATATAAAATACCAGGCAGGCGCCAAATAAGAACAATACCCAAAGAAAAGCAGGAACATATAAAAGCTGCCATTGTTGCCCGGAATATACAATTCCAAAGTGCGCCAGATGAACCAGTGCAAAGGCGGAACTATCTACAAAAGCAGCTCTGGTATCGCCCATATCCGCTGCGAAATTCTCATGAACAATACCTCGGTAAAACAACTCCTCCCCCACCGGACTGAAGGTCATACTGATTGCCGAATAGACCAGGAAAAAAACAAGCCTGTCATTGCTGGTCAATTGGGCAGGTACCTGGGTATAGGTTCCGGAAATATACACAAACCATTGATGCGTACTCACTCCAAAAAGCCAGGCACCTATCCAGTACATTATTGTGCAACAGGCCATTCCCAGCAGGAAGCCCATCAATATCCACCAGGCATGCTGAGGCCTTTTTATACCTATCTGTTTTCTTCCTGCTCTGGTCAGAAGTAAAAAAGGCAGCACCCACATGACCAGAAACAGAATAGAAACATACTGATAATTACCTGTCAGGGAGGCCTGTAATACAATAAAAACCCGAGGAATACTCAATAAAATAATAAATCCAAGGCCAGTTTTCCATCCAGGCTGTAAAAAGCGGCGTATGGCATTCTTATAAAAAGTATCCAGATGTTGCATCTTCTGTATAGTCATTGGTCAAGAATCAGGAGTCATTTGTAATTATGTGCGCCATTACCGGTTGTAGCTCAATCAAACAGGTATATTTATATTTGCATACTTCCTCCATCCGAAAGAATTACTAAGCCATCCCTTACCTGCTGCTGCCCCATGACTACTGACTTTGTGCCGAACATTTAGCCATTCGGGATTTATCAAACAAAGACAAAGTAAATTTTTGCATTCGGGCATTTTGATAGTATACTTGCATACACCTTAGGAATGGCACTTAACATAAAAGACATACAGGCCCCGGTTGCCGGCGAAATGGAAGCATTTGAGCTGAAGTTCCGTTCTTTTATGAAAAGCAATGTAATGCTGCTCGACAAGATCATGAATTACATTGTAAAACGCAAAGGCAAGCAGATCAGGCCAATGTTTGTGTTTTTAACGGCTAAAACTTGCGGACTCGTAACCGAAGCTACTTACAGAGGTGCTGCCCTGATCGAACTTCTGCATACAGCTACACTTGTCCACGACGATGTGGTAGATGATGCCAATTACCGCCGCGGTTTTTTCTCTGTAAATGCCTTGTGGAAAAACAAGATTGCTGTACTGGTGGGCGATTACCTGCTCTCCAGAGGCTTGCTGCTTTCCATCGAAAATAATGATTTTGAACTCCTGCGCATTGTTTCTACGGCCGTACGTGAAATGAGCGAAGGCGAATTGCTGCAAATTGAAAAAGCCCGCCGCCTGGATATTACCGAAGAAGTGTATTTTGAAATTATCCGTCAGAAAACAGCTTCTTTGATCGCCTCCTGCTGTGCCGTAGGTGCTTGTTCCGCCCATGCCAGCGAAGGAGTAATTGAACAAGCCCGTCAGTTTGGAGAAAAAGTTGGGATCGCTTTTCAGATTAAAGACGACCTGTTTGATTATGGCAATGACGAAATCGGAAAACCAGTCGGGATTGATATTAAGGAAAAAAAAATGACCCTGCCCCTGATATTTGCCCTCAATAAAGCTTCCTGGTCCGATAAAAGGCATATTATAGACCTGATCAAAAACCAGAGCGAAAAACCCCGGAAAGTTGCTGAAGTTATCGATTTTGTAAAAAAGAGTGGTGGAATCGAGTATGCAACGCAAGTCATGCATACCTATCATTCCGATGCCATGCAGATCCTTCATTCATTTCCAGAATCTGTCTTTAAAACAGCCCTGGGACAGCTTGTTACCTTCACCATCGAACGCACCAAGTAAACTCTGTTTATCCTCTGAATATTGCTGGTTATACGTATACTCATAGTGGGTATTTATGCTGCTTCTCTCCTGCCCTGCTGCTATCATCCCTGTAAATTTGAGCTGCATGTATTGCTGAAAGTTTTTATTAGCTCGCAGTTCATCCTGCTTTTAACGCCCTTCAGATAAATTTCCCCGTATACTCTTTTTTATTATATTTATTTTTCAGCTACCATAGTAGTCATTCCTAACATAAAATATAAATATTCTAATCTGAAAAATATTTTTATTTTTTCGATAATTGATTAAAAATATTTGGACTTTCCTTTAATAGATATAGCTAATTTTAAGTAAAATATTTAAAATACAGTAAATTATAAATATTTCATTTTCCTTACATCTTCTATTACCTCTCCTTAATTTATTATAACAGTACCATAATTATAAAAATTTACAATAACATTTATTTGATAATTATTGTATATTAACAATATTAGTAAAGCTTTTATATGTCATTATACATTTACAGGTATATAAAATTTTTCCTATCACTTAGTTGTCCAAATATCCACCTTAATCAATCAATCGTATGAACAGGATTCTACGCTGTAGTTTTATTCTGCTGCTTACCTGCCTGGGGTTTCTGGTGCAGGCGCAGAACAAAACCATTACCGGAAAGGTAACTTCGCTGGATAGTCGTGAAGGCTTGCCAGGGGTAAACGTAACCGTAAAAGGCACTACTACCGGAACTTCTACCGATGCCGACGGGAATTATTCTTTAGGGGTTCCGCCTAATGCTACACTCACATTTAGTTTTATTGGCCTCACTACGCAGGAAATAGCCGTTGGCAACCGAAGTGAAGTGAATGTGCAGATGAGCGACGATGTAAAAACACTTACAGAAGTGGTAGTAGTGGGTTATGGCACCCAGGAACGAAAAGACCTGACTGGCTCACTTACCAGTGTATCGGCCAAAGACATTGAAAATGTGCCCGTAGTAAGTTTTGAACAAGCTATTCAGGGGCGGGCTACCGGCGTACAGATAGAGTCTTCCAGCGGAAAAGTAGGCGGAGCTATGAAAATACGGGTAAGAGGTTCGGCATCCGTTTCGGCAGGCAACCAGCCTTTATATGTAGTAGATGGATTTCCTATTACCCAGGAAAGTACCGGTGACCCAACTAATGAAGATACCAATCCGCTTATCGACATCAATCCCAACGACATTGAATCTGTGCAGATTCTCAAAGATGCTTCTTCAGCTGCTATTTATGGTTCCAGGGCTTCTAACGGCGTAGTGCTCATTACTACCAAACGGGGCAAAGCCGGCAAAACGAACTTCAATATTAATTTCTCCCAGGGACAAAGTAAACCAACCGACCTGCTTAAATTCCTCAATCGCAATCAATATATTCAGATTGTAACGGATGCCGTAAATAATTATAACCAGCTCTATTCGGAACCCGAAGATTACATTACGCCTGCGGACATTTATTATCCCACCGACTGGGATACAGAGCTTTCGTATAATGCCGATACCGACTGGCAGAAAAAAGCATACCGTACCGCTCAATTCCAGCAACTGGATGTATCTGCTTCGGGGGTAGTGAAAAAACAAAATTCTATACTGGCCTGGGGTATAGTAAACAAGAAGGAATTGCGTTGAGGAATATGTTCGAGCGGCTTAGCGGCCGCATTAATCTGGACCATCAGGCAACGGATAGACTCTCTTTTGGCGGAAGCTTCAGCCTGGCATACTCCATCAATAACCGCCTGGATGAAAATAATTCATTTACAAGTGCTACCCAGGCCAATGCGTTGTCTCCGCTCACACCTTTTTACGATCCTGTAAGCAAAGATTACAACAATAATACATTCTACGATAATCCTTTCCTGCAAATCGCTTATTCTTCTGATAAAACAACCGTGTTACGGAATTTGTCTAATCTCTATGGTGCCTATGCCTTTATTCCAGAACTGGTGTTCCGGAGCGAACTTGGCCTGGATTTACTCAGCCAGGTAGAAGATACCTATTCAGGCCGTAATACCCCCAATGGACGGCCTACCGGGTTTGGCTCCTACCGGACTGGCCGGGTGCTGAATTATACTACCAATAATACCCTTACGTTCAGCAAACGCTTTAATGACCTGCACGACCTGGAGATACTGGGCGGAATGAGTTACCAGCAATCCAATTCTACCTATTCCCAGTTACAAGGCCAAGGTTTTCCCAGCGATGATTTCCGCACCCTGACCAGTTCGCCCAAAATTGTATTTGGTACCTCTTATAACACTGGCTTCAGTTACCTTTCCTATTTTTCAAGAGCCAATTACAAGTTTGGTGAAAAATACCTGGTTTCTTTAAGTGCCAGAGTGGATGGTTCTTCCAGGTTTGGGAGAGACGAACGTTATGGTTTTTTCCCTGCCGGCTCTCTTGGATGGGTCATTTCTGAAGAAAACTTTCTAAAAGAAAGCGGTTTATCTGAAATACTTAGTTTTGCCAAAGCCAGAGTAAGCGTGGGCGTAACCGGTAATTCTGATATTCCTAATTTTGCCGCCCGTGGATTATATGACCCGATATTTTATGGTTCCAATACAGGTCTGGCTCCCAATACCGTTGAAAATCCAAACCTGAAATGGGAAACTACCTTGCAATGGGATGCCGGAATTGATTTTGGATTACTGAACGACCGTATTTCAGGTACTTTGGATTACTATGTAAAAGATACCAGAGACCTGCTGCTGAGTACACCTGTACCTAATACCACCGGATTCAACACCTATTTCAAAAACGTAGGTTCTATGGAAAATAAAGGGATAGAATTCAGCCTTACTTCCCGGAACCTGGTAGGTAAATTCTCCTGGACAACTACCTTTAACATTGCGCATAACAAAAATAAAGTGACTAACCTTAACAATTCCGACATTCTGCCTGGGGGTTCCAGAGATATTAATGCGGCCATTGTGGGGCAACCGATTGGGGTGTTTTATGGAAAGAAGTACGCAGGTGTTGACCCAGCCGATGGCGATGCTCTGTATTATACACAAGATGGCGGCATTACCGACGATTATGCACAGGCATTTTCTCAAATACTAGGCAGCCCGGTTCCCAAACATTTCGGTGGCTTAACCAATACTTTCAATTTTGCCGGCTTCGATCTGAGTATATTCCTGCAATATGTATATGGAAATAAAGTATACCGGGCTTCCGGCATCTATCAGTCTGCTAATTTCTCCAGCGGCGGCCTCGACAACCAGACCGAAGACCAGATGAATTACTGGAAACAGCCAGGTGATATTACTGATATTCCCCGTCCAGGTTTAGATGGAAATGGTGCCAGCACTTCCTCCCGGTGGCTATATGATGGTTCCTATCTGCGGTTTAAAACAGTAACCCTGGGCTACAATCTGCCGAAGACGCTTGTTTCAAAAGCTCGTTTGGCATCTGTAAGGGTATACGTAACCGGACAGAACCTCTTTACCATCACCGATTATAACGGCAATGATCCGGAACAGAACTATACCGATCCCGGCTCCAGCAATCAGACGATCAATTTACGCACTGGTTACGACTGGTATGGAACACCTCAGGTTCGTACGATTCTGGCAGGCATTAATCTTGGGTTTTGATAATAAACCGGAAGAAATAGAATTACAAACTTACAGAATTATAGAAGGTTTGAATAGGGAAACAAATAGTATAATTCACTTATTCAGTAATCTAATTCATTCACTCAATCACTTATATAACCATGAAGATGAAAATATATAGTATGGTATTGCTGGTACTTTTACTGGCTTCCCATGCGTGTAATAACAAATTAGATATAGAACCTACCTCTTCCATAGATGCAGGCAAAGGAACTCAAGATGTAGAACTGGTTTTACTGGGTGCCTATGCAATCATGGGCAGTGGTGTTTCACAGGGTTTTACCGATGATATAGACGGCTTATATGGTGCGAACCTGATTGTGATTCCCGATCTGCTGGCAGCCGACAATTACCTCACCTGGACAGGCAGTTTCACCCAGTACCGCAATATTGTAGAACGCAATATGGTAAACACCAATAATGCGGCGGCAGAAACCTGGCGCAGGGCCTATGCGTGTGTAAATAGTGCTAATCTGGTTCTAGCCAATCTCAGCAAAGCCGACGGTGATGAACGTACACAATTTGAAGCCGAAGCCAGATTTATACGGGGCATTATTTTCTTCGAACTGGTTAGGTTATATGCCCAGCAGTGGGTTCCAGGGGCAGCTAATAATCAGCCTGGCATTCCCTTGCCCTTACAGCCCACTGTTACCATTTCCGGAGATGTAAGTATTCCCCGTTCTACGGTAGCGCAAGTATATACCCAGGTACTGGAAGACTTAAATTTTGCCAAAGAGAACCTACCGGAAGAAAACGGATTCCGGGCCAGTACCTTTACCGCCAGTGGATTTTTAGCCAGGGTATTTTTACAACGAAGCGAATTTTCGCAGGCATTGGAGGAAGCCGACCGAGTAATTACAGAAGGACCTTATGAACTGGCAGGTTCGGTGGAAGAAATTTATAATACAGGTGCTTCCCCATCTACAGAATCAATATTCGAAACCCAGCAAACCGACCAGAACAATGCCGGTCAGAACAATGGGGCTTTGTATGGATTCTATGGTTGTGGCGGTTCTCCAGCCGGCAACGGACGGGGTGATATCAACCCGGATTCTACCTTTTATAACCAGTACGAAGAACTGGATGAACGCAGAACGGAACTGTTTTATGAAGGAAGCTGCACCAAATCCGGCAAACTTACTACCGGAAAATGGAAAGATCCCTACAGCAACTACCTGGTGATGCGCCTGACAGAAATGTACCTGATCCGGGCGGAATGTAATTTCCGGCTGGGTACTACTACCGGAGGTACACCGCTTGAAGATGTCAACCTGATCCGCACCAGGGCAAATGCCACCCCGCTACCAACGATTTCTTTGGCATCTATTTTACAGGAGAGAAAGCTGGAACTGGCTTTTGAAGGGTTTGGCATACATGATATACGCCGCACACAAGGCACGATTGGAAGTGTTGCCTGGAACAATCCGAAACTGGTGCTGCCTATTCCTTTACGTGAGTTAAATGTAAATACGGCCCTTGAGCAAAATACCGGATATTAACAAACAATTTATTCCAACAAAGTTCAAAAGGATGTCTATACCAGGCATCCTTTTTTATTTATGGTTTCTTCAAACAAGAAGACCATCAGGGTGGTTAATAAAATTGTAATATTTTTATTTGATAATTCTTCGACATAAACATCTTTTTACAATTAATTTTGCAAGCTATCATTTAAAAATAGCCTATATTTTTCATTTTTATAGCATTTATTCAAAACAGCCTTCATATATCAAAGATCACTAAATATTATATCCATTGATATTTCATATCATCTATTCACTTATTTTATAGAAGTTGACCTTTTTTAAAGAATATTTTGCATAATACCAATTTCGTTAAAAAATATTAAACTAAACTTTCAAAGCACATTTATAATATTTGCTATATTGGTTTTTTATTTTTTAGTTAAACATTAACCTACAACTAAAACAATCACAACGTATGAAGAGGATTCTACTGAATTATGTTGTTTTGTTATTCGCATTAGGGATCTCACAAAGTCTCTATGCGCAAAACAGAACAGTGTCTGGAAAAGTAACGTCGGCCGACGATGGCACAAGCCTGCCGGGAGTAAACGTCGCTGTAAAAGGCACAACCATCGGAACAGCTACCGATGCAGAAGGAAATTTTGCCGTGAGTGTGCCAGACAATGCCACTCTGGTGTTTAGCTTTATTGGACTTACCACCCAGGAAATTGCTGTAGACAACCGCAGCGTACTAAATGTGCAAATGGAAGCTGATGTACAATCTCTGTCTGAAGTAGTTGTAATTGGTTACGGTTCTCAGCAGAAAAGAGACCTGACCGGAAACATTGCCAGTGTATCAGGCGCAGATATTGCCAATGTACCGGTTCCCAGCCTGGAGCAGGCTATTCAGGGAAGAGCCGCCGGGGTTTTTATCCAGTCTAACAATGGAAAGTTAGGGCAGGGCATGCAGGTACGGGTTCGGGGATCATCCTCGGTTACGGCCAGCAACCAGCCCCTGTATGTGATTGATGGTATTCCAATTACCTCCGAAAGCCAGTCTTCCAGCGATTCACAAACCAATCCACTGGCCGACCTGAATTTTAATGATGTAGAATCTATCGAAATCCTCAAAGATGCTTCTGCCGCCGCCATTTATGGTTCCAGAGCTTCTAATGGGGTTGTATTAATTACTACTAAAAAAGGCAAATCCGGCAAAACTAACTTTAGCCTGGGCTATTTTACGGGTTTCAGCGATCCTACCGGAAAAAAAGAATGGCTCAATAGCCGCGAATATGTAGAATTATTTAATGAAGCCAGGGCAAACTCAGAAGCACTTGGCATAGATCCCCCTACACAAGCCAGCCTAGATGCCCGGTTTACCCGCTATTCCGCAGGTAATGCTGCCGGATGGCAAACACCCACTATTAATACTGATTGGCAGGATCAGGCCTTCCAGCGTGGTAAAGTAAACCAGGTAGACCTGAGCGCCAGTGGTGGTACCGATAAAACCCGCTTCTATATTTCTGGTTCGTACAGTGACCAGGATGGTATTCTGATCAGGAATAACTTTAAACGCATGAGCGGCCGGATTAACCTCGACCACCGGGCTACTGATAAACTGATGCTGGGTGCTAACTTCAGCTTGTCCCGAACGGTAAATACACGGCTATCCAACGATAATGCCTTCTCAACTCCTATGCAGGTGGTGGCCTTGCCGCCTATCACCCCTGTGATTGATCCCCGTACCGGACAACTCAGCGGCAACTATACTTTATATTATAATCCATTGCTTAACCGGGATTATTCTTCCAACATGACTTATGTATTGCGTAATATCAGCAATGTATACGCCAGTTATGATTTTCTGCCCGGCCTCACGTTCCGGAGCGAATTTGGAGTAGATGTGCTGACACAAAATGAAGAACAGTACTATGGAAAAGAAACTGTCCGCAATAGTAGTGCTCCCAATGGATTGGGCTTTAACAGCTGGACACAGATATTCAATTACAATACCAATAATTTCTTCCGCTATGTCAATACATTTGCCGATGCCCATGATGTAGAAGCAATATTGGGTATGAGCTACCAGGAATCGAAACGAGACCTGACCTCTGCCGAAGGACAGCAATTCGCTTCCAATGCATATAAACAAATTACGTCAGCCGCTGATATCACATCCGGAAATTCGGAAGAAACCATGTTCAGCTTTCTTTCTTATTTCAGCCGGGTCAATTATCAGCTCAACAAACGTTACCTGCTTTCTGTAAGTGGCCGTATAGATGGTTCTTCCAGATTCGGCGAAAGCAACCGGTATGGTTTTTTCCCGGCTGCCTCCGTGGGCTGGGTAATTTCAGAGGAATCTTTCCTGGCTGATAATAATTTACTAAGCTTTTTAAAACTGCGTGCCAGCTACGGGATAACAGGAAACGCCGAAATCGGAAATTTTGCCCCACGTGGATTGTTTGCAGGTGATGCCGGTTATGCAGGCACCCCAGGACAGCGTCCTTCGCAGATCGAAAACCCGGACCTGAAATGGGAACAGACTGCACAAACAGACATTGGTATTGATTTCGGTTTCTTCAAAGGCCGTATCTCTGGCGAAGTGGATTATTATGTAAAGAAAACCAAAGATTTGTTGCTGGATGTGAATGTGCCGGCTACTTCCGGCTTTACCACACAGCTTCGTAACGTAGGTAAACTGGAAAATAAGGGAATAGAAGTAGTAATCAATACCCAGAACCTGACTGGTGCTTTTACATGGAATACCAGTTTTAATTTTTCCCGCAATCGCAACAAACTTACCGACTTACAGGGACAAATCATTGAAGGGGGATATGTAAACCGTGCCGTGGAAGGACAGCCTATCGGTGTGTTTTTTGCACCTGAATATGCCGGCGTAGATGTAGAAAATGGAGATGCTCTGTACTATGTCAATACCGCACGTCCGGATGGCAGCCGCGACCGTACAACGACGAATGATGTAAATGAGGCCCAACGGGTAATTATCGGAAATCCTAACCCGGACTTTACAGCTGGTATCACCAATACATTCTCTTACAAAGGGATTGACCTCACTTTCCTGTTCCAGGGGGTTTATGGCAACGATGTGTACAATGCCGGCGGTAAATTTCAGTCGGCTAATGGCGATTTCTTCGACAACCAGACCAAAGACCAGCTCAACCGTTGGCAGAAACCTGGGGATGTAACCAGTGTACCACAGGCCAGACTATATGGCGCCAATGGTACCGCAGAATCTTCCCGTTATCTGTCTGATGCTTCCTATACCCGCTTAAAAACCATTACACTTGGATATTCCTTGCCAAACGTTCTGGTAAATAAACTTAAACTGCAGCGTGTACGGATCTATGCTACTGGTCAGAACCTGCTCACTTTCACCGATTACAATGGCTGGGACCCGGAAGTAAATGCCGACTTTATTGCCAGTGGCAGTAACATTGGTTTAGGTACAGACTTTTATTCGGCTCCCCAGCCGCGTACCATCACCTTCGGTATTAATCTGGGCTTTTAACCACATCCCTTTCCCAATTATTTAATGGATACAAATATGAAAAAATCAATTATATATAAACTAGTTATAGCCAGTATTTCAGTCTTTTCGCTCCTGAGTGGATGTGCTGATAAACTGGATGTACAGCCGGTAAACACAGTAGATGCAAAAGAAGCCGTAAAAACTTCTTCAGATGTAATAGCCCTTCTGGTAGGTGCTTATGATGCCATGGGCGATGCCGATGTATATGGCGGAAATGTGCTCCGGGATGCTGAATTGATGGGTGATGATGGAGAAATATTCTGGGATGGCACCTTTGTAGCTCCGGAAGAAATTTTCAGAAAGAGCCTGCTCAAAAATAATGATCAGGCAAATGTTACCTGGAGTGATAGCTATGAGGTGATTAATATCGCAAATAATGTACTGGATAACCTATCGGTAGTAGAAGAAGCTGAAAGAGAACGGGTAGAAGGAGAAGCCAAATTTATCAGGGGAGTTATGTTTTTTGAACTGGTTCGTACCTATGCACCTGCCTTTACAGATGGAAACCCTGCTTCTAATCCGGGAGTTCCGCTTATCCTTGCTCCTACCAAAGTGATTGGAGAAAGTGCAAAAGCAGCCCGTAATACTGTGCAGGAAGTATATACCCAGGTAATTGCCGACTTAACCTCTGCAGAAAGCCTGCTTCCTGAATCCAATGGTTTTTTTGCCACTACGTATGCAGCTGCTGGCATGCTATCCAGGGTATATATGATGCAACAGAATTATCAGGCTGCTGCCGATGCTGCTAACCGGGTAATCGACTCTGGTGAATTTGAACTGGTTTCTGATTATGCTGGTGAATTCAACAATGGCTCAAATACCGATGAGGACATATTTGCCATACAGGTTACTTCGCAGGATGGGGTAAATGAAATGAATACTTTTTTTGGTGCTGCAGAATATGCCGGACGCGGCGATATTATTATTGAAGATGCCCACCTGGCCATGTATGAAGAAGGAGACGAAAGATTTAACCTCTTTTATGAAGATGAATCAGGGGTAATACGTACCGGAAAATGGATTAACCAGTTTGGCAATGTGGGTATTATCCGCTTAGCCGAAATGTATCTGACCAGAGCGGAAGCCAACTTCCGGGCTGGTGCTGCCGTAGGCGATACTCCGGTAAACGACATTAATGTGATCCGGGAAAGAGCCGGCTTAGATCCTCTGGCAGCTGTTACCATTGATGATATCATGCGGGAAAGAAGACTGGAACTGGCCTTTGAAGGACACCTAATTCATGACATTAAGCGTACCAAAGGCAGCGTAGGCGATCTTCCTTACAATTCTACCAAACTGGTATTTCCGATTCCACAACGTGAAACAGATGTAAATCCAAATCTAACTCAAAACGCCGGGTATTAACTTACAAACGCTTTTGCTATATATTCAAACGGATGCCCGGCCAGGCATCCGTTTTTGTTTACCTAACTCTTCATTTCAGTAAAAATGCATCGGATATTAAGTCAACACCACAATTTTCCCACCTGCCTGGTTGTTTTCCATAAAATTATGCGCCTCCACAATATCTTTAAGGGTAAACACTCTGCTTACGTTTAATTTGATCTGACCAGCTTCCACCCTATGGATGAAATCCTGAAATTCCTGGATAGAACTCCGGATTTGTCCGCTGTCATAAATAGTTAACCGAACCGTTGCCGGTATAAACTCCATCGGTGCAAAGTCAGGAATAGACCATTGCTCGGAAAGCATTCCAGTCATACAGCCAGTGCCTCCGGGTGTAACGCATGCCAGAGAGTCTTTCAGAGTAGAGGTACCCACAAGTTCCAGCATTTTATCTACGCCTTCGGGAAAAATAGCGCGGACTTTATCGTGCAGGCTTCCTTCATCTATCACCACATAAGAGGCTCCATTATCCAGCAACATTTTTTCCTTTTCAGCCTTCCGGGTGGTGGCAATAATAGTTAGCCCGGCAAGTTTAGCCATTTGTGTAGCCAGCATCCCAATGGAAGATGTACCACCCCGGATCAATATAGATTCACCTTTTTGGATATTAAGTGCCAAATTCAAGGAACCATGCACCGTTTGAAACATTTCCGGAATAGCACCCAGTATTTCCCAAGGAAGGGTACTGGAAAACGGGTAGATAATTTGTTTAGGTAAAATCGTGTATTCGGCATAACTCCCGTCATAATCGCGGCCCATACCACCCATACATGCTGCTACCTGCTGCCCTTGTTTATACGCTCCTGAAGGATCAGTTACTACTTCACCTACACATTCGATACCCAATACCCGTGGAAAATTCACATCAGGCGATAAGCCCTTCCGGGTCATCAGTTCCGAACGGTTCAGGCCAAAAGCTTTTACTTGAATCAATACCTGTCCTTCCTGTGGAACAGGTAGTTGCCTTTCTTCCAGCTTGAAATTCTCCGCCGCTCCAGCGCTATATAATACGGCTGCTTTCATGGTGCATATTTTAACGCAAATCTATCCAGGTTCATTATCTTCTGCGCTATCTATTAACGTTTTATAACCTTTACATCCTTAAAATAGCCAATTGTGCCAATATCTACCCATAAAGCGATCGAGCCATGCGTGGTGGATCCCTTCATTATATCCACCACAAAGGTGGAGTACCTGGCATCATTGATATACATATACGCCTTTTGCCCATTCACTTCAATTCGCATCGTGATCCATTCGTTTATATTCACTGGTGCTGTGGTTTCATACATACCCGGAGCTTCTTTCCTCAAACGGTCAAATTTATAATCCGGGTAGGCATAATATTGAACGGTATGATTTCTGAACATCTGATTTTCAGATCGTCCAACCTTGGGCCTGAGATAAATAGATTCGTAGGCAGTATTATCATCACTGATTCTGAAGGCAAGGCCAATAAATCCCTGTGCCCCTTCAAATGGCGATGGGTTCTGAATCTGACTCAGCATTTTCACCTCAATCACGCCATTTTCAAAATCTACATTCTTTAGTTTCACATAGGTAGGTTCATCCACCGTCGCCTCTAAGCGGTTAACATCGAAAGGCAATGCCTTTAAATCCCTTTCCACTTTCAGCACTTCCTCCCCATTGAGTTTGACCACAGAGGCTGTCACGTTTATGGCTTCAAATTTCTGCTTTTGAAAAACGATTTCCTGACCAAAGGCACATACGGCACAAAGACTCAGCACAAAGGAAAATAAATAGATATTCAGCAGGTAGGTGTTAATTTTTCTCTTCATAGAACAATTGATAATTTACTCAGAATAGCTTTTCACTAGGCGGTATTACTTTAGCAATGCGCAGGTAAACAGTGGTTTGTCCTGGGTGATGGGTCTGATGTTCAAAAATTTTGGCAAGGGCTGTTGCCTTACTCATATCAAATCTTCCGAATAGTTTGAATGGTTCGTTTAACTGAGCCGGTGTCATTTTCTTTACATGATCGAGCACAAAATCATAGCCTGCCATCACCAGCTTTGTCACATTTGCTTTAGATTGATCAGTTGCCTTTTCTGATTCACCTTGGCCTACTGGACTTTTTGTACCGGTAATTGCGGAAGCAAAACCGTAATTCATTTATTGCACTGCTTAATGTCAATGCAAAAGTACCGGGACGATGGTGAATACACCTATAAGATAGTTTAAGAAATACCCTTAAGATAGTTTAAGGATAGAGCGTATTATGACTTGCGGTCACTGCGGATTTCGCTTAAGTATTCAGGACTGATGCCCAGGTAAGAGGCAATCTGTGTATTGGGAAGACGCAGGGCTAAGGTAGGATATTGTTCCAAAAAAGCGTCATAACGTTCTTGTGCCGTTGAGCTGATGTTCTGTAGAACGTGGTTTTGCAGTTCCACATATTTATTCTCAATAATCACTTTAAAGATACGGTCAAGTTTGGGGATATTCAGATATAAAAAATAGAGATCCTGCCTTTCAATTTGTAAAATAAGGGAAGGCTCAATGGCTTCTATACATAACGGGCTGGGCTTGCCGGAATGAAAACTGCCTATGTCTGATATCCAGTCGTTTTCGGCGGCAAACTGGATGTTGTGCTCATTTCCTTTTTTATCCACGCCATACATCTTAAAGCAGCCTTCTACCACATAGCTATAGTGTTTGCAGGGAAAGCCTGCCTGTAACACGAGCTGCCGGCGTTTGATCCGCCGTTCGGTTATTCTTCCTTCCAGTAACCCTTTTTCACTTTCCTCCAAAGGAAGATAACTTTCAAAATGAGCTATAAGCGGTTGAAGCATCAATCAGGTATATATCCGGATGAGGTTAATATTCTTTTCAAAACTACTAAAATTAGCTTCAGGGATAAAGGAAATCATTATGGAGAAAGAGGTTCTGCCAGATATTTTTAAAAAGATGTTTTACAAAAAAATCCTTTTTTTGTTTAATATGAGCAGGCAAACTGCTGCTGAAAACCAGATTTCAAAACTTCTATACCCCATTGCAACTGGCGTATATGAACAAAGCCTTCACATCAGTACACGTCAGAGGTATTTTCCGGCCTTTCTTAGGGGTGGTTACAGAGAAAAAAGGTGGATTCCTGGAGAATATACTGGGTAATAAAATAATATATCCTTAGTTTTAAAAAAATCGGCTTGGTATACCTGTTTAAAAAAATTAATTAGTAACTTTCTCTATCTGTCTATCCTGAATTAAATATTATGCACAGGACTTTACAAGTCTTTATTATTATTGGACTGATTCTACTGACAAACCAGCTTTTGTACGCCCAGGGTTCTACTATTACCGGAAAGGTTACTTCAGCAGAGGACAATAGCGGCTTGCCAGGTGTGAACGTACTGATAGAAGGAACCCCTTCCGGTACAACCACCGATGCGTATGGCAATTATTCCATTACAGTCCCTCCGCAAGCCACGCTGGCTTTCAGTTATATTGGATTTATAACCCAGAAAATAGCCGTTGGTAACCAGAGTACGGTAAACGTGGTGCTTAAATCAGATGTAACCCAGCTGAATGAAGTAGTAGTAGCCGGTTACAGCATTGTAGAAAAAAAAGATGTAATCAGTTCAATTGCTTCTGTTTCCAGCAAAGATTTTAAAGATATTCCCGTAGCCGGTATCGACCAGGCCTTACAAGGGCAAGCGCCCGGCGTACAGGTAACTCAATCATCCGGAACACCAGGCGGAGGTATTACAGTAAGGGTACGGGGAAGTACTTCTATTTCAGCTTCCAACCGGCCTCTGTTTATTGTAGATGGTGTTCCTGTAGAGGATGGCAGTTTAGGCTTGCGGAGTTTCGGCGGTCAGAACGACAACGCCCTGGCTACCATTAACCCCAATGACATTGAATCGCTTCAGGTATTAAAAGATGCTTCTGCCAAAGCTATTTATGGTTCCAGAGCTGCTAACGGCGTAGTATTGATCACCACCAAACGGGGCAAAACAGACCAGAAAACGACCATTACAGCAGATGTACAAAGAGGCATCATTGATCCTACCAAAAAATTAGATCTGCTGAATTCTGATGAACTGCTGGAATTACAAATGGAAGCCATCACCAATCTGGGAGGCAATCCGGATACAGTAGGGTTAATACCAGGCGTTACTAACGCCATTAATACCGACTGGCTGAATGAAATCTTCCGCAGAGGTATTTACCAGCAATACCAGCTCTCGGCTTCCGGAGGCAGTGAGAAAACCAGATTTTATATAAGCGGCAATTTCCGGGATGAAGAAGGGGTTCAATTGAACAATAAATTTGAACGGTATACCGGCACTGTAAATTTAGACCATAAGGCTACCGATAAACTCTCTTTTGGCAGCAACCTGACCTTATCCCGCACTAAAAATAAACGGGTAAAAGGCGATAATTTCTTAGATGGCGTATATTCCGGAGCGGCGGCCAGCCTTCCCTATTATTCACCCTACGATGAGCAGGGGAATCTCATTACGATTGGTGATCCTTTGTATCCTGATTTTCCGAACTTTAACCCGGTGGCACAGGCTTTATTACCCCGTTTTGATACCTATACCACTAAGATCCTTGGTGGTATTTATGCAGAATACCGCTTTTTCAACAATCTCAGCCTTCGCACCAAATTCAGCACAGATTATAACAGTGTAAACGATGATCAGTTTGAACCCTCTACTACAGCAATAGGCGGTAGTGCAGGTGTGGGCGGACAAGGATATGGAATCAATAGCAGCGGCACATATGCGACTATTATTAATACTAATACGCTTACTTTTAACAAGACTTTATTTGAAAAGCATAATATAAACGGACTGCTGGGCACTGAAGTATTACAACGGACAGAACGTACCTCCAGTGTAACAGGCAGACTTTTCCCCAGCGATGACTTCACCTATATTACCTCTGCCGGGGTTGTAGACCAGGGCAGTTCCTTTATTGTGCAAAATGGCTTATTGTCGTTCTTTGGAGAGTTTAAATATGATTACAATGACCGGTATTTTGTTACGATTACTGCCAGAGAAGACGGATCTTCCCGGTTTGGCCAGGGCAGGCGGTTCGGTTTTTTCCCTTCAGCTTCCGGTGGATGGCGTGTTTCTGCTGAGCCTTTTATGCAAAACTTTGCCTGGATCAATGACCTTAAACTCAGAGGAAGCTATGGTTTTACCGGAAATGAGCGAATTGGTGACTTTGCCTTTCTGGGTACCTGGTCGGCTACTTCTTATAATGGTGCTTCCGGTATCGGGCCTGCTGGCTTGAGTAATCCTAATTTGCAGTGGGAACGTACCAGAGAAGCCAATATTGGTGTAGATCTCTCGATGTTTAATGGCCGGGTTACAGTGACCTTAGACGGGTACAGCAACCTGACTGATAAATTACTGTTTACAGAACCCTATCCCCTTACCACTGGTTTTGGCGGGATTCAGGGAAATGTGGGCAAAATTTCAAATAAAGGTGTTGAACTTGGTTTAAATACGGTAAATCTGGATGGCAACCTGAAATGGACTACCAACCTGAACATCTCCCGTAACATTAATAATGTTGAATCGCTGGCAGATACACTTCCCTTGTATTTTGGTTACCAGGCAGCCGGCGTAAGCGGTACGAGTGTTCTGTTAACGAATCATCCGCTGGGTACCTATTGGGGCTTAAAATTTCAGGGAGTAGACCCGGCTACCGGAAACGCGATCTATGCTGATGTAAACGGAGATGGTGAAATTACAGAAGACGATGGCGCTGTAATTGGCAATGCGCAACCTGATTTTATTGGTGGTATCACCAACCGTTTCTCATTTAAAGGCTTTGATCTGAGTGTATTCTTCCAGTTCTCCTATGGCAATGAAATTATCAATATGACTAATTCTTCACTGCTGAACCTGGGTCAGAATTTACAGGTAAACCAGATCCGGGAAGCCTTACAACGCTGGAGAAAACCTGGAGACATCACCAGTATTCCTAAATATGAATTCGGCAACACCTTTAACAACCGGCACAGCAGCCGCTTTATCGAAGATGGCTCCTACCTGCGGTTAAAAAACCTGAGCCTGGGCTATAATTTGCCTAGTAACTGGGTAAGCCGTATCAAGGTAAGCAATGCCAGAATATATGCTTCCGCTACCAATCTATGGACCCTCACTCCCTATAGCGGAGGCGATCCGGAGGTAAGCAACCTGGATGGCGCTACCATCGGGCAGGGCATAGATTTATTTACTTTGCCTCAGGTACGTACCATTATGCTGGGCGTTACAGTAGGTTTTTAACGGATTATTTGCAAACCAACCATGATTAAATACAGTAAATACTTTTTTCTTTCGTTTCTGATCGTCCTTGCCTCCTGTAAAGAAATACTGGAACCAAAACCAGTGGCTTCATTGATTGATGAACTGGTGCTGAATGAACCCAACGATGTAGGCCCTGTACAGATCGGTTTATATAGTGCTTTCCGGGGTATGGGTGGCTCGGTAGTAATAGCCGGGGATTTTACCGCTGATCTGCTCACACATAATGGCACCTTCATCCAATACCGGGAACTGAGTAATAAAGAGATTTCTTCAGCCAATGCCAATGTAAGCGGACTCTGGGCAGGTATTTACAATACCGTATATGTGGCAAATTTTATTCTGGAACGTTTGCCCGATGTAAAAGGAGTGCCTGCTTCCCTGCGGAATGAAGTTACCGCTACGGCCCATTTCCTGAGAGGGTATGCCTACTTTATAGGTGCTCACACCTATGGCGGCATGCCTCTGGTTACCACTACTGATCTGGCTACCAACCGAATTATTCCTAAATCCTCTAAAGAAGAAATACTGGCACTGGTATTATCTGATTACCAGGCAGCTTTAACCGGCCTGCCAGAAGAAAGTTCTGATCCTGGTTTTGCCAGCATTCCGGCAGTTCAAGCAGCTTTGGCCAGGTATTATCTCTATAACCAGGAATGGGCTTTGGCTGAACAATATACTACTGAACTGATCAATAATGATACGTATACCCTGCCTGCCAGCTTCTCAGATGTAGTCTTACGGGATTTTACCAGTGAAGCCATTTTTGAAGCAGGCTATACCCAGAATGATGATCCAGGTACCCTGAATAACTTATTTGTAGCCCGTAGGGAAATTATTCCTTCCAACCGGGTGATCAATGATTACCTGGTGGGTCTCCGGGCTAATTCTACTAATTCCGGCGACAGGCGTGAATCTGTAACGTTTGATCCGCAGGATTTAAGAGGTGTTGATAATGGCTGGTCGGTGGCTAAATATGGCAATCAGGACAGTGATAATAATAATATTGTGATCTTCCGTTTAGCTGAAATGTATCTGATACGGGCTGAGGCAAGAGCCCGGCTCAACCGCATTACTGGGGCAAATAGCGCCACCGAAGATATTAATATATTGCGTGCCCGGGCCGATGCACCGCTGGTTTCAAATGTAAATGCACAAGCTCCGATGCTGGAACTGATAGAAGAAGAACGGGTGTATGAGCTGGCATTTGAGGGCCACCGCTGGTATGATCTGGTACGTACCGGAAGGGCGAATGTGGTAATGTCGTCGTTTTCAGCTAACTGGAAAGAAACGTATAATGTATGGCCTATTCCATTAGGAGAAATTCAGCGGAATCCCGGTCTTGCTGGTGCACAAAACCCTGGATATTAATTTAATTACAAATTACGAATGACTAATTGTTCATTTGTCAGAAGTCAGTAGTCATAAAATTATTTAGAATAAAGTGAAAAATATACGTTCTGTTTTATTTGGGCTGCTTCTTATATCAATCGGAATGCTTGCTTCCTGTGAGAAAAAGGAGATTATCTTTGAGGGTCCCTATCACATCCTCTTTACAGAGCCTACTGGTTCAGCCCGTGAAAGTTTTAATAAAGTGATTCCCATATCTGTGCATCTGGTTGGGCCACAGTTAAACCAGGATATTAAAATTAAATATACTGTAAGTGGTACGGCCAGAGAAGGAATAGATTATGAGATCGAAGGCAAGGATGACGTAATTGGTGAGTTAGAAATCGATGCCGGTGATAGTTTCGGGTACATTAACCTGAAGCTGATCAACAATGCCAATAACATTCTCGAATCACAGAACCTGGTATTTACGCTGCTGGAAGTTACTCCGGAAAACCTGCAGATCGGCAGAAGCACCGGCGGTATCATCGGCCGCAGCATGACTTTTACCATTATAGACGATTGTATTCTGAGCGGAAATTATACCGGCAGAAGTGAATTTACCGGGGGTGCCGCAGAAGGGATTGCCATAACCAGTGCCGATTGTGAAACCTATACGTTGAGCAACTGGAATGTGGGGTTGCTTTCTATCGGAGGAGTGAAACTGGATTTAACCTTTGTAGATAATGGCGATAATACCCTTACCATTCCTCCGCAGATCGAGGATGTAATATCCCTGGCTAGTGATACCATTCAGGGAACAGGTTCGGTGAATCCCAGCAATGGAAGGATTAATTTTAACATAGAGCTTACTTTTGAAACAGATGCTGGTGAAGACACCATCGTAGTGCTTCCTATAGAATATATTCCGGAAAGACAATGATTTTACACCTATGAATAAATTTACTTACCTTATAGTTCTTCTGATGGTCATGAGCCTTTGTTTAGCCGGCTGTTCGGAAGAGTTTGAACCTACACCGCTTACCTATTCAAAATTACTCAGTGGTGACAGCAGTAAAACCTGGCGGCTTACTGGTTATTCCATTGTGGAAGAAGGAAAACAGCCTTTGACTTTTGATCTCAATGACCCAAGTGATCCTGATAATTGCGTCTATGATGAACTGTATACGTTCTATGCAGATGAAGGCCGTACCTTTGAAATCAGCCAGGGAGAGGACAAGTGTATTGATGGACCAGATATTTATTATACCGGCAGCTGGTCTATTGTGAATGCCAATGCTACCGTTAACTTCGGAACACCCCTGTTTGGAATCGGTGGCTATACTATCAAACGGCTCACTGAGAGAAGCATGACAGTGGAATTGTTTGTAAACCAGTATAATTTCGCATACCGGCTTGTTTTTACTGCCCAGAATGATTAAATATTTCCTTATCAAGATGTGTAGCACTGTTAATAGGGCAGACTAAAAACTCAAACTATTCACTGCCCCACCATCCGATTACTTTTGCTTGTTCCATGAAAAAACTTTTCCTACTTATATTGCTGGCAGCCTATACCCTATTTACGGAAACGCTTGCCCAGACTCCTGAAGAAATACAAAAATGCCTCACCATGGAGCAGGACAGTCTGCTCCGCCGCAAACATCCGTTACTAGGCTCTATGTCGGATTTTGAACAGGATATTGCCTTCCGGATCTCTGAACGCCGGCTTAAAAACAGAGGTGCCCGTACGGAAGCTGAAGTAATTACCATTCCGATTGTAGTGCATGTGGTACACAATGGCGAATCGGTTGGCCAGGGAACCAATATCAGTGCAGCCCAGGTACAATCTCAGATTGATGTATTGAATGAAGATTTCCGCAGAAAACCCGGTACCAGGGGTTTTAACAATAGCGCAGTGGGAGCTGATATTGAGATTGAGTTTTGCCTGGCTACCTTAGATCCTTTGGGACGAACCATGCCCGAAAAAGGAATTGACCGCTATAACGGCAGAAAAAGTGTATGGACATTCGATGAAGTAGAAAGTAACCTGAAACCTACCACCATCTGGAATCCGGAGAAATATTATAATATCTGGGCGGTGAATTTCAGTGGACAAGCCCCTGGCTTTACTACCCTGGGATATGCCCAGTTTCCAATCCGTTCCGGGTTACCTGGATTAAGTACAGGTGGCGCTACCGGTGCCAGTACTGATGGAGTGGTTATTTTGTATAGTGCTTTTGGTTCTTCCGATAAAGGAAACTTTCCGGTACTGGGCGCAGGCTATGACAAAGGCCGTACTTTAACGCATGAAACCGGGCACTTTCTGGGCTTACGCCATATCTGGGGAGATGGCGTTTGTGCCGAAGATTTTTGTGCAGATACTCCGCCAGCGGATGGCCCCAGCAATGGCTGCCAGGTAGGCAGAATTTCTTGCGGTAATGTAAATATGGTGCAGAACTACATGGATTATTCCGGAGATGCCTGCCAGAATATTTTCACCCAGGACCAGAAAGAACGTATGCGTACAGTAATAGAGGTAAGTCCCCGGCGCAATTCCCTGCTTTCCTCTGGCGTATGCGGCAACCTGATCGCAGGCAAACCAATTCCAAATTTCAGATCAGATAAACAACTGGTGTTGAGAGGCGCTACCGTCAATTTCGTCGATCTGTCGTCAAACTTCCCTACCCAATGGCTATGGACATTTGAAGGCGGAGAACCTGCTACTTCTACCACCAGAAATCCATCTGTGGTGTACAACACTCCCGGAAAATACCGGGTAAGCCTGAAAGTAACAAACAACCTGGGAGATTCTACCAGGGTTAGAGATGCCTATATAGAAGTTTCTTCGGCAGGTATTTGCAGTGACTTGAGCAATTTTAACGGTACACCTACCCTACTGAAGGCGCCTATACAAAATATTACCAAAGGGTATGTCGCCGGACAGAATAACCTGAAAACCAGAGCAAAGTCGGAGTTTTTTGCCAACAATTTAGGATACGAATACCTGGGTGGTGCGAGCCTGCACTTTGGGTATGTCCAAATTGCTGATCCTGAGGCAACTGTTACCATTACAGCCTGGAATGCCAGAGGATTCCAGGGGGGACCTGGCGCCGTTCTAGAAAGCAAGCAGGTATTACTTTCCAAAATACAGCAGGATATTGCTGCCGGTAATCCTACGACTATCACCTTCGACAGGAATGTACCTGTATTCGGAAGAGGTTTCCATGTGGGTATTGAACTGGCATACAAAGGAGATACGGTAGCTTTAATTACAACTAAAAATGGTGAGTCCACCTTTAATACTTCCTTTGAACAGGACAGTACTGGTAACTGGTCGCCCATTAGTATCAGCCAGGGCTTGAATATTGCCCATGATATTACGGCTAATGTAGGCATGAATCCATCGGTACAGGTATCTTCTTCGGCGATTATCATTAACCAGGGAGAAAGTGTGACCTTAAATGCCAGGGGAGGAAGTTTGTTCTCCTGGGGTCCGGATAATGCCGGATTGAATACAACCTTAGGTCCACAGGTGGTAGTCGCCCCTACCCAGACCACTACCTATACAGTTACCGGCGGAGGTGTTGACTTGTGCCGCACCAGTGCTACAGTAACCGTAGTGGTGAGAGGGGCTACGGCCGTTCCGATAGATCCTGAGGATAGCCAGTTACAAGTATATCCTAATCCAGGTGATGGCAAATTCAGATTCTCCATTACCAACCAGGATGTAGGAAGGGTACATATTCAGGTGTATTCGGTGGTAGGCAGCCAGATCGCATCGTTTTCTGACATGAAATCCGGACAGGAATTTAGTAA
The DNA here is from genome assembly GCF_010119975.1 of Rhodocytophaga rosea. Lineage (GTDB taxonomy): Bacteria > Bacteroidota > Bacteroidia > Cytophagales > 172606-1 > Rhodocytophaga > Rhodocytophaga rosea. The sequence continues at coordinate 475,420 of NZ_CP048222.1, forward strand.
GGAACTCAACCTGAGCAATCTTCCAGATGGCATGTATCTGGCCGTTTGTACGGTGGGTGATACTGTAATCAAAAGAAAACTGGTAATTTCCAGGAGATAAAATTCCCTGTCTGGAACCTGGATTACACAGATTAAATGATTTTCAAGATTGAATTAAAATAGTTGTTGGTTGATCGTTGTTAGTTAACAGCTAATACGTTGAAACCTGGATTTCAGAAGTTCACTATAAAAAATTCTATTCATCCTAAAATCCCATACATTCTGGTTCCAGACTGTCCTTAAAACAACGGAAACAATTCGGTTTGTACCGTAACCGGCTTTCTTGGAACAGAGGGGAATGGAGTATTGCTGATAGAAAATACTGCAGTTTCCTGGTAACGGGAAGCCACCACTACCTGAAGTTCCGGATTATGTGTAGCAAATAATGATTCAACCAGATGGGGAGAGTTATTTTCCTGCGACAAATGCGAAAGCAATACATGGCTCAGATGAGCGGGTTTATAGGTCATCAATAATTCAAGTGCCTGCCAGTTGGATAAGTGTCCGGTATCGCTGCTGATGCGCCGTTTGAGATAATACGGATACCTGCCATTGGCTAACATATCCTCATCATAATTGGCTTCCAGAAATACGGCATGGCATTCCTGCATATGTTTGATCAGGTGCTGGCAGGGAGAACCAATATCTGTAAATACGCCTATTTTTAACTGGTGATATGTAACTACAAAGCTATGCGGATCAATGGCATCATGCAGTTTTGGGAAAGCAGTAATTGACAATTCACCCAGCTGAATTGGAATATAGGCTTCAAAAGGCAAAAACTCCAGCTTATTAAAAGACAATCCGGAATGTCTTAAGGTAGTTTCTGTGATGTATACCGGCAAATTATATTTACGGGCAAGAACCGGAATGCCCCGGATGTGGTCAGAATGCTCATGAGAGACGAAAATAGCCCTCACTTTATCCATTGATAGCCCTGGCGTTTCATACGTTTTTCGGTTTCCCGGCAACTGATACCTGCATCTATCAATACTGCTTCCTGTTGCGTGCCGACGTAATAGCAATTGCCGTTACTTCCGGAATTAAGTGAGCAAATCTGTACATCCATATTATTGTAAAGATACGTGTTTTTGGCCTGTTCTCCAGCCTAAAGAGTAATGGAAAGCTTGATTCAATAACACACGCGGCTGCGCCATTTGTGAAATCTTTGAGCTTAGGTAGCATGCTTGCTGTTTTGCACTTGGTGTAGTCTGCTGTAGCTTTATCATCTTTTTAACTTGTCACTTGCATACAGATTGTTATGGCGATCATATACTTCAAAAATCAATTTAATTTCGTTTTGTTTAAATAACTTATCAAGCATGGCTGCCAGTTGCAAAAGGTCTCCTGGTAACTCTGCTTCTGCTTTAATGAGATATTCTTTAGGATTGATTTTCTCAAATGTCATATATCCCTCATGCCCAAAATCTGTTCGTATATATTTCCCCGACGCATAGTGAGTGGACTCTCGTATTTGAGTTCGTTCAAATCTTTGCTTAACAATCGTAAACAACTCAATTAAGGAAAGACCTGACTCAATGTTTCCAAATAGCAATGAATTAGATTCCATTTAATTTATAATATAGCAGACAATGACTCAATAATCTAAGCTTGTATATAAATTCTCATTTCACTCGTTGCATAAATTCAATGATCTGTCGGTACCGGGGATTTTTCGAATACAGAAACTGGGTGATCATCGCTTTATGCTTTTTCCCTTTCAATACCTGATAGGTATAATTTGCCTGTTTTTCTTTGAGTGCCGCTACAAACTTTGCCGTACTTTTCTCAATGGATGGATAGGTTTTTTCTCCCATTAAAATATACATTGGCGGCATATTGGCATGGAGAAAGTACAGAGGCGAAGCTTGTTTCCAAATATCTTCATGAGTGGAGAAAGTCCGCAGAAAAGGATGAGACGCCTCTAATTTTTCTTCTTTCAGATAACCATACATATCCAGTCCGGCCGCATCAATCAGAATGAGTCCTTTTACCGGATTTGGCATGGAAAGGCTGTCGAAATACTCCGGCCGGATGGCAATGATCGCTGCCAGTTGTCCGCCTGCTGAATGTCCGGAAACAAAAATCCGGTCCGGATTGCCACCGTACTGATTAATGTTATTTTTCACCCATTGTACAGCCTTAGCCGATGCCGATGCCATTTGCTGAAATTGTGCCTCCGGGCTCAGCGGATATTCAATAATAGCGGTCAGTATACCTTTTCTGGCCATCCGGTTTCCCAGAAAACTATATAAAGATTTGGTCCCGGAATTCCAGCTTCCGCCATGAATAAATATAAATACATCTGCTGGTGCACCTTTTTTTCGGGGTGCATATATATCTAGGCGTCTGGCTACTTTATTCGCAACAGAATCCGAATTCAGATAGGTTATATTTTTGGTACGAATAATTCTCTTTAACGAACAGGAAGAAACCCCAACCAGCATTGTTAGAAACAAGAATACCTGTAAAACAAATTTTCTCTGGCTCATCCATTTCATACTCGCACACATCATTATTTTACCGGAGAATCATGCAGTAATTCCAGTCCTACAGAAGTACGGGGCTTGAAGCCAGGCCAGGGTTTGGTAGTATCTGATTCGGGCTGTAAATATTTCTGAAAATCCTGCTTTTTGAGGTGAATACCCAGAAAAGCGGTCACAAAATGCTGATTAATATTATTAATGCGCCGTTCATTCCAGGCAGGTTCGGCATAATGATAATATTCATCCATGGTCATTCCAGGTTGCAAGGTTTGAGCCGGAGGCGGATTAGGCGCTACATTGTGCCTGGCGTTAACATAAACAAGCATATACCGGTCGGCATTAACGCTTCCGGTATAGATGGCCTTCACTCCTTTCTCATACCCCGATACATCATCCTGGCTGCCGGCAATAAAGAAAGTCGGTGTTTTTAAGCCTTGTAACCCTTCCGAATCCCAGATACCCCGTTCCATACCCCAGGGAGCAAAAGCCACTATTGCTTTAATGCGGCTGTCCATAGAAGCTTTGTATTCCGGAGACTGACTGGTTCGTACCTCAATAGCTTTACTGCCGCCAGTCATATTTGTAAAAAAGGTAGTCAGTTGCGAACTATATCCGGCCCCAGCCACATTCAGTACCCCATATCCGCCCATCGAATAACCTATCAGCGCCGTATTGCTGGCGTCTGCCAATCCGGATAGAAAATGTTTTCCTTTCGGTTTACTTAACTCTGCCAGTTGATTGAGAACAAATAAAATATCTTTCGGACGGTTCAGTAAGGTACTCTGGAATCCGGATAAATCCTGGTAGGTAGATTCCGTATGATCGATGGCAGCCACTACATATCCTTTGGAAGCCAGATTCTCGGTGAGGTAGGTTAATAAATACCTGGAACCAGGATAGCCATGTGATACAATCACCAGCGGAAATGTGCCATCCTTTGTGTTCGGAGCCGCATCCCGTACCGCCCTGCCAGTAAAATTAAAAGGTATTATAGGCCGTTTGGGGTCATTAGATCTTCCCAGCACACTTTCATAGGAAACCAGTTTTGTAGCGGCTCCAGGCAAAGTGGCCGGATACCAGATTTCCACTTTTAAGGGACGATCGTATTTGGGTTCGCTCCCCTCTTTAGATTTCAGAATATCTACCTGGCCTTTGTTTACAAACGTTACTGTCTGCACACCTACGGCATAGGTTCCTCTGGGAGAAAGTTCCGGGGCATCTGGCAAGGCATCTCCCACTACAAATGTTTCAGGCTGAACCTGTGCCTGCAGGAGATGACAAAAAGTAAATCCGCATAGACCAGCAAACAGAATGAGTATATATTGTTTCATAGACTGTAAGTGCCTTTAAATAAAGTTAAGGCTATACTTTCAAATAAAGATAATTTACTTTAAAATACACTTTCTTTATACCAGGAAAATAGTTTTATTTTCACAACCTGCCAGCGCATGTTAAAAAAAGTCTTTATTCCTGCTTTTTTAGCACTTACTCTTTCCATTACAGCTTTTGGCCAGTTAGCCCAGGCAGATGTTTCACAGAATCAGGCCAGGGCGGATAGCGGAATAGATCTTTCCAATGATTTTATCTCTTTGCCTTCCCATCTCTACAATGGCATTGAGTATGTAAACTACGACAACCATATTGATGGCCACCAGTTTTTTGAATCTCCGGTGCTGGAAGAAGGCTCGGTGATATATGATGGAATGCTGTACCGGAATGTGCCGATGGAATATGATCTTATGAAAGATGAACTTGTTATCGAACATTTTCAAAAATACTACAAGATCAGCCTGATCAGCGAACGGGTGAGCCAGTTTATGCTCCTCAACCATACCTTTGTCCGTATCGTTGCTGGTAAAGGGGAAGATATCCGTACTGGATTTTATGAAAAATTGTATGAGGGCAACGTGAAGATACTGGCCAGGCGGACTAAAATAATGGAGGAAGAAATTGCACAAAGGCGGTTAAAGCAGTGGTTTACCCAGAAAAACAGGTATTATGTGTACAAGGACAAGGCTTACTTTCAGGTGAAAAATAAAAAAGGCTTGATTAAGGTATTAGATGACCGTAAGAAAGAAGTCCGGAAGTTTATCCAGGAAAACGGAATCAATTTCAAAACGGATATCGAGCAGGCGTTTATACATGTCGGCCGGTTTTATGATACGCTTTCTCAGTAATACTTCTAAATCTTTTAGCGGTTGTATTGTCATTCCAACAAAGGAGAAGTCTTTTAGAAGGTTTGCTTTAAGAGATTCCTCGTTCTTAGGAATGGCAATAAAGAAAATACCCAGATACTGCATTATTTAATTCAAACTGAATAAGCATGTATTTTTAATATCCAGAAGTTCAATACATTAGGCCGGCTGCTTAGTATAATTTGAGTATATTCTTTTACCCTTACGCATTGCTTGATTAATGATTATTCGTTTAACCAGCTTAGTTACTGTTCTTTTCCTCATCATCTCTTCAAAAGCATTTTGTCAGGATAATAAAGAACCTCTGCTTAGTATACATCTGAACCAGGCTCCGTTTACACGTCTGGTTGAAGAAATTGAATCAAAAAGCGATTATCATTTTTATTATGATAGTAAACAAATAGATACAATCCGGGTGAGCCTGCAAGCCGAACAGAAAAATCTTCCCTATATTCTCAGCAAGGTTTTCGGAGACTCCGGCTTTCATTTTGCCATCGACAGGCATCAGCGGGTGTTTATTACCAGAGACAGAGCTATCCTTACTACTCTTCTCACTGATTCGCTTATCTCTACCCTTCCGCTACAAAATAAACTCACCGAAACCACGCCGCAGGACGCTGCCAAAGAAAAAATCAACACTGCTGTTGAAAACAAACTCTTTGAGATCGGCAATAAAAATGCACCTGCTGGAACAGGCAAAGCTACGCTGGCCGGAACGATCAAAGATAACAAAACAGGCGAACCGGTCATTGGAGCCGTGGTTTTTATTGAAGAACCCAGGATTGGTGTAAGTACCGATCAGTTTGGCTATTATTCTATTACCTTACCCAAAGGCCGCCATGAAGTACTTATCCGGTCATTGGGTATGCGAGATACCAAACGGCAGATCGCACTCTATACGGATGGCAGGCTGGATATTGACATGCAGGACCAGGTGATTGGCCTCAAGGAAGTTGTGGTGCAGGCAGAAAAAGCCGTGAATGTGACCGGGGTACAGATGGGCGTAGAAAAACTCAATATCAAAACCATTAAGCAGATTCCCACTGTTTTCGGAGAAGCAGATATTTTACGGGTAGTGCTTACCTTACCAGGCGTAAAAACAGTAGGAGAAGCCAGTACTGGTTTTAATGTGCGGGGTGGTTCTACCGACCAGAACCTGATCTTGTTTAACGACGCTACCATCTATAATCCTTCGCATTTATTTGGTTTCTTTTCGGCATTTAACCCGGACGTGGTAAAAAATGTGGAACTGTTTAAAAGCGGCATTCCGGCAAAATATGGCGGACGGCTGGCATCGGTACTGGAAATCACATCCAGAGATGGAAACAAGAAAAAGTTTGCCGGCTCGGGCGGTATTGGCCTGTTAACCGGACGGCTCACCCTGGAAGGGCCTATTATCAAAGACAAAACTTCCTTTATTCTGGGGGGCCGGTCAACGTATTCCAACTGGCTGCTGGGCCAATTAAAAAACACAGCCTATCAAAACAGCAAAGCTTCTTTTTATGATGTAAATCTGCATGTGAGTCATGAATTTAATAACAAAAACAGCCTGTATTTTACCGGATACCTGAGCAAAGACCGGTTTAAATTCAATACAGATACCCTGTATGGCTACCAGAACCAGATTGCCAGCCTGAAATGGAAACATGTGTTCAGCAATAAACTTTTCAGTGTAGTTACCGGCGGATTCACTAAGTATCAGTATTCCATACTGAGCGATAAAAATCCGGTGAATGCCTTCAAACTGGCTTTCGACATCACCCAGAATAACCTGAAAGCCGATTTCAGCTACTTTCTGAGCGAACGCCATACCCTGGATTTTGGAGCCAGCACCATTCATTACAAATTACATCCTGGTTCGTACAGCCCGCAAGGCAGTGAATCTTTAACAGTGCCCGAAACCGTACAAGCTGAACAAGGGCTGGAAAGTGCCTTTTATATCTCCGACCGTTTTGAAATTACCCCCAAACTCTCACTCACCCTAGGACTGCGGTATTCTCTATTCAATTACCTGGGTGCCAAAGAGGTGCTCCAATATGCCCCTGGCTTACCAAAAGAAGAAGTAAATATCGCCGACACCCTATCATATGCCAAAGGAAAGACCATTCAGACGTATCATGGTCCGGAATACCGGCTGTCGGCCAGGTATGTAATTACTGAAAATTCGTCCATAAAGCTGAGTTATAATACCTTGCGGCAATACATTCATATGCTTTCCAATACCACGGCCATCTCTCCCACCGATATCTGGAAATTGAGCGACACACATATTAAACCGCAGTTTGGCGACCAGATTTCCCTGGGTTTGTACAAGAATTTTAACAATAATTCCATTGAAACCTCGGTAGAATTATACCATAAAAACATCCGCAATTTTCTCGATTATAAAAGTGGCGCTAAACTCATTATGAATCAGCATATTGAAACAGATGTGATCAGCACACAGGGCAGAGCCTATGGTGTTGAAGTATTGGTTAAAAAACTCACCGGAAAACTCAATGGCTGGATGGCATATACGTATTCCCGTACCTTGCTTCGTATGGATGATGCGACTGCCGGCGAAATGATTAACCAGGGAAAATGGTATCCGGCCAACTTTGATAAACCGCACGATTTTACCCTGATCGGTAATTACCGCTTTTCGCACCGCTTCAGCACCTCACTGAATTTCACTTACAGTACCGGCAGGCCGGTAACCTTGCCCCTCTCCTACTTTGATATGGGTGGCTCTACCAGAACCTATTACTCGGAGCGCAACCAGTACCGCATTCCGGATTATTACCGGGTAGATTTTTCCATGAATATTGAAGGAAACCATAAGATTAAAAAACTGGCACACAGTTCCTGGACGCTGGCCATCTACAACCTCACCGGCCGGAAAAATGCATATTCGGTCTATTTCAAGTCCGAGAATGGCAAAGTAAATGGCTATAAACTATCTATTTTCGGTCAGCCTATTCCTACTGTAACCTATAATTTCAGATTTTAAGGCTTTATGAAACGCACGCTCCACTCCTTTTATATTTGCCTGCTGTTTGCACTTTGTACAGCTTCCTGCATCGAGCCTTATAATCCGCCTGCGATTGCTGAGGCAGAGAATTACCTGGTTGTTGAAGGGTTTATTAACAGCGGAACAGAGCCAAGCACTTTTTACCTGTCACGCACCAGAACCCAGGCAGATACAAACAATCTTATTCCGGAGATAGGTGCTACTGTATATGTGGAGGGTGAGCAAGGGGACAGATATGATTTTTCTGAACAAAACGATGGCCAGTATAACAGCGTTCCTCTCAACCTGACATTTAATGCCAGATACAGGCTTCATATCCGCACCCGAACCAATAAAGAATATATATCTGACTATGTGGCGCTCAAAGCTACCCCTGCCATTGATACCCTTACCTGGGCTGTAATGAATGATGGGATACAAATATATGTGGATACCCATGATCCGGAAAATGATACCCGTTATTACCGCTGGGATTATGAAGAAACCTGGCAATATAACTCTGCTTATTATTCCAACTTTGAGTTTGTATCCAAAGACAGCAGTATGGCAACCAGGGAAGACCAGATTTTTATTTGCTATAAATCGGAAAAATCCAGTGAAATACTTATTAATTCGTCAGTCAGATTAGCGCAGGATGTAATCTACCGTAACCCGATTATATTTACGCCAGCCCTTTCAGGAAAATTAACTTACAAATATAGTGTGCTGGTAAAACAGTATGCCTTAAGCCAGGATGCATTCAACTACTGGCAGATTTTGCAGAAAAATACAGAAAGCACCGGTTCTATTTTCGATGCGCAACCATCCCAACTAAAAGGAAATATAACTTGTGTGACTAATCCAGAAGAGCCGGTCATTGGCTTTGTTACTGCCTCTACCCTGCAACAAAAAAGGCTGTTTATCGAGGGCCGTACCCTTCCATTCCCATTTATAGAGGTCGGGTATACCAACTGCGACATGGATACGATACCTAATATCAAAAAAAACCTGTCTGATACATTTGCAAATGGCGCATTATTACCTGTATTTTCCATTGCCGGCCCACTGGGTATTACTGCTTATACATTTTCTTACCAGAATTGTGTGGATTGCCGGGCAAAAGGAGGCACGACGCAAAAGCCCGTTTTCTGGCAGTAAGCTTAATTAGTAGCCTGCTCAAATTCTATCGAAACAGACCAGATCCTTATTTAGATGAAATTAACTTACCTGCTTTTTATACAATTCAGAATAACCAGAATGCTGTTGTGGTGGAGCATATGGCTGAATGGTGCCTTTGCATTTGGTCAGGTAACACCTCAGGATAGTATTCCTGCCTATTTTACTGAATACACCCGCAAAGCCTGGCAGGAAAAGATTTTTGTACATACGGATAAAGCGTTTTATGTGGCCGGAGAAACAGTTTGGTTTAAGCTGTATCATCAACATGCATCTACCCATGAACCAATGCTCCTCACCAAAGCGGCTTATGTAGAAATTATGAATGATCAGCAGCAAGCTGTGCTGCAAGCTAAGATTCCGCTGAAGGATGGCACCGGAAATGGTTCTTTTATCCTGCCTTTTACATTAATTTCCGGGTCTTATAAATTACGGGCATATACCAGCTGGATGAAGAATTTCAGCCCGGATTTTTATTTTGAAAAAGACCTTACCCTCGTCAACTCATTAACTGTACTGCCTCCTACAGCTTCTAAAGCTGCACCTGCCTATCATGTTCAGTTCTTCCCGGAAGGCGGTAATCTGGTACAAGGTCTCCGGAGCAAAGTGGCTTTTAAATTCAGCAATGGGCAGGGAAAAGGAATCGATGGTACAGGCGCTGTTTTAAATCAGCATAATGATACCATAATTACCTTCCGGCCCTTAAAACAGGGCATGGGACATTTCTGGTTTACACCTCTGTCCGATCAAACTTATAGAGCGGTAGTAAAGAGCAGTGACGGAAAGCAGATTCAAAGCGAATTCCCCAGAATATTTGAGCAGGGATATGTACTGACACTGGAAGAAGCGGGTGAAGAAGAATTACGCATTTATGTACAAGCCACAGTGCCTGCCACTGCTATAGATTCGGTTTATCTTTTCTCACATACCAGACAGGCGATAAAAACGGGTGAGATGCAGCTTTTACGGGATGGGAAAGCCACTTTTAAGATAGCTACAAGCAAATTAGGGGAAGGTATTTCCCACCTGACGCTGTTCAATTCAAAAAGGCTACCAGTATGCGAAAGGCTATATTTCAAACACCCTCAGCAACGCTTACACATTAAAGCCGGCACTGACCAAAACCAGTATGCTTCCCGTAAAAAAGTAATCGTAGATATTCTGACTACCACTCAACCAGGTGAGCCAGCGATGGCTGATATGTCGATGTCAGTGTACTTACTGGATTCTTTACAGCAACCTGAGCAGGCAGATATTTTTAGTTATTTGTGGCTGAAGGCTGACTTGCAGGGAAACATAGAAAACCCGCAGTATTACCTTTCAGATACTTCCCCGGAAGCCACACAAGCGCTCGACAACCTGATGCTTACCCATGGCTGGCGCCGGTTCCGGTGGGAAGACATCTGGCAACAGAAATCTCCGGTATTTGAATTTCAGCCGGAGCAAGAAGGACATATTATTTCTGGCCTGATTACAGATACCCGGTCTACATTACCGGCCGGTAACATTACCGCTTATCTTTCTGTCCCCGGCAAGCGTTTACAGGTATATGGTGCCTCCAGTGACAGGCATGGCAAACTCCGTTTTTATACCAAAGATATGCTTGGGCCACAGGAGCTGGTCATCCAAACCAATACTCAGAAAGACAGCCTCTACCGCATTGAAATAGAAAGTCCTTTTTCCAGTAAATTTTCTAACCATCCTTTTCCTCCGTTTGCTATTGCTTCCACCATGTCCGGGCTACTGGCTGACCAGAGTGTAAGTATGCAGGTGCAGAATATTTTTTCGCCTGAACAACGAAACCGTTTCAGGCCAGTTAGAATGGATACTACTGTTTTCTATAATACCCCGGACAGAACCTATCGTCTGGATGATTTTACCAGATTTCCTACCATTGAAGAAGTAGTGCGGGAATATATGCCTGAAGTTGCCATCAGAAAGCGGAATGGCAAACGAGCCATCCTGGTGTCAGATTTGGCCAATCAGATGATATTTGAACAGGAACCTTTAATCCTGCTGGATGGCTTGCCGGTTTTCAACACTGAAAAGTTTTTGGCCTATGATCCGTTAAAAATACAAAAACTGGAAGTGGTAGCCAGGCGGTATTTCTGGGGGCCTTTAATTGTAGAAGGTATTCTCAATTTTAGTACCTATACCCACAATTTATCAGGCTTCGAACTGGACCCACAATCGGTGATTATGGAATATGAAGGATTACAGTTGCAACGGGAATTTTATGCGCCGGTCTACGAGAACGAAACACAGCACAACAGCCGCCTTCCGGATTTGAGAAATGTACTATTCTGGTCACCGGAAATACATACAGATGCAAGTGGAAAAAAGCAACTGAGTTTTTATACTTCCGACCAGCCTGGAAAATACATTGGAGTAATTCAGGGCATTAGCCCCACCGGAGAAGCCGCCAGCCAGACATTTACGTTTGAGGTAGGAAACAGTCAATAATATTTAAAGACCTATTTGCTGGACGATCTGTAGATTTTCGATCGGATATACCTCTTCACGTGCTACCATCAGAGAATCAATCTGATGATGGAATACTTTTTCTCCTTCCAGTTTAACCCACTCTGTAATATCCTGAATCTGGCCCAACCACTGAGTACAGAATTGATACAGCACCTCCCCTTTTAGTCCGAGTTGGACTGCCCTGCGCTCAGTAGGTATTCCATAAGGATCGTGATCCGGGTCCCATTGCAAGCGTACCTCTGACTGGTCCAGGGCTTGTTTCCATTGTTCGTTACTTGAATAATTATCGCGGTTATAGGAAGATGGGACCGCCAGGCTCAATATGTACTCAAACTTTTCCCGATCTACCCATATGGCTAAAATACGCTCCTGATTGGGTTTTGAAGCCCATCCGGCCCGGTACATCATCCATAAGAAATTTGGTTTAATCCAGCTCATGCGGTTAAAGCTGTAATGATCTCCGCCAAATTTCTGGTGTTTTACTGCATAATTGGTAATAAGCGGATTGAAAGCCTGATATACTACAATCCACTGTTGATCAAATTGCCCAATAATCTGTTTTCCAGTCCTAGGTAATCGTTCTTTGTATGTCGAATACTTCTCTTTAACTAATTCCATAACTTATCCCACAAATACCAAATCACAATTCTCACTTCCTAATTAACAACCCCTGTGCCCGCAGCCATTCTTCAGCCCGTTGAGGCCAGCTAGTTACCGTTATATCTGTTTTTCGCAAACCATAGCCATGTCCACCTTTGGGATAGAGGTGCATTTCAACCGGCACACCGGCATTTTTTAGAGCCAGATAATAGTATACACTGTTTTCTACCGGAATCCCATCATCCTGGGTTTGTATAAGTAATGTGGGTGATGTACTGGCAGTAATGGGTAATTCAGGCGCTATTTTTTCACTTTTGTCTGTTGCAGTCAGATACGCTGGGTAGATAAGCATCGTAAAATCAGGCTTGCAACTCACCTGATCGGCGGCATCCACAGCCGGATACGTACGTTTGTCGTAATTGGTACTCAGTGCGGCTGAAAGATGTGCACCTGCAGAAAATCCCATTATCCCAATCCGGTTAGGGCTAATGCCCCATTCCGCCGCCCGGCTACGCACTATACCCATGGCCCGCTGGGCATCCTGTAAAGGCGGTGCATATCTGGGTAATCCTTCCCGTACTGGTACCCGGTATTTGAGCAAAATGGCCGTAACCCCAATAGAATTCAGCCACTCGCAAACCTCTGTTCCTTCCAGATCCAGAGCCAGAATATGATAGCCTCCCCCAGGGCAAACCACCATCGCTGCTCCAGTATCTTTCTCTTTGCTGGGACGGTATACGGTAATTGTCGGGTTGCTCACATTGCCCAGACGTATCAATTCTCTTCCGGCCACCTTATTATCGGTGGGCTTAGACATGTCTTTCTCTTCGCCAATATTTCCTTTTTCCCCAGGTGCGCCATTCGGCCACAAGGCGATAAGTGGGGAAGCCACTGGCTTTGAAGCGGTTTTAGACTGTGCCAAAATTATTACAGGGTTTGTGAGGATGTAGATCAATAAAAGGATAACCAGAGAGAATCGAAGTTTCATAGATTGGGAATTGTGAATGATGAGTTGGCACACATTATTCTACTTAACTTATATGATTAATCAAATATATTATTCCAATGATGGTGACGAGTGGGATTATTAACAGGGCAGCATTAAACAGATAGTCCGTCCACATGGTTTTTCTGTTTTTAGGGTAATTAGTCCAAATACCTCCTATAGGATACGCCCCCATTGCATCAGCAGTGGAAGGTGCGTAAGGATATATTCCTTTCCATGCTATGAATATTCTTCTTAATAATTCAAAAAATCCAAGATAAATAATGGGTATGGACATGATTATAAGAGAGATCCCAGGTTTCGAGTTAATCACCTGGGTTAGTTCAATAATGACCCCAATAACAAAAGATAGAAGTGCAATTCTAAGTGATATTCTAAAGAATTTAGGATCGTTCAAATCATTTGCGAAACCAAAAAAGAGGCATGCAACTATGATTGAACAGGCAAATAAAGAATATATTAATATTTCCGTTCCTGTCATATAACATAAGCGTTAATAAATGAATTCCTGATTACTGTGGCTGCTGCTCTATTTCCCAGGTATCAGTGCGGAAGGGCGCTAGTGGCAAACCTTCTTTGTTGAATACATTGGGCATAGAGGTTTCATCGAAACAGAAGCGTACCGCTACCGGATTTTTCACTGCTTTGCTCGAAACAATAATTTCATTTCCTTTCAGCTGTGCAGTGGCATCCGCAAACTGATGATCTTCTCCGGCAATCTGAAAGCCAGTAATTGTTTTTCCTTTTACCTGTAAGCCATTATCTGCATTTTCGAAACTCACCCGGATTTTGCCTTTTTCTGCTTTCATCGACTGGTACATCGGACTTTTGTAAATACCCTGCTTCTTCCCATAGGTTTCTGCTAATGCAAAACCGGCCAGGCGTTTGCCCACATCGAGTTTATTTTTGGGGTGAATATCTTTGATATTATCTACCAGGTCCGAAACTACTACCATGCCTGTATTGGGCACTTCCTTCATTGTTTTGGCTTGCTGCTCCCGAACAATATAGGCTTTGCCCTTATTGTCGTAGGTATAGGGTGCGATCTGCACATAATAAAACGGAAACGGTTTTTCAAAATCCTTGCGCCAGCTTTCAATCAGCGTTTGCATCAGCTGGCCATAGGTATGCGGACGGTAGCGGTTAGATTCTCCCTGATACCAGATCGCTCCGGCAATGCCATAAGGGACTACAGGGGCTATCATGGCATTATAGGTAGTTCCCGGAGCAGAAGGCCACCAGCCTGCGCCATCATCGTAGGCAGCATTTTTTAGGGTCGGATTATTTTCAATCAGGTCTTTGGGTACCCATACTTCTGCTGGTGTGCCGCCCCAGGCCGATACAATGAGTCCGATGGGCACATTCAGGTTCTGTTGCAATTCCCGTCCGAAAAAGTAGCCAACAGCACTGGTTGCCCGCATCGTTTCGGGTGTGCAAACGGTCCAGCTGGCTTTACAATCGTCCTGCGGAAAATCGGCGCCTACCCTGGGAATATGAAAAAAACGGATATTGGGATGATTGGCCTGTGCAGCTTCCTGTTCTCCGTTGGTGATACCTGCGTTTACGCTCCACTCCATATTCGACTGTCCGCTGCAAATCCATACTTCGCCCAGCATCACATTCTGTAAAGTGATGGTATTACCCGCGATCAGCGTGAGCGTATAGGGACCACCGGCTTCCGAAGTAGGAAGTTTAGCCATCCACTGGGAAGTATTTCTGGTAATGGCCTCCACAGTATCTTTACTATTCCAGCTGCCCACAATTTTGATCTTTTCGGAAGGATTGGCCCAGCCCCAGATAGCTACCTGCGAGTTGCGTTGCAGCACCATATTATCGGTAAAAACAGCCGGCAAGGTAATTTTGGCCAGCACTTGAAAATGGATCAGCAGAAACAGGGAAATGGAAATAAGGATGCGCATGAGTGGTATAAAAAAGGATAGGTGAGTGTATAGGTAATTTACTGGCAATATAAATTATTTCGGAAAATATAGAAAGAATAGAAGAATTAGCTTTACAGTTAGTTTTCTAAAGTCATCTTCTAAACTTGACAAAATCAAAGTCATAATCCGGGTGGCTGCTGCCCATTCTTCCTGGGTTAATTTCGGATATTCGGCTTTAATTTCTTCAGGAAGATCCATTTCTTCTATGCTGTGCATTAATTCTGATAGCATGATCTTTTTGCCTTTAATTTTGAGTCCGGACTCTAATCGCCCGTTCACCCTGATCTTCCCGATTTCAATATTATCTACACTTGCCAGATTATCCGGCGTTTCAGAGGCAAAATCCAGAAGTGCCGTTCTGAACTGCTCGTTCATGGATTGAACCTGGGGATCAGTAAATCTCAGGTTAGCCATATACATCAACAGGTTTCTGAATTTAAGTTTCGCAAACATCTTCAAATAATTATATATCAATTTAAGGTACAAGTGTACGGAATCGGACGGATATTGTATCAAAAATAAACACCCCATTTTTTAATAAACAGCCAAATCACGTAAATAGCGAGCTTTTATCCATTGGCATGTCTCTTGGATACCTATTGGCATCACACACAAGCAGCTTACTTCATAATAGGCAAGCAGCACTATCTACCAAACAAACTTAAAAAACTTAAAACAGGACTTGTATGAAAACGCTTCAATTATTCTCCTTATCTATTATCACTGGTTTATTAACCATGAGCATGGGATTTCCCACGGAACTAACCAAAAGAATGATTATTCTGGAAGAAAAGCCTGGTACCATTGTTAGAATGGCTAATGGTTCCACCATTGTAGATGTAGTGGAAGAAGAACCCATCCTGGAAGCTTATTTGCCCAGTGCGCCAGTTGATGCACATACTATTCTGGTAAAAGTATTCGATATACAGGGTTCGCTGGTGATGCAGAAGTCATTTACGATTGAGGAGTTCCTGACCAGAGGCGTTAAGGCTTCTTTGCCGGCAAACAGCACTTTTGTGATGTACGACCATGATACTGCCTACTATTTCCTGGAAGCTGGTTCTGCCCAGTAATTTACTGAGCTAGCTTGTTTGCCTGCTTCATCCCGAAAGTAAATAACTACAGTAGTCTATTCCTGTGAAGCAGATGGATGAAATGATGAAGCAGTTTTGAAATTTCAATATTGATAGACCTCTTAATACTAAATACGCACTACTAAATACTTCTATTCATCTTTCCAAACAGCACATAATCGAGGCTCCACCGGCCAGGACCCACAAAGAAGAAAACCATTGCCAGTACTACAAAAAGAAAAGGATGTTGTTCCTGCATAAAAATTCTCCCCTCTCCTATTCCAAAGGTAATAATGCTCATAGTAACCGCCATGATAAGGCAGGCAAATCTGGTAAGCAACCCAAGGGTAATGAGTAAGCCGCTCAGCCATTCGGTACCTTTGCCCAGATACCCCATGAGCACCGGAGAAGGAAACTGCATGTCGGTAAGCCATTTTGCATATCCATTCATTTTCTCCCCATCAAATACCTCCCAGCCATGATACAGCATAAAAGCACCTACCATGAGCCGGATCACCAGCAAGCCACCCTCTTGTCCTAATCCATGCCATGAGAGCAGTTTTTTAATCATATCTGCCGGAACAAATGATACATTCTCTTGTTAAACTAAAAACCGATAGTGCAATTAGCCCTGATTGTGATGTATCAGTTTGAAAAAATGTACAAACAACGAGCAACGATTTAGTACATATTTCTCACTATTCTGGCCGTTACCAGCAACTGGCCTACATGACGCTGGGTATGTTCGGCCGCATGAAAAAGTAATCCCAGGGTAGTAGAAGGCAATTGTGCCCGGCCTACTCCTCTGGGTTCAAGCAAAGTTTGTTCATTTGTTTCCCGCAACTGTGCCAGTGACTTATCTACCTGCTTGCTGAATAACCCGGCCAGATCTTCGGCTGTACATCCTGCAAAAGGTTCACTGCCTTCCTGTGAAAGGGCTTTCAATTGGTCTGCGGAAAGAGTTTGTCCCTGGGCATAGGTAAACAAACGGTCGAGCACACCAGTCAGGTGCATGAGGTGAAACCCAACGGATGCCATTCTTGCCGGTTTTTCCCAAAGCCGTTCTGCTGGAAAATCGGCTACATACGTACTTACTTCTTCTCTGGCCTGTAATAAGGCATGGGCTACCGGCTGTAGCAAAGGCGTTACTCCGGCAACCGGCCCTCGCAGCCATACTTCCGGTAATTTTGGTTGGTTCATGTTCGTAGGTTTGTTTGCATGTTGAAGCGATAATTACTTATACATTCCAATACTATTATACTCTGTTTCTGAAGCAATCATTCCAATATACCACTTCTTTTGCGGATTATAAATAGTCCAGAAGTAGCCTTATGGGAAGTCATTCAATCATAGCGTTCATATTTTCAGGCTCTTGTTCTTTTTACCTATACTTCATTATGTCACCTGAGCTTACATCTGCCTGCGGTTCGGCATTGCAGAAGGGTTGTTGCAAAGTTTATAGTTACGTTTTATTTTCCTTATCACCATCCTGCGTTGAAATGGATGTTAATATGGGTAAATGAATGTGAAATTTTATAGCGATTATTCTGCATCCTATTACTGTTAAGGCAGCGATCAGTTCTGTTACACTTGTGGGAAGGTTGAAGTAATTACATATGAAATAAATAACACCTCCAGCTATACAGGCAAGGGCATAAATATCTTTACGGAACAGCAGCGGTACTTCGTTTATCAAAACATCCCTCATTACACCACCGACTGAACCCGTAATCGCACCCATCGCAATACACACCCAAAAAGGTAGCCCTGCTTCAAGACTTTTGCTGATGCCCACTATGGTAAACAAGCCAAGCCCGATGGAATCAAATACAAATAAAGATTTCCCCCACCTGAATAGTTTATATTTAAATAGCAGAGCGGCCAGCAGCGCTACTCCTGTAGTGAGGAAATATTTACCATCTACCATCCAGAATGGCCTTACATCCAATAATACATCTCTGGTGGTTCCTCCGCCAATAGCCGTTACCAATCCAATGATATAGGCACCAAACCAGTCAATCTGTTTGCCTGATGCTCGCCTGATCCCACTAATGGCAAAGGCAAAGGTGCCTACCAGGTCTATCAGCGTTGTAAAATTTATTTCCAAGGAAATGTCCGTGTTTGTTTAGTGATCATTCTCCGGAACAATTCTACTCAATTCCAGAGAATAAGTAATCATCTTTGTAATTACTGATAATCTGTCTGGATATAGGCAATGCTTATTCTATATACCTGTATGGTGATTGCCTTTTCGACATTTGATTAAAAAGAAGGGATAATTCTCATTGATTTCTGTGATTTCAAATAATCCGGCCTGGTCAAACTCAGCATGGATGGATTCTCTTTCATAAAAAAACAGGCTAACCCCATCGAATACTTCATAGCGGTCCTGGCTGACAAATTTGCCTTTGCCATAAGTATGCGCTTCTTTTGAAATAGCAGTAAAAACCATGTAGCCATTCTTTGAGAGTTGATGAAAGCAGTCACGGATTAGTTTTTGCCTTTGGGTGCTATCCAGTAGATGAATTAAAGCATAGCAGAATATGCCATCATAGTAACAGTTATCAAAGGGCATATCCGTTACAGACCCATGAAAGATGGTCATTGTGTTGCCGTAATGCTTTCTTGCCATCTCAATAGCTGTTTGTGAAATCTCAATACCGGTTACAGCTATTCCATGGTCTATGAAAATTTGCGCATTGCGTCCATAGCCAATGCCAGGGATAAGCATATTTTTTACCGATTTTACGACAAAAAAATCCTTTGTCAATACAGCAGAACGGGATGGCTCAAAGCCCCACATTTCTTGCTTTTCGATAAAGCTCTTTTCCCAGAACTCAGGTTTTTCGTTTACCATCATCTCGTTTCAATATGTTATTCAGTTAGCTGCTCTACTAAAATTGCCAGTATACAGATCATGAACCCAGGCATAATTTTGGTTCTGCTATGATTTGTACGGACGTGCAAAGCTGTCCTTTGTGTTTGATGTTACCTGCTGTAACTTGTTAGTTGAATCGCCAAATGGCCCACACATGACAGGTAGCATGCGGCTCGTCTGGATTATTTTTAATCAACGCTGCTTTAATTGTATAGGCTTTCTGATAGGTAGAAAGTAAGCCATATTCATTCAAATCCTCCGGAAGAAATGTATTATCAAATCCTCCACAGTTCGTTAAAGCACTTACATCCCCATGTACATCCAATAAATCATATCCAATAAAGTCAAAATTCTCTAAATAAAGCGCTTCACAAGGCTCCGTTGGCTCTTTAGTGACCGCCAGCAGATTGTAAATAGCAGCATCTTTTCCTGCTAACTTTGAGCGTAAATAAGCTAAACTGGTATATAAATGAGGAATGTAATCCTCCCACACTAAAAAGTCTGCATCTAGCAGGTTATCTCTTTCTACTACATTTTTTCCTAAGGTAGAATCTAAGGTGATCACTTCTTTTACATGCCTGAGGTTAGACCAGGCAATATAGCCTTGCCAGTTTAAATCATATCCTTTCCAGATGCGGTGGGTAGTCTGACTAAACTTTGCAGTGGCTGTATAATAAATCTTCATGGTTTGATTTATCTTAATTTTAATTGCAACCAATCATGGGCCTGGTGTTAGCATCACACATTTTGCTTCTGTAAATTAATTTCCTTCAACGTAATTTGCTAAATTTTCAAGCGTTGAAATGGTTCCTGCTTCATTATCCTCAGGTTTAATTCCTTTGGGTATATCTTGAAAAAAATACGTCACCATTGCTCCTTTGTCCGTAGGTTCAATGCTTACTTCCATAATCATCTCGCCGGAAGAGGCAGGGTCAGTTGAGTCAAAGTTTATTGCTTGCACTATTTTTTTGTTTGGAATTAGGTCAATAAACCGTGCCGTAAATCTGTCCTCTTTTCCTCCTGTTTTTCCTTTCATTATCAGAGTAGAATAATGACATTTGGTATCCACCACCAACCCGAAAGTCAAAATTGTGGACTTTGGCCGTCATATCGCCTGGCGCTTGCCAAACTTCTAAGGCTGCCGGACTGGTTAAGGCTTTATAAATAGTCTCCGCTGTTGCATGTATAATTTTTGAAGTTTTTGTTGTTTGGCCCACAGTAGTGTTATGTTTAGGTTGCTTATAATGAACCAAAAGCACACGCAGCATCGCAATTGGTAAGGTTGTGGTGAGGCAGCATGCTTGTCGTTTTTGTGCTTGGTGTTGCACTAAACCTACGGTAGCCTGTTGGTAGGTGGGAATAGTTATAGGAGTATGTTTCACCAAACTCTTACCACTATGTCAACACCAAACACTAACACCCACCCTACTTTTATCCAACAGGCTTGCCTGAAGGTAAGCGGATTTTCTCTCCTTTACAACAAGCTGGAAAGGGATATCTCCCTGTCTGGCAGAAGTCTGAGCACGTTAAAAAACTACTCCCGCCACATGGCTCAGATTGCTCTCTACTACAATCAGTTGCCTACCGAACTAGACGAAGATCAGGTCAGAGATTACCTGTGGATGCTGCAGAAGAAAACGAACAAGCCTTCTAAAAGCTCTTTCAAACATGCTGTCTATGGCCTGCGCCTGCTCTACCGGCTTACCGGCAGAGATGACCGGGCTATCCGCCTACCTTCCATCCCTAAAGTACACAAACTGCCAGCGGTCCTCAGTAAGCAGGAAGTCAAAGCTCTGCTCAAAGCACCCCGTCTGTTAAAGCACCGGGTGCTGCTGGCCTTAATCTATTCAGCAGGCCTTCGCATGCAGGAAGTATGCCGGCTTGAGATCTCAGATTTAGATTTTGACCGCATGCAGATCCACATTCGCCAAAGCAAAGGAAGAAAAGACCGCTATGTACCCCTCTCCCAGCTGATGAAAAGAGGACTGCTCTCCTACCTGTCTGCCTGCAAACCCCACTACTACCTCTTCAATGGCAAGGAATATGGCTCGCAGCTCAGCCGCAAAGGCGTGCAATGGCTCATGCAGGATGCAGTTAGTAAAGCGGGCATCAAAAAGAAAGGCATCTGTGTACATACCCTGCGCCATTCCTATGCCACCCATCTGCTAGAAGATGGATTGGATATTGTCTCCATCAAAGAACTTTTAGGCCATAGCTTCCTGGAAACTACCCTTGTATATCTGCACATGGCAGGACTTGGCAGAAAAGCTCCTTTCTCTCCTCTAGATACCCTCTATACAAAGGAGGCATGAAGCCTGCCCTAGAGTTAGCCCATATACTGTCGGCTCACTTACATGAGTTTATGGCCACGCATGCAGTCTCTGCTCACAAGTTCTCCACCCTAAAGGCGATTGAGCATTGCCGTACTGCCAGACTAGGCGGCCATATAGATGCCTGTGATAGTTGTGGCTACCTGCGTATTAGCTACAACAGCTGCCGCAACAGACACTGCCCTAAGTGTCAGACTACCAATCGTGAAAAGTGGATTATGCAAAGGGAGGCAGACCTGTTACCGGTCAGCTACTTTCATGTGGTCTTCACCTTGCCCCACTCCCTTAATCTATTGTGCCTGCAGTATCCCCAAGAACTCTATGCTTTGCTCTTCAAGACAGCCTGGTCTACGATCAACAGCTTTGCCAATAATCCCAAGCATCTGGGTGCTAAAACAGGTATGATCTCCATTCTGCACACCTGGGGACAGAACCTCTCACTGCATCCACATCTGCATTGTATTGTGCCGGGTGGAGGGATCTCTGGGAGTGGCCACTGGAAAAAGGCCAGAAGTACAGGTAAATATCTTTTCCCGGTCAAAGCACTCAGTAAAGTGTTCCGTGCTCGCTATGTCTCACTACTGAGAAGCTTTCTTTCTGCTAATAAAGCACAGGTGGATAATGGGCTATGGAAAGAGTTATTTGCCAAAGACTGGGTGGTATACTGTAAAAGGCCTTTCTTAGGTCCTGCTCAGGTGATTGAATATCTGGGACGTTACACCCACAAAGTAGCTATCTCCAATCACCGCCTCCAAAGTATAGAGGATGGCAAGGTGAGCTTCGCTTACAAAGATTACCGGCAAGAAGCAGCAAAGAAAACCATGAGTTTGGAGGCTACTGAGTTCATCAGGCGTTTCAGCCTGCACATTCTGCCACCAAAGTTTGTCCGCATCCGCCACTATGGCATTTTGTCTTCCAAAGCAAAAGCCCATGATTTAGCACTGGCCAGACAAGATTTGAGAGTAGCTACGCCGGAAAAAAGAGTGTCGGACTGGAAAAGCATCTGCAAAGAACGCTTAGGCTATGATATAGACCTGTGTCCTTGCTGCAGCAAAGGCCGCATGAGAGAAATCTTGCGCTTTGAAGCAGCCCGTTCCCCACCTGATAGGGCTTACCTGCTATCGATAGCTTTACACTTGAAAACTGCCTGAGTAGAATAAAAAAGCCACTCAAAAAATTGGCCGGGAAAGTTATTGCCCATGTTGGAATATAGTCACCTTACTTGGAGCCAACACGGCTGCTCAGTTTACAAATAGTGAGATCTTTTCTCTTCCTTTTTTTACACTATCTTCTTTTAGTGTACTACCGCTTCACCCAGAAGCTTCTTCTCTATTGATTGATTCCCCATAAATAAGGGCAGGTTAAACCACCCGGTTTCGTGCAACACAGGGTTCATGGTGGGTTAAGACCACCCCATGAACCCTTATATGTTGGCGGAAGTTTTTATTTCATTTTTTAATATGTCGAAGTATATCCATTGGCCTTCTGAATCATAGACATCAAAAGAGAAGTCCTTTCTATAATCCACCCCTCGAGTTATAGTTGCTGAAAAGTAGCCTGCTGCATGTGAATGCAACTCGCTTCCCTTTAAGGAATAACGTAATAACAATTCTAAGTAATCTGTAATGGATTGAGAGGCACTTTCCGAAAGGGGTAAAGTTTGCTGCGCTTTCCTGAAATACTTTCTACCATATTCATCAAAATTGCATACAACTGAGTCTTGAATTAAAGTACATTCAAGGATTGAATCTTTTCTGAAAACATTTATGTATTCCCTATTTCCTCCAAACTCACCACAATCCACAAATTCAGCATATAACTTAAGGGTATCATTGCGGCCTAAATCGCCTAAGGCTTGATTAGACTGCGTATGGTCAAGTGGTTGATCTTTTCTACACTCGGTTGTCAGCAAAGTTGTAGCATTCATTGATTTATCAAATTTTACATATCTTCCATACGCAATTTTTAGCGAATCATAAATTATTGCAGATGCACTAGAATCCCTTTGCTCGTTTTTGAGATCTCTATTTGTCGAACTGTTACAGCTAGTTAGTATTACTAGACCTATCACAAGAGTCCATGATTTCATTGTTTATATTATAATTACCGCCAACATATGTATCCCCGAAACGCTTATTATTTATTACGGGGATACACCCAATATAGCAAATACCCGAAACTTTTGAAATGGATATAGAAAGTAGATATCACTTAACACAGCAAGTTCTTTACTTATCCCAGGAAAAAATTGAACACAGGCTATAAACCAATCCGTTGTTTAGTATGCAAAATCATTTTTCTGAGGTATATTGCCTATCGAGTACTGAGTTATTAACCGTCCACCTCTACCTACCACACCCATGAAAGATAATACGGCGAATCTTCCTTTCCGAAAATCATGCCCTGCCAGAGTATATATTTTTAGTAGCTTGAGTTTGTTCATCATTGCTCTCTTCCCTGTTGAATTGTGTGCCCAGAAAAAAAGCAAACCAGCTCCGGCAGCCAGTATCAGCTTTAAAAAAGAGGTGCTTACCGATGTGTTCATTGCAGAAGGTGTGGCTGTTGGTGATGTGAATAAAGATGGCCGCACCGATGTACTGGCTGGTGCTTACTGGTTTGAAGCACCTACCTGGACAAAGCATGAACTTGCCCAGCCAGAAACATTTTACTACGACAAAGGATACAGTAATGCTTTTATCAGCCAGACGCTGGATGTAAACCTGGATGGATGGACGGACTTTGTGCGGATTGGGTTTCCGGGAAAAGAGGTGCTATGGTTTGAAAATCCGCAGAATAAAGCCGGGCATTGGAAAACACATCTCATTGATTCTACGCTGGGCAATGAATCAGCCGGCTTTTATGATATTGATGGCGATGGAAGGCTGGATATTCTGGGAGCCGATGTAAAAACAGGCCAGATGTGCTGGTTTAAAGCACCTGCTGCCAAAAAAGAAACCCAGTGGAAGAAGTTTCCGATCAGCCAGGAAAAAAGCCCCGGAACCAGTAATTTTTCGCATGGGTTGGGTGTGGGTGATGTAAATAAAGATGGCCGCCAGGATATAATTATTAAAGAGGGCTGGTGGGAAGCCCCAACCAACCGGCAACAAGCCAACTGGATGTTTCATGCAGCTAACTTAGGAGAAGCCTGTGCCCAGATGTATGCCTTTGACGTGGACAAAGATGGCGACCAGGATATAATTACTTCCTCTGCCCATCAACTCGGTATGTGGTGGTATGAGCAGACGCAGGAATCAGAAAGCACGCCGAAATGGACAATGCATACGATCTCCGAACAGTTTGCCCAGACACATGGACTGGCCTTTGCAGATATCAACTCTGATGGTACACCCGACCTGATCACCGGCAAACGGTATTTTGCCCATATGGGAAAAGACCCAGGCGAACTGGAACCACCTGTGATATACTGGTTTGAGTTTAAACCCGGCAAGCAACCTTCCTTCACTGGCCACCAGATCGATGATGCTTCGGGCGTAGGTGTTCATGTAATTGCCGAAGATATCTCCCGCGATGGCCTGATTGATATTGTGATTGCCAATAAAAAAGGCGTGTTTGTATTTACACAGGAGCGCAAATAAAGATCGGAAGTTGGAAGTTTTACATGAGCTAACTGAAATTTCTGGTATATTATTTAACCAAAGCGAGGGAATTACTTCTCTCGCTTTATTTATTCCTTTTACCGCCAAAACCGGACAATTACTGTTCGTTTCTGAACATATTTTCTAACTAATAATTTGATAAGAAACCACTGCATTAGTTAAATTACGGCTTTTTCTGCTTTGGCAGTATATTTGTTCGACAAAATCAAATGAAATAGAAAAAGCCCATGAAAAGAGTATATCTGGGAGAGTTTGAAGAACTGGTACTGCTTACTACTGCCATACTTCAGGAGGAGGCATACGGCGTTACCATTACGCAGGAAATCGAAGAGCAAACCGGCCGGATCGTAGATTTCAGCACCGTACATACCACACTCAAGCGTCTGGAGGAAAAAGGCTTTCTCTCTTCGCAAATGGGCGGCGCTACTGCCGAACGGGGTGGCCGCAGAAAACGCTTTTTTTCACTTACCACAACTGGTGTTCAAGCCTTACATGAGATTCAGCAAGTGCGTACCAGACTATGGTCGCAGGTTCCGGCTACGATCCAGCTAAAAGGCATCTGATTATTCATACTCATTAATGTGAGCACCAGGTTTTACTAAAGAGATATAGCGCTAAAATTCAGGCATATATAATCGTAATACTTAGTACACTCTACACAATCTGCATTTGTTATGGCTGCAACGGACAAAAAACATATCCCTCCCCGCTGGGCAGAAAAATTACTGGAATGGTACTGTCCGGCTGAATCGCTGGAAGAAGTGCAGGGAGATTTACAGGAATTATACATATACTGGGTAGATACGCATGGCAAATCAGAAGCAAACCGCTGTTACATCTGGTGTGCCTTCCGTTTGGCCCGTCCTTTCCAGCAGAAACAACCGATACGTTCGCATTTACAACCTAATACTTTTGGTATGATAAGCCATTACTTAAAAATCGCCCTGCGAAATACTTCCCGGCAAAAGGCTTTTTCCTTCATCAATATTTCCGGACTGGCACTGGGTTTAGCCTGTAGTCTGCTGATCGGGCTATATGTCCAGGACGAATACAGCTACGACCGCCATTGGACAAACAGCGGCCGGATTTTCAGGCTCAATCAAACCAGCCGGTTCGAACAGGAGCAGAAAGCATCTACTGTTGCCCTGCCAGCCGGCCCGGCAATTGCACGTTCAGTCACTGGCGTAGAAGCGGTCACCAGGTTATTCATCCGGAGTGGTAGCATACAGATCCTGGCAAACCAGGGACAGAAAGCCAGGTTATTTCAGGAACGGGAAGTAGCCATGGTAGATTCATCTTTTTTCAAGGTATTTTCCCTGCCATTGCTCTACGGAAATCCGGCAACAGCCTTAAATACACCAGCTAGTGTGGTCATCTCCAGGGAAATGGCGCAGAAATATTTCGGCGATAGTAATCCCATGGGTAAAGTGTTGCGCTATGAAAATATAGCCGATCTAACCATTACCGGCGTATTTGCTGATCTGCCCCGGAACACAGATTTTACCTTTGATTTCCTGGTCAATTTTGACATCCTGTTTGCCGTGGAGCAGCCCTCTATTGCTGAATTTATGCAGAAAGACTGGTTATATAATCCGGCAGAAATCTTTTTGAAACTATCACCGGCCAGCAGTACCGCGCAGGTAGAAGCTCAATTTCCGAAACTGCTCGAACAAAGCGGAGATGACCGGGTAAAAGCGCATATACAATATTATTTACAAGCCCTGCCTGAGGTTCATTTGTATTCAGGAGAACTCATTGGTGTCCCAAGCAGGGGAAGCATTCAATTTGTGGTGTTACTCTCAGCCATAGCCGGACTTACATTGCTGGTAGCTTGTTTTAATTATATCAATTTGAATACTGCACAGGCACTCCGCCGGGCAAAAGAAGTAGGCTTACGCAAAACCCTGGGAGCCGCCAGAAGCCAGCTGGTCGGGCAGTTTATGGGAGAAGCTTTTCTACAATCTATACTGGCTTTTTGCCTGGCTATATTACTGGCCTATATACTGCTGCCCTTCCTGAATGAATTAGGAGACAAACAGTATGTGTTTCCGGATTTTCTCCATCCGCAATTGCTGTTATTTGCAACCGCTTTATTAGTTCTTACAGCTTTACTTTCCGGCGCCTATCCGGCCTTGTTTACTTCCGGTTTTTTGCCGGTTGTTGCCTTGCGGGGAAAAATCAGCCAGGCTGTTTCCAATAAGCAGAGATTACGGCAAGTACTGGTGATTGTGCAGTTCAGCGTAACCCTGGTACTGATTACAGCTACTATCGTTATTTATCAGCAGGTAAGTTATTTACGCAATAAACCATTGGGTTTCCAAAAAGAGCAGGTAGTAGTGATTCCCCTGTTTGGCAGTGGTAACTCGGTGAATATATCGCAGGGGGTAGATGGCCCTTTCCGCATGCGGATGAATACATTTGAACAAGCCCTTTCTCAGAACATACGTATTCAGGGCAGTACTGCATTATCGGCAATGCCTGGGAGTGGATACTTACGTTCGCTGGTCGTGCCGGAAGGATATACGGAGCAGAGCAATATTTTTGTATCCTGGGTTTCGGTCGATTACGATTTTCTGCCTACGCTCCATATTCCGTTTCTGGCCGGACGGAATTTTTCCAAAGAAACCGGAACAGACCATTTGCAGGCGTTTGTTATCAATGAATCGGCTGCCAGAACATTTGGATATGCTTCTGCTGAAGAGGCGGTAGGCAGACCCATTCAACGGGGTGGAGAAGGCGGAAAAAAAGGAATAATTATCGGCGTGGTAAATGATTTTAATTTTAATTCTTTGGACCAGCCCATGGAACCGCTGATTATTGACATTGAAGTGCCCAGGTTCGGCGTATTCGCCGTTACTATTGCTTCAGACCATATCCCTGAAACGTTAGCACAGCTAAAAGAACAATGGGAAGCCTTTTTTCCTGAACGGGTATTTGAATATACCTTTCTGGATGAAAACCTGGATGCACAATATAACCGGCAGGAAAAATTAAGCCGCTTATTATCCGTTTTTTCGGGCTTATCCATTCTGATTTCCTGCCTGGGTTTATTCGGACTGGCAGCGTATATCACCTATCAGCGTTCCCATGAAATTGGTATCCGGAAAGTACTGGGGGCAAGTACCGGCAGCCTGGTGGCCTTGCTTTCACGGGATTTTATACGGCTGGTATTGCTTGCCAACCTGATTGCCATTCCGCTGGGCTGGTATTTGCTTCACCAGTGGCTGGAAACATTTGCAAACCGCATTTCCCTGCAACCCTGGGTATTTATTGGTGTCGGCGTATGTACCCTGCTCATCGCTTTCCTTACGGTTTCTTCCCAGACTTTTAAAGCTTCTGCCATGAATCCGGTGAAGACTATCCGCAGGGAATAAGCCGGTAATTAAAACTAGTATAAAGTATAGCAGTAAAAGTCTTTGACATACACCTCTTGCTCTGCTTTAAACATTATACCTCAAACGCTGAATTACTTATTAATGCCGGTAACTGGCCTAGTCAGGATTGGTATGTGTCCAGATGGAGTTGTAGATGACAGGCCTGAATTCAGTGGCAATAGAAGCGGCTTGTTTCATGTGTTTCTGGGCTTCTTCATTTCTCAGCATATTCAGAAAATCTTCCAGGGTTGCCCATTGTGCATAATTGGTTACCGTTTTTTTATCGCCGCTGCTATGCAGGTTAGCCGAAATATATCCAGGCAGATGGCACATCACTTTTTCAGTGGCTTCCTTCAGGACTTCGAATAATTCCTGGTGTTTATCGGGTGTTACTGTAAAAACATTAATCAGGGTACAATAGTGATTTGAATCATCAATGGTAGTCATAGCAAGGAGTATAGGATTTGGGAAAGCAGGTAGTATTGCCCGGCAGGCTAACTGGCTTTATAACGGAACAGGCAAAGTTCTCGTTGCTTAGCAAAGAGGTATTTCTCAGGGTACCTATCACTATTCTGACCTCAGGTACTTCTATATCACTGGCAAACTTTACTTTTCCTCGTGATCGGTTCCCTGGTAAATCCACATAGACTGGGTTTCGCCGGCTTTTACAAATCCGCATTTCTGATAGAAATCTACGGCTCTGCCATCAGCTACCAGGACTTGCTGGTGAAAATGCCCGTATTTTTCCTGCATTTTATTCATGATCATCCTTCCAATTCCCTGTCCCTGATAGGCAGGGTGCACCAGTAAATGGGGATAATATACTACCAGAAAACCATCCGACAACGCATTTCCCAGTCCTACCAGTTGCTCTCCAGCCCAGGCCGTTATGAGCGAATGAGAATGCATCAGTCCCTGAAATAACAGATCCGGTTTTTTAGCAGACGACCAGTCGTTGGACTGATATAAGGAAATCACGGCTGCTTTGTCTATATTAAAATCTTCTCTCAGAAGTATGCGCATAGGTGTTTCTTAAAATACCAGAAATGTGTCATTCTATGTTTTTATCATGGGTGTATTGCCGAATAACTGGAGTTGTTCTTGGCTACTGGGTGGATAAACAGTTTTAATAAAGCGGAATCCGAGTTTTTCTAACAGCCGGATGGATCTGGTATTTTCTGGCAAAGCGATAGCCCAAAGTTGTGGAATGGAGAACTGCTCTGTTGCATATTTTATTATTTCGCTTGCTATTTCGTATGCATATCCCTTACCATAATATGCAGGCAAAAACGCAAACCCGATATCCGGATGTTCCAGATAGTCCCGTTTAATAAGGCCACATAGGCCAATGGCATTGAAGTCTTCTTTCCGTTCCACCAGCCATAATCCGAATCCATGTTGTTTATAGCTGCTAAAAGGCCCTTTCTCCAGGTATTGCAAAGCCTGCGCCTTTGTTTTTACCTGCCGGTCGCCAATAAATTTTATCCATCCCGGGCTGTTGAGCAGCTCAAGGATAAAGTCTGTATCATGTATTGTTAATTCTCTTGCTTTGAGGCGTTGGGTTTCTGCAATATATTTCATTACCTGTGAATCTGTTCTTATGTAACAAGTAGTTTAGGGCTGCTATAATAATGACAATACCGGAAATAGCGGATGTTCATGCAGGTAATTGATTTTTTGTAATTTTATAATGAACAGACAGATTTTATTAGTTTACCTATTTTACTATATGCAAGCGTTGGGCTTCTCTTTCAATTTCGCAAATTTTAGCCACAATTTCATCAGGAAACCACAATGGAGTTTTGATACCATCTGCATTTTTGCTTCTGGCTCCCAGATGAAACAGCCTCATTAATAGCGTAAAATAAGGTACTAATTCCAGCTCCAAAGAGGTTAAGGGCAACAGCTGAGAATAGCTTTCTAAAAAGGAAGTGATATTGTTTTTCTGGTGCCGCTCATAAAAACAGAAACTGCCTATATCATACAATAAAAAACCATTCCCACTAAAATCAAAGTCAAACATTGTCACCTTATCAGTACCCGGTTCGATAAATATGTTTTCGTAATGAGGATCTCCATGGCATATACCAGTTTTCAATTCCTTTCGTACAATGGGAGTCAATTGCCGGGTTAGGATTTCAAAAATTTGTTCAAGTTTCCGGTATACGTCCAGGTAAGTTGGTAATATGGTTTGAATAGCCTGGCGTGTTCCATCCAGAATACTTGTAACGGAGTAGTTTCTTTGCAAATGGCTAACGTGCTCACCCTGCGTGATCTGATGCATCTGCGCCATATAGCTTCCAAACAGAGAAGCCTCCCTGGGGCTAAGTGAGGACAATTTTTCTCCAGCCGCATACGAGAACAAAACGGCCAATCGCTCCCCTTCCGGACTGATTATTCTATGAATGAAAATTCCCTGTTTGTCGGCAATAGGAAAAGATACTGAAAGCCCTTGTGCATGCAAAAACAGGAGTACCTGTAATTCAGCCTCTACCTGCTCAAAGGTTTTCCACCCGGCTCTATAAATTCTTAAAACATATGTTACAGACGTATCTTGTACCAGATAGGTGTCATGCATCCCCTGATATAAAAACAGCACCTTTACTTGCCCGGAATGCGGATAAAAAGCCAGTAATTCCTGTTGTAAAGCCTGGGATGAAATGACCGAATAAGATACGGGAAGAGTCAAAACTGGGCTTGTATGCATAATTTTGCAAGTATTATTCAGGCACATACCTCGTGAGAAATAGTTAAACTTCCCTGTGTTCAAAGGCAATTGCTTTACACAGGCATTATTTTGCAGCTTGAGGCATGCTAACAATAAACTTGTAAGGGCAGCTTGTTGAATGAAACATCAGACAATTTTCACAGTAAGTTTCCTTCAATCAATAGAATCTTCTCTACAGACTGATCTTTTAAAGGCAGGTGCTGGCGTCTTTCCTTATCATCCCGGTAGCTTTCGAAATCCTTTCTGGACTGAAAAGAAACCAGATGAATCTCATAGGGTTGTCCCATGGTGCTGGCAATTACATTGTTCTGTGTTGGCCTTATCCGGTAAAGCAACTCGCCGTTATGTCTGCTGACTAAAGGTAATACCTGGTCCTCGAACTTGTGAAACAGCTCTGCCTGGCCTTCTTTTAGGAATATGAGTTGGGTATAATAGATCATATATTAAAATAGAGTTACGCTTGGCCTGTAAAATAGCGATTTAGATTGTTTCTACAGATAATTGTGAAACAAATATATAGTTCACTTATGGTTAATATCTGAATCATTTTCAGTGGGCGTTTTTATGTAAAAAACTCACAAGTTATCTTCTGCTCTTTCAACCCAGCCAGGCGTTTTATGTATGGCCTCACGTAAAAGCAAATTCAATTGTGCCGTATGATGTTGCACATGCCTCATATTATAAAATAGTATTTCCAGCACAGAGTAATTCATATCGCCGCCTTCCTCTATCCATCGTTCTGTTGATTTTTCCTCAGTCAATCCTGCAATTAACCTCTGGCACTTCTCGCGGCTATAGTGAAGATAGTCGAGTAATTCCTTTTTACTATAGATTCTGTCTGGGATTACATCTCCTATCGCCTCGTCTGCTATTAGGTCCGAGGTGGCGATCGTGAAAGGCAAGGGGGATGAAAAGTTTGACGGTGGATGGGTAAGGTAATAATCCAGAAATACCAGACAATGATAGGCATTGTAAAAAAACTTTTTGTCGGTATACCAGTATTCGTCGGGCCATAATATGATTGCATTTTTCAGCATATCAATGCTTGCTCCGAATTGTTTCCATACACTTTCTTTTAATTCTTGAAACATATTTATTTATTATTGAAATAAGTGGCAGATTATTAAATAAGGCTATATGCACAGCCATTTTCAGCTATATATCTAACTGAGAGCATTAATCATTGTTTTTTCATTCAATCAGGTTTACTTCCATATATTTTGTACCAGTAATAGGGTTAAACCGGTAGGGAGCAATTTCATAAAATCCTTCATTCGTGTATAAATGAATAGCTGACAGCATGGTTGGCAAGGTATCCAGTCTCATTTTTGCATACCCAAGTTCTTTGCCAACATTAATCGCCTTTCTCAACAATTGCCTTCCCAGGCCAAGTCCTCTGGCTTCGGTTCTCAGATACATTCTTTTAAGCTCACAGATAGAATTTTCCAGCTTTCTGATGCCAAAACAACCCATAGGTATTTTATCATCGGTATAAGCAATAAAGAGTGCGCCATAAGGTCTAGCGTATTCCTGGGATATATTCTCAATTTCTTTGTTAAAATTTTGAAAAGATAGGTCCACACCAAGTTGCGAAGCGTATTCTTTAAACAGATCAGCCGCTACCAGGTATTCATTCTCAGTCTGTACCTCTTTTATTTCAATCATCTGTACTTCGGATTACTGGCGAGCTAATACTTCCGGATCATGCTACTAGAGGCAGGTGAGCTATATTTCATTTCTGCATCGTCCAGCACCAATACCCAGTCACTATGGTCAGGCTCTTGTGTAGGCTCAAATTTCATCAAGGTTTTTTTGTTCAATGTACCGATTTTCTGAGCGTCTCCGGTTTTGGGATTATACCACCAGGCGATAATCCGTTTGCTGCTGATACCAGACATATCAAGCTCAATTTCTTTAGTGAGGGGCAAATACACCAGTATAAATTTACCCTTACTATCTCGTAATACTTCGATCCTTTGCGCGGCCTCTCCTTGCCCTTGTGTAATTATATTGGCATCAGGCACACGATTTTCGGATGGCCTCGATTCTATTAATTGCCGCAGATAGCCTGCCTGAAAAGCGCCTGGTCTATCCAGTGCATTCACCCATCCCCGGTCAGGAAAATTTAAGGCTTCTACCCTTTCGTTGAAAAACTGCCAGATAGCATGATGACCATAGCTAACACCAAAAGCTCCGGCAAACACAGAACGGTAGAGTTGCTTACGGACATCGTAATCTCTGAAATAGCCATTATCTACATTCCATTTTGGCCAGGGGCTTACCGGGTGATCTTCATAATTTGGCTCAGAATCCAACGTAGGCTTCGCGGGCGATAAGGATCTGTCTTTTTTCACCATATCCCATACCGGCGCATCTTTACGTCCATGGCTGGATTGTATCATATTAAAATCAAGCCATGGTTCTGTATGCAGCCATTCAGACGATGAACGTTCGCCATTTGGATGATACGTGATCAGGCATTTTTGATTAGTGCCCTCTATAATACCTTTTGCCATTTCTCTCCAGATAGGTTTAAAATCCTGGGTATTCGTTGTGGCGGCTTTATCTCCTCCCAGTACCCAGATGATATTCGTATGTTGTGCATACCTGCTACCCAGCCATTTACCTATCGTATTGGCCTGTAAGCTATTTAACTCTCCGGATACGACAAGGTCGCCCCAGGTAGGCACCATTGCCAGATACATATTTCTTTCTAGGGCATACTGTAATGTACTGTCAATAATGGTAAAGTACTTATCGTTTGGAACCCACTGACCGTTGAGCGGGTGTAACATCATTTCCCCATACCGGTTCTGTTTTCCCACATCGTTGAGCGTGAGACAACTCACCTGAATGACATTGAAACCTTTGGCTGCCCGGTTATCCAGATACATTTTGATTTCATTTAAGGTAAGCCTGCTAAATAGTTCCCAGGCAGTATCACCCAGCCAGAAAAAGGGTTTCCCATTTGCATATTGCAGGCTTCTCCCATTCTGGCTCACTTGCAGACGGTATTTTTCCTGTGCAACAGTGGAGAGAACAAATGTGCAGGTTATAACTATAGCGAGTATTACTATTTTTTTCATTCCCTAATCGTTCATCTGAAAACAGGTAACCATAATAGGTCAAATACAAATGAATTGCAATAGCAGCAAGCTATATTCTGGCTGGAATCATGGAAAAACCAATCGAATACAGAAACAGAGAATCGGAAATTCCTACTTGTTGATTCATACTACCTTGAAACCGGATTGCACTTTTATGGTAACATTTGTTCTGCCAGCTACAGGATATACGCCTTTCAACTCGTAACTTGCAGATCAATCATGAAGGCTGCCCCTTGAAAAAACCAAAGATCCTGCTGATTACACCTCCGCTCACCCAGATCAATACACCTTATCCGGCAACGGCTTATATCAAGGGTTTTCTGGGCCAGAAAGGGTTTGAGGTGGTACAGGCCGACTTAGGAATTGAACTCATTCTGCGCTTATTTTCAAGAAAAGGCTTGCAGGAAGTGTTTACCATCGCCAGGCAATCGCCTGCCGCGGCACTTCCGCCGTTCAGCCGCCTGTTACATCTGGAGAAGAATTACCTGCAAACGATAGATTCGGTCATCCGCTTTTTACAAGGGAAAGACGCTACTCTTGCCACCCGCATCAGTTACGGAGGTTTTCTGCCAGAAGGAGGACGTTTCGAAACACTGGAAGACCTGGAATGGGCTTTTGGCAGCATGGGTATTGCCGACCGGGCCAAATTCCTGTGTACCTTATATCTCGAAGACCTGGGCGATCTGATCACGGCCTGCGTAAGTCCATATTTTGGGTTTAGCCGCTATGCCGAAAAACTGGCACTATCTGTCACTTCGTTCAATCCGCTGGAAAATGCGCTCAACGAGCTGCCCACCCTTACCGACCGCTTGCTGGAAGAAATTTTGCAAGAATATCTGAACCTGGTTCAGCCAGATCTGGTGGGTTTTTCAGTACCTTTTCCGGGAAATGTATATGCCGCCCTGCGTTGTGCCAGAATGATCAAACAAACCCAACCTCACATACAAACGCTGATGGGCGGTGGTTACGTAAATACAGAACTGCGCAGCCTGAAGGAGTCCCGGATTTTTAAATACATTGATTATATTACCCTCGATGATGGAGAAAGCCCACTCTTGCGTATTATCGAGCACTGGCAAGGATTACGCTCCCAGGAAAATCTGCACCGGACGTTTATATTGCATCAGGGGGAAGTAGCCTTTTTCAATGGTTGCCAGCAGCGTGACATTGCCCACACCGAAGTAGGTACACCCGATTATTCAGACCTTCCTTTAGACAAATATCTCCAGGTAATTGAAATCGCTAACCCCATGCACCGGCTCTGGAACGATGGCCGCTGGAACAAACTTACGGTGGCTCATGGCTGCTACTGGAAAAAATGCTCCTTCTGCGATATTACCCTCGATTATATCAGCCGCTACGAAACTGCTCCGGCTGCTTTACTTGTCGACCGTATTGAAACCATTATCGCCCAGACCGGCGAAACCGGTTTCCACTTTGTGGATGAAGCGGCTCCTCCCCTGGCTTTACGTGATCTGGCCATTGAGATTCTGAAACGGGGTATTTCTATTTCCTGGTGGACCAATATCCGCTTTGAGAAAACATTCAGCCCGGATCTCTGCCGTTTGCTGGCTGCTTCCGGCTGCATTGCTGTTTCCGGCGGATTGGAAGTAGCTTCTGACCGTTTGCTGGCATTGATGGAAAAAGGCGTTACCGTAGAACAGGTAGCAAAAGTAGCTCATGCCTTTACGCAGGCGGGCATCATGGTACATGCTTACCTCATGTATGGCTTTCCTACCCAGACCACCCAGGAAACCATCGATTCCCTGGAAGTAGTACGCCAGCTAATGGAAAATGGTGTAATTCAATCCGGGTTCTGGCACCGCTTCTCTATGACGGCCCATAGTCCGGTAGGTAAAAATCCGGCAAAATACCAGGTACATGCCATTGGTCCGGAAGCTGGTTTGTTTGCCAATAACGATCTGATTCATGAGGACCCTACTGGTGGCAATCATGAACAATTTGCAGAAGGGCTTTCCAAAGCTATGTTTAATTATATGCATGGGGTGTTTTTTGAAGAACCCGTCAACTACTGGTTTTCTTTCCGTACCCCCCGGACCACTATTCCTTCTCAACTGATTAACCGGGCACTTTCATTGCCAGCCAAAAGTGATCTGCTTCGATTAAATAGCCGGGTACTCTGGCTGGGAAGTTTACCACAGGTGCAATATTACATTGAGAATAAAAAGGGGAAAGCCAGAACGATTGCCTTAATTACTTTCTATAACCAGACGGAAGATATAGAGATTAAACTGCCGGAAGAACAAGCCAGATGGCTACTAACCCTATTTCCTCAACTCATGCCTGAATCTGAAAAGCCTGTCCTGTTAAAAGACCTGGTGCACTCCTTTCCGGTTTCGGCTATTCACACATTTGAATCATTTATTGGGCAAACTGCCTGGAAAACGTTACGCTCCACTGGATTGGTGCTTGTTTAATAAAAGGTTAACTTTTTATTGAAAATGGAGAAAGAAAATATAAATCTGGAGTTACTGGATTTACTACAGCAGCATGGAATACAGGCTGCACTGGTTAACGGGCAAGTCAAAGTAAAAACCCACCCACAGCTTACCATTGACTCACAGGTAAACTTTCAGGAGTATCCCCAAGGTGTTGCTTCCCAACTGGATGTATTAGTTGAGACACCAGACCAGCAAATTGTGGAATGCTTTGGAGACATTGGGGAAACCAAACAACAAGCCAGGCAAAACAATATAAAAAACTTCTGCCGGAATTCTTTTCATCCGCTTATCGCTTGTTTTTTTGATTATCCAATACAGGACATAAATGTAGAAACCTGGCAGATCGACTCCCAGACTTATCAGGTTTATATCGGGAATTATGGCACAAAGTCAAATGCAGGAGTTGTAAAAGGTATTCCTGATACCTTATTCTCCCAACTGGAAAACTACATCAAACAAATCCCTTTTAATCAATCCTATCATTGGATCAGGTGGTATATCCGATACAATCAGGGCGTAGTAGATCCTATTGAGTTTTTAATAGATAATCAGCCGGATGAAGGAGGCAGTAAGGTGATAGAAGCCATACAATGGCCCAGATCTGATGGGTATTATAGTGTTCGTCAGTTTATCCTACTGAAGAAAATTACCAGGTCAACATCATATTCAGTTGAAGTCCGCAGAAATAGTATATGGTCCTGGTTAAAAAGTTTAGGTAAATAAACCATTAATAATTCAATAGGTTGCTCTCCCTCCGGAAATATCAAAGATAAAACCTGTATTAAAACTAGCCTCTTTGGAAACAATCCAGGCAGACAGGGCAGCTACTTCTTCTACAGTGCCCATGCGTTTCATTGGAATTTTGGCCGTCATATAGGCAAGCTGCTCGGGGGCTGTATCGGCATTCATGGCTGTTTTAATCACGGCTGGTGCCAGTCCGTTTACGGTAATGCCGGTTTCTGCATATTCTTTTCCTATTCCTTTTACCAGACCAATCACCCCTGCTTTGGTAGCCGAATAGCCTGCCATATACGGATTACCCTCTTTGCCGGCAATAGAGGCAATGAGCAGAATGCGCCCATACTTATTCTTTTCCATCACCGGCAAGCAGTATTTAGTTATCAGAAAAGCGCCTCTCAGATTTACCTGATATACCTTATCGAAATCTTCCACCGAATAATCAGTAATCCCAGTGCTGGTAGGTCCGACGATACCTGCAGCATTCACCATAATATCTAAACGGCCAAATGCTTTTTCAACTGCTTGTATGCCTTGCTGTACCTGGGTTTCCTGGGAAATATCCACCATATAACCTTTTACAGAAGTATAGTCCTGTGTTTGAAGGGAATCTACCGTTCGATCAAGAGCTTGGTTATTGAGGTCAAATAGGGCAACGCTGCCTCCTTCTGAAACAATTCTGGTGGCAATGGCTTTTCCTATGCCATCAGCCCCACCGGTAATAATGGCAACCTGGCCTTTGAATCTGTCGGACATACGATAATTTGCTATAAGAATAATTTCAAAATTTCAATATGGATAACGCCGATGTATGCGTCGTTTAAATTTACCTTGGTTTTAATAAATAATAAAAATTTAAATGACGCATACATACTGTTGTACGCCGTTGTCGGTTCTATTTTTCGTCTATAAATGTTTAATATGCCAGCCTGCAAAAGGCTTAACGGTTGCACAGTTTGGGCCTCCGTCCCTGCCCGTTCCAGGAACACTAGTTTGTAGCATTGATTTGCCGCTTAGCGAATCAATGTCCGTCCAGGTAATTCCTGCTAAAGGGATCTTAAGCCGTCTTGACCAAGTTGTATCAGATTGGCCAGCATACGTTCCGATGTCGATATATACAAACTTGTTATCTCCGGAGCCTTGAACAAAACTGCCTGACAATTTGGGAAATTTGTCTTTTTTTCTGTCACCCTTGACTTCAAGTGTAAAAGCAAAAGTTAAATCGTTGGATGTAGAAATTTGTTTTTGCACTGTTTCGTAATTGTTACCAGATCCCTTTTGCAGGCCAAAAACTACGGCTGGCGTAGGTTTAATAAGAATGATTTGAAGTGTTATTTCAGATTCCACTTTATCAACGAAGTTAGTAAGGCTTGTCAAGTTACCGGTTTCAATTAAAATGGCATACAAGGGTTTGGCTATGCGGCTTGCGACCGATAAGGGAGCATTTTCGCATAGCTGGTGTATAGCACGTTTAAGTTATTTGAATTTTAAATATGTATCAAAAAAGGGCAGCATTTCATTTAAAGCCCTTCCGTCATCTGTCCAAAGTTTATTGCTGTGACTTCCAATATACTCTTCTGCATAATGTGCAACCCCCCGGTTTTCCAGCATTTGACTAAAAATTTTGCAGGAAACAGGGATATGAGTAAATTCTTCATTTCTTCCCCAATCCAATTTTAAGGCTCTGAGCTTCTTTAAATCTTCAACATGATCATCAACCATTCCAATTACCGAATTTTTGTTCCAAAGTTTCAGAACTTCATCTTCAACGATCAGGCTGTCCTTTTCATATCTGTAGGGTAAATCAGCATAAAAAGGTGGTTTGTTAGGGTTGGGGGAATACGTCCGTCCCATAGCGACTAAGGTATTAGGTAAAAATTCGTTCCAGCCTGTGATCAGTTCTTCCCGTGATTTAATTTCCTGAACTCGTTTAAATGCGTTACTTTTTATACCAATATCTTCTACAATAGCTAATGTTGCCGGTGACAAGGAATACACACTGGAAAATACATCAGGGAAAAGCATCCCCATCTTAATTGCCCCCTGTCCCCCCATTGAATGACCGGAAATCCCTCGGCTTTCCCACTCCGGAATAGTCCTGTATTTCTTATCAATAAAATTAACAAGGTCAATTCCAGTGAAATCAGCCCATTTCCCAGTAAATGATGAATTTGTGATATAACTTCCTCTATATAAGGTATGATGATCGGGCATTACTACAATAACCGGCCTGATTTTACTGGTAGCAATAGCTTTGTCAAGCACTTTGTCAAAGTGGGTTCTGGCAATCATCATGCTATCACTCCAGGTAAAGCCGTGTAAATAGTAAATAACCGGATACCTTTGTTTGCCTTTCTCATAACCAGCTGGGAGATAAATGGTAACCCTCCGGGTAGGATTTTCTCCACCTTTATTCTCTAATGATGCTGAATACAGATGGTCGAATACCACTTTACCTTGGGGATATTGTGCATATACCATGTGCCCGAGTAATAAAAGCGTAAACAGTAAACTTGGCATCTTTTTTCTCATGGGAATTGATTTTGTATTTTTCATTTTCATGTGCTACAACAATTATAAATACGCAACTCAACTGCTACCTTTTACATTAAACATTACTATACTTACTCATCCCAGATTGAGGTATACTTTCGCTTAAGCAATATGAAAAGAATATTGTACTGTTTCCAGCAAAGGTTTTAATTTTTTATAGCCTGCTTAATTCAATATCACCCGGTCTGTAAATTTTATATTCAAATACCTTATTTTGTTATAGGACAAATCCTTGCTTCTTTATAAATTGCTAAGAAGCCTACAAATCTTGCCTGATCATGTTGCGAACTTTATTGCTGTTTTTTCACCTGATACTCTTTTGTCTGTTACTTACCTATTGTAAACCTGTTTCTGAACATCAATCCGGAGAATCTGCCGTTTCCACCGACAGCAGTCTGGTAGAAGCCTGGGTTACTTACGGAGACCAGAGTGCCTTACTGGAAAGGCAGAACCAGCCCATCCATTTTCAGCAGGATACTTCTAAAGCTACGCCAGTGATTATGGTAGATGCTTCACAGAAATTTCAGCAGATGGAAGGTTTTGGCGCTTCTCTTACCGGATCATCAGCTTTTGTGATTAACCAGAAACTAAGTTCCAGCCAGCGCAAAGAATTATTGCAGGAACTGTTTACCAGCCAGGGAATTAATCTGAGTTACATCCGCATGACGATTGGCGCTTCCGATTTTTCTCTCAGCAATTATACCTATCACGACATTGATACCAGCCTGAAAGACCCTGAACTGGAAAAGTTTTCCATTGAACCCGACCAGGAAGATGTAGTTCCGGTGCTCAAAGATATATTTGATTTACAGCCTTCCATCAAACTCATGGGTACGCCCTGGAGTCCGCCCAGCTGGATGAAAAGCAGCAAAAACTTTATTGGGGGCAAGCTACTTCCGGAAGCCTATGATGCGTATGCTAGCTATTTTGTAAAATACATTCAGGCATTTGCAAGTGAAGGAATTACCGTAGATGCCGTTACCATTCAAAATGAGCCTCAGTTTGAAGCCAGGTATCCCAGTCTGCTGATGAGTGCGGCTGAGCAAGCGCAGTTTATCAAAAATCACTTAGGTCCTGCCTTCTCTAAAAACAAAATCAACTCCAAAATTGTCGTATACGACCACAACTGGGATACTCCCCAGTATCCGATTGAGATTATGAATGATGCGGAGGCAAAAAAATATGTAGCTGGCTCAGCGTTTCATTGTTATGCCGGAAAAGTGGAAGATATGTCGAAAGTACATGAAGCCCATCCGGATAAGGGATTGTATTTTACAGAATGCTCTGGCGGCGAATGGGCACCTGTTTTCGGAGATAACCTCAAATGGTCGGTGGGCAATTTAATTATTGGTGCTACCCGGAACTGGTCGAAAAATGTATTGCTCTGGAATCTGGCCCTGGA
Source organism: Rhodocytophaga rosea (assembly GCF_010119975.1). GTDB lineage: Bacteria > Bacteroidota > Bacteroidia > Cytophagales > 172606-1 > Rhodocytophaga > Rhodocytophaga rosea. Next base: position 516,597 of record NZ_CP048222.1, read on the forward strand.
TGAAAATCACGGACCTACCAACCGGGGTTGTATGGATTGCCGGGGCGTAGTTACTGTTAATTCAAAAACCGGTGATATTACCAGAAATGTGGAATATTACATTTTAGGTCACGCCAGCAAATTTATAAAACCCGGCGCTTACCGGATTGCATCTACTGAAAAAACCGCAAATGCCCTGCAACATGTAGTTTTTCTTAATCCGGATGGTTCCAGAGCGATGATTGTACTGAATTCCGGTACCACTTATCAGACTTTCCATGTACAGGAACAAGGACGCAGTTTTCCTTTTTCACTCAAAGCCGGAGGAGTTGCTACATTGGTGTGGAGAGGGCTCAAAAGCTAGTGGGCTGATGGTTGAAGGATAAGATATACTGACAACCGAATGTTGTAAGTGAATGTTGAATATCTAACAAGGAACATCCAATTATAAAGGCATATTTCTCGATATTGATTTGATCGATACCTTGCTTTTCTTCAAAATCTTCTGTCACTTAGTAAACCTGCTTTTCTTACTTTCTAAATAATTTTTACAAGTAGATACTTGTGCCAATCCGCCTTATTTTCATAGCTTTCAACTATGAATTACCGATGCTGTACTTTTTTACTATTTCTCCTTTTTTGTTTTTCTACAAGTATTGCACAAAAACAAGCGGTTTCTTCTGCCCAAAGTCAAGATAAATGGCCTGCTTCCCTTTCCTGGTGGAAACCCAATAACCTGCGGGTGATCCAAACGAATTTGCCAGCCTATGAAGCCGCCACCTTGCATCCGGATTCTCTGCTTAAAGACCTCACCGATTTTTCAGCCAATACGCTGATTATTAATGCAGGAGGGATTATGGCTTTTTATCCGACCAAACTTGATTTTCAGTATATCAATCCATATATGAAGCCCAGCATGCTGGGCGATGTGATTAAAAAGTGCCATCAGCAAGGCATCAGGGTAATGGTCAGGTTTGATTTCAGCCGGGTGCACGAAAGTATATTTAAACAACACCCCGACTGGTGTTATATTTCTCCCAAAGGCGAACGGATTATTAATACCGATATGTATGTGGTATCCATTAATGCCCCCTATGTACAAGACCGGGCTTTCCGGATCATTGAAGAAGTAATTGATTTGTATCCGGTAGACGGTATATTTCTGAATATGCCAGGGTATCAGGTAAATAATCCCTACGAAGGCAAATACCACGGCATTGACCAGAATGACTATGACAAAAAACGGTTTGCTGAATACAGCAAAGGTTTGGCATTGCCTGTGGAAGAAAATAAAGCAGATCCTGTTTTTCAGAAATACCAGGAATTTAAAAAATACACAACCAGCGATTGGTCACAGCGGCTGCATAAGCTGGTAAAATCTAAAAATCCGCAGATTGCCATTTGCACCTATATGGATCAGTATGTGGATATTATCCGGCACGAATCACAAACCAATAGTTTGCCTTACTGGCCGTATATGTCGTCGGATAATGTAAGCAATGCGGTAAACTCCTATCCGGAACATGTAATCAGCAATGCGAGTATTCAGCAAATATCTTTTCAATCACGTTATAATGCCGTTGAGCCGGAAGAAACAGCCATCCGTTTGTATGAGAATATGGCCAATGGTTCCGGCCTGGATGTGAGTTTGATGGGCGATTTACGGGGCTATGAAGATGAGCGCAATTTTGAGGTGATAAAAAAAGTGTATGCGCTCCATAAAAAAAATGAGCCCTATTTTGGTAAGTATATATCGGTGGCAAACATAGCCGTGATTGCTCCAGGTACATGGCCAAGCGGAGAAGCCATGCAGGAATACAGGGGCATCCAGCTCATGCTCAAAGAAGCCCATATTCCTTTCGACATTATTGAAGATGCCCAGATAGGAAACCTGCCGGAGAAAATCAAACAATACAAGCTTCTCGTTCTTCCCGAAATCACGTATCTCAATGATAAATCTATACAAGTGTTAAAGCAAGCCAGTCAGCAAGGCACCCATCTGATTGCCACCAACCGGACTTTATTTAATGATGAAAAAGTACTGTTTGAGCTGTTCGGAGCAAAAATCATAAACAAAGATCATGAGGGCAGTGGCTTTTATCTGAATCCGGAGAACAAGGAAGTATTTAAACGGTTTGACAAACAAAAAATGCTTTTCTGGAAGTTTAACCTGGGTTTATACGATTTATCCGCAGCCGATTCCAGATTTCTGCCCATCCTGACCAAAGGAAGACCGGGGCCACCGGAAATTATCGGAGGACATGACCCATCCGGATATTATGCCATGGGCGTAAAAAATCACAACCAAAGCAAATCCGTGATTTTACCTATAAACCTGGGGAAATTATATTACCTGCATGGATACGAGCAACATAAAAACATCTTACTGGACGTGATTGATCACATTTTTCCGGAAGCCACCCAACTCATACAGACCAATGCACCCGCAAGAGTTGAAGTCATTCTTCAAAAGTATATTAAAAACACGCCAAAAAAATTATTGAAAAAATCAGAAGATGGAATGATCCTGCACCTGATTAACCTGACCGGATTCAGCGGCAATACCTATTTTGAGCCATTGCCAGTAAATAACCTTACATTCCGTATAAGGTCCGATATTAGGCCTTCCAAACTATTTTCTATGGTAGCTGAACGCCCTCTTGTATTCACCTGGAAAGATGGATTTCTGGAATTTACAGTAAATACACTAGGTGCTTACGAAGGAATCGTGATTGATAAATAAGGAATGAAATCTCAAAACCGTTTGTCACTTCCTATGCCTGCGGGTTATTAAACACAAAACCGGTTCCTTCTTCACTATCTTCATAATCTATTTCTAGGCCAAGCAGATACATCAGGTGTTTTTTCTCAATAATTACAGGAATATCTTCATGCATGTAGGTATCATCACCGGTTTTAGCTTTGTCAAAACCCAGCAGAAAAGAAGCACCGCTGCAGCCTCCGCCCTTGATACCAATACGCAGCCCATACTCCTGGTGCGATGCTAATTTGTGCTCCATAATAGCTTTTACCTGTACAATAGCTCTGGGAGTAAGCGTAAGCGGTAGAATTTTATTGGTTAAGGAAATCATAAACAAACAGGCTTTATTTTATTTGCAAGGTAAATAGTTTTGTATGCAACGCATAAATTTACTTACATTTGAAACACACATCTTCCTAAATAAATTCTGTTGACCAACAAGGCCATTTATGGAAATAATATTCGCTGATTTCATTAAAATACTGCTCCCTGCTGCCATTGTATTATATGCCATGTTTCTCACGGTGCGGGCTTTTCTCAACAAAGAACTTGAAAGAAAACTAGTGGAAGTAAAATTACGGAGTACAGAAGTAGTGCTGCCGGTGCGCCTGCAGGCCTACGAACGTATGTGCCTATTTCTGGAACGTATTTCACCCAACAATTTGATATTAAGGCTAAACAATGATGTATTTTCTGCCATCGAACTGCATCATGTGCTCTTGTCCGAAATCCGGGAAGAATACAACCACAATGTGTCGCAGCAAGTGTATATGAGCGATGAAGCCTGGAACCAGGTACGCTCTGCCATGGAAGAAATTATTTCCATCATTAACAATGCCGCCGCACAGGTACATGCAGAAGGCCGGAGTATGGATCTGGCAAAAGCTATTTTTGAGATCATTATCCAGCAGGAACTGAATCCGACCAGCAAAGCACTCAGGTTTGTCAAAGATGAAATCCGTCAGAGTTTTTGAGTTGCAGAAGCAAATAATATTTTTTTGTAAGGAATGATAAAGTAAAATCGACAAAATTTTGTATTCCAATGTCTGGCTGGTATATAATGCTAGCCTTCAAAGCATTGGTATCTGAAATGAAACTGGAGTTGTACCTGCTTCAATAAAAAAACCAATCTATTGTATCACAAATCTTTATCGAGCCGTATATAATTCAATCTGTATAAAATAGAGAAGTAAATAAAAAAATATGTATCTTAGTCGGTACATGTATTCCATTTAATTACTCATTTTACCTTTACTACGAAAGCACTTTTTTGCGTTACATACACTGTGTAGTTTGCAGCGTTTATGAAAACAATTCATTATCCTGATCTCTGGTTACGTCTGTTAGGCATCCCATTTCTGGCTGCATTTCTTAGGCATTTTGGTGCTACTGAGTCGCTTTATGAACTTTTTCAGAATAAGGGATACTACATTGACCTCACCTGGAATTTACTGATTGTAACTGCTTTGTGGGAAACAAACCGGTATATTATCCGGCTCATGGACAAACGCTATTCGTGGGTATACCAGCCTATCGAACGTTTTCTGGTGCAGGCTGGCCTGGTGCTGGCTATTTCCTTCATCGAAGTAACCGGACTGGTATACCTGTACAATGATGTGTTGTTAGGCAGGGTCACCATGTTCAATGTGGATGGACTTATGGCACTGGACTTGTCACTTACATTTGTATTTGTGGTTCTGATCAATTTTATCTATACCGGCATGTATCTGGTGCATTATCACTTTCTGGTAATAGAGCGGCTGGTACAGGAAAGAGATGAAGCCATCCGGGTGGCTGAAAAACTTAAACTTGATAGCCTGTATAACGAAAATACCGAAGCCAAGCCCAATCCTTACCAGGAACATCTGATTGTGAATTACGGACATGCTTTTGTACCATTGCTTTCTAATGAAATCGCTTATATTTTCCGGATCAACGAAAAAAGCCACCTTCGCACGTTTGAAGGTAAGGAATATACATCCAACTCATCCCTGGAAAGCCTGGAAACGCTGATGAACCCTTCCTTGTTCTTCCGCATCAATCATCATATGCTGGCACATGTGCGCTCCATCCGCAAGTGTAAAACTGATACCCAGGGGAAACTGGAAGTAGAATTTACCCCTGCTTTTCCACAGGAAGTATTTGTTAGCCGCAGAAAAGCCTCAGAATTTAAAGAATGGCTGGGAAAGAAAATCTAAATCCTGCTATCGCCCTTAAGAATCCTGTTTTAAATTTTCTGTCAGATAGCTAAGTTTACAGCCATAATTTTTGAAAAGGCTTTTTATGGACTATCAGCAGGCAATAGCGTATTTGTATCAACAACTTCCCATGTTTCACCGCATTGGAAAAGCTGCCTACAAAGCCGACCTGCAAAATACGATCGCTCTCTGTGAACACCTGGGCAATCCCCAGCATACATTCCGTTCCATACATGTAGCTGGCACCAATGGAAAAGGCAGTACTTCTCACCTGCTGGCGGCCATTTTACAGGCAGCTGGCTACAAAACCGGCCTGTATACATCGCCCCACCTGAAATCATTTACAGAACGCATCCGCATCAATGGACAGGAAATCTCACAGCACTCAGTTGTCCGGTTTATAGAGCAGCATCAGGATTTTATTGAAAAGATTCAGCCTTCATTTTTTGAATTAACAGTTGGGATGGCTTTTCATGAATTTTCCTCCCAGCAGGTTGATGTAGCCATAATTGAAGTTGGTCTGGGCGGACGGTTAGATTCAACCAATGTGATCCTGCCTCAGCTTTCGGTAATTACCAATATCAGTTTTGACCATCAGGATATTCTGGGAGATACCCTGCCACAGATCGCTTTTGAAAAAGCGGGTATTATCAAACCAGATATTCCGGTTATTATTAGTGAATACCAGCCGGAAACAGCCTCTGTTTTTATAGAAAAAGCCCGCCAGGAGAATTCACCTGTTTATTTTGCTGACGAAACATTCAAGATTGAATATACCGGGCATAGTGATGAATATTTGTGGGTGAACGTGTGGAGAAAAGGGGAGTTATACTTGAAAGAACTGGCTTGCGGACTTATGGGAGAATACCAGCTAAAGAATCTGGCCGGTGTATGTCAAGCAGCCGAACAACTCCAACAGCTGGGGTATTATCTTTCTGAACAGTCCATTCGGGATGGAATAGCACAGGTAACTACCCTGACAGGTTTGAAAGGCAGGTGGCAGAAACTTCAAATAAATCCACTCATAATTTGTGATACAGGCCATAACGAAGCAGGTATCCGGGAAGTAGTGCTGAATATCCGGAAGCAACCGTTCGAAAAATTATTCATAGTTTTGGGTGTGGTAAAAGACAAAGACTTGTCCCACATACTGCCTTTACTACCCACAGAGGCGTATTATTTCTTCTGCCAGGCAAACATTCCCAGGGCATTGCCGGCACATTTACTTCAGATGCAAGCTTTGGCGTTTGGCCTCAGTGGAGAAAGTATTCCCGATGTAAACCAGGCCATTCAGGCTGCAAAAGCTAAAGCTAATCCACAGGATATGATTTTCATCGGAGGCAGCACCTTTGTAGTCGCAGAAATAGAAGAGCTATGATAAATGAATCGTCAATATAAATTAATCAATCCTACTGACAACCACTGCCCAATAACCATAACCGATAACCCATCTTTCCCAATTACGTACATACCTGCATTCACATGGCAAGACAAAAATTGATACGATTTCAGGAAAACACCGAAAAACATAACCTACTGGAACCCGGCAAACCCATTTATGAATCCATAAAAGGCCAGTGGCATTCTCTGTATTTTAAAAACAATAACCCCATCGTGCTCGAACTGGCCTGTGGCCGGGGAGAATATACGACCGGACTTGCCTTGCAGATTCCTTCCAGAAACTATGTAGGCATAGATGTAAAAGGTGACCGTTTGTGGAAAGGCGCTGTGGTTGCTGAAAGCCAGGGTTCAACCAATGTTGTTTTCCTGCGGACACAAATACAGTTGCTGGAAAATTTCTTTGCCCCAGGTGAAGCCGCTGAAATATGGATTACCTTCCCTGACCCCAGGAAAAAGGACCGTCATGCCAAGCGAAGGCTGACCCATCCCAGGTTTCTAAACATTTATAAAAATATTATTGGCCCAAACCAGCCTGTTCACCTGAAAACAGATAACACAGATCTGTTTGAATACACCCTGGAAGTGTTAAAGGAATTTCCGGTGAAAGATTTGGCATATACCCATGATCTCTATCATTCGGACCTGACCAGGTATCATTACGGCATAAAAACCCGTTTTGAGCAGAAATATGCAGACAATGGGCAGAACATTCATTATCTGCAATTTAAATTCTTAGAAACCTAACCTAATCTAATTATGAGTATTGTAAATAAACCAGCTTTTCGAATATCTGTAGGATTAGTAGTTGCAGCCGTTCTGGTAGCAGCAGCCCGAAGAAAAAAACACGCTCCATTGGCCGTTGCCCCTTATGTTGATTTAAACAAATATGTAGGAGAATGGTATGAAATAGCCAGATTGCCTGCTTCTTTTGAAAAAGATTGTTATGCTACTAAAGCCAGATATACCCTGCAAGCAGATGGAAGTGTAAAAGTGGAAAATTCCTGCCATAAAGGCGGTGTGGAAGGAAAAGTCAAGCAAACAACCGGTAAAGCAATGGTAGTAGATCCTGTAACCAATGCGAAACTGAAAGTTCAGTTTTTCTGGCCTTTTTCGGGAGATTACTGGATTCTGGAAGTGGGTCCGGATTATGAGTATGCAGTAGTAGGAGAACCTTCCCGTGAATACTTATGGATTCTCAGCCGCCAGCCGGTGTTAGATAAAGTAGTACTCAACAGCTTGCTGCAACGGGCAAAAGCCAAAGGATTTGATACTAGTCAGCTGATCTTCACCAGACATTAATCATAAATACTATTGCCTGAATTCTTTTCAATAGAGATAAGTCATATACTTATCTCTATTTTTTTACTCTACTCAAAAGCTATTAGCTGACAATCCTCTTCTACCTTACAACTTATACTTTTTCAAAATGAGTATTGTGTATTTCAATACATAGATTTAATTGATTTACAGTATACTTCTACCAACTATTTACGAACCACCAACAACGATTTAGGAGTATAATACATAACCCATATTATTTTGTAATTATCCCGTATAAACTGCCTATTACTTCTTTGAACATCCAGAGAAATATCTATATATTTACCTTCCGGCATTATGTCAGCAGTCATGAAATTTCATACCATGCTTATTAGCCTAAAGCTGTACAAGCTGCCTTTAATCCAAACTTTACCTAATTTTTAGCGATATGAAGAGGTTTTTATTCCCTCTGTTTTTTTTGTCTTTGCTGAATCTACTGAGCAGTTGTGAGCAGAACGAAAAGTCAACGGCTGATACAGTATCTTCCGGAAAAGACTGGCCGGAGTACTTAGGCGGCCCGGACCGTAATCATTATTCTACCCTCACACAGATCACGACAGGAAATGTAAGTCAACTCAAATTAGCCTGGCAATACCATACCAAAGATTCTGGGCAGATCCAGTGTAATCCCATTATTGTAGATGGGCGGTTGTATGCCATGACGGCAACAACACAACCATTTGCGATTGAAGCGGCTACCGGGAAAGAAATCTGGAAATGGCAGGATACAGCCAAAACCAATGGCCTCAGCACCAGCCGGGGCGTTACCTACTGGGAAAAAGGAACTGACAAACGCATATTATTCACCCGTGGACACTGGTTATATGCAATCGATGCGATTACCGGCAAAGCGGTATTATCATTTGGAGAACAAGGGCGTACCAGTTTAAAAGCCGGATTAGGCGAAGCGGCTAAGGATAAATTTGTAATCTCTAACACCCCAGGCACTGTGTTTGAAGACCTAATCATCATGCCCATGCGTTTGTCGGAAGGTGCTGATGCCGCTCCCGGACATGTACAGGCATTTAACATCGAAACCGGAAAACTGGCCTGGGTATTTCATACCATTCCTCAGCCGGGAGAACTTGGTTATGATACCTGGCCGGCAGAAACCTATAAGAATCCGGAAGTAGGCGCTGCCAATAACTGGTCTGGCATGTCGATAGACCGGAACCGGGGCATTGTGTATGTTCCCACTGGTTCGGCAGCGTTTGATTTTTACGGCGGAAACCGCAAAGGAGAAAACCTGTTTGCCAATTGTTTGCTTGCTTTGGAAGCCAGAACTGGCAAACGTATCTGGCATTATCAGTTTGTCCACCACGATATACTCGACCGTGATCCCCCTGCCCCACCTAACCTGCTCACTGTTACCCATAACGGCAAAAAAATCGATGCGGTAGCCCAGGTAACCAAACAGGGTTATGTGTTTGTATTTGACAGGGAAAATGGAACGCCTTTATTTCCCATACAGGAAGTACCCATGCCTGCTTCAGATATTCCGGGAGAGGAAGCCTGGCCTACCCAGCCCATTCCTACCAAACCGGCTCCCTATGCCCGGCAGACACTCACAGAAAAAGATATTAGTCCATATGCAGAAAACAGAGATACATTAATTGCAGCGGTGAAAAAAAGCCGTTCAGAAGGACCCTTTACTCCCTTAAGTAAACAAGGTACGATTATCTTCCCTGGCCTGGATGGAGGGGCAGAATGGGGAGGATCGGCTGTAGACCCTGATGGCATTATCTATATTAACAGCAATGAGATGGCCTGGATCATCAATCTCAATACCAAAGAATCTGATGATAAACTGGCTCAGTTAACGCCAGGGCAACGCTTGTATACTACCAATTGTTCGTCTTGTCATGGGGCTGAACGCAAAGGAAATGCAGAGAGCGGCTTCCCTGCGCTGGTAGATGTAAGAACCCGCCGGAGCCGCGAATATGTACAAACAGTAATTACACAAGGCAAAGGCATGATGCCAGGTTTTGCGCGTTTATCGGCCCAGGAAAAACAGTCGCTCATGGCTTTTTTATTTGGAGATGAAGAACAGGACCGCGAGCCAGAAGAAGCACAAAAGAAAGAACCCGGATTAAGTAAAGCTGAACAGGCAAAATCAGGCGTACCTTACAAAATTTCAGGTTATACCAAGTTTCTGGATAAAAAAGGATATCCGGCTGTTGCACCTCCCTGGGGAACCTTAAATGCCATAGACCTGAATACTGGTGAATATGTCTGGAAAACAGTTCTGGGTGAACATCCGAAACTAACGGCAGAAGGCATACCCCCCACTGGTACAGAGAGTTATGGCGGACCAGTGGTAACCGCAGGAGGTGTATTATTTATTGCCGGTACGCTGGATGCCAAACTGAGGGCCTTCGACAAAAAAACAGGGAAACTACTCTGGGAAACGCCACTTCCTGCAGCCGGTTTTGCTACCCCTAGTACCTATGAGGTAAATGGGAAACAGTATATTGTAGTAGCCTGCGGAGGCACCAAACTAGGCGCTCCCAAAGGAGAAAGTTATGTAGCTTTTGCCTTGCCGTAATGTTAAGAGTTTTATCTGTGTGTGGGTTGATGGTAATTTGATTAAAGGCAAAAGTGAGTATCTAAGAGATGAAGGGATACGAAAAAGTTTATTCTTATGTTTGGTATGATGGAGTAAGAAGTGGAGTGGCTGATTTTAATGGTCAACCTTACTATTTCGAATCCCAATGGGAAGATCTGAATAATCTAGGACCTGACAGCTTTAAGCTAAGCCCTATATCAAAAGATTTACTTTCTATTGTCATTGAAGATTGGCGATTATGGAAGAAGTTAGAACAAGCATATAAACAAGGCCTGGTTTCTCAGCATACACATCCTTTCTTACAAGCCGATGCATTAGAGGGTAAAAAGCTCGACCAGTTATTGAAAGATGGGTTAAAAATTGATGAGACCAATCATGTGAAGGCCAGAGCAGACTTTGAAGTGGCAAAAGGACAAGAATTTGTATCAAGTGGAATTGATTTTATAGTTAAATGGATAATAATTAAGGAAGAATAACTATCACCAATAACCGATAAGCCAATAACTAGTCCTTTTAAGGCTCTATTTTTCACTTAAGGCACCAATATGACTTAAGGCCTGATATATTGAAAGCTAAGTATATTGTATTCACATCTGTATATGTGTAATAGAAAAGTAAAAGGCACCCAAAGTATATGCTTCGGGTGCCTTTTTTAATTTAACATTATTTAAAATTTATAAGGATTCATTAAAAGTATCCCCCTGGTCAATGTCGCCGGATTGAAAGCCTTTTTTGAACCATAACATCCGTTGCTGGGAAGTGCCATGCGTAAAAGCATCGGGTACTACATAGCCTTGAGAGCGTTGCTGAATACGGTCGTCGCCAACGGCACTGGCTGCATTCAACGCCTCTTCTACATCACCGGATTCCAGGATTTGTTTGGATTTCTGGGCATGATGCGCCCATACACCTGCCAGAAAATCTGCCTGTAATTCCAGCCGCACCGATAGATCATTGGCCTGGCTTTTACTGCCTCCTTGTTGCATCTGGCGTACTTTTTCGGCGATCCCTAATTGCTGCTGAATATGATGGCCTACTTCATGGGCAATTACATAGGCCATTGCAAAATCTCCCGGCGCCTCAAACCGGCTTTGCAGTTCGTCATAAAAACTTAAATCGATGTATACTTTTTCATCCAGGGGGCAGTAAAAAGGACCGGATGCTGCCGTGGCTGTACCACAACCAGACTGATCGGTGCCAGAAAATAAGACCAGTTTTGGCTCCTGGTAATCGCGGTTGAGCTGCTCCTGAAAAATCTTGTTCCAGATATCTTCTGTATCCTGTAATACTACACCCACAAACTGTGCCCTGGAATCCTGCTCGGCATCAGTTTCCTGACTGGCAGGGGGCTGGTTTTGTGTAGAAGTAATATCGCTCAGGTCGCCACCGCCAAAAAAGAAACTTAAAAGAGCTATAATTATTCCGCCAATGCCTCCACCAACTGCTAACTTACCACCCATTCCCCGGCGGTCCTCTACGTTGCCACTTTGTTGTCTACCTATCCATTTCATGTGAGTATCTGTTTAAATTTGAGGTTTATATGTTCTGGATAATATACTCAAAATGCAGCAAAATAGTTAGTATAATATTTTACTTTACGGAAATTCGCAATATGTTATTTATTCAATTCACAGATATAACATATAAATTATACAGAAAAATTTCCTCAGGGTTTGTTTGCCTTATAGTAAAATTTAATACATTTAACTTAATCCTGACACTAAACTTTATAGCTTTAATTTACAATACACTTTAACTGAAAAAGTATATATGGCCGACGTATATACAAAAATTGATGAAGGGCAAGTAAAAGAACAGGATGACAATTAAATTCTTCTCTGTTGCTCAAAAACAATAAAATATCATTTTCATGAAAGAGATACAACTGATTTTCCGCTTTCTGCTCGGAGGCGGCTGGTGGACTATATGGTACGGATTATTTTACCTGATCGTAATCACCGGGAATTTTATCTTTTTTAATGAAATCTACGACTGGACGAAAAAAGGCCAGAGTGGACCTGCAGGCGGGGCTCTATTTATGAGCCTGGTTTCTATGGGTGGCCTTCCCCTTCTGGCGTTTTTTTGCTTACACCTGCTGTTTGCCTTTTTCCGGAGCGCTAACTCAGCTGTATATCTGGTAATCTTCGGGGTGATTGTATGTATTGCCCTACTGGTATGGATGATTGCAGGAGCAGCCAGTATTGCAGAAGCCAGATATACTGCCTTTGTGTGGTATTATATTGCCTTGTTTGTATTTATTTTCATTAACCTGGCTTTACTTTGGATTTCAAGGCAAAAAAGTGAACTGGGTTCTGTTATTCCTTTTCTGCCGTGAGAAAATATAGTATACTCTATTTACTCTTGTAAGCTTGCAGGCATTGATAGATCTCCATTTGATTTTTCTGGATATAATCGAAGAAATTTAAAAATGACTCGGATTGATATATTTCTGCAATTTTTGCCTCTATCTGATTTCCGTAATCAGCTGTATTGTCTTTATCAGTAAAGTTTAGGCCAGGATTCTGGTTTAAATAATGAATGCCTATGCCTGGATAAGTCGATCCATGAAAGTTAATTTTAACAACATCAATTTCAATACACAGGCTTCTTATTTCAGTATTCTTTCTCAATTCATGAACTAACCAATGCATAATTGAATATTTCAATTCATCATGTGCCGTAACCATTCCCATCACCTGATTTAGAAATTCACTATCCAGCAGAAGTTGGTATCCTTTCATGGGTTGAATAGAATTTCTTATTACAATGCTTCAAATTTTTTGAACACGATTGACTACCGGCTGAGCAAACCGGCATCGATTACCAGTTGAGAACCAGTCATATAGCGGCCACCTTCGGAGACTAAGTACAGGACAGCTCTTGCCACATCCTCAGGCTCTACCCACGGCACATCCAGCAGATTACCAGCCGAACGTTCGGCAATTGCCTGTGGCGTAGTGCCTTCCAGAAAGGCGAGTCCATCGTTCATGGGCGTATTTACGCCAGTCGGATGAATAGAATTTACCCGGATATTAAATACGGCCAGCTCAATGGCCCAGGATTTGGTTAAGCCTACCAATCCCCATTTAGAAGCGGCATAATGGCTCAGCCTGCCCATCCCCCGCATTCCGGCAATCGAGGAGTTGTTAATAATGCTTCCATTCTTTTGTTTGATCATTAATGGAATGATTCGTCGGGCTACCATCCAGGCGCCTTTCAGATTAATATCCATCATGGCATCCCAGGAATCTTCATCTAATTCATGGGCCAGACCATAGGCACAAATGCCGGCATTGTTGAATAAAATATCAATCCTTCCAAAAGCGAACTGAGCCTGTTCTACAGCCTGTACAATATCTGCATCCTGCCGTACATCCCCCTTATGGATTAAACAAATCACTCCTGATTGTTCACATTCCCCTTTCAGGCTTTGCAACTCATCTTCTGACCCCATTTCATAACCAGGATATTCCATTCTTCTGGCAATGTCAAAGGCTATTATATGTACCCCTTCCCTGGCCAAAGCTAAGGCGGTGGCTCGTCCCTGTCCATGGGCAGCGCCGGTTATAAAAGCTACTTTATCTTTAAGGTATTCAGACATATATGCTGGTGGGTTTAATGAAACAAATCTGGTTTCTGGTAGTAGCTGTCACTACCGGAAACATAAACTTATGTAGAAAGAATGTGGGGAACAAGCAAATGAATGGCTTTATACTGTTCTGGTAAGGGTAGAGGTATAGGGGTATAAATATTCGTCTATTTCTACTTCCAGCACATTGTTGAAAATATTCGTGGCGATCATTTGTCCGGCGAAAGCAACCAGAATTACTATCTGTGGTTTGGAATATAATTGTTCTATCTGACGGTATAGTTCATCAGGCACCTGGCCGGTTTGCTGGGCAATTGTACTGCCAAAATCAAGCAGGAGTTGTTCCTGTGGAGTAAGTTGCAGTTCTTCCGGATTTTCACCGGCATCCATAATAATCTTGCGAAAAAATGTCGTGCATAAAGGGCAGTTGCTGGCATGAGAAATGGCATGGGCATATAGATAAGCCATTCGTCCGCCCAGGATTTTCTTTACTTCCTCATACAATGGATACCACTGCATATACACTTCAAAAGCCACCAGCGAATGGCCCAAGGTGGCTTTCATATTGGTGATTCTGGCAGTATACTCTTTTACATGCTTTTCAAAAGCCGCTTTAGTATCCGGAGGTACCTGGGAAATATTTACTGGATGTATTCTTGGCATAGCTTTTTAGGTTGGTTAGTAAATACATAAACTATATTTTGTAGCAGAAGTGAATATTCTACCATCCATCGCTGTTGGATAGTATCTCTGCTGTAAAGCATGTATAAAACTAACAAACCTTCCCGAAATAAATAATTCTTTTTGTTTGTTTTATCTAACCTGCTTCCTAGCTTTTATCCTTCACACAGCGGAAACCTGTATGGGAAAGCCCGGTATCCGGACTGCTTTTCATGCGGGCAGAAACTCGGTAAGAGCTGCAATAGGAATCGTGGCATAGGAATGAACCACCCCGCTGCACTCTTTTAGGAACAGTAGGTTCCTCAGGGTCATAACTGCTGGCTGGGCCTTTGGGATTCTTCACGCCTTCCGGCTTATTAGTGGTCTGATAGTAATCATGGCGGTAAAAGTCGCTGCACCATTCCCATACATTTCCGGCCATATCGAACAAGCCATAGCCATTGGGAGCAAATGATTTTACCGGAGCGGCTCCATAAAACTGGTCTTTCAGGGTATTCTGGTCCGGGAAACGGCCTTGCCAGGTATTGGCTTTGATCTTGCCTTTTTCAATGTGTTCATTACCCCAGGGATATACTTCATTCTGTAATCCTCCTCTGGCCGCCCATTCCCACTCTGCTTCGGTCGGCAAGCGTTTACCAGCCCATTTTGCATAGGCTACGGCATCGTCCCAGGATACATGTACCACCGGATGGTTTTCTTTGCCTTTAATACTGCTGTTGGGTCCTTCCGGATGTTTCCAGTCGGCTCCGGCTACCCATTTCCACCACTGAGAATAATCGTTTAATGCTACTTGTTGCACCGGGGCAGAAAAGACCAGAGAGCTGGCCACCAGTACATCATCTGAGGGTTTGGGTGTTCCAGGAGGCAATTGCTTCTTAATCTCTTCCCAGTCTGGTTTGCGTTCTGCAGTGGAAACATAGCCGGTAGCTTTTACAAAAGCAGCAAACTGGGCATTAGTTACTTCATGGGTATCCATCCAGAAACCCTCTACTGATACTTTATGTTTAGGAAACTCATCTTTGCGGGATTCCTGGTTATCTGCTCCCATCTGAAAGGTACCTGCCGGAATTAAGACCATCCCTGTTGTAGCCATTTCTTCGCTAACCTCACTTACTGTTTCTATGGTAGCTTTGCTGTTGGTTTGCTGCACAGCGAACCGATCCGGAATATTGCTATGGCAAGACAGGCTGTCGTTGGTTGCATTGGATATAAGAGAAGACGAATCAGCTTTTTCAACATCAGCTGTAGTATTTTCCTGTGATGATTGGCAAGAATTAAACACAAGACTCATTCCCAACATCAGTGAAACTAGAATTAAATAAGATTTTGCTTCAGGCAAGAAAATAGTAATTCTTCCGGAAAACTTCACCGGAAGATTGGTTATAGATTGGGTTGTTGATTCAATATTTTTCATTACAAAATAAATAAACACTAAATTACTCATTTGTGGAAGCAGTTTTAGCCTTCCGTTCCAGGTATTTTTTCTTATGACTTTCGTCGGCAGCCATACGTTGCACCAGTGCCTTGGGAGTAGGCTCTATCGTAGCCACATATTTTTGCATAGAAGCCAGGAGTTCTTTAGCTTTTGCGGGATTTGTTTTTAGTAAATTAGTCTGCTCCCCTACATCTTGTTTCAGGTTAAACAGCAAGGTATCATGCGGAGCCAGGTCTTTCACACCTAGTATACCTTTGTTTCCAGGATACGGAAACTTAATTTTCCAGTCGCCTTTGCGGTATGCCTGAATCTGGCCATTGAAATAATACAGCAACTCATCTCCTTTGCGTTTGCCGGTTCCGGTCAGTACGGGTGTGATGTCTTCTCCGTCCAGTGGATTTTTAGGCCTGTAATTAGTGGCACCAGCTATCTTGAGGAAAGTCGGAAAAAAATCAAAATGAGTAGCCAGGTTGTCATATACCGTTCCCGCTTTAATTTTTCCAGGCCATGCAGCTACGGTTGGCACTCTCATTCCCCCTTCAAATGTAGTCTGTTTTCCCTCCCTTAATGGACCGGGCGAACCGCCTTCTACATCAAATGCCAGCCAGGGACCATTATCGCTTGTAAAAATGATCAGTGTATTTTCTTCGAGGCCATTTTTCTGTAACGCTTGCAGTACTTGCCCTACACTCCAGTCTAGTTCCTCAATTACATCGCCATACAAGCCTCTTTTAGATTTACCCTCAAACTCAGGAGATGCATAAATCGGCACATGGGGCATAGAATGAGCCAGATACAGAAAGAAAGGCTTACTCTTATTTTTATTGATGAATTTAACAGCTTCTTCTGTATACACTTTCGTTGTATACCGCTGATCTACCGGATATTCGGCTACTTCATTGCCCCGGATGTACGCCGTTCCCATCATGTCGTTGCTATAAGGAATACCGAAATATTCATCGAAGCCATTTTGTAAGGGAAGAAATTGTTTGTGATGCCCCAGGTGCCATTTTCCAACTATACTCGTAGTATAGCCTTGTTCTTTGAGCGCTTCGGCCATGGTTACTTCAGCGGCGGGAATACCTGTAAAGCTTTCCGGAAAAAATACCCCATCAATTCCCATTCTTCTGGGATACCGGCCAGTTAACAAGCCTGCCCTGGTCGGACTGCAAACCGGAGAAGGGGTATAGAATCCGGTAAACTTGATTCCTTTTTTTGCAATTCCGTCAATATGAGGGGTACGGATGTCGGTAGCACCAAAAGCGCCAATATCTCCATAGCCGAGATCGTCAGCCATAATCAGCACAATATTAGGTTTAGATGCAGCTGCAAGTACGTTTTCTTCTTTCCTGGGAAGAAAAGCCGTGAGGGCTCCGGTAATTAATATGACTATTAGTATAGCCAGAATAGTTCTGGGTTTCATAAGGTTTAAGGTGTGTTATTTTAATATTGTAATGAAAGTAAATATTTATTTCCGCTTCACATTGCGCCGTCCTTACTTTCTTTGTCATTGCTACAAAGAAAGTAAACAATTCAACATCTAGAATTCTCGAGGCGAGAGCCGAAGAGAACCAACGTAGTTGTCAATGCTTCCTCGCTCAGGGCTAACGCAATGCCCGCTGTTTTTTCGGGCCATCACGCATGGAATTTTGTTTTATATTTTTATTTATTGAGTTAGGTTATTTAGGTCTTCAGGCTAAACAGAATGCTATTACAGCTATTTCCAATTACTCATTGTGTTAGAAATTATACTCTTCTAATCATTAATTTTTGATTATCTAATTTATTCCGCTAGCTCGCTGCCTTTTTTGTTGGATTTGACAAGGGGATAGAGTACCTGGGAATACCAGGGATCATCCGCATAGTCTTCCAGGCCATATTGTTCTGGGTATTTACGGGTGATTTTAGCAGTGCCGAATATCACATCCCACAGGAAAAACATATTGCCATAATTTCCATGGTAATGCCCTACCCCATCCCGTTCGTGGGCGGCATGGTGGGCATGGTGGGTAGCAGGTGTAGAGATGGTCCGTTCCATTACCCAGGCAATCGGGTGTAGCCATTTGATGTCATAAAAAGGTTTGTCCCATTTGATGCTTGAATGCGCCATCATTGTGATGAGGCCTTTAATCCCTCTGGCAAACAAAGCCGGCACTCCTAAGCCCAAAAATACCAGGGTGGTCGTTACATAGGTTTGCGGAAACAAAATAGTATAGAAAAATCCTTGCCGGCTGGCCATAGCCATGCCCATATACGGGGCAGAATGGTGGGTACGGTGGAATTTCCATAGCCATGGCACTTCATGGTGCAGGCGGTGATACCAGTACTGGGTAAGGTCGTCGGCAATACAAATGATAATGAATCCCCACCAGAAAGGCACCCAGGTAAATATATTTTTGAATTCAGGCAACACTTTAGGAAGTAGTTGCAAGGCAAAATAAGATACGAGCACAGGCACGATCAGTTTCCCGAACAGGATACTGGCCAGGTCAACGAGTTTGTCATTGGTTTTCCATTTTTTGTACAGGCCAAATGAAAATTCCAGGATACCTACCGTAAATAAGATAGCAGTTAAACCCCAGGTATTCAGGTTTTTAAAAACAAGTGTAATGAAATCCATAATGGCTAATAAGGTTTAAGCGAATAATGATAATAAAAATTGGATGATTTGAATCGAATGTGGATTCCGGCTTCTTAATTATCCACCACTTGTAATTGTTCTTTTGGCGCAGCTGCGGCAGAAGGTTCATCCTGAAATTTCTTAGCAATAAGCAAGAGTGCGCATACAGTAAGTACCGGAATCAGGTACAAAGCCAGGGTAACTAATACCTTTTTAAACAGAATGATAAAGTCTTTGCCAGCGATTGTATTCATGGGTATAACAGTTAAATAGTTAGTTTTTTTCAAAACATGGAAGCCAGAGAACAGTAAAAATTAATTTTTTATGCTCCGGCTTCCAGTTTTAGCCTATATCGGGAAGAAGTATTTTTCACCGTTTACTTCTATTGTAGAATTTGTCCGGTGAGGCCAGGTGGGCGTTTGCAGTTTACTTTCCCAGGTTTTTAAATCAGCCAGCAATTCTTTTACTTTTTCCGGATGTTCGGCACACAAATCTTTGGTTTCGGAGCGATCTTTGGCCAGGTTGAAAAGCAGTTGTTTGCCGTTACGTTCATTGATATACAGCTTGTAATCTCCTTTGCGGATGGCTTTTGAATAGCCACTGCGCCAGTACAACGTTTCATGCGGAGCTCCTTGTTTCTGGTTGTTGAGGAAGGGCAATAAATTTACGCCATCATATTCCCGGTCTGTGGGCAGTTTTACTCCAGCGGCAGCCGCAACGGTAGGGAAAATATCCAGGTTACTTACCGGCAACGTATACTCTTTACCAGCCGTGATTTTACCGGGATACTTGATAAAATAGGGTACCGAATAGCCTCCTTCAAAATGGGAAAGTTTTCCTCCTCTCAAGGGTGCATTATCAGTGCCTCTGGTATACGTAGCACCGCCATTATCGCTGGTGAAAACAATGATGGTATTCTTGTCAAGCCCTAAATCTTTCAGTTTCTGGTGAATCCGGCCAACGGCATTATCCAGACCTGTGATCATGCCATAATATACCCGTTTGGTAGAATCACTCACATTCGGATATTTGTCAAAGTCGCTTTGTTTGGCCTGGAAAGGATCGTGAGGTGCATTAAAGGGCAGATACAAAAAGAACGGATTGGTTTTATTCTGCTCAATATAAGCAATGGCTTCATCAGCAAATTTGTCTGTCAGGTATTGTTTTTCATCTACATCCTGGTTGTTTCGCACCAGCCGGTTGGAGCCATTCCGGTGCCAGGCAGCCGATTCACTCAATGCCCAGGGTAAATGTTTATCCACTACCGAAGGATCGGATTCTGGAGAGTATAAGGTTAAGCCGCTGTAAAAGCCATAATGATAATCAAAACCACGTTGCTGCGGATAAAAACCTTCTGTTTCGCCCACATGCCATTTGCCAATAATAGCTGTTTTATACCCGTTTTGTTTCAATAGTTTGGCCAGAGAAATTTCAGATTCTGGTAAGCCTTTCCCAATTTTATTGAAAGCTTCTTCATCAATTCCCGGCTCTCGTGATGAGCCGACCTTTGCTTGAAAAGCCAGTAATTTCTGCATTTGTTCCGGAGAAGGTTTTTGACCTGTATTTTGCGGTACCAGAAACTCAAAACCAAAGCGCTGCTGGTACCGGCCTGTCAATAAACCGGCTCTGGATGGGCTGCAAATAGGTGCAGAAGAATAGGCCTGTGTAAAGCGGATTCCTTCTTTACCAAGTGCATCAATATTGGGCGTTTGAACAATTTTATTCCCATAGGAAGCCAGGTCGGTATAACCCAGGTCATCGGCCAGGATTACTACAATATTAGGTTTGGTTGCTGCCTGTATACTGGCAGGAAGGCTTTTCTTACCAGGAGTTTTATCCTTGTATGTAAAAGCAGTAATCAGGAAAACAGCAAGGGTTACCGCCAGACTTAGTGCGGCAAATAGGGCATCCTTTCGTTTTTTATGAAATTTCATAGAGTCGTTTGGTTATAGGATTGAGGGTTACTGGCCTAAGAAATTGCCTTCTACTAGCCACTGCGATAAATGAACTGGTACATATCCGGAAGCGTAATCCTTTTTCACTTCCAGATATTCCAGGTACTGGGAAACTTTATTGAAAGCAAGGGTGAGATCGTCGATAATATCGATACTGTCTGCTGCCGTGGTGCGGATAGAAAGCGTAGTTTCATTATCAGCGTGCGGGGTGCAATTTCAATCACCAGGGTATCAGTAGCATCCAGCAATTGCACAAATAC
This sequence comes from Rhodocytophaga rosea, assembly GCF_010119975.1. Taxonomy (GTDB): domain Bacteria; phylum Bacteroidota; class Bacteroidia; order Cytophagales; family 172606-1; genus Rhodocytophaga; species Rhodocytophaga rosea. Next base: position 537,362 of record NZ_CP048222.1, read on the forward strand.
TTCTGTTGCTGCATCACTTATAGATAATACCAGCAGAAAATGATTGTCTTTGAGCCTGGTAGCTTTTTTTACAAATGGATGAAGCTGCAGAAAATGCAGGATATCATTGGATTGTGTAGAAGGACGTATATGTGTTGATTTGATCAGTGTCATGCGTGTAAAATATGAATGGTTAATAAAAAGGAATAAAGAATTACTTACAGAAATGAGTTCTGGCAAGCGCAACATCGAAATTCCGATTCTAGAAGCATTACATTTTTACCCATGGAATTAGCTGGTTGAAGTGTTGTTGTTAATTGTTACGCTGACTGACTACAGCCCAATCCTGTACGCCTGCTTTTTGTGTCCAGGCAGTATAAAGACCAATCAGTTCGTTCAGTTTTTCAGGATTTGTCTGGCTTACATCGTTGAGTTCGGTGCGGTCAGCTTCAATGTCGAATAAGCGCCAGCGGTTTTCAGGATAACTGGACACAATTTTCCATTTGCCTTGCCGTACTGCCCGGTTTCCCTGGTGTTCCCAATACAATACTTCATGTCCGGCCCAGGGCTTGCCTTCCAGCACATTCCGCAGGGAAATTCCTTCGGCAGGAGTGATAACATTTCCTTTTACAGTTTTAGGATATTTCGCACCAGCCAGGTCAAAAATGGTTGCTTGTACATCTATCAAATGGGCAGGCTGATTATTGATAGAGCCCCCTTTGATCACACCTGGCAAATAGGCGATAAATGGACTGCTGATGCCGCCTTCATGTTCCCAGTGTTTAAAAGACTGAAAAGGTGTATTACTGGCATTGGCCCAGTTGTATTCATAGGTCACAAAAGACTGCGGATGGTCGGCTGGCAAGTTTTTCACCTGTTTGGTTACTTCAGGCGTTTGTTTCCAGAGTGGAAAGGCATATTCGTGACTTGCCCCATTATCCGACATAAACAACACCAGTGTATTCTGATCCGCACCAATTTCTTTGAGTTTATCCAGAATGCGGCCCACGTTCTGATCTACCCTATCAACCATGGCAGCAAAAACCGCCATCTTCAAATCCCAGGCATTTTGTTCCGAAGCCCGTAACTGGTTCCAGGCTGGCACCAGCGAATCTCTGGGCGAAAGCTTCCATTCCGGTTTGATGATGCCCAGTTTCAGCAGTTTCTGATACCGTTCCGAACGGATTACATCCCAGCCTTTTTTGTATTTGCCCCGGTACTTTTCTATATCTTCCGGCAATGCCTGCAAAGGAAAATGAGGCGCTGTATAGGTAACATGCAGGTAAAATGGTTTCTTTTCTGCTTTGGCTTCATCCAGGAATTTCAGGGCATAATCGGTGAATTCATTGGTGAGGTAATAGCCGTCTGGTTTTGCTTCCGTTAAGTAGTTATCCAGTTTTTGCCCATTCAGAATGAAATAATCATGTTCGCGCAATTTGAAAGGATGCGGATAAAAATAATTGCTGGTTCCTCCGATCAGGCTGAAAGTACGGTCGAAGCCTCTGGCAGAAGGCCACTGATCTGGCTCATTACCAATATGCCACTTTCCCGACAAAGCTGTAAAATAACCTTGTGTTTTCAGTCCTTCGGCAATGGTAATGCTGTTTTTACTCAAATACCCTTGGTAAGCCGGTGATCCCAGATTCAAATTCATACTCCCTACTCCTGCCTGATGCGGATACAAGCCGGTGAGCAGCGCCGCCCGGCTGGGGCAGCAGCGGGAAGTATTATAGAACTGCGTCAGCCGCAAACCGCCTTGTGCCAGCTTATCTAAATTGGGTGTATTAATTTCAGAACCATAGCAGCCAATATCCGAAAACCCCAGGTCGTCTACCAAAATGACTACAAAATTAGGTTTGGCAGGTTTTGCTTTTCTAATACCTTCTCTCTGCGGCACCGACTGGATAAAAACGGTACTCACCAGCAATAAGGCAATAATCAAGATTTTAGGTTTATACATGATGCGGAATATATCGGGGTTATATTTTTTTCGTTACCAACTTTTTAAATCATTATCCAATGACAATTGACTATTTATCCCACCACAATCTGGGTTCCTGGTAATTGGAAGCACCTGGCAATTGTTTGTTTAGTGATTGCTCATTCTGCGGATAAGGAAATCTTCTGGGAATTTGTCCGTTGGGATTTAAGCTGTGCGTTGCATTTACAGCCAGAGGAACTTCCGGATAGCCAGTTCGGCGGTAATCAATCCAGGGTTCAACCTGCAAAAACAGCGCAATATATTTCTGGGTAATTACTGTTTTTAAATCCTGCTGGAAATCGCCGGTCAACATAGCTTTTGCTGCCAGATAAGCTGCCCTTTTTTCAGCCGTAGCATTTGGGTCAGAAGCATTGGTAATTACTTTATTGAAAGAAGCAGTAATAGCTTCGTTTAAGGCAATCTGCGCTTTTGGATCAGTTTGATTCAGAATTAATCTGGCTTCTGCTTCAATAAACTTTGCTTCAGGATAGGTAATAAACGCCACCGGGGATGTAGCCGACCCATAATAAGAACCGATCAGCGAAAAGGCGCCAGGAATACCGGCAATTCCTCCCTGGTATTTGCCAGATTGCAAAGCCGTAGCAAAATAAGCCCTGCGTGGATCAACCAGACTGGCGGCATCTTTGGTACTCGGGTCAGTTACTTCATTGCCATTCAGCAGGTTTACAAAAGAAGCACCAAGCCCTACCCAACCTGGACGAGAGGTATTCTGCTGGTAGAAAGGATTCGCATTTGTCTGAGCGGCACCAAATACCACCTGTACATCTCCGGCATTAGAAGAAATCCCTCTGTATTTTCCGTCCGGTCCTCCTTCATATAGGTAAGATAAGGCTTTGGTAGCCGCTTCGGTAGGATTTACTTTACTTAAGTGTAAGGCATGTCTGGCTTTTAAAGTCCAGGCGGCTGCCAGCCAGTTTTGAACATTTCCTTTGAATATTAAATCATCAGAACCGGGAGGCGCCGTGATGAATGAACCCGCAGGCTGACTTAAATCGGTAATAGCTGAATCCAGAATAGCCTGGATACCTTCGTACACCTGCTGTTGTGAATCGTAAGCAGGTGCTGTATTGGCACTTCCTTTTAAAGACTGGCTAAACGGTACATCTCCGAAAGAATCGGTTAAGGTACCATAGGTGAAAGCAGTCAGCACTCTGGCAATTCCTGTGTAATAGGGTGCATTAGCAGCTTTGCTTTTTTCGATGATGATATTTAACTCATTTAAATTATTGGTGTAAAAGTTCACCCAAAACCCATTAAACCGGCCAGGAATGGAAGTATAATTATCATTAGAGGTAGCATCTCCGTTAGAACCGGCTGTCTGTTGTACAACAGTTGCAGCTAATAAGCCAGCATCCAGGCCTAAATTATAAGCAAGTGTACCTTGTGCACCAGTCAATATCACGCTTAAAGGAGCATCTGCAGGCGCATTCGGATTTTCATTCACTTCCTGAAGCTCGCAGGAGGAAATGACCAACATCATCAGGGCAAGAACAACTATATAGATAGGAAATAATTTCGTTTTCATGAGAATTGACTTAATAAGAGCATGATTAAAAAGTAAGATTGATAGAAGCACCATAACTGCGGGTGTTCGGAGTAGTCCAGAAATCGATACCAGAGAAGTTGGTCAAACCATTGCGGGTGCCTAAATCCGGGTCAGAACCAGTATAGTTGGTAGACAGCAGGAAGTTTCTGGCCGTAAGTGTCAGGCTGGCTTTAGTTAATTTCAGCGGAGCAATTAATTTTTCTGGTAAGCTGTAAGTAAAGTTTACGTCCCGTAAGCGCAGCCAGTACAGGTTTTTCTCGATGTATAAACCCTGAATATCAAACGTGCGGCGGTACCATGCCTGCCCGATTTTTACATTAATATCATTAGCGGTTCCTTCGCCATTTTTCACGCCATCAAATACATGATCCTGGCCCCGGTTTTCGGTAGATTTGTCTACGCCATTAAATACCATCTGCAAATGGGGTGCATTGAATATATCAAAGCCATAGCGGGTATCCAGGAAGAAGGAGAAAGCGAAGTTCTTATAGGTAAATTCATTCCGCAAACCTGCATTGAATTTAGGATTAGGATCACCGATTTGGGTAAACGAAGGATTTACAATAGGATAACCGTAGTTTGAATTCGGCGTTCCATTGGCCAGTACCGGACTATCATCGATCAATACTTTGCCCTCTTCATTTTTCTTTACATCAATCCCATAAAATACACCATATGGCTGACCTACCATTCCTCTGGCTTCCATCCAGATTCCTCCCAGGCTTACATTATCAATTCCTTCTGCCAGAGACAATACTTTGCTGATATTTTTAGAATACACTAAGGTCGCATCCCAGCGGAAACTTCCAGGTGTTTGAATAGGAGTGGCATTTAAGGTAATTTCTACGCCCCGGTTAGAGATTTCCCCGGCATTAATTAAACTGAACTGCGAACCGGTTGAGGAAGGAATCGCTACCGGAATAATCTGATCTTTACTCAGGTTATGGTAATACACTGCCTCAATGCCTGCCCTATTGTTAAGGAAACGCAGGTCTGTACCCAATTCCCAGGTACTGATTCTCTCTGGTTTCAGGTTAGGGTTTCCTAAAGTATTGGAATAGCTCAAGCCTGCCTGATTGTTGAACGGATAGGTAACGCCACCCTGAATCCATCCGGTTGTATTGGAATTGGTATAATACGTTTGTAAAGAATACGGATCAGCATCATTACCCACCTGCGCATACGTAGCCCTCACTTTTCCAGAAGACAACCATCCGCTGCTTAAGCCCAAGGCATCGGTAAATACCCAGCTGGTATTTATCGAAGGATAAAAGAAGGAATTCTTGCCTTTAGCCAGGGTAGAAGTCCACTCATTGCGGCCAGTTAATTCCACAAACAGCCAGTTTCTGTAATCCAGCCTAACGTCTGCATAGCCGGCTACTAATCTTCTGCGGATGGTCTGGTTGAAGGAAGTGGACGTAGAGGCATTGGATATATTAAAATTTCCAGGAACAATCAGTCCATCTCCCCTAGTATTGATCTGATTCCGGAATGAGTTATAAAAATTGTGTCCCAGTAAAACCGTCAAATTCAAATCTCCGCCTAGTTCCGGAGCAATGGTGAAAATCAGATCGGTATTGTAATCCCTGCGTGTATAATTTACATCGTTAATTGTACCAGTAGGCACCCCGGAAGTTCCCCGGCTGAATCCGCCTTTGCGTACATCCGTATAGCTATCTATTCCATAGCGGAAGGTTGATTTGAGCCAGGGCAGTATTTCATAATTGGCTTCTGTAAAACTAATAAAGCGGTTTACTTCATCATTTTGCGGATTCATATTCAGCGACCAGTAGGGACTGTCCCAGCCCCGGCCATTGGCATAGGAACGGGAATCGCCCCAGGGTTTGGCATTCGTAGCTGGCAAGCGGTAAGCATTAGGATTGTTCCAGGGTTCATCCAGGCCGTTGGTAATATCAAAGTTGGGTGAGGTATTCATTAAAGCCCGAACTACGTTGGTATTAAATCCACCCATTAAAGCCCGGTTATTGGCTCCGGAGTTGATAAAGTTTATGCCTCCTGCGATTTTGAACTTATCGGTTACATTATAATCTCCATTGAAACGGAAAGTAGTCCGGAAGAAATCGGTGGTCGGAATAACGCCAGTCTGGTATAAACGGCCTACTGAAAAATAGTATCCGGCTTTTTCTGTATTGCCATACACACTTACATGGTGGCTTTGGGTTTTTCCTTTCAGATAAAAATTATCGACATTATCATAGCGGTTTACCGGAATACCGTTAGAACGGGGATCATTTTGCCCGACAATCAGGCCGTTTTTATCAAATTGACTGGGAATATCTGAATAGGTAAGTGTATCCAGCAGCGCACCCCAGCTTTCATCCGAACCGGTTTGTCCAGGAAGAATATACTGGCCGTTTAGTCCATTAGAGAAATTGTTCTGTTGCGGTTGTACCCGGCGGTTAATTTCATCTACTGTAAAAGAACCGGAATATGACACATTGAAGCTTTTATCGGTCAGCCTGGTGCCTCTTTTGGTTGTCAGAATAACGGCTCCGTTGGCTGCCCGGATGCCGTATAGTGCAGCGGCAGCCGGTCCTTTCAGTACAGTAACTGATTCAATATCATCACTGTTGATATCTACGGCCCGGTTAGAAGGCGTAGCCAGAGAATTCACGTTGGTAATATTTCCCAGAATATCCTGAATGGAGTTATCTACCGGAATGCCATCTACAATGAATAAAGGCGAATTATTGCCCAGCAACGAAGAATTTCCCCGGATACGGATAGAGGCTGACCCGCCGGGAGAACCACCACTGTTCCCAATCTGTACACCGGCAACTTTACCGCTCAGCGCTTGTACTACATTAGGTTCCCGGGCATTTACAATATCCTTGCCTTTTACTTCCGCTACGCTATACCCCAGGGCTTTGGTTTTACTTTCAATACCTACCGCTGTTACTACTACCTCTTCCAGCAACTGGTCATCGGACAGGAGTGAAATATCAATCGCAGAACGGTTATTAATGGTAACTTCCTGTGTTTTAAAGCCCACAAAACTGAATATAAGTATATTGTTTCCTGGAACTGTTTTTATAGCGTAGTTTCCTTCTGCATCGGTTACAGTGCCACTGGTGGTATTTTTAAAGAATACGTTTACGCCCGGCAGCAACTCGCCTTTGGCATCTTTCACCTTGCCTGTAATGGTGCCATCCTGCGCATATATGCCAATGCCGGACAATAGAAAGACGATGAGTAATATATTTTTCATGATCGCTTATGCAAACTTTTGATTTGTGTATGATTAATTATTAGACAAAAAAGAGTCAGGCTACTCATACATAGATGTATGTAGCTACAACTGCCTATTCACCCACCTTGCCAGGATCGGAAAATAGAGTATAGTAAAATAAAGTTGTGATTAGTTTAAGACTGAATAGCTTCGAGCCTTAACAAGGAAATTAACAACAACAGCAACAACAAGGCTGGTCAGAGTAGAGAACCGGAACCAGGGAAGTTCGGGAAATAGTTTTGTGATGTTGTCTTTGTACAGTGATTCGCATGGGTAAAAGGTTTAAGTCAGGTTTACTAAAGGTGCTTCTGCAATTGCAGCAGACACTAAAACTTGGTTTCGTATTTATTATGGATAAAGCTGTTTGTTACAGCAGCCTGTCCTACCTTATACTTTCAATTATATTGCAAAATTATAAGCACTTTTTATTTATCCAAACAAAAGTCTATAATATTTATAGACTTAATGAACATTATGTGAAAAAATCTTTATTTTGGCTAAAGCAAAGGAATATTTATTCCCGTAGATTCAGTAGATTGAGCCACACAAATCAAGTCTTCTCATGATGAAGAGCAGCTAAAGAATTTTATTTGGCATTATTTATGCGATTATTAAGCAAATTCTGCAAACACATGATGCGTACCTTTAAAATGAAAGATTTTTTACTTTTACTTTTAACAATTAGTTTATTCACATTTACCGGACATACTTTGCAGGCTCAGAGTGATGTTACCAATGGAGCTAAAGCTGCCTTAAAAAGCGGAAACTCCCGGGAACTTGCCAAGTATTTCAACAGCAGCATTGAACTTATTGTGGAAGCCGAAAATGTGGACATGGATAAAGTGAGTAATGCCCAGGCTGAACTGATTCTGAAAACCTTCTTCCAGAAGTATCCGGCTAAAGATTTTACCTATGGACACCAGGGTTCATCCCCGGAAGGCTTGCAGTACAGTACTGGCACTTACCAGTCAGCAAATGGCTCCTTTCTGGTGTATATGGTGGTGAAACAATTTGGCGGCAAATATTTAATTGACCGCATTGATTTCCGCAATCAGTAAATTATTTAAAAACAATATGTATACAGGCTATGAAAGATTTCATAGCCTTTTTTATTTTGCAGCGTTTTAATAAGTCTGGAACCTGGATCACACAGATTTATGGATTTTCACGATTAACTTCTCGCATCTATGATTTTGTGGATTTAAATATGAAAAGACAAAAGGATAAAAGAAAATCCTGTTAATCTTGTAAATCCGTGTAATCCAGGTTCCAGACTTAATGACCCATGACAACCTAAACCATGACTTACAAGCTAGCCTATCTCTCGTCCGAAAAAATTCATCAATTCATTGCACAGTCGCTCCAGGAAGATGTAGGCGATGGCGATCATTCCTCATTGGCAGCTGTTCCGGCAGAGGCAGAAAACCGGGCTAAACTTATTATTAAAGATCAGGGAATACTGGCAGGTATAGAACTGGCCACACTTATTTTCGCCCAGGTAGATTCTTCTCTTATGGTAGACATATTGCTTCAAGATAGCTCACCGGTAAAATTTGGGGATATTGGATTAACCGTATCAGGCAAGGCACGTTCCATTCTACAGGCAGAACGGCTGGTGCTTAACTGTATGCAGCGCATGAGCGGAATCGCTACCTATACACATCAACTGACTGAAGCCATAAAGGGTACAAAAGCCAGGCTGCTGGATACCCGTAAAACCACTCCCCTCTTCCGGATGCTGGAAAAATGGGCGGTTGTGATCGGCGGCGGACTGAACCACCGTTTTGGCCTGTTCGACATGATCATTCTCAAAGACAACCATGTGGATTATGCCGGCGGCATCCGTCAGGCTATAGAATCTACCAATGCCTACCTCAGTCAACACAACAAAGACCTGAAAATAGTGATTGAAACCCGTAACCTGGCAGAAGTGGAACAAGTACTGGAGACTGGAAATGTGTTCCGCATCATGCTGGATAATATGTCGCCTGCCCTGATGAAAGAAGCCATTCAGCTCATTAACGGACGTTATCCTACAGAAGCCTCTGGTGGCATTACCCTGGAAACCATTAAGGCGGTAGCCGAAAGCGGCGTAGATTTTATTTCGGTAGGTGCGCTAACACATTCCATCAGAAGTCTGGATATTAGCCTGAAAGCATATTAACATTAAAATCATTACTCTTGAGTCAGAAACATTGGGCAGTCGTAGAATTTTTGTATTTTAAGATACAAACAGCTTTTCCTTGCAGCACATACGCAGATACAAAATCTTTTTCATTATTCTATGTATCATTCTGACTGGCTACCTGATTCCTCAACGGGTGGCTATACCGGTAAAAGGTGCTTCTCCCAGAGACTGGCATCCAAAATCGTTCTGGTATTATCCCTGGGGAAAATCCATCACCCATAAAGGTGTAGATATTTTTGCCAAGGAAGGAACTTCAGTGATATCGGCAACACCTGGACTAGTAGTATATACCGGAGACATGGGCCGGGGAGGAAAAGTAGTATTGGTGCTTTCTTCCAAGTGGCGTATTCATTATTATGCTCACCTGAAAGAATTTAAAACTTCTCCCTTACACTTTGTGAATACCGGTGAATCTGTTGGAACCGTAGGTACTACCGGAAATGCGGAAGGCAAAGAACCTCACCTGCATTATTCTATTTTTTCCATCATTCCTTTACCCTGGCGGATAGATAGTTCCATACAAGGCTGGTTGAAAATGTTCTTTCTCAATCCGATTGAGCTGATGAAGGAAAAGTAAAATGAAATAATTAATTGACTCTAACTTCTATAACACAAATTCTTAAACCTTCATTACCAAAGACAACGGAGTAATTCATACCTTTGCGCCTGCGAAAAACTTATTGCACCTATCAATGATCGTTAAAACACGTAAATACAAACTCGAAAACAGTACCTATATCAAGCTGGCCATGAAGCACCTGCTGCGAACCCAATGGTACTGGGCAGCAGTACCTCTGGGAATTATCATTCTCAATGTCATTCTCAACCTTACTGGTGTATATCCCAACATCTGGATCTATTTTATGGCACCGCTGGCAATCGTCCTGTATCTGCTGTTCTGGGCTATTCAGTTTACCGGAGTTACCCAGCTGGAGCAGAATAAAGTATTATTTCAGAAATTACTCTATGAAATAGATGGCCGCCAGATTCTGATCAAACTCAATAGTAAAGAAGGCATGCAGATGAAGTGGGAAATGATAAAAAAAGCCTATAAAGAAAAAGACCATTTTCTGCTGGTTGTCTCCAAAGCACAATTTATTCACCTCCCCTACTCTATTTTCAATTCCGAAAACGACATTAAATTCACCGAATCGCTGCTGCGTCGGAAAAACCTGATTGCCTGAGTGAGGCTCACAAATTTTTAGCCCGGCTGGTATACAGTTCCGGGCTTTTTTGTGTATAGATCGGATGGATTTCTCCAAATTTTTAACTAAAATTCTTCCTGGCAGTTAATAGCCCTATACTCCTTATACATGAAAGATGTAATTATTGTTGGCGGCGGACTGGCTGGACTGGTGAATGCAATTGTGCTTGCCAGAGCCGGATTGCAAGTTGTGTTGATCGAGAAAAAACAATATCCTTTCCATAAAGTATGCGGCGAATATATATCTAATGAAGTATTGCCCTTTTTCCATTCACTGGGTATTTTTCCTGAACAACTAGGTGCATCTGCCATCAACCGTTTGCAGGTAAGTTCGCCTTCGGGCAACAATGTACTGAACATGCCTTTAGACCTGGGAGGATTTGGCATCAGCCGCTATACACTGGATCATCATTTATATCAGATAGCTGTAAAAGCCGGGGTTACTTTCATACTCGGTAAAACAGCAGATAACATTGATTTCAAAACCCATTTCCAGGTACAGTTGTCAGATGGTACCCAGCTGGAAAGCAATCTGGTGATCGGCGCCTTTGGCAAACGGTCCAAACTGGATAAGCAACTAAACCGGGATTTTATTAATAAACGCTCGCCCTATGTAGGCGTCAAATACCACATCCAGACTGTTTTTCCCAGAGACCTGATCGCCCTGCATAATTTTCAGGATGGCTATTGCGGCGTATGTGCCATTGAAGAAGGAAAATACAACCTGTGCTACCTCACGTCCAGGGATAATATAAAACGGTATGGTTCTATTGAAGAAATGGAAAAGGAAACACTCTACAAAAATCCATTTATGCAAGCTATCCGGCAAAATGCCCGATTCCTGTATGAGAAACCAGAGGTGATCAATGAAATTTCTTTTTCACCAAAAAAAGCCGTAGAAAATCATATTCTTATGTCCGGGGATACTGCTGGCTTGATTACACCGCTATGCGGAAATGGAATGGCTATGGCGATTCATTCTGCCAAAATTTTATCGGGGCTTATTATTCTGTATTTTAAAGAGCAATGGACCAAGGAAAAACTTGAAATGCTGTACCAGCAGCAATGGAAACAGACGTTTGCCACCCGTTTATGGGTAGGCCGCCAAACACAACGCTTATTTGGCAGTGAATGGCTTTCCAGTATGGCTGTAAGAATACTGAAAACTGTAAAACCAGCCGCCAGACTTCTGGTAAAGCATACGCATGGAGAAGTGTTCTGATACCTGTAATTCTTCAGATAAAACATCAGAAGAATATTAAACTTCCGTTATCAGGTTCATTACCTAAAGTATAAGAAATGAAAAAAACTATATCCATTCATATCAAAAGTGGTGGAAGTTATTTCCACCACTTCTGAAGAGTCACCTGTTTATCACTTATACTAATTCAGCATCAGCCATACACCTGTTTACATACTACTGATTATTCTTACTCATAAACATAAAATTCGATTAATCATTAGGTACATAATACCTGGTTCCTATACCAAATACATCTTTGCCATCCGGATAGAAATAGAAAAATTTCTTTTCTACTGCTCCATTATTGAATTTGAGAATAATAGAATTGCCTTTTAATTCATAAGTACCTGCTTTATCCTGGCTGCTATAGGCAGTAAGGTTGCTTGTAGATCCGCCGCCGGTAGATTCATAGGTAAATTTATCGCCGTCAAAAGAAATAGTAGTGGCAGAAAAAATCATGACATCTCCGCCAAAGGCAACATTCCCTCCTCCGGAAATAGATTCATAGGAACCCTTAATTTTTTCGCCCGCTGTAGCAGCCTGGGTAGTAAACCACTCATCTTCTCCCCAGGTTTCGGTATCTCCATCACTCCAGGTAATAGAAAATTCATTGCCTTTTTTCTCCCAGGTTCCCCATTCTTTGGGTTCCTGTTGTTTAGACTTTGCTACATCCAGCTTATCAATGCTGGTATCCAGGTTTTGATAGATACTTCCGTCCTTGAATAATAAGTATGGCCTGTATTCAGGGTAAAGAAATCCGCCAACGCCCATGGTATATTCTAAATGCAGGTAAATGCCTTCGGCTCCGGGAACATCCACAACTTTACTGGCAGCCTGAACCTCGTCTTCTTTCTGGCAACTAAATAAAATAACATTCAGGGTGCTGATCAGTAATAAAAAGAAAAGAAAAAAACGTTTGGTTTTCATAGCTTTTGGGTTTAAAGGTGAACAAAAAACAATACCCTAAAAACGGGCAAAAGGCGCTAAAAGGCACAAATTCACCTACTACAAAAGTACTACTGGCTTCAAAAACAGTACTACAAACCTGCTACTGGTACCATAATCAGGTTCATTACTGGTTATTAAAGCCATTTAGCATATAAAATTATTACAATTGCTGGATGAAGTTAACCAGGTCGGTTTCCTCCGGAAGATTGAGTTTTAGCTTGAGCCGGTAACGGGCCATCTGAATACTTTTGGGTTCTACATTGAGCAGGTGAGCCATTTCTTTGGTAGATAAATTCATCCGGATATAGGCACTTAGTTTCTGGTCTGCCGGGGTAAGGGTAGCCGGAGCAGTTTTATCCAGCTGGCTAAAAAAATCCGGGTGAACCTTTTCGAAATGCACCATAAATTTCTCAAAATCCTGTTCACTGGTGAGCCGGTTATCAATGAGTTTGCATACTTCTTTCAAATCCGGTTCCAGTCTGTTAGCCTGCGGAAGCATCGTTTGCAGGCGTGTTTTTATTTTCTGAAGGAAGCCACTTTGTTGTTCCAGCAAAAGTACATTGGTGGTTAGTTCCCGTTCTTTAAAATCCATTTCATTGCGAAACTGGATTTCCTGTACTTGGTTTAGTTCGGCTTGCAGGTACAATTCTTTCTGCAACCGCTCACGTTGCTTTTCGGCCAGTGCCTGTTTAAGCAGTGCTTTTTCCCGGGCTTCTTCTGAAAGTGCTGCTTTCTGGGACAATACTTTTTGTTTCAGGCGCAGCAGATAAAAAATCACACCGGAAAGAAGTAAACCCATCGCTAAAAGGGCCAGGTATAAGATATTGCGATTCCGTTCAAAATGGTTTTCCTGCTCCAGGGAGGCAATCCGTGCCTCTTTTTTCTCGGTTTCATACTGCAAGCCCATCCTTTCGGCCATCTCTGTTTTTCCCAGATGATATATGCTGTCCTTTAGACTTACCAATTGTTGTTGATAGTCAAAAGCTTCCTGGAATTTTTTCTGATCGGCCGCCCAAGCCATCATGGCTTCATAGGTATCGGCAGCATACAAAGGATTTGTTTCCAGGGCGATGGGAAGTGCTTTCTGAAAATGTGGTAGGGCGGCAGCATAATTTTTCTGCCGGGTATAAATTTTCCCTAGTATGGTATTGCCCTGGCAAATGGCAGCTTGCAGATTTACAGGTTCTGCCAATACCAGAGCCTGCAGAATAAGTGGCAAGGCTTCCTCATAATTTTCTTGCTGAAAATAAGTATTGCCCATGTTAAATATAACAGAAGGCTGCATAATCGGATTTTTAACCTTGCCGGCCTTTAATAGTTCATGCACTTGGTTGAGATATACCAAGGATGAATCCAGATAGGATGGTTGGTGATAGGTATCAAACATGGTATTAAACGTAGCGGAAAAGTCAGTTAGAGCAACAGCCAGCATTTCGTAATCGGTATGTTCTCTGGCTACTTTCACCGCCTTATGATGATAATCAATAGCCTTAGGGAACTGATGTAACGTTGCATAACTATTGGCAATACCTGTATAACTCTGGCTTACATTAGCCCAGTCCTGCTGCTTTTCCAGCAGGTCAACGGCTTTCAGGAAATTGGCAATGGCCTTTTCAGAAGCTTCAAACTTGCTGTAGGCAACCGCTATATTATAATATGTGAGGGCTATCAGGGTGTGTTTGCCTGCTTTTTCAAGATGAGGAAGGGCTTTCTGGTAAAGATCAATGGCTTTGTCGTATTCCTGGTGGTAACTGTAGGTTACTCCCTGATCCAGATAACCTAATCCGATTCCTTTCGGGAAGTTGATTTTTTCTGCCAGTGTAAGTTCCTGTCGGGCATATTGTAAGGCTTTTTCTTTATGATGAATGTGATATTCCCAGGATAACTCACCCAGCACAATCACCTTTGACGAATCAGCAATATCAGCGCTTAATACCTGTTGAAGAGAGTCAATAACCTGTGTGTTCTGTGCAGATGCTTGAGGGCAATATAGCCATAATAACCCACCCAAACCCAGTAGAAATATCTGCTTCATTGTATGATATTAGAAGTCATAGGTTAATAAAAGTATTTGATTGTTAAAACGGCCAGACTGCCTTTCTAGTAGAAATAGAATCTATTTTTCATATGACTTGTACTTGTCTTACCTACCAACATGTTTCATGTAATTCAATAATCTGACAAATAGATCTAGCTAACCTGTTTTCTGAAGGCTTTCCCTTCTCTGTTTGCTTAATGAATTAACACCCAGAACAGCACAAAAAAGGCATTCATTCCGGTAGCCGTCAACTGGTTTAATCGCATGGTGGAACGAAAATTAGCGGCACTGTTATTTTTTAATACCCTGTAAAACCAAAGCAGAAAAAACACCAGTCCTGGACTCAAGCAGACCACAAACAGCAGGAAATGAAAGGGAGCATAATAAGTATAGAAATAGTAAAAATACCCGGCCACCGACGACATAAACACAATAGCTGTAAAAATAAATGTTCCCCGTATACCCAGTAAGCGGCTTAATGTCATATCCCCACGACGGGCATCTTCGGCATGCTGGTATACCTGCGTCATCGGATACGAACCCATCAGTAGAAAAGTAGTTAGCCCGGCAGGAATCAGTATTCTCGCTTGAAAAAGTTCTTCTACCGGGGTTTGATTGATTCCCTGGTATACCATTAAAAAAGTGAAAGCGCCCTGAAAGGTTCCAGCCAGAAACCAGCTGAGAATAGCATATTTTTTCAGCCGGATGCGTTCGTCGCTGTAAGCTTTGGAAACCAGGCCGTAGATAAACAATCCCAATACAAACCATCCTCCCAGAAAAATTCCGAGTAACATAGCTATTCCATCCAGCAGCAGGGATACGTATAATAGTTCTTTGCTTACCGGCGGTGGGTCTTCCAGTCCGCCGATACTTTCTTCGTCTTTGTCATAATAGCTGTTATAGCCATTGCTTGCCGGATATAATAAAAAGTGAACGATAAAAAAAGCCAGTAGTACCCGCCATAGTTCAGGTTGAGGTGAAATGCTCCAGGCAAATAAAAATACCGGCATCAGGTAGAAGAAAAAAGGAATACGCAGGTGCAGCAAAGTAGACCGCTGAATCATAACCGGTAGAACTGAAGATTGTGTTCACAAGCTATAAAAATTACGCATACACTGTAGTTAGGATTTGAATAATTTGTATAGAAATCCTTGCCAGCTTCGAAATGCCATCTTGGATGATAGAACATTTTCTGAAAAGCTCAACAGGAATGAGTACATTGTGTTTCATTCTGTTTGCTTATTATGAGTGGCAGAAAAGAATCTAAAATCCCAGTTACAAACCAACCTGCAAACGTATGACGCTACCTGTACAAATCATTGTCGGACTTGTTGCCCTGGAACATATTTACATTTTATGGCTTGAAATGTTTGCCTGGACAAGCCGGGGTAAAAAGGTATTTAAGAGCTTTCCAGAACATTTATTTGAACCTACCAAAGCTTTGGCGGCCAATCAAGGCTTGTATAATGGATTTCTGGCGGCCGGATTGATCTGGTCATTACTCATTGAAGAGGCCAGCTGGTCGCAGAATATTGCAGTGTTTTTTCTTTCCTGTGTGGCAGTTGCAGCCATTTACGGAGGTTTAACCGCCGACAGGAAAATTTTTATTATCCAGGGATTATTACCGGTACTTGGCCTGTTGTGGATTGCATTCGCATAAATTGCTGAAGCTATTCGCTTATAAATGTATAATGCCTTTCTGTATTATCAGCTCATTTCAAACATAATTTTCTGGCACTTTTTCTATATTTGCCAGGCAAACCCCTATATGTATGAACTCCTGGATCTCATCCTGGCAACAGTTTTTACTGGAACATCCTCCCTTACAGATTAAATACCCATCTGAACCTTTACAGATTCCAAAAGTTTCCAGCGACGAACTCGCCAGCAATGAGCTTTTCTGGCAGGAAGTAAAAAACCGGTATCCACAACCAGATAGATATATCAACCTTAATAGCGGAGCTGTCAGTTCTTCTCCCCACATTGTAGAAAAGGCATTTACAGGGTATTATACCCTGGCCAACCGGATTCCCAGCTATTACATTTTCAGGTATATGGAACAAGGCCGGGAGTTGATCCGGCAGGGTCTGGCTGGTCTGATTAACAGTTCACCGGAAGAAGTGACCATTCTTAGAAATACGACGGAAGCCCTCAATAACCTGATATTTGGCATACAACTGGAAGCTGGCGATGAAGTAGTTGCCTGCAAACAGGATTATTCTAAAGCCATATCTTCCTGGAAACAGCGTGAGTTGCGTGACCATATCAAAACCAAGTGGATCAGTCTGGATGGTCCGGCAGAAACCGATGAGGAGATCATTGCTAAATTTGTAGGTGCCTTTACTGAAAAAACTAAAGTCCTGCATCTTACTCATGTTATCAACTGGAACGGGCAGATATTGCCGGTAAAAAAACTTATTCAGGAGGCAAAAAAACGCAACATTGCTGTCTTGCTTGATGCGGCCCATAGTTTTGGCCTGCTGGAAACAGATGTAAAAGCACTGGGCTGCGATTATTTTGTAACCGCCTTGCATAAATGGCTGTCTGGCCCGATCCCTTCAGCACTGATGTATATTCAAAAAGACAAGATACATGATGTGTGGCCGCTTGCCTCCAGCACGACACCTGCCTCTGATAACATACGTAAGTTTGAGGAATTGAGTATTCAACTCATGCCGGCCATAATCGCACTGGGATTTGCCATAGAATTTTACCTGCAACTGGGCAGAAATAACAAAGAACAACGCTTACGTTACCTCCGAAACTACTGGGTTTCCCAGCTACAGGAACTCAATAGTTTCCATTTTCATACTCCGATACAAGCAGAAGAGCGTTGCTGTGTAATTGTGAATATAGCCCTCAATGGCTGGGAACCTGTTGCTCTGGATAAACACCTGCTGGAACAGTATAACATTCATGTAACTGCCGTAACCTGGGAAAATATGCAAGGCATCCGGGTTACACCCAATGTATATACCACGCTGGAAGAGTTGCAGTTGATGGTTCATGCCTTGCAACAAACGAGTCGGGAAAGGTCTTAAAGTGAGTCATACGCATACAAAAATCATCAGTTTGAACGTTTTATATATGGTCATTCTCCATCTAAATTGTTTACCTAATGTGCGGAAGATACACACTTGTTAAAAAAGCGGAAGACATTGAAAAGCGCTTCCATGTCCAAATTGAAGAGGATTCAGTTCATCCTTCCTATAATGCAGCACCTTCACAAAATTTGCCTGTAATCAGCAATTACAACCCTACCCTAGCAGCGTATTACAAGTGGGGACTGATTCCATTCTGGGCTAAAGATGCAGCCATTGGAAATAAATTAATTAATGCCAGAGCCGAGACATTACTGGAAAAACCTTCCTTCAAAAAAAGTCTGCAAAGCAAACGTTGCCTCGTAATTGCCGATGGATTTTATGAATGGCAGAAGAATGGAAAGACAAAACAACCTTACCGGATTACCTTGAAGGATAACGGCCTTTTTGCTTTTGCCGGTTTGTGGGATGAATGGAAAAATGAACAGGGAAACAAAGTCAGGTCTTTTACCATTATTACTACGTCTCCCAATTCGCTGATGGAATCTATTCATGACCGAATGCCGGTCATTCTAAAACCTGAGGATGAAAAAGATTGGCTTGGCACGAACTTAAGACCTGAGGATGCACTTGAATTATTACGGCCTTATAACGCTAAACAAATGCAAGCATACCAGGTGTCAAAGCTGGTGAACTCACCAGCTAATAATAATCCCGAACTCATCGAACATCTCTGATCTAAAACATTTTTTAATCTATTTACATAATATTTGAGTTCTTATTTGGAATGTTTCTAAATAGTGCCTTAATTTGAGCATTGTTTAGCTGGTTATTTCAATACAGGATGCTTGAAACAATATTGGCTTTTGGGTGCCGGTATTTGCAGATCGATTCCATTTCCAAGTTTTTCTCAATTGAATTTTTCTGCCGCATATACCAGTCATGTCTTGTCTTGCGGGTGAGAACTGCTAATGTATTTAATAAATTCAGCCATTGTACTTGAGATAATAACCGCATCCATCGGATTACTTTCCATCAGTTTGTGGCTATTATCTCCTATAAATTTTAATTAACCTTATCTTTTCATGAAAGTTTTTTTCCGGAATATCCATTTGTATCTGAGCCTTGGGGCTGGTTTAGTCATTATGGTCGTATGTGCCACTGGCGCCATCCTGGTATTTGAAAAAGAAATGCAAATGTGGCTATATCCGGAAAGATACCGGGTGGAATCTGGTTCCCAGGCAGTTTCCATCGAGCAGATGATTGCCGGTTTGAAAAAAAAAGTACCAGATGCCGAGGTAAATTCAATTAAAATCTTTACTGATCCATCGCGTACTGTCGAAGTAAGTTACCGGGAAGAGAAAAGTGAAGGAGAACATCAAATTGCTAAAGATGCGCCTGCCGGAAACAAAGCCGAAAAAAAGGGAGAGGTTCCTGATGTGAAAAAAGGGCCTGAAAAAGGGAAAGAAGGTGGCGGCCAGGCATTTATTAATCCGTATACGGCACAAGTAGCAGCCTTGCAAAGTCAGCGCAGCCCTTTCTTTTTCTCAGTATTTTCACTACACCGCTGGCTTCTGGCGGGCGATACGGGTAAGCTAATTGTTGGCATCAGCACTTCTGTTTTCTTATTTATATTAATTACCGGTATTATTCTCTGGTGGCCGCAAAACAAAAAGATTTTACAACAACGTCTGGCGCTGAAATGGAACGCTGGCTGGAAAAGACTTAACCATGACCTGCATATAGTGATCGGATTCTATAGCGCTATTTTCTTATTTGCTTTTGCCTTTACCGGATTAGCCTGGTCTTTCAAGTGGTTTAATGATGGTATTTATTGGGTAACTGGTACTGAAAATGTTCGTCCGGAACCGCCTAAATCTACTATCCAGGAAGGAACGACTCCTATTTCCTGGGATGCTGCCTATGCACAAGTAAAAGCACAAATGCCGGAAGCAGAATTTTATACAATCAACTTTCCAAAAGAGACAGATGGTTCTGTGGCTGTAACCATTATGCCGGCAGATGCCATCCATGAACGGGCTACTAACCAATTGTTTTTTGATCAATATTCCGGTCAACTCATTAGCCAGTTATTATATGGAGAACGTAACCTGGGCCAACGGGTACGAGCAACTTTTTATCCGGTGCATGTAGGCTCTATTGGAGGATTACCAGGAAGGATCATTGCTTTTTTAGTTTGTATTGCCGGCGCTACGTTTCCTATAACTGGTGTAGTTCTATGGCTGAACCGCTTGCAAAAGAACAGGAAAAAAAGTAAGAAAAAACCTAACCCTACCCAGCCACAGGCGGCTACACAACGTATTGCATAAGTTTGATAAGAGATTTAAATAAAAAGCAGAAAGGAATAAAACTAAAAAGCCCTGCATGTGAAAGATCCATGCAGGGCTTTTTAGTTTTATTTAGATTAATGAATGAGTTTAAATAAGCGGTTCCAGCGGATTTTTTCCAGCATGCTTCCTTCTTGGTCTACTGATAACCAGATTATAAATGCTTTGCCGACAATGTGATCAGCAGGCACAAAACCCCAGAAACGGGAATCTAGCGAGTTATGCCGGTTATCGCCCATCATAAAATAATAATCCTGCTTAAACGTATAGGTATCTGCCACTTTATCATTAATGTAAAGCTTTTCGTCTCTGATGCTTACTTTATCGTTGCCTTCATATTTACTGATGATCTCTTCATAGAGAATTACATTATTGGCATCCATCTTAATGGTCATTCCTTCTTTGGGAACCGTTAAAGGACCAAAAAAGTCTTCATTCCAATCGAATTTGGAAGAATTCGGAAATACTCTGGCATCTCCCTCATTAGGATTACGCTTGGTAAGAATTAATTCTTTTACAAAACTTTGAGATTTGAGACTTTGAGCAGTTTCAGGTGTAGTTAATACAATATATCCTCCCTGTACACTCTGGTATTCACTGATATCAAATTTGCGGAAAGTACGTTCATTTACCGTGTTTTCAGTAACCATATAATAGCGGTACTGCATTTTAGGAGGATTTTCTGCCGGTTTGTCATTCACATACACCTGCAGATCCCGTACTTCCACTTTATCTCCCGGTATACCTATACAACGTTTGATATAGTTGGTTTTTAAATCAGTTGGATAATCTTTGGTCTGGCCGGGTTCGCGGGGCGGATAGTTGAATACCACTACATCATTGTTTTTTACACTACTGATGCCAGGCAGCCGGTATTGAGGAAGTTGTATCCAGTCTAAATAGGAAGGTATATCAGTCCCCCATATTTTCTGATGTGTTAGCGGAACCTGCAAAGGAGTTTTTGGGGTACGGGCTCCATAATGTATTTTGCTCACAAACAGAAAGTCGCCCACCAGAAGCGATTTTTCCATAGAAGGTGTAGGTATGGTAAATGCTTCCAGAATCAGCCATCGGATCAGGGTTGCTGCTACCACTGCAAACACAATCGCATCTACCCACTCGCGGGTTTTTGATTTTGGCTTTCTTACTGGTTTGGAAGGTGCCTCTTTTTTAGTGGATAAAACATTCATCGATAATTCTTTATTTGTTAATGAAATGACTCAGCGTTTGTTAAAATTACGATTATTTAAGATTACAGAACTTACTTTTTATATAGATAGTCCAAATTTTAAGTATTATACTTTCAGAATATAACCTATTATATCAAAAAATCTATCAATCTATACATCTGTTTAAAACTTCATCATGTCCTGCATATTGAAAACACCCTGCTTCCCCTGAATCCATTCTGCAGCCACTACTGCTCCCAGGGCAAAGCCTTCCCGGCTATGCGCTGTATGTTTAATCTCAATCGTATCTTCTTTAGACTCATAACGGATAGTATGTGTTCCTGGTACGCCAGCCTCTCTTAAAGAAATAATAGATAATAAAGATGGTTCTGTTGCATGTTCGTTTACCCAGCCTTGTTTGCGGTCCATTGAATCAATAATATCTTTTGCCAGGCTCAAAGCTGTACCACTGGGGGCGTCTTTTTTTTCCGTATGGTGTATCTCTTCCATAGATACTTCATAATCTGTATAACGGTTCATTAAGTTTGACAGCACACGGTTGAGATGAAAAAATATATTAACCCCTAAACTATAATTGGAAGCATAAAAAAAGGCACCCGATTTCTGCATACATAATCTCTCCATTTCCTGTTTGCGGTGCAGCCAGCCAGTGGTACCACATACAACTGGAATATGGTGTTCAAAACAATACGTCAGATTACTTACGGCCGATTCCGGAGAGCTGAATTCAATGGCAGCATCTACTGTAGCCGGATCTATCCCGGCTAGTTCATGCAGGTTATTCAAGTCTATTTTATGAGAAATGGTATGTCCCCGGCTAATGGCAACCCGTTCAAGCACCTTTCCCATTTTTCCATATCCTAACAAAATAATGTTCATAAATTATTTTAGGTGTAAAGTGAGTGAAACACCAGTTACCGGCAATCCGGCCACCTGGTCTACGGCAGGCTGTACTGACAGGCTCAGGTCATCCGACAGATCAAAATCTTTTAAATGTGCCGTAACATTGGCATCTACAATATTAAGCACATAGGTGAGTCCTGAAAGGATAACCGTAAAATCCCGGTTACGGCGATAATAATCTTTGGCCTGTTTCAGCCGGTCTAATGGAATAGCCGTACCAGTTGTTGGATACACAATAGGCAATTCCAGTTTACTTTCCGAAGCAGTCCGCTGGGTAATGTAGCGGTCACGCCAGATGATATAGTTCCTGTGATTATCTATAATGAAATACCCCAGAACTCCTACCCCAGCATACAAAATAGGCAGTTTCCAATATTGTTTGGTATAGATCTGGCCTAATCCGGGTAATGCTGCCGAAAAAAGGGTGGCTTTCCGTGGATTATATCTTTTCCGGATGGCAATAGTTTTGGCAGCCGACTTACTTTCTTGTATAATAGTAGTGGTATCCGTTTGGGCAACTACGGCAGAAGTTGAAAAAGTTAAAAAGAAGCTGGTTATACACACGACTATCCAGAATTTCATCAGCATATCTCTACATATTAAGTAACTCAAGAATCCGGTTAAGGTCTTCCTGCGAAGAAAAGGGTATTTTGATTTCCCCTTTATTCTTTTCATCACTTTTTATATTCACTTTCGTGCCAAAGTGCGAAGAAAGCTTGGATTGTATCTGTACAAATTCATATTTCTGTGGATCTTTCTTATCTTTTTTAGCATTGCGGTCAAAAGCATTACTGGAAAGGTCGCGTACAATCTCCTCTACCTTCCTCACCGACAGGTCTTCGTCCATGATTTTTTTGAAGATAGCCAGTTTTGTGTCCACATGTTCTATATTGATAATAGCCCTGGCATGCCCCATGCTTATTTTGTTATCCCGTAAAGCTACTTGTATTTCCGGCGGTAATTTAAGCAGACGGATATAGTTATTTACTGTTGTGCGGTTCTTGCCTACCCGTTCACCCAGTTCATCCTGCTTGAGATTACATTCGCTGATGAGGCGCTGGTAGCTAAGGGCAATTTCTATAGAATTCAGGTTTTCACGCTGAATGTTTTCAATCAGGGCCAGTTCCAGCATTTGCTGGTCATTGGCGGTACGTACATAAGCCGGAATGGATTTTAAGCCAGCAATTTTAGATGCCTGCAATCTTCTTTCCCCGGAAATCAGCTGATACTGATCCCGGCTCAATTGCCTCACGGTAATAGGCTGAATAATTCCCTGTACCCGGATAGATTCAGCCAGTTCGTTGAGTGCATCCGTATCAAAATATGAACGTGGCTGAAAAGGATTCACTTCAATGGCATGTATATCTATTTCGCTCATGGTATTGAGCGTTTGCAGGCTGGTTAAATTATCGTTATTTACAGATTCAGAATCCTGAAGGAGTGCACCTAATCCCCGGCCCAATGCATTTCTTTTCTTTACTATTTTATTATTCTGCTGAGTCATTTTTTGCTAAATATTTTAAAAGCAGGCATTAGTAAACTTATGAAATATGATAACACCTGCAAAGATTGATCATACTTATCAATCTTATTTAATTAAGTCTGCTCTGTAAGTCCATTTTTTACCAGAATTTCCCTGGCTAAGTTCAGATAACTGATCGCCCCTTTGCTATCTGCGTCATGGGCAATAGCCGGAATCCCAAAACTAGGAGACTCACTCAACCGGATATTACGTGGTATAATGGTATTAAACACCATTTGCTGAAAATGCGAGTTTACCTCATCTACTACCTGATTAGACAAGCGGACCCGTAAGTCATACATGGTGAGTAAAATACCTTCGATCTCCAGGTTTGTGTTTAATCTGGATTGAATGATTTTAATAGTATTGAGCAATTTGCCCAGGCCTTCTAAAGCGAAGTATTCGCATTGTACCGGAATAATCACAGAATCGGCGGCTGTAAGGCTGTTAATGGTGATCAAACCCAGTGAAGGCGAGCAATCAATAATAATAAAATCGTACTCAGTTTTAATATCTTTCAGCACTTCCCGCATCTTTTCTTCCCGGCTTTTCAAATTGATCATTTCTACTTCAGCACCTACCAGATCAATATGAGAAGGCAATAAGTCTAGGTAATCGATCTCTGATTTAATAATAATATCTCTTGCCAGCACGCCATCTACCATACACTCATAAATACTATTTTCTATTTCTTTTGGGTTAAATCCCAGGCCGGAGGTTGAATTTGCTTGCGGGTCAGCGTCTACAATCAAAGTCTTAAACTCAAGGGCGGCCAGACTTGCTGCCAGGTTAATCGTTGTGGTGGTTTTTCCAACGCCTCCTTTTTGATTGGCAATGGCTATGATTTTACCCATATACTTCTAAAACAATACGCTAAATGTTAGTAAATCCTTGCTTTGCAATGTACTCATTCCAAAGTTTTACTTATACAGTCTATTAATTATTTAATTGTATTCTATTTATTATCTATTTCAGTGATCTCCCAAAAATAATGTAAGAAAAATTCAAGAATGTAATCATCTGTTTCTTCTTCTGATAATTCGCTGATGGCCATTGTTTAACTGTCCGATAGAACCATTAAAGGTACTTTAACTTGTGGCCGGATTTATATGCATGACTATTCCATTTTTCTGTAATCAGGTAATATTTTATTTTTCTGTAAATTTTTGCCAAACTCCGCTTTTTAATTTAATTTATGGTCAATTCATTAAAAATAATAATTCACTTTCAGTCTATACACATTTTTACCACATCATCTATGGTGTTTTTTAAGCAGATTATCCTTTTACAATGAAACCAATAATAGTAATTGCTGCACAGGAGGTAAAAATGGACAGGAGTAATGGTAACAACTATATACAGTTATTAAAAAAGCGCTGAAAGTTAATGTGTATGCATGTATGTAAATACTGCTCAATTGTTTTTTTAATTTGTATTTTTCGTCAATCTTTAAATCCGAATTTAACTCACAATTCACAAAGATAAATGTTTAATTGAAAATTTTTGAAAAAATTATGCTAAGACAATTTACCGGATTATTTATTGCTCTTGTACTGCTTGCTTCCTGCAGCGACGGCAATAAGAAGGAGAAGCAAGAGGCTAAAAAGGTTTTCAGATATAATCAGGCAGAGGGCTTAACCTCCTTAGACCCTGCCTTTGCAAGAAATCAGGCTAATGTTTGGGCTGTTAACCAAATATATAACGGTCTTTTTGAACTCGACCAGCAACTCAATGTGGTACCAAGCTTGGTAGATAACTGGAAAGTATCTGAAGATGGCAAAACGTATACGTTTGAAATCAGAAAAGGCATTCATTTCCAGGACAGCGAAGTATTTCCGGATGGTAAAGGCAGAGAAGTAACTGCTGATGACTTTGTATACAGTTTTAAGCGGGTACTTGATCCTAAAACATCCAGCACTGGCGCATGGATTTTTAATGAAAGAGTATTAACCAACGCCGATGGAAGTATTTCTGATACTTGCTTTGTAGCGCTAGATCCTCATACATTTAAAGTACACCTGAGAAGACCTTTCCCTCCTTTCATGCAGATTCTGACGATGCCCTATACGTATGTTGTACCTAAGGAAGCAGTAGAGAAATATGGGAAAGATTTTGGTTTAAAGCCTGTAGGTACTGGTCCTTTCGTATTTAAGCAGTGGACAGAAAATGAGAGTTTAACTTTATTAAAGAATGCAAATTACTGGAGAAAAGATGCTTCAGGCAATAGCCTTCCTTATTTAGATGCTGTACAGGTTTCTTTTATCGCTGATAAAAATCAGGCTTACCGTACCTTTGAGCAAGGCAACTTAGATTTCTTATCCGGTATTGAAGAAAGCTCAAGAGACCTTGTTTTAAACCGTGATGGTTCTGTTAAAAAGGACTTTTCTTCTAAATTCCAGGTACACAAAGTTCCTTATCTGAATACAGAATATTTAGGTTTTCAATTAGATTCTTCTACTTATAAAGATAAAAAACATCCTTTCCTGGATAGAAGAGTGAGACAAGCTTTGAGCTATTCTATCAACCGTCAGGAACTGGTCGCATTTTTAAGAAATAAACTAGGTATTCCCGGAGTGTCTGGTATCGTTCCTGTAATTATGCCTTCTTTCGATAGCACAAAAGTAAAAGGATATACCTATGACCTGGAAAAAGCTCAGCGTTTATTGAAAGATGCTGGTTTCCCACAAGGAAAGGGTTTTCCTCAAATTACCTTGAATGCAAACACTTTACACAATGAACTATGTGAATACCTGCAAAAACAATGGTCGAGCCTGGGTATTAATGTAAAAATTGACCAGAATAATAACTCTACTCATCAGCAAATGATCGATAATGGTCAGGTAAACTTCTTCATGGCCTCCTGGCTGGGCGACTATCCGGATGCAGAAAACTATCTGGCTATGTTCTACAGCAAAAACTTATCTCCAAGCGGTCCTAATAAAACCCGTTTCAAAAATAAGGCATTTGATGAACTGTTTGAGAAAGCTCAAATTGCAGATAATGATCCTTTCGACAGATATGAGATGTATAACCAGATGGATCAGATCATTATGACTGAGGCTCCGGTAATCGTATTGTTCTATGATGAAGTGGTTAGACTTGCACAAAATTATGTAACTGGTCTGGAAGCCAATCCAATGAATAATCTGATGCTGGAAAAAGTAGATTTCAAACCTGCTACAGCTACTGCATCTGCAGAATAGATTTACTAAGTAGATATCAATTATCAAAAAAGCAGCTATTCATAGCTGCTTTTTTGATAATATAACCTGTATTAATGCAGGTAACCGGGTTTAGAATGCGTCAGTTACAGTTTTCACTTCAGTAGCATGCTGGCGATGCGTACGTAAAGCAGACAAATACTTATTAGCAAATCCTTTTACATCCCCATCTTTTGCACCTGAAGCAGCCTTCTCGAAATTTGTTATTGTTTCATCATGTGCAGTGATCTGTTCGTTCATATAATCCTTATCAAAAGTAATATCCTGATTCCCCATTCAGCCGGTTTACAATAGCTTGCTTTGCTGCTGGAAGCGTTTTAGAAACTGAAACATTTTTTACACCTGCCAGTGAATCAAATTCCTTCGCCTGTATATTGTGGTCAGTAATCATTTGCTGGGCAAAATCAATTACTTCTACAGTAATAGATTTCTGAGCAGCAAATTGACCCGATTGAATTTCAAAACACCACACTGTGCGCAGCAAATTACATAAACTCAGTACCAGATATCATATTTGCATCCTCATCATCATCTTTACAGCCATTCATCACAAATAACCCTGCACACAACAGCATGAGTCAATATTTTACATTTACTCTTTCCTTGTTATTTTATTTTGATGTTACTTTTTTAAACTATACCACCCTATCTGGATTTAAGTTTAGTTAAAAGCAATTTCAGTAAAAACGCTTCCAGATTATAAACTTATCCTTCAAGTTATTACAGGCTTGATAAAGATGATATTTTGTAAGTAAACCAAGTTAATTATGGTTTCTGTGGGATGCTGAAAAAAGGCATGTATCAGCAAAATAAAATTTTAAAATCATATTGCAACTTCTATATTTGCGAGTCAAAACTAAAAAAAGTTAAACTTAATATGGATAAAATTCTCTACATCATTCCTCTTTTCGGGGTAGTGGCATTGCTCTTTACAGCTTGGCGGTCGGCTTGGGTAAGCAAACAAGACCCCGGCACCCCTAAAATGCAGCAAATTGCTGCCAGGATTACAGAAGGAGCCATGGCATTCCTGAAAGCAGAATACCGAATTCTTGCTATTTTTGTTGTCTGTGTAGCTATTCTGCTTGCTGTAACAGCCAACAGTGAAACTTCTTCCCCTTTGGTAGCCCTTTCGTTTGTACTAGGCGCCTTTTCTTCCGCGTTAGCTGGCTTTATCGGAATGCGGGTTGCAACAAAAGCCAACGTTCGTACAACCGCTGCTGCCAGAACTAGTCTTGGTAAAGCATTAGAGGTGGCTTTTACAGGAGGTTCTGTCATGGGAATGGGTGTAGTAGGATTAGGTGTATTAGGATTAAGCATATTATTTATTATCTATAGCAATATATTTGGTGTAGGAGATGCTAATGCATTAAACCGGGTGATCACTATTCTTACCGGTTTTTCTTTTGGCGCATCTTCAATTGCATTATTTGCCCGGGTAGGAGGTGGTATTTATACCAAAGCTGCTGACGTAGGTGCTGATCTGGTAGGTAAAGTTGAAGCTGGCATCCCGGAAGATCATCCTTTGAACCCGGCAACCATTGCTGATAATGTGGGCGATAATGTAGGGGACGTAGCAGGGATGGGTGCAGATTTATTTGAATCCTATGTTGGTTCTATTGTAAGTTCGATGGTATTAGGCGCAGCTTTTTACATGATCCCTGGGTATACTGACAATTTCAACGGACTATCGGCTGTATTACTTCCGATGGCTCTTGCTGCAGTTGGTATCATCATGTCTATTATCGGTACTTTCTTTGTAAAAGTAAAAGAAGGAGGGGATCCTCAAAAAGCCCTGAATATGGGAGAATTTGGTTCTTCTGCTATTATGATCGTTGCTTCCTGGTTTATTATCAAAGGAATGCTGCCAGAAACCTGGCAATACAATGATCCTTTATATAATCAGCCTGGGGAATTTACTACTTATACTTCTACCGGTATATTTATAGCCACCGTTATAGGTCTGGTAGCCGGTGTACTAGTAGGTTTGATTACAGAATATTATACTGGTATGGGTAAAAAACCTGTACTTTCCATTGTAAGACAATCTTCCACAGGTGCGGCCACTAATATTATTGCCGGATTAGGTGTCGGAATGATGTCGACCGCTATTCCTATTCTGATCATTGCCTTTTCTATTATCGGTGCTTTTGAATATGGCGGCTTATATGGTATAGCTATTGCTGCCGTTGGTATGTTATCTAACCTGGGTATTCAGCTGGCGGTAGATGCCTATGGACCAGTATCGGATAATGCCGGTGGTATTGCTGAAATGGCTGGACTTCCGAAAGAAGTAAGAGGAAGAACTGATAAACTGGATGCCGTAGGAAATACAACGGCCGCTATTGGTAAAGGGTTTGCTATTGCTTCTGCTGCTTTAACAGCCCTTGCCTTATTCGGGGCGTATATGACTTCTGCCAACATTCGTACCATTGACATCTCCAAAGCCAATGTAATGGCAGGTGTTTTTATAGGTGGTATGTTACCTTTTGTTTTCTCAGCTCTGGCGATGGGTGCTGTTGGAAGGGCGGCCATGGCCATGATTGAAGAAGTAAGACGTCAATTCCGTGATATCCCTGCTTTAAATAAAGCGTTGGCTGTGATGCGTAAAAATGAAAATATTGAGATGGACCAGTGGTCTGCTGCTGACCAGAAAACATTCAATGACGCCGATGGCTCTGCCGAATACGGGAAATGTGTAGATATTTCTACCAGAGCTGCTATCCGGGAAATGGTTCTGCCTGGTATATTAGCTGTAGCTGTACCAGTCGTAGTGGGTTTTATGCCCGGTTTTGGAGCAGAAGCCCTAGGAGGTTTACTGGCTGGTGTAACGGTAACTGGTGTGCTGATGGCTATTTTCCAGTCAAATGCTGGTGGTGCCTGGGATAATGCTAAAAAGAGCTTTGAAGAAGGCGTTGAAATCAACGGACAGATGTATTATAAAAAATCAGAACCTCACAAAGCCGCTGTTGTTGGTGATACTGTGGGCGATCCATTCAAAGATACTTCCGGTCCTTCCTTGAACATCTTGTTAAAGCTGATGTCTGTAGTGGCGCTGGTGATTGCTCCTCTTCTGATAGATGAAGATACAAAACCTACTCCTGCAACGGGACAATTAGTACCTAAGGTAAAAATTGAACAGACAACAAGTGTAAAATAACACTAATTCGTTATTAGTTATTCGTTGACGGTTGTTAGTATTTCATTGCAGATTAACACCTTACCTACAATCAAATATGCAGTAACAAATTTAAATTAGTATAATTAATAAAAGCAAAGCCATTCCTGTGAAGGAATGGCTTTGCTTTTATATGGCGTTGAGTGTTAGGTATATATTTCTAAGTTTCAAATTTGATTAACCTATAACTTACCATTTATTATAGATATGCATCCATCAAGTGCTTAATATATTCCTACTGGATGAAAGTGAAGGTGTGGTTTCCTTTTTGATGAATAATAGATATATGTAAGATACATGTAAGTTTTATTTATCATTATGGAGATTCTCAAAGACCTCACCATTTTAATATGCCTGGCTATCGGGATAGCAGGCCTATATTTACAAACTAAATTCTATCACGATAAGCAAAAAAAAGGTGATTAAAATCTATACAGTAAACCTATTCTCACCTTAGGAATACCTATCAGATGAATTACAGTTAAAAAACTCACCTTTTGGAGGGATTTTTATTTTCCATACACCCGTTGAAATACTTCATCTGCCTGTTTGGGTCCACTATTTGGGCTTTTTACCAGACTAGTTCTATACAGGTTATCCCCTTCTACACGCTGGCTATATTCAAAAGTCTGCCCCTGTGCAGAGATGCCATGTTCCACTTTTAACATACTTTTATTCCCCTCAAGAGTGTATGTTCCTGCCATTACGTTGTTTAGCTTTTTAGCAGAGCCAAAACCTATCCACATCCAATGCGTAGGGGTGATAACATAGATACTGCTGTCGGCAACCATACTGGCAGTACGGTTCTTATTGTCCTTCTCAACCGAAGAAGACAGCTGACGCCAGGTACCGATGCCTGAATTATTTGAATTCTGTACTGCTGTCTTAGCCTTTTTGAATACATGGTTTAATTGAGTCTTATTACCAGATAAGACCAGTGTTCCCTTTTGATAAAAAGTATCTCCATCCACTGTAAATTCATATACAGGATTGGCTATTGAAGCGTTGGCTATATTAGAAAATTCAATATTTTCCCGATAGAAGCCACCTGCCAGTATATATGTACCAATCCCAATATATAAAAATTTATCAGTTTTAATATCTTCAATCACAAATGCAAAATGAGTTGGAGTAATGATCTTTATTTCCCGCTCCCTATCAGTTTCTCTTATCCAGGTGCCTAATAGCGGATTTTCGCTGGCTCCGGCAGGACTCTGGGCATGAAGAGACAGCATTTTACAGAGTAAAACAAATACCAGAAAAAACTTGCCAGTTTTCATAACAATTGAGTTAAAGAATTCACTATAAAAGATACGTTAAAGTTTTCAGAACTGCCAGAAATGAAATAGAGTGCTTCACTTATTTTGACAGGAATACTAATAGTCATTCAAACATATTTCTTTCAAAAAAGTTAGTTAATGATAAAGAGTAGCCAAGGAAATATTTTGCAAATTTTTGCAGAATACTACCCAACCAAATACTTATTTGTACCGTACCGGAATCGGTTAACTGTTCATGGCGTAACAGAAGTATTTGACAGCAGCTGTTAACTCTATAAACACATCATTCAAACAAAGTACTAGTATGAGACAAGCAGCCAGCTTCCCCTTAAAAAAAATTCTAGCAAGTGATCAACAATCACTTATTAATTTCAAATTACGCTATAATGCACTAGTAGATAAAATCAATACCTCTCAGCTTTCTGATGTTGAAAAACAGCTATTGTTTGAACAATTAGAACAGATAGATTTTCAGATTGCGGAGAAATCAAATCAGGAACACACCTAATGCATTAGTTAGGAAACGCAATTGCAAAATGCCGATCGGGTATCCGATAAAGTCTTTTCTGCCCAGTAGCACAAGGTTTATTGGACAGAATACATCATTGTCCCTATCCCAAATTCTACATGCAATAATCTTTCATAAGCTCTAACCCTCCTTACCATAGCCTCATAAGCAAATACTGCCATTTATTGAATAGTTGCTTTAGTAAATGGGTATTATACTTTGCCTTCCGTAACTTGCACCAAAATTCATACGGATGCCACTTTTAGAGACTTTTCAGCAACGGCAGAATTCATTCGGGCAACAAGCCGCCAGATGGCAGCAGCAATACAATCAGCTTTCGTGGGTACGTGTACTGGTATTTGTAGCCGGTATTGCCGGAATATGGTTATTGTACCGCAATGATACTGCTGCACTGCTTGTTATCGGATTTGCTGTTCTGGTGTTAGGCTTGTTCCTATACCTGATGAAAAAACATAACCAGATTGCCTATCAAAGAGATCAGTGCCGTTTTATGAGTCAGATTAATCAGGAAGAAACCGCCAGACTTAAAGGCAAACACCATCCGGAGGAAAATGGAAATCAGCATGCCGATGCGAAGCATCCCTACCTCACCGATCTGGATATCTTTGGGCGGAGTTCATTATTCGAACTTCTTAACCGCTCAACTACGCTCGGTGGAAATCTTCTGCTTGCCAGCTGGCTTAAACAAGCAGCTTCAGCCCAGGAAATTCACCAGCGGCAACAAACTATCAAAGAAATGGCTCCCTATATTGACTGGCGGCAACATTTTCAGGCTTCTGGTATGCATGTAAAGGCTTCCCTACCAGAAATTGAAAGCCTCTTGCAATGGATAGACGAACCCCCTGTCCTGTCTCCCAAAAAATGGCTGGTGGGTCTGGTATATATATTGCCTGTTCTGACAGTTACAGCAATCTTATTATCTGTTTTTACAGAAATTACCTATCACCTTCCTGCCTTTTTTATACTTATTAATTCGGCTTTGCTGGGCTATACCTTCAAAGAAGTAAAAGATGCCTCCGAGAAAACAGCCAAAAGCGCCAAAGTATTAAAAGTGTATGCTGAGTTGCTGCACACGTTGGAAACCTGCCCTTTTCAATCCGAAAGAATGCAGGAACTCAAACGAGCCCTGGAACATAGCCATAGTAAAGCCTCTACCCGGATTAGGCAACTCTCCAGTTTACTCTATAATCTGGAAGCCAGACAGAATGTATACTTTTATGCCCTGGTCAGTAGTACCATTCTCTGGGATTTATTCTTTGTGATGCGGCTTGAAAAATGGAAAGAACAGGTACAGGAAGATATTCATTTGTGGCTCCAATCGGTAAGCGAAGCCGAAACTCTCAACAGTCTGGCTGGATTTATGTATGCCAACCCGGAGTATTGCCTGCCGGAGATTTCTTCAGAGAATTTACACCTGCAAGCACAATATATGGCCCATCCGCTTATCCTAAAGGAAAAAAGAATAAGCAATTCTATTCATTTGAGCGGTGCCGGTAAAACAATGGTTATCACCGGTTCCAATATGTCGGGCAAAAGTACTTTCCTGCGGACGGTAGGAATCAATGCAGTGCTGGCTATGGCCGGAGCTCCGGTGTGTGCAGCTGGTTTTACGGTTTCTATTTTCCAGGTATTTACCTCCATGCGTACCCAGGATTCCCTCGAAGAAAATGTATCCTCTTTCTATGCTGAACTCAAACGCTTAAAACAACTCATCGACAGCCTTCCCGAAGGGAAACCGATCTTATATTTATTAGACGAAATCTTAAAAGGCACCAACTCCCAGGACAGGCATTCCGGTGCACAGGCACTCATCCGGCAACTGCACCGGTACAATGCTTCCGGCTTTATTTCTACCCACGACCTGGCCCTGGGAGATATGAGCAAAGAAATTCCTGGCTTTGTGAGCAATTATAGCTTTAATAGCGAAGTTGTAAACGATAAGCTATACTTTGATTATACCCTTCGTGAAGGTGTGTGCAAGAGTTTTAATGCCAGCAAGCTTATGCAACAAATTGGTATTGAAATGGAGTAAATCAAAGAGAAATCAGATAGGCAATAGAAACACTAATCACCTGATTCTTTGAGTTTGTAGTAGCCTGAATGTCAGTCATACTCTGCGAAAATCTTCCTTCAAGCTGAAAATTTCCGATAGTTGATTCATACATCATTCCTAATCCTCCGGTAAGGCCAAATTCTGCCCGGTTATCTGTATCGGTAAAGCTGTATTTTCTGTTTGTTTGCAAATCAGTCGTTTGAATTTTCTCTGATGCTGATACACTATAGCCCACCAGAAAGCCCATATTTAGGAAAAGCCTGAATTTGGTTACCCCCAGATAAAACTGGCTCATACAAGGGATTTCTATGTAATTGATCTTCCGGCTATAATACTGCACACTGTCAATAATCTCTTTCCAGCCTTTTTGAGAGAAGTTTACCTCAAGCTGAACTCCGGCAATTTTATCTTCAAAATGTTTAAAAATAAGGCCGCCATTATAGGTAAAAATAGTTTCCTGCTCTATAGAAGGTTCAAAAACAACCTTAGGAATGTTTAACCCCGCTTTAATGCCGATAGATGTTTGTGCATTTAAGAAACTTAATGGAATAAGGAAAAAACCCAGCAGTACAATAAACCGCATCTGATACTATTTTTGAATTACAATATAGATTTTAATTGTTTACAACTGCTATTTAACTGGAGATATTTCCTATCCAACTCTACCAAACCATATTACCGGTTTAGCATTGGTATCTATTAGCTATAAGCTCATTAATTAATAATCAGCGAAAAAGTGCTCCTTCTACTTTTGCATCTGCCAGGTCTGAAACTTAGCTACTAAAGCGAAAAAAGGTAAATTACCATTCAATACTGGAATAAAAACTCTCATATTCTAAGCAGGAATAATCCTATAAAATTTCAGCAAAACGTACATTGCATGATTATCATTATAATCAGCAGATAATTAAGGATATAAGCTGGTATTTTCGATGAAAAAACGTCTCAGTTATTTATATAATTATGCTTACCCAACGCACGTACAGTTACAAAGATGTAACCATGCTGGTAGCCTGCCAGACCATTGCAGAAAACTTTAAGGCACACAAAGAAGAAATCATAGCTGTACGCAGCGTATGGGCCGATCCCTTCATCAGCACTTTTGAAACCCGTATCAACAAAGCCATTACCAGCTATTTAGGTTTAGATCCAAAACAAGAACTGAAAACCGCAACTTTAGTAGTTACCCAGTTACAGGAAGCTTCTTTAAAAGACCTCTCCTTTCTGAAAGTACAGATCGAAGCTGATTTCTCGGTGGACAAAGTACGCCAGGCTTCGCTGCTTGATGGTTTAGGCTATTACTCCTATTGGGTACCTGCCAGGGGCAAAAATCAACAGGCATTAATTCAACTGCTATATCAATACAGGAATGGTTTAACCAAAGCCGTAAAAACAGAACTGGTGACAAAAGGCATTAATGAAGCCCTACTCAACCGGATATCTTCCTATGCCGATACCCTCCGCAAAGCCAATGTTACCCAGGAAACACTGAAAGGTTCCAGTAAGGAGATCACTGAAGCAGGCACCCTTGAGTTCAATGCCATTTATGAACAGGCTATGACCATTTGTAAGATCTGCTCCAAGGTATTTACAGACAATGCCCAGGTTAAAGATAAGTTTGTATTCAGTAAGATTGCTAAAAGTATCGCTCCTTCCAGAAAAGAAACAACTGTAGCTAAATCTCCGGCTGTGACAGCAGAATAAGTAAGAATTGTTTTGTGTTTAGTATAAAAAACCTGGAAAACGTTATGTTTCCCAGGTTTTTTTGTGCTTCTTCTACTCCGTATCACTGGTTTTTTTAACCTATTAATTACTCACAATTTATAGACAAAGCAAACGTGCGGTGGGTGGCTCAGCAATAGCGCGGACTTTTTTGGCCTTGTGCGTAGATTGTAGGATTGTGCGATGATTTTATCTGGCGTAAAAAACTCTCTATTGGTGCTGCCCTTTTGTTTTGTTACAATATGCAGCGCACAAAACTGGCTCAAACATTCGCATGTTTGCCCTCTTTTGAACAAGCAAAATAAAAGTAAAGACAGCGTAAAGATTTACCATTCAAAAGTTTTTAGCCTAAAATAATTATGAACACATCTTACTGCTACATTTTAAAGATGTAGGTAATTAATAGAGTTTAAAAGCCTTTAATATGAAAATGTTGCTTCAACAAATACTGCTATTGCCTTCATTAAAAATAATTTCTTCTACATCTATAGTCTTTTCTCACACATAGAAAATGTTCTCACACACATAGAAATACCTTCTTCGGTCTTAAAAATTATTTTCTCACACTTAGGAATACTTTTCACGCACATAGAAATTATTCTCACGAGCTTAGAAATAGTTTTCACAGGCTTAGAAGTACTTTTCTCACACATAGAAACTTCTCCCACGAACTTAGAAATAGTTTTCTCATACATAGAAACTTTTCCCATAAGCTTAGAAACTGTTTTTCCATACATAGAAACAATTTTATCACACATAGAAATTATTTTCACACCCTTAGAAAGAGTTTTCCCGCTCATAGAAACCTCTCCCACAGAATTAGTAAGTAAACTATTAGAGATAGAATCTAAGTTACTGTACATAGCATCAGTAAATTCCATGTAAATTATCCTACAATTCAAACCAGGCATCCCTTCTGAACATATTGTGTTCGCCATATCTTACATAGCCTAGCTGGTTAGTGATCATACGGGTATCGTAGATAGAAAAATCAGCCTTATTGCGATGACTATGGCCGTACAACCAATAATTTATCTGGTTTTCTTCTATGAGTTGATGCAGGTTTACACAAAAAGCTTCATTAAGCGGACTTTCTTTAAATTCCTCCACATTACATACCTCGCTCGGCAAATGATGACTCACTACTACCGTTTTTCCAGGCCTCTTTTCTTTCAATGCTTCCAACAAAAATCTTCTGGCATTTTCGTGTAAGTCATTATAGTGATTAATTCCCAGTTTCTCCTGTTCATATCTGATCCTACGAAAATCTACCATTCCTCTCAGTATCGGCAATATGTTGGTAGTAATTTTAGACCACAGGGTTGTAAAAATAAACTCTATCCCTGCCCACTCAATCTTTCTGTTATGCAGCAAACGTACATTGCTGCGAAGCTTTTCATCGAAACCATTTAGTGATAGTGCTGCATCGTAGCCATTATAATATTCATGATTCCCAGGTATCAGGAATACCTGTTGAAAATTATCCGCTAATTGATCGAATAAAGGTTGTTTGTGGAATTCTTCCCCTAAGTAAAAAGTATCTCCGGCTATGATCAGAATATCACCACTGGGAATAATCGGGTTTTGTACAAGCCACCGATGGTTTTCAGGAAACTCCAGGTGCAGGTCAGAGCAATATTGAATCTTCATAGACTGGTTTATTTTGAAATGCAAGCCTGCTAGTTATACCCTTTCTTCCTCTATCAGGCTTACTCAGCCACAGACAAAAATGTATGTTATAGAAAACAGCAATTAATTTCAAGCATTTACCGGAAATTAAACTGATAAAAAGATTAAATTATCTTCCGAGTAAATCTTCTCCCATGAGCCGCACTTCATTCTTATATCTTATTACCCTAATCCTGTTTACCGGAATGGTTGCCTGTACTTCCAGCGAGAAAAAAGCGGCTGAAAAAAGTAAACCAAAACAACCAACTGTTACGCTGATTCCCACCGGTAAATTCTACTTCAACTCTTTTGTTGATTGTAATATGGCCGAAGCCTGGGTAGGTGATACGTTTCGTATTTTCCCGGGAAAATATGGAGAAGATCCGCTGTGGGGAAATGCCCGCGAACTCAAATTTGCCGATGGCCAACATGCTGATGAAGCTTTCAGCAGTCCGGCAGAGAAATTTACAGAACCAGTATTGCCTAAGAATGCACCAGTTGGTACAGAAGGCTTGCATGGAGCCGTCTGGTTCGAGACCATTTACCAGGATACGACCGATGCGAGCGGAAAAACACTGTTTGCTATTTATCATAATGAAAATTATCCGCAAACTCTCCCCTATGATGCCAACACCGGCCAGGGATATATTGATAAACACTGGCCACAAGGGCTTACCGGGAAAAAAACACCTGCTGCCGTGTGCCGTATAGGGGTGATGAAGTCAGTAGATGGCGGGAGAAGCTGGGCAAACAAAGGTTTATTCATCGAAGACCTTCAAGCCCGGATGATTTTGAAGCCTCATAACAACTCCGTAACCTTTGCAGGTGGTGTAGGCGATCCATCAGCGGTAGCCAGCGGCGATTATTTGTATCTGTTTTATGGAGAATATGGTTATCCTGGCACTTATGACTCTCTTACCTATGATCCTGCAAAAGAATGGAGTGGTCAATGTGTAAGTATGGCTCGTATCAAACTCAGCGACCTGGAAAACCCGGAAGGAAAAGCCAGAAGGTGGGATGGAAATGGATTTAACGCTGCTCATAACGGCATTGGCCAGCCTATTGCTTCTCTGCAAATCCCAATAGACTCTGGTGGCCCGGCTTCTTCTGCTACCGGCAAGTATTATTGGGGACCTTCCGTAAGCTGGAATTATTATCTCAACTCCTGGGTGATGCTGATGGCCCGTGCAGAAGGGCCTTCCTGGAAAGGCAGCCGCATTTATATTTCCTATAACCCGAACAAAGACCTCAGTACCGGTAATAACTCCCAGCAATGGACCAAACCAGAACTCCTTATTGATAAACCAGGGCATATTCTGTGGTATCCTTCTCTTCAACCCCTCAACTCGCCGGAAGATATCGGCAATAAGAATACCAGTTTAAAGTTGGGCCAACATGTAAGGCTATTTTATAAAGACCAAAGCCCGGAGAAGAACGTATACTGGTCGGAATTTCAGATAAAATTTGAGAAATAGCTATATAAAAGTACGTAAAGATGGCAAAACAGTGAAGGTATTAGTCACCTATGAAAGCCAGGTTTTACTTGATATCTGTCCTGCTTCCATAAAAATCTTTGGGTTGTTGCCAGTGCTGGTACATTAACCAGCAAACTCCACAAAACACCAGCATGTCGGCTATATTAAATACATAGAAATTGTACTGATATCGATAGTGGACGTGAATAAAATCAATAACATAGCCATTATTGATCCGGTCGGTGAGGTTTCCGGCGGCGCCGGCGAGTATTAAGGCCAAAGGCAAGAGTTCTGTTATTTTTTTCTGCCTCCATTGCCAAAATAAAAAAACTACAAACAGAACTGCCAAAGTAGTCAGGGTAAAAATGAGTGGCAATCTGACCTGCTCGTTTATATGCCGCAGCATTCCAAAAGCTACTGCCGGATTTTCTACATAGGTAAAGTCTAAAAATCTGGGAAATACTTCAATCGCTACTTTATATTTTAACCTGGCTTCTGCCCATTGTTTGGTAGACAAATCTGCATTACATCCCATGGCAAATACGATCAGCAAAAAGATGTATTTCCGGAAGGCAGTCTGGAATTGTCTCATGGCCGTATGTTTAGTATATGAAACGAACAGCGCAGGTTACCTGGTATGAGTTTGTTCATAAACATCTATCTACACACAACTCTACATAGTTTTTATGAACAACAAAATGTTAGGTACGCTGGCAATGAGCGGTGCTCCTTTTTTATTTCTTGATTATTGTATGCATGGGATGAATGGAGGAGGTGAGCAGTTTCAGCATACTTCAATGAGCGGCATATTATCCATTGTGTACATCAGCGCCTGGATGTGCAGCATGGTGGGTTTATCTAACCTGAAAGCAACCGGCGAAAGCAAATCAGCAAAAGTTTGGTTGATTATTCCTTTGGTCACCCTTTCTATAGCCAATATATGGAACGGCTGGGAAGTGATACAACCTGGTGCAAACACTTTTCTATATCACCTGCTGGATATGTTCTGGCCCATCAGCAATCTATTCATGTTTTTCTTTGGAATAAAAGTAATCTTAGCCAGACAACTGCAAGGCTGGAAACGATACATTCCGCTCGTAGTTGGTTTGTGGTTGCCTTTTACAATACTGTTAAATGCAATAGCCGGAATGAGTACGACTATAATGATGGTTTCAGGCATTTACTCAGCCTTTACCTGGACAGTATTAGGATATATCGTGTATACAAGTCCTGTAACAGACAAATTAAGATATGCGCCTGTTGTGATATAACTTTCAACACATTCTAAAATTTTGATTTCTCGCCTTTAAAAATGAAGCATTAGCCCGATACCATTAGTGGTAGCCACCGCTTTTAGTTCAGGAGAGTAGTATTTGTAGAAATGATGGCTTAATCCAGCGTTATAAGTTTCAATCGCTTTCATAGCTTGTCTATCTGATTTTGCCAGCAGTGGAATAGAAATGACACACATGCCAACACCTATTCCTGCAAATGGCCAGAAATACTTAAAATTTGAGGCAAGAATGCTTTGTCCTAAGGGTACAACTATAGCAGCAACCCCTAGTATTGCTAACGTATTTCCTAAAGCATAATTTACTTTAGCTGGTTTTAACAACTTGTAGGCTTGTTCATTTTTTTGACAATTACACCCACTTCTCTTACACTCAACGTTAGTTCACCATATTTAAATGCATATATTGGGAAGCCTTTCACAACATCTATTTTAACTGAATTAGATTGTGCATGCAGTTTTGTGACTCCTAAGGCAATAAACAGAACAAAGATGAAGATCAATTTCATACGCTGATTGATGGTTTGAAAAACCACATAAAATAAAAAAAATAACCGCAGCTATTTTGATAGTTGCGGTTATTTTTTACTTCCATCGTAAAAATAAGTATTACGACTATTAAACTCAGCATATATGAATTTAATATGTTTAATTAGTTCTGGGAACAAGTTTCAGCAATAAACCTGGTCCTTCAGTTATGGCATACAGAAATCCATCGGGGCTTTGAGCTATGTATCTGAAACGGGCCATATCAGTCATTAACTTTTCTTCGGTCACATATTTGTTTCCGGATAATTCTACCCTGGCCAGGTGACGGTGAGCTAAGGCACCGATTAGTAAGTTTCCTTTCCATGCCGGGTATTTATCGGAAGTTACGATTGTCATGCCGCAAGGGCCAATGGAAGGAACCCAATAGCGAACAGGATTTTCTATGCCTGGCAATTCTTTGTCTTTGGTAAGAATAGAGCCATCATAATTAATTCCGTAGGAGGTTTTAGGCCATCCATAATTCTTTGCTTTCTCAATCAGGTTCAGTTCATCTCCCCCTTTAGGGCCATGTTCCACTGCCCAGATTCGGTTGGTAGCAGCGTCGTACACCATTCCTTGTGGGTTTCTATGGCCATAGGTCCAGATAGAAGCGCTGGCATCTTTTTGGTTGGCAAAAGGATTATCACTAGGAATACGGCCGTCATCGTAAATGCGGTGGATCTTTCCGTGGTCATTGTTGAGTTCCTGTACTTTTGGCTGGGTGCCTCTTTCCCCTACACTCACAAATAGAAACTTGTCTTTATCGAAAATAATGCGGCTGCCAAAGTGAAAAGTAGCCGGAATAAAAGGTTTGGCCAGAAAAATATCCTGTAGATCTGTTACCTGGTTTCCCTGCAATTTAAAACGGGACACAGCCGTCGTTATACCACCTTCTACAGGTTTGGAATACGAAATATAAATCCATCCATTGGTCTTATAATCCGGATGCAGTTGAATATCTAATAATCCTCCTTGTCCGGCACTGGAAACCTGCGGCAAACCGGTAAGCTTTTCGCCGGTAAACTTATCATCTTTAAATACCAGGATCTCTCCGGCTTTTTCAGTAACCAGCAAGCGTCCGTCAGGCAGCCAGGTCATGCCCCAGGGATTTTTAAAGTCTTCATACAATTTTTCTGTAGATACCTCCAGTTTTGCTGGATCACCGGAAACCGGATCGGTATCTTCTTTCTCGCCTGCTTCACAGGAAGAAATAATGAGCGCCGCACAGAAAAGACAACTCAGATAACGATAGATTCTGTTCATGTTGATTTGTTTTAATTGAATAAACTGCTTGTGAAAATTATTTAGTAACAAAGTATTTGTATGGCAACCTAATGCCCATCCTCCTCTGGTGTATAACGGTGGTTTTGTTATACGTATTATGTCGTACCATAGCAGTATCAACAGTATATTATCTGCACTGATCCGCTTGTTTTACAAAGATTTATCTTTAAGCCAGGGTTAATATGTACGAGATTTATTAGCCTGCTGCCTGCAATTGGCTGATGGTTTCTTGTGTATATATACCAAATATACTATCCTCGGGCCTTTTAATAAATAGCTGTAAGGTATTTCGCTGGTCCTGTTCCCCATCCCAGTAATGCAAAGATTTAAAGAAGTCAATAAATACATCCAGATCAAGGTTATTAAAGGCTGCTATAAACAGATCAGCTCTCAGGCAATTATTACCTCCCACGGTACATTTATCTATTTTAACAAAAGGTGGAACATTCAGTTTGCTGGTATACGCATTCAGTTGCGCACCGAACATTTCCTGTGCTCCATAAAGAGAGGCAGAAATTATAATATTCGTGATTGTGCTCATGGTGTAAAATTGGCAAAAAATTGTATAAAACAGATACCTCAGTTTGAATTTACCTCCTTATTACATTTACTAAATGCTTGCTTTCTTCCCTAGTATCTTTTTACCTTTACTATAGTTTCTATCTAACAATTTGATTGTTTGGTTTATAACAGTATCAAACTATCTATCATTGGAAAAAGAAATTATTTTATACTTTTTTTGTTAAGAATTCATGCTCTGCTCAAGTATCAAGTTCATTCTTCAACAAACATTGCAACTTCCTTAAAACCATGAAAATAGAACAGATCTACACAGGATGTCTGGCTCAAGGCGCCTACTACATACAATCTGCGGGAGAAGCGGCCATAATTGACCCTTTACGGGAAGTAGGACCTTATCTGGAAAGAGCCAGAAGAGATGGCGTACAGATCAAATATGTACTGGAAACCCATTTCCATGCTGATTTCGTTTCGGGCCACCTGGATCTTTCCTCCAAAACTGGTGCTACGATAGTATATGGTCCTCTGGCAACTCCTGCTTTTAAAGCCTATATCGCCAAAGATGGAGAAGAACTGGCCTTAGGAAAAGTACATATCAAAGTGCTGCATACGCCTGGACATACCATGGAATCTACTACTTATCTATTGATGGATGAGCAAGGGAAAGCGCATGCGATTTTCAGTGGTGATACCTTGTTTCTGGGGGATGTGGGCCGTCCGGATCTGGCACAAAAATCAGCACATATCACGCAGGAAGAACTGGCCGGAATGCTGTATGACTCCCTGCGCAATAAAATTATGCCCTTGCCGGATGATGTCATTGTATATCCGGCGCATGGTGCGGGTTCTGCTTGTGGCAAACATATGTCTAAGGAAACGGTAGATACCTTAGGAAGACAGAAGCAAACCAATTATGCCTTGCGAGCCGACATGACCAGGGAAGAATTTATTCAAGAAGTAACTCATGGATTATTGCCACCTCCGGCCTATTTCCCGGAAAATGTAAAACTCAATAAAGAAGGATACCAGAGCCTCGACCGGGTACTGAACAAAGGCTTACAAACTCTTACTCCTGCCGATTTTGAAACAGTAGCCAATGAAACGGATGCATTGATTCTGGATACCAGACCTCCGGATATTTTTGCCAAAGCTTTTATTCCCAATTCTATTAATATAGGCATTGACGGCAGTTTTGCTCCCTGGGTAGGCGCTTTAATTCCTGGTGTTGCGCATCCGATACTGATTGTTGCAGATAAAGGCCGGGAAGAGGAAGTAGTAACCAGGCTAGCCAGAGTTGGTTTCGACAATACGCTGGGTTATCTGGCTGGCGGCCTGGAAGCCTGGATAGAAGCAGGCAAGGAAACAGATCATGTTTCTTCTATCTCTGCCCAGAATTTCGAGAAAATCGCCCAGTCTGCTGATGTCGCAGTATTCGATGTACGTAAAGAAAGCGAATATCAGGCCGGACACCTGGAAGAGGCCATCAACACGCCGCTGGATTACCTGAACGAATATTTATCAGATATTCCTAAAGACAAAGAGATATACCTGCACTGCGCCGGTGGCTACCGCTCGATGATCGCTGCATCCATTCTCAAATCCAGAGGCTGGAATAAGGTTACTGATATTGCTGGCGGCTATAAAGCCTTATCTGATAATACCAGCCTGAAACGAGTCCCGGCTGCCATGTCGCATTAGATGTAGGCATTGATCAATAGTCATTAGTGCTAGGCGCAGATGTGTCTATTTACTGCTGACAACTGATTTTATCTTGGTGCCAGGTGTATAGAATTTTAGATTAGTTTCAAGAATAAATTTTCTATACATTTTCAGTCTCAGGCAGAAGCGCCGACAACAAAAAATCTCAGTTAGATTACTAACTGAGATTTTGCTTAATTTTTATCCTTCCGAAATACACCACTATAGCTTTAATGTTCCAGGCAGGTATTTCGCCATCAAATCTTCGTAGTAAGGTTTCAACTCTTTCACCACCGGAGGTTTTGGACTTTTTGAATACAAGTCATACGGATTGAATTTACGAACCCAGTCGAACATTTTGCGGTCATGCTCATCCATCAGGTGATCGTAGGCATTCTCGCGGTGCTGGGCATAAAATGAATGGTAGCGGATCATGTACAAGGCAGGTTCCGGCAGATAATCTTTCATCATCTGGTAAAGGTATTCATCGTGCCCCCAGGACATATGTACATTTTTCAGGCCGCAGCCATGTGAATAGACACCGTATTTGGTATTGTACCGTTCGTCGGTAGCATCCGGATTTAAGGCAAAAAATTCCGGGTAGACCACTTTATCTGAGAATTTGCACCCTACCGGAAATGTG
Organism: Rhodocytophaga rosea; assembly: GCF_010119975.1. Taxonomy (GTDB): domain Bacteria; phylum Bacteroidota; class Bacteroidia; order Cytophagales; family 172606-1; genus Rhodocytophaga; species Rhodocytophaga rosea. The sequence goes on from NZ_CP048222.1 coordinate 581,850, forward strand.
TCGCCCACAACAGCCCATTGCGGTTCGCCAAACAAACAAAGCACTTTGCCCATATCATGCATAAACCCAGTCAGTACAAACCAGTCCGGATGACCATCAGCACGAATGGCCTCTGAAGTCTGCATCAGGTGCTGGAGTTGATCAAGGTCCGTATCCGGGTCAGAATCATCAATTAATGTATTCAGATATTCAACCGCATTCCAAACCGGCATTTCTTTTTTATTGAACTTCAAAAATTCTTTTTCCTTTTCCAGCACAAAATCATAGGTCTGGTAGGTATGGTTCAAGCGGTAAAATTCACGAACGGTATCCCGTTGCGGACTATCATAATTGCGGAATTCTTCTTTGGCTTTGGCAGGCTTTCCTTCTTCCGGATAACGTTCCAGTAAGTCTTCGTCCCACTGTTCCAAACTGGCTAAGGGTGCGATCTCTTCAGGCGTATACTTTTTATCTGGTTTCATAAGTTCTTATGAGGGATTTAAATATGTATAAGATTACAAAGTTAATGATGAATGTAAAGTTCGTTTATTATAATAATTTTTTACTGATAATGAGTGTGTATGATTTTGAAAGTCAATTTAGTAAAATTATACGGGAATATAAAAATCAAGATGTAAAGCAGTTTACAGAGACAGGCTGATTTGCGTTTTCCGGGCAAAATAACTACTCACAGCTTCCGTTACTTGCCGGATCTGGCTTTGGGATAATTCATAATAGAAAGGCAACCTGACCAGACAATCAGAATACCGGTCGGCTTGATCAAGTGCATGTCCGCTATATTTGGATTGGAAAAAAGCACTTTTATGAAGAGAGAGGTAATGAAAAATGGCATGTACCCCTTTCTGCTTGAGGTAATTAATCAATGCGGTTCTTTCTTCCAGGTTGCTGCACACCAGGTAAAACATATGGGCATTGTTGGTTGCATAGGCAGGGATATAAGGCAGCAGCAGATTTTCTTCTGATAATGGCAATAAAGCTTCGTGATAATTATTCCATATTTCCTTACGCCGGTTTTGTATATCGTCTATATTTTCCAGTTGTGCATATAAAAATGCAGCGATCATATCAGACGGCAAAAATGAAGAACCTACATCCATCCAGGTATATTTATCTACTTCACCTCTGAAAAAAGCCGAGCGATTTGTGCCTTTCTCCCAGATAATTTCAGCTCTTTCGGCAAACCGCTTATCATTAATTACCAGCATCCCTCCTTCTCCGGCAATCACATTTTTAGTTTCGTGAAAGGAGAAACAACCCAGATGGCCTATTGACCCGAGTGGTTTATCCTCAAAATAAGAATCTATGGCCTGGGCAGCATCTTCTACCACAAACAGGTTATATCTTTCAGCCAGCTTCATAACAGCTGCCATATCACAGGCGATGCCGGCATAATGTACGACAACAATGGCTTTGGTTTTAGAGGTGATCAGTTTTTCTAAATCTGACGCATCTATATTTGGATTTTGAGCAGAAGAATCGGCAAATACGATAGTAGCCCCCCTGAGCACAAAGGCATTAGCCGTAGAAACAAACGTATAGGAAGGGATGATAATCTCATCGCCGGGCTGGGTATCGATCAGAATAGCAGCCATTTCCAGCGCAGTCGTACAGGAAGTAGTGAGCAGCACTTTGTTGAAATCATAGCGCTTCTGGAAAAAATCATGGCATTTTCTGGTAAACAAGCCATTGCCGGAAATTTTTTCGTGAGTAACAGCTTGTATAATGTATTCTGTTTCCTTGCCTGTAAAATAGGGTTTATTAAAACCTATCATGTACTATAAAATTATAAATATATACACTTACTTACCTTCTTACTGTTCTTATTTGCGCACGATTATTGTAAAATCATATTGGTTGTAATCGTGTAGTAAAGCTACGTTTTTGGAGAAATTTTTCTTACAATAATCAAATAAGTATAAGGGATCTGCATAGTATAGATAATCCTGCATTTTATCTCGATCAGCGTATGAAGTTAAGGCATTAAAAGCAAAACCTTTGCGGCTATTTGCATTCATCGCATGAATTGTATGCATCATATGCTCTAACCATTTTTCATTGCTCAATGAATTTTTCACATTAAATATTCCACTAGAAACCGTATAATCAGCTTCTTCCATTGCTAAAGGGTCAGAAATGTGTACAAATCTGCATTGCTGATTTTTCTGATAGGCTGCGGCTGCAATTTTTATCATTTCTGGCAGAATGTCGTATCCGATGTAAGCAAAAGAGGAAAAATGATTTGCGTACAAATAGTCTACAAAAGCTCCTGTTCCACAGCCTAAATCGTTGACATGAAACGATAATTTATTTGAAAGCAATTTGGCCAATTGTTCAAACCTGACAAGTTGTGCTTCTTCATTTTTCCAGCCTACACCTTTTGCCGTTTGTCCAAAATTCGCCAGATTTTGGTCATAGAATTTTTGCAATTCCTCCGTTATTTTTTCATTCATATTATTGCTGCTTCTTATAAATTTCTTTGATCACAGTTAGGGGTCTATTTTTAATCTCCGAAAATATCTTGGAAAGATATATCCCGATCACACCCAGAATAAATATAATAATGCCTCCTACTAACCATATGGATGCAATAATACTGGCCCATCCTTCTATATCTATTTCTAAATGAAGTTTTCTATACACAATGTACGCTACTTCCAGAAAAGAGAGGCAAATAATAAAAAAGCCAAATACAAATATTAGATACAGAGGCCGGCTGCTCAGGGAAGTAATAGAATCTACCGCATGTTTAATTTTTTTTCTAAGAGTATAAGTAGAGGAACCTTTGCTGCCTTTGGTCACATGAATTCCTCTCTGGTTAAAGCCTGTCAGCACAAAAACACCCCATATATCGAGTTCTTTCTCATTGAATTTTTTTATATTTTCCACATAGCGTTTTGTCATCAGTCGGGCGGTTAAACTGTTTTGCTGGTATTCGATACTAGCCAGTATAGAAAATATATAGTAAAATACTCTACCGCTCATTCTTTCGAAAAAACCTCCTTTTCGCTTTTCCTGAATTCCAAACACTACATCAATATCGCTGCTACTGATTAGTTCTTTGCAAAAAACATTTAACAATTCAGGGGCTTCTTCCAGATCGCTATCAATGAGAAAAATATAATCGCCTTCGGCATAATGTAAACCTGCCATCATGGCCTTATGATGACCAAAATTCCTGGAAAGGTCCACAATGGTTATGTATGGGTCCTGAGACTGTAAAGCAAGCACTTTCCTCAAAGAATCATCCGGAGAGCCATCATTGACAAAAACAATTTCATAATCTGCAGTGATAGCCAATACACTTTTTAAGATGCGGGCATAAAATTCATCAATAAAACTTTGTGAATAATATAGAGTGGTGACTACCGAAATTTTCATATAAATACATCAAAGCTTTTTATGGGTATGATTTGTTAAGGGCTACATAAAAATAGTCGTTTCAATCTAAAATTTATAGAGCTGATAAACAGTAAAACTCATGTTAGAAGATGACGCATTACTAAGACATTTTAGTTTAAGGCATCTTTGATGGTGGATTTCATAAATTGACTTGCCTTTGGACCTTCATTAAAAATCAAATCCAGAACAGTAACGCCATGCTCAAATGGAGGATAAAGCTGGTTATATTCAGGGTAACCTGAATAATCCATCCATGAGACTGAAATACCAGCCTCTTTAAACATTTTTTCATCTATATATCCTTTAGCGGCCGGGCCGGACAAATATTCCTTGGCACCTGCCTGCTGACATAAATAAACCAATCGTTCATTTCTATTACCGCAGAGTGTGTAGGCTGTAGACCAGCTTACTTTTGTTTGAATACCTAATAATGGAAGGATAGCAGAAATAAATGTAAAATTTATTAAACTTAGAAACTCTTCATTTGTCTGTAAGTATAGGGATTCAAAGATCCCGCTATATTCTTTAAAATAAGGAGCTTTTCTGTAATTATTTGTAAGGGTTGCCCAATGAACCTTTCCCCAATTTTTATCAGCAACCACAACTTCATTAATCTTTGTTTCAAATCTTTCTTTTTTTACCTTAACTGGTAAAATCAGCCATTTTACTCCCTCTTTGGTTTTAATTAAATTTCTATTCCGCCAGTCACTTCGGGTATATTGTACTTCATCTAAAATGATGAACTCATCTACTGAGTTGATCATATCAAAATATCCTTTCCAGGGAATATAATTGGATTGAATAATAGCAACTTTCTTGTCAGGCATTTTGGTCTGGAACCAGGATTAAAAGATTTACGGGATTATTAAAAATCATTTATTAATATTTTATACTCTTTAAGTACTTCATGCTTCGCAGATAAGATAGATTTCAGAGCAAAATCCTGTAAATCCTAAAATCTGCATAATCCTGATCTCAGACATTATCTTACTCCATCTCATCCTTCCACTCATTATAGGCATTTTGCAGTTCCTGTTGTGCTTTGCGGTTGCCTTGCTGCAGGCTTACTTGTATGCCTTTCCGGAACGTATGTTCAGCTTGCTCATGCTCACCTAAAGCAGCGTATACTTTTGCTGCATGATAATAGGTAGGCACATAGTTTTCGTAATCTGTCAGCAATTTTTCATAATATTTTAAAGCTTCCTTTGGGTCTTTTTTCAGGTATTCCGTAGCCAATGCATACCAGTTAAACGGATCGTCAGGATCTTCCTTTAAAAACTCAAACAATTGTTCCAGCCTTGACTGATTCATATTTTCAATTGTACAAAGTTTATGTAACTTCGCCCCAAATTAATTTTATCTTTTTAAAAATACTTCCCTGCGTATGAAAATATTAGTTTGCATTTCGCATGTGCCTGATACGACGACAAAAATCTCATTTACTGATAACAATACCAAACTCAATAAAGCCGGCGTACAGTTTATTACCGGCCCTTACGATGATTATGCCTTATCGCGTGCCATCGAACTGAAAGAAGCGAAAGGTGGAACAGTTACTGTGCTCAATGTAGGACTTGTAGAAACAGAACCCACTATCCGCAAAGCCCTTGCCATTGGGGCTGATGACGCCTTCCGGGTGAATGCCGAACCAACTGATGCGTATTTTGTAGCCACCCAGATAGCTGCCATTGCCAAACAAAACAGTTATGATCTGATTCTGATGGGCCGTGAATCCATCGATTTTAATAGTGGTCAGGTACATGGGCTGGTAGGTGAAATGCTGGGAATTCCTTCGCTGTCTCCGGTAATGAAATTAGATATTGAAGGAAATAAGGCTGTTCTGGCCCGTGAAATTGAAGGTGGGAAAGAAGTACTGGAAGTAAATCTGCCTTTGGTAGCCGGTTGCCAGGAACCCATTGCCGAATGGAAAATACCTAATATGCGTGGGATTATGACGGCTAAAACAAAACCTTTAAAAGTAATAGAACCGGTAGGCCACGAAGATTTATCTGTAGTGAGTAAGTATGAGTTGCCTGCACCTAAAGGAGCCTGCAAGATGATTCCGGCCGAAGAAGCAGAAAAACTCATTACCCTGCTCAGAACCGAAGCAAAAGTACTGTAGCGAAGTCGCTGGTAGGTAGTCGTTATTGATTTGGTTTGGCGAAGATTATATTACTATTTGACAGTAAGAAAAGTTATAAACTTCATTTGTATTCTACAGAAAAAAATCAGTAAAAAAGCTTAAAATATATGAGACCTGTTCTAATACTTGCGTTTCTATTTTTATCCATTGTCCAGGCATTTGCTCAGAATCCGGTAGCTATCGTCCGGTATGAATACATGCAGGTAACTACCATTGAATCTTTAGTAGGAGCCGGATTAGGCCGTTCACGGATGATTACTACCGGGCAGGATGGCAAAATTCAGGAGATACCGCTGGAAAACTTCTTTAGCGTAGGTGGGATTAATTTTGAAAATATTCGCAACAATGACCAGGCGATCACCAATAAAATCAATGAACTTAGCAACCAGGGCTGGGAACTAACCCAGACTTCTACAGGAGCCGTAGCAGATCAGGGACGTAGTATTTTTATTACACGCTATTTATTTCGCAAACCGAAGCAATAGTTGGGTATAAGATCATACCAGATCAAGTAGGTTGCCGGTTAAAATGAATATACCTGTTAAAAACTTTACTAATTTCTAAAGACAAAAGACCAGAGACTAAAGACTCATTAAATTTAAACCTTATGTCTATACTCGCATTTGTTGAAATTGCAGAAGGAGCTGTAAAAAAATCTTCGATAGAAGCCGTAGGATATGCAGCCCAGATCGCAAAACAAAAAAACACAAGTACTACTGCTATTGTACTCGGCGAAATTTCTGCAGCAGAACTGGAAAACTTAGGCAGTGTAGGTGCTGATAAGGTACTGCACACCGCAGATAGCCGCTTGAATGATGGCATTATCCAGGCTTATACCAGTGTGCTGGCACAGGCTGTTGAAAAGGAAAAAGCAGAAGTACTGGTTCTGGCTAAATCTTCTCTGGGCGATGCCGTGGCGGCCCGGTTAGCGGCCCGGCTGAAAGCTAGTCTGGCTTCCAATGTAGTGGATCTGCCCGATTTCTCTAACGGCTTTGTCGTAAAACGCAGTATTTATACCGGGAAAGCCTTTGCATATACTGAACTGAAAGGTGACAAAAAGATCATTGCGATTAAGAAAAATGCCTTCAATCCTACAGAGACGGATAAAAAAGCAAGTATCGAAAATTTCTCACCGGTTTTAAATGATTCAGATTTCAACGTTACCATTAAAGAAACCGTAAAAGCTAGCGGAGATATTTTATTGCCTGAAGCAGACATTGTGGTTTCTGGGGGTCGTGGTTTAAAAGGACCTGAGAACTGGGGCATCATTGAAGACCTGGCAAAAGCGTTGGGTGCTGCTACGGCCTGTTCCAAACCCGTTTCTGACCTCGACTGGCGGCCTCATCACGAACATGTAGGCCAGACAGGCATTAAGATCAGTCCGAATTTGTATATTGCAGTGGGAATTTCAGGAGCTATCCAGCATCTGGCCGGCGTTAACTCCTCCAGGGTAATCGTAGCTATTAATAAAGATGCCGATGCCCCATTTTTCAAAGCAGCGGATTATGGTATTGTAGGCGATGCCTTTGATATCGTGCCGCGGCTGACAAAGGCAGTGAAAGGATCGTAATAAACAGGTATTTAACCGCTATTTGCGAATTTTTAAGTGTCTGAATACTTGGAAATTCTCAATAAAAAGCATACTTTTTAACGTGAACAAGATTAAACTTGAAATTCTCGGCCTTTCTTCAAGCCAGTCGCAATCGGGTTCGTTTGCCCTGGTGTTGGGAGAGGAAACTGGTAACCGCAGGTTGCCCATCATTATCGGCATGTTTGAAGCACAGGCCATCGCTATTGAAATAGAAAAGATTGTGCCCAACCGGCCTATGACACACGATCTCTTTCGTTCCTTCGCCAACAGTTTTAAGTTTTCAGTGCTGGAAATCGTGATTTCTGACCTGAAAGAAGGCGTATTTTATGCCAAAATTGTATGCACCGATGGAATGAAAAAGGTAGAAATAGATGCTAGACCTTCGGATGCTATCGCGATCGGTTTACGCTTTAATGTTCCGATTTATACATTCGAGGCTATTCTTTCTGAAGCCGGTATTGTTCTTACAGATGCCAACGAAGAGGAAGAACCACTGGTAAAAAAAGAAGAACCCAAAAAAGCTGGCGGCCGTAAATCTTCTATGGAACAACTCAAAGATATTCCCTACGAGCAACTGAAAGCCATGCTGGATGAAGCCCTGGAAAAAGAAGATTATGAACGGGCTGCCAAAATCCGGGACGAATTGAATAAAAGAAACTAAGATTTCAAATACTCCTTAACACTGCAAAGCTACAAGTTTTGCAGTGTTAATTTTTTGTACCTGTCCATTGGAACGTAGAGCAAAGCAACATTTGTAATTTTCTGATTACTGTGTAATTTATTTGCTCCCTGCCTTTTAAAGCCTTATAATTTAAGAATTCAGAAATTATTACCAGAGTAATACTTTGCAAAGATTCATTTGTAACAAAACTCTATTCATGAACTTTTTCTGGTAAGTTTACTTACGTTTGTATGGATCATTTTTGGGAAAGTATTCATGCAAACCATTACCGCTACAAAACACTCTTTACTTAAACTGGTTGCCGCTTTTGCTGCTGTATATATCATCTGGGGCTCTACTTACCTGGGTGTCCGGTTTGCCAGCGAAACCATTCCGCCACTCTTGATGGCAAGTGTTCGCTTTTTAGTTTCGGGCAGCATCTTATATATAGTGGCCAGAGCAAAGGGTGCTTCTGCACCCCAACCTATTCACTGGAGAAGCTCAGCCATTACAGGTTTTTTCCTATTGCTGCTGGGGAATGGCCTGATGGCCTGGTCATTAAAGTTTGTTGCTTCCAGCATGGCAGCTATACTGGTAGCCACCGAACCTTTCTGGCTGGTACTGGTTGCCTGGTTGCTGTTTGGCAAAGGCAAACCAGCCATAAAAGAAGTACTGGGACTGGTGATTGGTTTTGCAGGAATTATGATTTTAATCAGTGCAGGTAATCATTCTGGCAGCACTGTTACCAACCCAATCGGCGTAATTATGGTGATGGTCAGTGCTATTGCCTGGGCCATTGGTTCGATGTATGCCACCAAAGCTGTAAACACAGACTCCTCTATTCTTACCGTAGCCATGCAGATGCTGGCTGGTGGAGTTATGCTGGTAATAGCTGGTACATTAGTGGGCGAATGGAAACTCCTGCACTTTGATGCCGTAACGGCCAAATCTTTGATAGCACTGGCTTATCTTACTTTTTTTGGTTCGCTTGTCGCATTTACAGCCTATAGCTGGCTATTAGGAAAAGTTTCGCCCAGCCTGGCTTCTACCTATGCGTTTGTCAATCCGGTGGTCGCTATATTTCTGGGATGGTCATGGGGAGGGGAAGCTATTTCAGGCGCTATGCTGCTGGCTTCGGGTATTATTATAACCTCAGTTATTCTCATTACACAAGCCAAGCATAAATAGAAGTTGTTAGTTATCGGTTAAAGCCCACAATCCACAGAAAATTTCTGATTTATAGGATCACTGCATTACAGAATAATTAGTATTCAGACCTTTAGTAATTCAACATTTCTATTATTTCTGTAGACTGTGGACGATCTTTTTGCTAAAAATCCGTATTAGGCTCTTTCAAATCCAGTTCCTTAATCCAGATATTGCGGTATAAGACATCATGGCCTTCTGCCTGTAATTTCAGACCACCCGGTTTATCTGTGATTCCCTTACCACCATCATTACCGCCATCTATACCGGAATTTGGCCCGCCCCATACCTGGCTGATCGAATGATTGGTATGCACTTTTTTTCCATTAAAATACAAAGTAGCCATCGGCTTTTCCACCAGTTTTCCATCCTTAAAACGAGCTGCTCTGAACACAATATCATACGAATTCCATTTACCCACGCCATTGTACGCATGATAAGGAGAAGGCGTTTCATTGATAAGAGCTGCCATGCCATGGGAAGTAGTATCTCCATCGAGCACCTGAATTTCGTAGCGGTTCTGTAAATATACGCCACTGTTACCACCTGCTTTGGTAATATAAAACTCCACATGCGCCCGAAAATCACGGAATTCTTTTTTAGTCACAATATCTGCCGCTCCATATTTACCACCAGCGGCAGAAGGATCATTGCTATTCATCGCGGTGCCATTACCCGCCGGGTCTTTTACTACTTTCCATTTGATAGGCAAACTGGCGGCTAATCTGGGGCCTTTCCAGTAAGTCCATTTCTCATGAAGCATTTTTTCACTGCCATCAAAATAGACTTCTGCATCTTTTAATGGTTTGGTGCCAACACCTACCTGTGCCTGAACCTGACTAATAAATCCTATACTTAGGACAAAAAATAAACTGGTGATACTGTAAATACGCATGAATTTTGGTTTAAATATGATTTATTTTGTTTGCTAAAAAGCCTCTTATAAAGTTAAGCAAAGAGTAGTTTGCATTCAACTAATGAAGGAATACTTTATCATAATCTTTGTGTCTTATTGACATTTGATTTGTTTTTATTCCCCATAATAGCTTTACTATGTGTTTATTTCTTAAAATATAAAGCGATCTAATTATTCATCTATTGTTTCATCGTACGCAAATACGCCACCAGATCCACTACTTCTTCATTCGTTAAAGTTTCAAATAAACCTTGCGGCATCATAGAATTCGGGGTAACTTCCTGAGACTGAATATTGGCTTTATTTATAACCACGGCATCCTGACCAACGACCCGAAGTACCAGTTGCCTGTCATTCTGGGCAGAGATATTTCCGGCATAGGTGCGGCCATCCCGGGTAGTAACTACCACGAGCTTGTAATCATCCTGAATCTCTGCACTGGGGTCAAGCACATTAAATAATATATAATCCACATCTCCCCTATTGGAGCCCGTCAGATCCGGGCCAATGTTGCCGCCTTTTCCATACATTTTATGGCAACTGCCGCAGGTACGCTGAAAGAGCAACGCTCCTTTTTTGGTATTGGCACTGGCCAGAGCATTTTCCGTAAGCATACTGCGGTATTTATCGTAAGCTTTGGTATCGTTAGGGATATCATCGATGGGTCCCCAGATTTCCACAAACCCACTTCCTACTACCCTACGCAATTGCCTGGCTACACTGGCAGGAACATCCCGTTTGGGAATGGATTTGTCTTTTAAGGCATTAGCGATCATCCAGCCATATCTGGGCCTGGATGCCATTGTCTGTACTACTTCTGCCTTTTCTTCGGGAGAAAACGTATTGTATTGTTTCATCAGCAATCTTCCCAGTTCCTCATTATCATAACTGGCTGCTGCCCTTATCGCTTCTAATCGGATGTTTTCGTCGGTAATAAGATTTTTCAATTCAGGAAGGAGTTCAGGCCGTTGTTTGCTTGCCAGTGCCTGTAAAGCACTGCGCCGTTTATCAGCAGGTGAAGTATTATCTTTTAGTAAAGCTAATGATTGCTGGGCAGCCTCACTATCGCCAAATTGCTGGGAAACTTCTGTAGCTAGTTGTGCTACTTTTCCACCTGATTGCTGCAATTGTGCATATACAGTTTTCCAGTTGGCTGGTGGCGTCAGGTCAGTCTGGCCTTCCAGGGCTTGTAACATGCCTTCCAGCAACTGTATCTGATTATTGGAAGTTTTTCCAATCGCTGTAAGCAGTGTTTCTACAGCATTGGCATCTACGGTCCGGCGGGCAATATACTGGGTAAGCATAGGTATTTTGCTTTGTGCACTCATTTCCAGAGCTTTAGCCGGATTTTCAACTACCAAGGGTTCGGTGCCAAACCAGATCATTTTAGGCAAATTATGGTCGCTGGTATCTTCTGCATGTTTGATAAGTTCAGCGGCTAATTTCCAGCCAGTATTTTTATCTACCCGTTGCATGGCAGAAGCCAGATATAACCGCACCACCGGAGAAGCATCTTTGGCAGACATGTCGGTAAACTTAGCCAGTGCTTCAGCCGGAGGATTTCTGTCTTCACACAGCAATTGAATGGCCCACGCCCGAACGTATTCATTGGAATCATTTAAAGCTTCCAGTAGCTGCTTATTACTAAATCCACCTGTTACATGCAAAGCCCACATCGCCCGCAAGCGATAATCCGGGTTGGCGTTTTGAGTATAAATAGTCCGTAATTGCTCATGTGTTTTCTTATGCAGTTTACCTTTGGTGGCACGGTTTTGCAAAATCACTCTTGCCCTTCTGGCGTGCCAGTCACTGGCGTTTGTCTGCAATTCTACCAATTGCTTATCGGCCATTTTGGTGAGGTCAGAATAGCGGCCTTTCCAGTTCTGGGCAAGAGATTGAGCAGGCACAATCCGGAAAATGCGGCCTGTTTCTGAATTTAACACTTCCTGCCCACAAATATCTGCATCATGCCAGTCTAGGGCATATAAGCCGCCATCCGGACCTATTTCCATACTGAATCCTACCCACTGGGCATTATTGGCCATCAGAAAATCGTCGGCATGACGGCCTCTGAAACCAGAGCCTCTAGGCTCAAGAATATCTGATAATACGGCATGTTCGTGAATATTGGCCATAAACATCCGTCCTTTGTGTTCGGCAGGAAAAGCATCTGACTGGTAAATCCTGGCTCCCCCATGCGCCGAACGGTGGCTATGGTCGGTAATGGTGCGGATATCGCTGTATACATATGGATTAAAATGCTGCCCACCCTGCCGGTGATAAATACCACCGGGCACCACATGCCAGAGATGCGGAATAACACAGGCGCTGATAAAGAGTTGTCCCTTGGCATCATAATCTATTCCCCATGGATTACTGAATCCATGTGCGACTACTTCAAACTTATCTTTAGTAGGATGATACCGCCAGATACCTCCGTTAATGTCTACCCCTTCTCCTTTCAGAATATCTTCCGGAAATGGATCTTTATGCCGGTATAAACGGCCTTTGCATTCCGGCTTTCTTACTTTAGAAGGAGTAGCAAATCCCTGGCATCCATATAGCCATCCATCGGGTCCCCAATGCAAGCTGTTTAAGGTTTCATGCCGGTCACGGATTCCCCAGCCAGTCAATCGTACTTCAATATCTTCCATATCGGCTTTATCGTCGGCATTGCGGTCGGGTACGAAGAGTAAGTTTGGCGGAGCACCTACAAATACGCCGTCAAAACCTACGGCAATAGCAGCCGGGAAAGCGATTCCTTCCATAAACACCTTGCGGCTATCAGCCACGCCGTCTCCGTTGGTATCTTCCAGAATGAGTATACGGCTGTTGCCAGCATTAGAAAAACCATGCCCACGGGATTCATAATCCTTGTTTTCTGCAATCCACAATCTTCCCCGGTCATCCCAGCAGAAAGCCATAGGTTGTGTCATCATCGGTTCGGAAGCCCACACATTTACTTTAAATCCTTCTTTCAGGGTCATAGATTTTACCGCTTCTTCAGGGGTGAGAAACTTGGCCTCCCTTCCCTCCCGCTGGGCAATTCCCCACAAAGCAGTTGTTGAATACATCGACTGGTCACCGGTGAACTCTCCCCAGGTTTTAGTCATTTCCACATCATTTAACTCACCAGTATAAATGACCAATTGATGCCTGATAATTTCTGTTTCTCCTTTTTTAATATACCAGTCGCCCTTACGAGCCCTTGCCGGACCAATGCCCAACTGGCCATCTACCCGCCAGAGCTGCGGATAGGCTTTATTATGCGGATGATCGAAAATAGCAATATGTGCCAGGTCGTTTCGGCCTTCTACCTGCATACCTACATCTACCCACATGGCTGGCTGTCCTTCGGCTTTTTCATTCTTCTGTCTGGCGGCATTTATTACTTCTCCTTTAATCCCTTCCTTCCAGGGCATCCGCAGGAACAGACCACCATAATCATATTTGCCAATGGTTACATCGGTTTGTGCCTTGCCTTTCCATTCCAGTTCCAGTAAGTATTTTTTATTCTTCTCCCGAAGAGTCCAGGTTTGAGTTTCAGTAAGTACGGCAGCGCCGGTAGAATCAAGCAGATTATAGACTGTTTGCCACTTCACCTGAGGGCCATTTGCCTGAATAACCCTGGCAGAAACCCGTTTCCAGTAATCGTCTTCCGGATGATGAAAATAATCGCGGCCATTTACCCTGGTAAATCCCCAGTACAAGCCAGTCTGGTGTTTATGATGCCCTGGGCTGTATTCGGTCAGCACACCTTTTCCATCTGGCGGGATGATAGGATGCAGGTATGGCCGGAAATCTGGCCTGGCATTCTGAGTAAGAACCGGCTCGCTGGAACCATCCCTGAAAACGCTGATGGTACCAGATTTTTCATCCTGTACTATCTTGAAAGTGGTTTCATCAGCAAATGTTTTTATCGCAACATGCTTATCCTGAAAAAACCACCAGGTGCTGAAAAGGAAGAATGAAATGAAAAGTATAGATGATTTGAGCATACAATAAATAAATTTCAGGAGAGTTTAGGTCTTCTAAAATTACTATTTTCTGTTCATTAAATACAAGAACTTTTAATTTGTTGTTGGTTGATCGTTGGTGGTTGTTATCATAGGACTACAGATACTCAGTTATACAAATCTATTCATCAGGGGAAGATGTTGAATTCTAATAAGTATCTGAATGAATTATAAAGCCGGAAAGAAAAGCTGGTGTAGGCTATGCATAGCAGCGGCTACGCCAGTATGTGTTTCCATTTTACTCAGCAGATAAGCCACCATAAATCCGCTTACCATAATCAATCCGGTAAAATTATGAACTTTTTCGAACGCCTCCGGAATCATGGTATCAGCCAGCATAGAGAGAACCGCACCGGCTGCAATAGCAGTAGTGGCGGCAATGACGCCCGGAGAAAAATGACTAAACACTGAACACCCCATGAGTGAAGCTAGTGCAGAAATAAAGGCTATCGTTCCCCATACCCCAAAGATATATTGCTTCGACCGGCCAGATTGTTTCATGCCTGCTGCACTGGATAAGCCCTCCGGTAAGTTGGAAAGAAAAATAGCGATCACTGTTACCATGCTTACCGCACCACCGGCAATCATACTTACGCCTATCACAATAGATTCGGGTATTCCATCTACCAGTGCACCCATGGCCAACGCCATCCCACTACCATTCACTTCTTTTTCAGAAGGCTGTAAATTATTAGACCGTTTCCGGTGCTTGGCTCCTTTATGGGTGAGTAACCAGTTAGCTATTGAGTAAATAATAGCACCTGCAAAAAAACCTATCGCCGTTGCCTGCGAGCCACCTTGCCGGTAAGCTTCCTCTACGAGTTCAAAACTGAGCGCCGAGATCAATACACCACTTCCAAAAGCCATAATGCCTGCTACTACCCGGTCGGGAATACTGGCAAAATAGCCGATGGCCGCCCCAATCAGCAAAGCTGAACCAGCCAGTAAGCCATATAATCCAGCTTGTAACCATACAGGGAGCATATTATAAGATTTAGCAGAAATTATTAATTGTACATAAATGTGTATACGGAATCGCTGCCCAAACAGGCAATGTTATTTCAACCATAAAGCCATCTTCTTTTTCGGAATGGAATATCTTGTATAAGCAAGGCTAAAGAAAAAATAATACCATTCCCTCTATAATTAAATAACAGCAGGCAATTATCCTGTTTTCAGCCCTTGTTTACCATTTGTTTACCTGAAATCAGCTTCCTGTTAACTCCCGGTATACCCTAAAAAATAGCTTTCAGGCCAGTGTCTCCTTTACCTTTGTGACAAGCAAAACAGAAAAACACAAATATTTTTTTTGCCGAAAAATTTAGAGACTACCCATCAACACCAACTTATTCATGAAAACATCAGCCATTATTCTCCTTTTTATATTTTTTACTGTATCGCCATTGTTGGCACAAAAAGCAAATCAATCACCCAACAACAAAACAATTTCAAATCCTATGTTACTTACTGATTCTTTCAAATCAAGACTTGTTGACTTTTTACACGAATCTTTCCCTGACTCCAAAGCTACACCAGTGGCAGAGATGAAAAAAACGATTCATACCGTGTTGCAAAAGGCAATCGGCTACGGACTCGATAATGAAGCCGATCTAGCTGCCTATGTGATTACGGCTTATGTTCTCGGCGAAAACTTCGACCAGGAAATACCAGAAGCCAAACAACTGTTACAAGATACCGGCTATACCAGCAATCAGAAAGCAAATCAACTCGAAACATGGACCAGGCAAGTAATGCAAACGCTGGAAGAATATAAGGAACTTGCCCAGCAGGTAGGCGCTAAACAAAAATCTATGCAGCAAAACGCGCAGGTATTACAACAAACAGACCATTCGGAAGCACCGGTAAGTGAATACATGGATATGCAGCAGGCTTCGGCCTCTTATCACCAGATGGCCAACTGGGCCGTAGAAAGACTCAGGTCAGGTGATCTTACCTCTGTGATGCGGAAGTTCAGCGCTAATTTTATGGATTACCTCGGCAAAGAGAAAGTAGAAAAAGTATTTGCTGAACAAATGCTACCCTATTTTGTAGGCAGCACAGGCATAGATGCCTCCAGCACCATCACAATGACTACAGACAGTTTTGGCAGTAAAGGTTTTGCGTTCTATCTGAACCTGACTAGTGCCGAAGGTAAAAAGCCATTTATCGTCTATATTGTAAATGAAAACAACCAGCTTGTGGTAGCTAATCTGGTACTGAATAAGACCTACGCAGACATGCATTAAATCTGAAAGTATTGATTCATAGTTAAGGAAAAGGAGAACTCATTTGTTTGACTTCTCCTTTCAATCATTAACAGATCAGAAAATTAATGGTGTATTCTTGTAACTTCTGCATTCCAAATTTTTCCACCCATAATCTTCAGCTACGATAGGTGAAACCCAGGTTATTAATCGAGCTATTCACGATGAGTATATTAAGCTTCTTTTCATTCACGGGTTGTAAAGCCATTTCATCGGAAGAGGTTAAAAATACGCCTTATGGGAATTTTACTATACGCCAGATTACAGAAACCGAACGGAAAAGTGGTTCTATAGGAGGCAGGAAATATACCACCAGCAGTTATCTGATAAAGTACGAAATATATTATAAGGGGAAAAAAGTAAAATTCCCTTCTGCCCTGCAAAAAGGCAGTGAATATAATTATCTGTGGCAGGTATATATATTAAATGATGCGGCGAAACCAGCTTTACTGGCTGGCAGTCAGCAAATATTCCTGATTACAGAGGAAGATAAGCAGGTAAAAATAACCAGGCTCTCCCATCAGGATAGTGAATTTTCCTCCATACAATGGCTTGATAGAAACATGGGTATGCCAACAAAGGAGCATAATACCTGGCAACCTCAAAACGACAACCAACTCAATAGTTCACTGGTGTTAACTGGCGGTAAATATTTATTGATTAACCGGTTTACTGTGTTGAATACCAAAACGCTTCAATACTGGCAATTTAACCGGCAGCGCCTGTGGGAAACACAAGGCTGGCGGGTACTATACGAAATCAATGTGGGGCATGAAATAGCCATCGGCTTTTCAGAAAAATATAAACAAGTTGTTTTCAGGGCTTCAAAATCTGATGTACGCAAAGAAGGCAGTTATTATTCCGGGTTGGCAGTCTTCGATTATACAACGGACCAACTCTCTATTGTTCCGTTTAACCGTACCCCATTGCACCTGCAAAGCATAGAAATACTGAATGTGCACTCCTTTCATCAGTTTTTTGAATGGAACCCCCCGGGAAGCTCAGTTTAAAAGAGAATATAATCGCTATTCCCTGGCAGGGTAAACTCAATTTTGCAGATAAGAATTATATCAATTATACACTGTTTCCAGTAAAAGAATCACTTGTTCTGGAGTTTATAAATTTTGTTACAACCAGATATACTCCTTCCGCTTCAGCAACAGATTCGGTGATTGTTAAAGAAAAGGACTACGAAACTGTGCTCAGTTACAAAGTCCGGATAGACAGTACATGGTTTGGAATAGAATATTTAAAAACCAAACGTACCCTTACGTTTAATACGCATTACAGCCAGGAATTTTCAGATACCTGCCGTAGACTCATTGAAAGAATAAGCAAAGATTTTAATAACGCACTTTCTAAGGGAAAATACCAGGAACATTTTCTACCCTTTCCTGATGAAGCGCCTACCCAGGTTAGTACCAAGTTTTGAATCTGCAATTGAGCATACAACAACATATAGCGAATATGTTGCTGTATGCTCAGCATTTATTGTGGAGAACTAGTGGAATAGAGCTGGTTAAACAGCAACTTGAATGTACCATGCGATTGTCCCCGGAAAGTGATTTCTGGGCCGAAAGCGTAGAGTTTACCCGAACCGACAGAAGCCTCGAAAGCAGCTACACCATCCTGTAAATAGGCTTGTCCCCAGGCCCATCCGCTCCGCAAGGGACTGCTGGTCGCAAACCACGCCAGAGGTTTTACCGTTCCTTTGGCGGCAGCATCGGGAGCCAGTTTAAACACCGGGCTTGCATCAAAGTATACATCGCCTTCAGTCGGCATGCCCCACATAGCCGGATGGGCCGCATCAAAATTCATCCGCAGAATACTACCGGGCACATAATATTTCTCTGCTGGCAAAGGCCGCTGTTGTCCGCTACTGGTCATTTCTGTGAGTGCATTTTTCACCGGAATGTTCAAGTGATACGCCAGATTCGTACTGCTGCCTATCGTTA